>CALDUK010000044.1 GCA_937924905.1 uncultured Paracoccaceae bacterium | reverse complement strand
CATCAGAATGCGCAGCAGGTGGTGCAGCGCCACGACAACCGGGTTAAAGTTGAGCGACAAGGCAATCAGGCTCATTTCGGCCAGCCCACCCGCTGCAAAACTGATGAACAAGGGCGGGAAACTGGCCGGCACATGCGGCACCAGCAAAAGCGCAATACTGGCGCCAAGGGTCAGCATATAGACCCCTACGATCAACCCAATGCCCAGTCCGCGCGCCAACAACCGGCGCGACACGCCCGAAAACTGCGCGCCCAAAGCGGTGCCGACAAGAAACTGCGCCAGGTGGGTCAGCCATTCCGGCACATTCAAATCAACGACGCCTGTGACAGACAGGCCAAGCGCTAACAGCAGCGGGCCCAGCATATGCGAAACCGGCAAGCGCGCAGCGCGCCCTACCACCAACCCGACCATCGCAATCGCAACGATCAAGGCGATGTCGGTCAGGTCATAATCAGCGGCCGCAAACGTCAGGCCGGCCGCAGACCCCACCGCTTCGCCCTGCACGATCTGAAACAGAAACGGCACCGTTGCAACGACAATGATGATCCGGATGAAATGCTGCGTTGTCACAACCCGCAGATCGGCACCTGCTTCTTCGGCCAAAGCGGCGCTGTCGATAATGCCGCCTGGCAGCGATGCAAAATAGGCATCCAGCCGCGAATACCGCCCCAGCCCCCGCATAATCGCATAGCTGCCGGCATGGGCCAGCAGAATGAACGGCACCAATGCAAGGGCAGACAGCCAAAACTGCGGCAGGATTTGCAACAGGTCCGGCGAAAAGCTGGACCCGATCATTGTGCCGATCATAGACATCGACACCAGCCGCACCCAGCGCGATAGTTTGGGCAACCGCGCTGCGCCGCGTTCGTACCACAAGACGAAAGACGCCGTCGCGAAAATGCCGCCCATCATAAATGGCATGGGCGCGCCCAGCAGATAGGCGATCAGACCTCCGACAAACCCGAATGCAAAGATGGGAATGTATCGAAGATCCATGGGGCGGGCTCAGGCCTCGGCTTCTTTCTTGGCGCGATAGGATGACCAAGCGCGGAAGATCACCACAGCCGCCCCGATGATCAGGAAGATCGGCGCATAGGAAAACTTGCCCTGATATTCGAAGCTGGTGAATACAAAGAACCCTTTGTCTGAGATGATCATCGATTGCCTGAACGCTTCTTCCATGCTGGACGTCAGCACAAAGGCGATAATGAAAGCGGCGGCCGAAAAATTCGTGCGCCGCATTGCATAGCCGATGACCCCGAACAAAAGCGCAAAGCCTACGTCCCAGATCGACGCGCGCGACGAATAACTTGCCGCAAGCGCGGTCATAAAGATGAACGGGTACAGGTATTGCGTCGGCAAAAGCGCGATCGCCCGCCCCACCAAGGGCGCCGCGAAATAGCCGATCAGGGCATAGGCCGCGATGCCAATCAGACCGGCGGCAAAGATGCCAAAGATAAACTCGCGCGGGCTGATCAACTGCCCGCCCATGAACAGGGGTGGTTCGTCCGCAAAAATCGTCGGCCCTGGTTGCAGACCGTTGACCAGGAACATGCCAATCAAAACCGCCGCAATGGTCGACCCCGGGATGCCCAGCGTCAAAAGCGGGATCATTGACGGGCCGGACACAGCGTTGTTCGCACTTTCAGGCGCGGCAATGCCTTCGACCACGCCCGTGCCCCATTCATGCTTGTTCTTCGCGCGCCGCTTTTCTTCGCCGTAAGCCACGAAACAGGCGACCGACGACCCAAGCCCCGGCATCATCCCGATCAGCGATCCATAGATCGAAGACCGGAACATCAGCGGAATACAGCGTTTGAATTCGGCCCATGTGAAATAATGCGCCTGTGGGTCATCCACTTTGTCCGGGGCCAGATCGATCATGTTCACTTTGGCGGCCTTTTCGGCCTGAATAATCACTTCTGAAATAACGAAAACGCCGATCAGCAAGGGCACCAGCGCCATGCCCGATTCCAGTTCGTCGATCCCCATGGTCATCTTGAACTGACCGGTGATGATGTCTTCGCCGATCAGGCCGACCATGGCACCGAAAAGCGTCGACAGAATGCCTTTGATGATGCTGTCCGACACGACCGACCCAATGACGACAAAGGCCATCAGATAGATCGCAAAATTCTCGGGCGGGCCGAATTGACGGGTAAAAGCTGCAATCGTGACGGCGCCGAAAATCAGAATGATCTCGCCGAAATAGTCGCCATAGGCTGATGACACCGTCGCCGTTTTCAAGGCTTTGCCCGCTTGTCCCTTTTGGGTCATCGGATAGCCGTCTTGCATCGTCGCCGCCGAGGCCGCGGTACCTGGCGTGTTGAACAAAATCGCCGCGATAGACCCGCCATATCGCCCGGATTTGCCGATGACGTACAAGAACGCCAGGCCCGCCAGACCACCAATTTCGTCGTTATAGGCAATCAGAATGGGCAACATCATCGCAATCGCAGCCGCAGCCGTCAGACCGGGCAAGGCGCCGAAGATGATGCCGACAAACGCGGCAAGAACCACAAACAAAAGCGCGAACGGGTCGTTGAACAGAATGACGAAACCACATGAAATATCGAAGAAAATCGACAGAAATCCCAGCGTGTCAAACCACTCTTGAAGCCCGGCGCATTGGTTCTGCATCATTTATTGAGCCCCCGTGATCCAGTTGGTGTAAGGGCGCAGATCAACAATCGCCCCTTTCGGATCGTTCAACAGCATCACGCCCATGAAAAGCGCCTGAAACGCGATAGCCAGCACCACTGCGCCAAGGATCATCACCGGCCAGTTGCGCACGCCAAACGTGAATTGCATCGCGACAAAGGTGAAAATAAGCGCGGTGAAATAGCCAAAGCCCCAAAAAAGAAAAACAAACAACGCGCCGCAGGCGACCACCAAAAAGATGCGTTTTACGTCGCTTTCACGAAACCCATAGCCTTCTTTCAAATCGCCTGTGCGACCCGTAAATGCGCGATAGGCCAGCCAGATACCGCCAATCATCAAAGAGACCGCCAGGATCAAAGGCAGCGTGCGTGGTCCGACAGCCTCGCGTGAGGTTGAAATGGTAAAGGCCTGGAAAATAAAGAAAACGCCAATCAAGGTCACGACTGCCGCGACCCCGTATTCCACCTTTGTCTTATAGTTATGACTGTCCATGCGCCCCTCCCTGTCTTGCGATCCCTTGAACGCAAAAAGGGCAAGCCCGATTGGGCTTGCCCCGATCTTCAGTCGCAACCTTACTGGTTGGCGATGATTTCAGCGACCACAGGACCCATGACGTCAAACATCACGTCCTGTGCTGCTGTTGCGTCTGCACCGCTGGTATAGAACGCCGCCAGGTCGTTGCCGCGCATGTAACGCTGATAGCCTTCGATGCTGGCGATGGCTTCGATCGCTGCACCGACATCTTCTTTGACTTCGTCCGGCACGCCATTGGCAGCAAACAGACACATCAAGCCTGTGAACTCGACGCCAGGTGCGCCTTGTTCAACGAAGGTCGGCAGATCAGGCGCCATCGGGTCACGCTCGGCACCAGCGGTGGCCAATGCACGAATGTCAGCTTCAAAGCCGGGGATGGTGTTCACACCACCAAAGACGGCGTCAACCGATTGCGAAACAAGCGCCGCACGGGCTTTCGAGCCACCCTGGAATGGCACTTTCTTGTGCTTGATGCCCTGGCTGTCAAAGAACACATGGCCGATGGTTGCGTGCATGGTTGCCGCACCCGACGTGCCCCATGTAATTTCATCGCCCGACGCTTTTGCGTTGTCGATGAATTCCTGCATAGTTGTCGCCGGGTTGGACGAATGCACCTGAAGCGATGTCACCAGCTGCGACGCGCAGCCCAGGTTCACGAAATCGTCCGGGATGTGGTAGGGGCGCTCGTCGCCCTTGGCCAGCTCGCCGGCAATGAACGTGCCGATGTTGATCATGTACAACGTGTGACCGTCGCGCTCTTCGTCCAGAACAGCGGATGCCGCTTTCTGACCGGACGCACCCGGCAGGTTGACGATAAATGCGGGCAATCCGTTCATCGACGGGGCTTCGTGCATGTAAGAAGCAAACCCGCGTGCCGTCGTGTCCGTGCCACCACCGGCCGAGAAGCCGACCATGATCTTGATGGGTTTTTCTGGATAGTCTGCCAAAGCAGCCGTACCTGCCAACATCGTGGTCGCGGCCAGCGCAGCAGAAACTTTTGTTGTCAGTTTCATATTATTCCTCCCTAGAGTGGAATGAGAGAACCGCCTCGGTTGGCATTTGTAAATAGCGAACTTGCCGCGCGCTAAGTTTTTAGGCATGCGCCTCTGGCTTGCGCTGGCCCGTCAAATCCCCTTCACTCGCGCCGATCTAAAGATTGGGGCAACCTGCGTATGTCGACAACACACCCGTTCAAAGGCCTGTTGGTCGTGGACTTCACCCATGTTTTGGCCGGCCCTGCGTGCGCCTATTACCTGGGCCTTCTGGGCGCCGATGTGATCAAGGTGGAATCGCCCGAAAAAGGCGACGCGATCCGCCACCGGGGCGGCACGGACCCTGACAGCGCAGCGCGCGCGATGAGCACGTCTTACCTGACGCAGGGCGCGGGCAAAAAATCCGTCGCACTTGATCTTTCGAACGCCGACGATCTTGATCAATTTCACCGGTTGCTGGCGCGCGCCGATGTACTGGTGGAAAACCATGTGCCCGCCACGATGACACGTCTTGGGCTGGACGATAACACATTGGCCGCCCGCCACCCGCATCTGATCCATTGCGCAATGACCGGTTACGGGCGCGGCGGCCCGCAGGAAAACACCGCCGCCTATGACGTGAACATTCAGGCGTCCTGCGGCCTGATGGACGCCACCGGCACACAGGAAAGCGGCCCCATCCGCACCGGCGCCCCGGTTCTGGACTATGGCACAGCACTTGCCGCCGGTTTCGCCGTCTCGGCCGCGCTCTACGACCGCGCGCAATCGGGCAAAGGCACGTTTATCGACGTCTCGATGCTGGAAACCGGGCTGACACTGATGAGCTCGACCGTCACCGACCACCTCAAAACCGGCAATGTGCCCGAACGGCGCGGCAATCTGGCCAACAGCCGGTCGCCCGGCGCGGGCAGTTTCCCGTGCAAGGACGGCGTCGTCTCGCTTGGGGTGAATGAACCCGCCCATTTCACCAGTCTTGCCCGCGCGCTGGGGCGTACCGATTGGCTGGACGATCCGCGCTTTGCCACGCGCGCGGCCCGCAAAACCCACGCAACCGAACTGGCCCGACAGATCGAGACCAAACTGGCCGAGAAAACCGCCCAAGACTGGGAACCCATCCTGCAAACCGCAGGCGTCCCCGCCGCGCGGCTGCGCAGTCTGCCCGAAGCCCTGGCGTCCGAACAGGTGCAAACCCGGGGCTTTGTGCAAACGCTGGACGACGGCGTGCAGGTTCCGACCCTGCCGTTCCGCATTGGCCACGCGCCCGCATATCGCCCAACTCTGCCCGCCCCGCGCCTCGGCGAACATTCGGACATTGTCGCCCAATGGCTGGACAGAGGCGCCCCATGACCGCCCCAGCCAACGCCGCGCGCGCGGTCATGCGGGCCCATATCGACGCGCTGAATGCCCGCGACGAAGCCGCGCTTGCCCGCACGCTTCATTTCCCGCATGTGCGGCTGTCCGGCGCAAACCTGCAAACCTGGGACACGCCCGACAGCTATTTCAGCGACTTTCGCGACCGCGCGGGCGACATGTGGTCACATTCCACCTTTAGCGATATTCAGATCATCCAATCGGCGCCCGCAAAAGTCCATCTGACGGTGACAGTGAACCGCTATGACACCAACGGCAGTCTTCTCACCACATTCCCGTCCCTGTGGATCATCACGCTGGAAAACGGTCGATGGGCTGCCAAACTTCGTTCTACCTTTGCAGCGCTGTGACCTGACGGCGCGACAAAGCGCGTTTCGGTCGGTTTTGGCAAGACCGACACTGCCGCAGCCGCTAGCAATAACAGACAAGACGCCCCAAAGGAGACCCCATGCAATTCGGTCTGACCGACGAACAGGACATGATCGTCAAAACGGTCCGCAGCTTCGTCGAAAACGAGATCTATCCCCACGAGGCGCAAGTCGAACGCACCGGCAAAGTGCCGCATGAACTGGGCCAGACCATCAAACAAAAATGCATCGACCTGGGGTTCTATGCCTGCAATTTCCCCCAAGACGTCGGCGGCGCAGGCCTGTCTCATCTCGACTTTACTTTGGTCGAACGCGAACTTGGGCGCGGCTCGATGGCGCTGACGCACTTCTTTGGCCGCCCCCAGAACATCCTGATGGCCTGCACCGGTGACCAACGCGAGAAATATCTGCTGCCTGCCGTCCGGGGCGACCGGATGGATGCGCTTGCTATGACCGAACCGCAAGCAGGCTCGGACGTGCGCGGCATGAAATGCACAGCCACCCGCGATGGCGGCGACTGGGTACTGAACGGGTCAAAACACTTCATCTCGGGCGCAGATCATGCAGATTTCTTCATCGTCTTTGTCGCAACCGGCGTCGATGACACACCGCGCGGGCCGAAAAAGCGCATCACCACATTTCTGGTCGATCGCGGCACGCCGGGGTTTGACGTGCGCGACGGCTATGCCTCGGTCAGCCACAAGGGTTACAGGAATTGCATCCTGGATTTCGACAATTGCCGCCTGCCCGACGCACAGGTCCTGGGCGATGTGGACGGCGGGTTCGACGTGATGAACACCTGGCTTTACGCCACGCGCATCACGGTCGCGGCGTTCTGCGTCGGCCGCGCGCGACGCTGTTTTGACTATGCGCTTGCCTATGCGGCCGAACGTGAACAATTCGGCCAGCCCATTGGCAAGTTTCAGGGCGTCAGCTTTCAAATCGCGGATATGATCACCGAAATAGACGCCGCCGACTGGCTGACACTGGCCGCGGCCTGGCGGCTGGATCAGGGCCTGCCTGCGAACCGCGAGATTGCCAGCGCCAAGCTTTACGCATCAGAAATGCTGGCCCGCGTCACCGACACCACGCTGCAGATTTTTGGCGGCATGGGGCTGATGGACGATTTTCCCATCGAGCGGTTCTGGCGCGACGCACGGGTCGAACGCATTTGGGACGGCACATCCGAGATCCAGCGCCACATTATCAGCCGCGATCTTTTGCGCCCTCTGGGGGCCTGATGACCGGGCTAAATCGCCTACTGCGCCCAAAATCAGTTGCCGTGATCGGCGGCGGAATCTGGTGCGCGAATGTCATCGCACAATGCCAGAAGATCGGGTTTCAGGGTGACATCTGGCCCGTACACCCCAAACGCCGCAACATGGCCGGGCTGGCGACATTTCCCGATATCGACGCCCTGCCGCAGGCCCCGGATGCAGCGTTTGTCGGCGTTAACCGCACCGCCACAATAGACGTGGTGCGCGCCCTTGCCACCCGTGGGGCCGGGGGCGCGATCTGTTTCGCCTCCGGCTTTCGCGAAGCCGAGGCCGAAACCAAGAACGGTGCCTCGCTGCAAAAGGCGCTTTTGGACGCGGCGGGCGACATGACCGTCCTTGGCCCCAACTGTTATGGTCTTCTGAACTATCTCGACGGCATCGCACTTTGGCCAGATCAGCACGGCGGGGTCCGGTCTGACACGGGCGTCGCACTGGTGATGCAATCGTCCAACATCGCCATCAACCTGACCATGCAGGCAAAAGGCATCCCATTGTCTTATGTTGTGACGGTCGGCAATCAGGCCCAAACCGGCATCAGCGACATCGGCTGTGCGCTTCTGCAAGACAACCGGGTCACCGCACTTGGGCTTTATATCGAAGGCATCGACGATCTGCGCGCCTTCGAAGCACTTGGCGACCAGGCCCGCGCGGCCGGAAAACCCATCGTTGCGCTTAAAATCGGGCGCTCTGATCAGGCGCAAACGGCAACCGTGTCCCACACAGCCTCGCTCGCGGGCAGCGATACGGGCGCAAGCGCGTTGTTCGACCGGCTTGGCATGGGCGAGGTACGTTCCCTGCCCGCCTTTCTTGAAACCCTGAAGTTGCTGCATGTCACCGGCCCCTTGGCGTCAAACCGCATTGTGTCCTTGTCCTGCTCGGGCGGTGAAGCCAGCTTGATGGCCGACAGTGCCGTGGGCATGGGCGTGGTCTTTCCAGCCTTGGACGCCGCACAGACCAACGCCCTGCGCCGCGTCCTTGGCCCCAAAGTCGCGCTGGCCAACCCGCTGGATTATCACACCTATATCTGGGAAGACCTTGCAGCGATGACAGCCTGTTACACCGCTATGATGCAAGCCGATCTTGCGCTGGGCTGTGTGGTCGCCGATTTCCCCCGTGCCGACCGCTGCGATGCCCGCGCGTGGGACCCGGTCATTGCAGCTGTCAAAGCCACCCGTACCGCCACCGGTCGCCCCATGGCGATCCTGGCGACATTGCCCGAAACAATGCCCGAAGCCATTGCAACGCGGTTGATCGACGACGGGATTGTGCCATTCACCGGGATTGACGACGCGCTGACCGCTATCAAGATTGCCGCCCAACTGGGCCAAAACCGTCCGCCCCCCGACCCGCTGACCTTGCCGCCTGCGCCAGCAACCGGGCGCGTGCTGGGCGAAGCAGACGCCAAAGCGCATTTGGCCAAAGCCGGCCTTGCCGTGCCCCGCGCTGATACCGCCGCTTGCCCTGAAACCGCCGCCAAGGCCGCGACAGCCATCGGGTTCCCCGTTGCGCTCAAAGCGTTGGGTCTGGCGCACAAAACCGACGCAGGCGGCATTGCTCTGAACCTTGGCACGCCCGACGCCGTGGCACAGGCCGCGCGCGCCATGCCCGCCGATGGCTTTCTGGTCGAAACCATGGTGCCCGATACCGTCGCCGAACTTCTTGTCGGCGTCACAGCCGACCCCGCTCACGGCTATGTCCTGACACTGGCCGCAGGCGGCACATTGACCGAACTTTTCGACGACAAAACAGCGCTGCTTGTCCCTGCCGGGCGGGCTGACGTACACCGCGCGCTGCAAACGCTGCGCATCGCACCAATGCTTGCCGGATATCGCGGACAGCCCGCCGCCAATATCGACGCCATCCTTGACGCCGTCATGGCTTTGCAGGACTTCGTCACCCAAACCCTGCCGCAAGAGGTTGAAATCAACCCCCTGATCTGCACCCCTGCAACGGCCATAGCCGCCGACGCCCTGATCCGGACCGGAGACCCGACATGACCGACAGCCCCCTCAAAACCGACCGCCGTGGTCATGTGCTTGAGGTCACGCTTGACCGCCCCAAAGCCAATGCCATCGACCTGGCGACCAGCCGCATCATGGGCGACATCTTCACCGATTTTCGCGACGATCCGGAATTGCGCGTCGCCATTGTAACCGGCGCAGGCGCAAAGTTCTTCTGCCCCGGCTGGGATCTGAAAGCCGCCGCCGAAGGCGATGCGGTTGATGGCGATTATGGCGTTGGTGGCTTTGGCGGATTGCAGGAACTGCGCGGTTTGAACAAACCCGTTATTGCCGCCGTCAACGGCATCTGCTGCGGCGGCGGGCTGGAACTGGCGCTCTCTGCCGACATCATCCTTGCCGCCGATCACGCCAGTTTTGCTTTGCCCGAAATCCGGTCAGGCACCGTTGCCGATGCGGCCAGTTGCAAATTGCCAAAACGCATCCCCTATCATATCGCCATGGAAATGCTGCTGACCGGACGGTGGCTCGATGCCCAAGAAGCCGCCCGCTGGGGCCTGATCAACCATGTCTATCCGGCCGACACGCTTATGGACGAAGCGCGCAAACTTGCCGACCTCGTCGCGTCCGGGCCACCGCTTGTCTATGCCGCGATCAAGGAGGTCGTGCGCGAAGCAGAAGACATGAAATTTCAGGACGCCATGAACCGCATCACCAAAAGCCAGTTCCCGACGGTCGAAAAACTATATCGGTCTGAAGACCAACGGGAAGGCGCACGGGCCTTCGCCGAAAAACGCGATCCTGTCTGGAAAGGGAAGTAACCCATGCCACTTACCATGAACCGCGACGTTTTCATCACCTGCGCTGTCACTGGCTCGGGCAGCACACAGGACCGTTCGCCGCATGTGCCGCGCTCGCCAAAAGACATTGCCGACAGCGCAATTGACGCCGCCAGGGCCGGGGCCGCTGTTGTCCATTGCCATGTCCGCGACCCTGACACCGGCGCACCGTCGCGCAAACTGGAATACTACCGCGAGGTGACCGACCGCATCCGCGCGGCAGACGTCGATGTTGTTCTGAACCTCACCGCAGGTATGGGCGGCGACATGGTTTTTGGCCCGACCGAAGCCCCCTTGCCCCTGAATGAAACCGGCACCGATATGGCAAGCGCGGCTGACCGCATGGCCCATATCCGCGACTGCATGCCTGAAATTTGTACGCTTGACTGCGGCACGATGAACTTCGCCGAAGCGGATTATGTGATGACCAACACGCCGGGCATGCTGCGCGCGATGGGCACGATGATGACCAAGCTTGGCGTCAAACCGGAAATCGAGGCTTTTGACACCGGCCATCTCTGGTTCGCCAAAGAACTGGTCAAGGAAGGCACGCTTGCCTCACCTGCCCTTGTGCAACTTTGCATGGGTGTGCCGTGGGGTGCGCCCAACGACCTCAATACGCTGATAGCCATGGTCAACGCGGTGCCTGACGATTGGGACTGGTCCGCCTTCAGCCTGGGCCGCGACCAGATGCCTTACGTCGCCGCTGCCGTGCTGGCCGGTGGCAATGTGCGTGTTGGGCTGGAAGACAATCTGTTTCTGGAAAAAGGCGTGCTGGCCACCAACGCGCAACTGGTCGAACGCGCGGTCACCATCATCGAAAACATGGGCGCCAAGGTGATAGGCCCCGACGCGGTGCGCCGCCGGCTTGGCCTGACCAAACGCGCGCCCGCCTAGCCCGAATGCAGGAAGTGAAGGACATCTCCGTCCTTCACCTCATAGCTTTTGCCTTCCGCGCGCAGCTTGCCGCCATCCCGCGCGCCCGCTTCGCCGCCCAACGCCACATAATCGTCATAGGCGATGGTTTCAGCCCGGATGAAACGTTTCTCGAAATCGCCGTGGATCACACCCGCCGCCTGCGGTGCAAGCGTGCCGCGCTTTATCGTCCAGGCCCGCGCCTCCTTCGGCCCGGCGGTAAAATAGGTCTGCAACGCCAACAGATCATACCCCGCCCGGATCATCCGGTCCAAACCGGCTTCTTTCAGCCCCAACTCGTCCAGAAACATCTCGGCTTCGTCAGGCTCCAGCTGGCTGATCTCTTCTTCGATCTTGGCTGAAATCACGACCGCAGCCGCGCCTTCCGCCGACGCCATCTCGGCCACACGGGCCGAATGCGCATTGCCCTCGCCCGCTTCGTCTTCGGCAACATTGCAGACATACAAAACCGGCTTTGCCGTCAAAAGCTGCAACATGCCCCAGGTCTTGGCATCCTCGTCCGCGACGTCAACCGTGCGCGCGGGTTTGCCGTTTTCCAACGCCGCTTGCGCCGCTTTCAACAAGCGTTCCTGCTCCAGCGCCTCTTTGTCGCCACCGCGTATCTTGCGCACAAGGTTCTGCATCCGTTTTTCGATGCTTTCCAGATCGGCCAGCATCAATTCGGTCTCGATCGTTTCCGCATCGGCCACAGGGTCAACCCGGCCTTCCACATGGGTGACATCACCGTCTTCAAAACAGCGCAGCACATGGGCAATCGCGTCAACCTCGCGGATATTGGCCAGAAACTGGTTCCCCAGCCCCTCGCCCTGTGACGCGCCTTTGACCAGCCCGGCGATATCAACAAATGTCATCCGCGCCGGAATAACCTCTTTCGACTGCGCAATCTCGGCCAGCTTCGTCAGCCGCGCATCCGGCACCGACACCTCGCCCACATTGGGCTCGATTGTGCAGAACGGAAAATTCGCCGCCTGCGCCGCTGCCGTCCGCGTCAGCGCATTGAAAAGCGTCGACTTGCCGACATTCGGAAGCCCGACGATACCAGTCTTGAACCCCATGAAAGCCTCTTTCTTCTGACCGACGAGGCTCTAACCCCCACGTGGGATGCGCGCAAGCACCTGCCTCCAATGACCCGAAAATACTTATCCAAGCGCAAGCTGCAGCGCCCCACGCCACCTCCACCGGTTCGATGCGTCCAAGATAGACTGCAAAAGATTGCAACCGACGCAGCAATCAGGCAAAGCACAGCGATCACCGATGATCGAAATGAGAACCAAAATGACCCGGATCGACGCCAAATTCGCCAGCCTCAAAGCCAACGGCAAGAAAGCCTTTGTCGCCTATGTGATGGCCGGCGATCCGGATTACGAGACCTCGCTTGAAATCGTCAAGGGTCTGCCCGGCGCAGGCGTCGATGTGATCGAACTGGGCCTGCCCTTTACCGACCCGATGGCCGACGGCGCGACCATCCAACTGGCCGGTCAGCGCGCACTGGCCCAGGGCCAGACCCTGGTGAAAACGCTTGAACTGGCGCGCCGCTTTCGTGAAACCGATGACACAACGCCGATTGTCCTGATGGGGTACTACAACCCAATCTTCAGCCACGGCGTTGACCGGTTCCTTAATGACGCAAAAGCGGCAGGCATCGACGGGCTGATCGTCGTCGATCTGCCCCCAGAAGAAGACGATGAACTTTGCCGCCCCGCGCAGGCCGCTGGTCTTAACTTCATCCGTCTGGCCACACCGACCACAGATGAAAAACGCCTGCCCAAAGTGCTGCAAAACACCTCGGGCTTTGTCTATTACGTTTCGATCACCGGGATCACGGGTGCGGCCAATGCGGTTGCCACCGATGTGGGCCCCGAAGTTGCGCGCATCAAATCCGCCACCGATCTGCCGGTGATCGTGGGCTTCGGCATCAAAACCCCCGAAGCCAGCCAGAAAATCGCCGGCGTCGCAGACGGCGCGGTCGTGGGCTCGGCCATTGTCGATCTGATCGGTCAAGGCAAATCGCCCGCACAGGTTCTGGCCTTCGTCAAAACCCTGTCAGACGGGGCGCATGCGGCCTAAAGCAATTCGCTATGGGCCGGTCCGGGCGCTGGCAAAGACACCCCCTAGAACTGAACAAAGAAACAGGTTCCGCCCGCATCGCCCGGATCATCCAGCGTGATCCGCGCGCCATGCGCCAAAAGCAACGTCTGGACAATTGCCAGCCCCATGCCAGTGCCGCCAGTGTCGCGCCGGGTGGTAAAAAAGGGCTCGAACACCTGCGATTGGTTCCCGCTTGAGATCCCCGGCCCGTCGTCCCGGATGCGCAACCAGGGGCCATCGCTGTTGCGGCCCGCATCAAACAAAAGCGTCTTCGCGCCCGCCTGTTCGGCATTCTCGGCAATATGGCCCAGAACCACATCCATGCCAGACCGCGCCAAGGGCAATTCAACCGTGCCGTTCTCAACCTCCAGCCGCGTGGCGCCAAGCCGCGCTTCGACATTGGCCCGGCATGCATCCAGCGTGGTGGTGCCTTGGTGTTCGGGCATCCGCGCCGCCGCAATCTGGCGCGCCGCGCCCAACAGTTTGACCGCGCGCTTTTCCGCCTCGGCAATGGTCTGAACCAGCTTATTGGTCTCGGGCGTCAGAACTTCGCCGTCCAACAATTCGGCCGCGCCACGAATGGCGGTCAACGGCGTCTTCAATTCGTGGGTGACGTGGTCGGTATAGCTGCGCACCGCCATCTCACGCGATTGCAACACATCCGCCATGTCCAGAACGTCTTGCGCCAATTCGCCGATCTCGGGCGTGCCGTAGTGATCCAGACCCTCGGGCATACCGCCGCCCCGAATGGACTGAGCCTGCGCGGCAAGCGCCTGCACCGGCGACAGGATCAACCGCCACAACAACAGACCAAGCACAAGCGTGGCAAAGAACGACCCCGCCGCAACAATAAACACCGCGTTCCGGCGTCCGGTCAAAGGTGTCAGAATATCGGCCAGCAAAGCGGCATAGACCGGCAAAACCAGGATGGCCATCAAAGACCCGCCCAGCACCAGCATCAACGGCGGGCGCCACTTTGGCTCTACGAACCTAGACATGGTCCCATCCGCAAACCAACGCCGTGCAGTGTTTCAATCGCATCGGTGCAACCGGCATCCGCCAGTTTCGAACGCAGGTTGCGCAAATGGCTGTCCAGCGTTCGGTCGCTGACAACCATGCCCGGCCCCCAGATTGCGTCCACCAAAGCAGGACGGCTGAACACCTGGGTCGGGCGCGACATCAGTTTTGAAAGAATGGTCAATTCGGTCGAAGTCAGCGTGACATGCGCATCGTCCACCTTGCAGACATGGCTGTCCGGCATCAACGTCAGGCGTCCGATCTTCAGCGCCGCCTCTGGCAGCACCGCAGCGTCGGACACAGACCCACCCGAGCGTTTCAAAATCGCCCGTACCCGCGCCACCAATTCGCGCGGACTAAACGGGTTGGTGACATAGTCGTCGCCCCCAAGCTCCAGCCCAAGGATGCGGTCAACCTCATCGTCGCGCGCGGTCAGAAACAGGATCGGCAAATCGCTGTCTTTGCGAATGGCCTTGCACAGCTCCAGCCCATCCATCTCGGGCAGGCCGATATCCAGAACGGCCAGCGATGGATTGATCGCCTTGGCCTGGCTCAGCCCTTCGGCACCATCGCGCGCCAAAACTGCTTCGAATCCGGCCCGTTCCAACGCCATCGACAGGACATCGCGGATTTGCGGATCGTCATCCACAACCAAAATTGTCTGCGTGCTCATGCGCGTAACTCTTTCGTCCTTCAAGCGGTGCCCCAAGAGCGGGACTACTCCAGTTATGCGGGAAGGTGAGAGGAGGTGCAAACCGCCGGGACGCGAGGGGACAGAAGCGAGCCCGGCGGTGATGTGCGTGCCTGTAATCAACTTGGCGTTCCCGAGTGCAGTTCAGCGGTCGCTATCGTGCAGGTTGCGTGCAGAACAGGTCAAAGAAATGCCACAATTTCCTAAGCTTTTGAAACATAGGTGAATTTCAGAATTGCCTCGCCTCGATCAGGCAGCTAACCCAAGGCAATGCCGCGCTATGCCTTTCGAATTGAATATGACGGACAGCCGTATTCCGGCTGGCAACGTCAAATCTCGGCTCCATCCGTACAGGAAACGCTGGATTCGGCGCTGGCCAAACTCGAATCTAATCTGCCCGCAACAGCGGCGGCAGGCCGCACAGACGCCGGCGTTCACGCGCTGGGACAGGTCGCGCATATCGACATGGGCAAAGACTGGGATCCTTTCCGTCTGCGCGAAGCGGTCAACTTTCATCTCAAACCGCATCCGGTCGCGATCCTCGATTGCGCGCGGGTGGCCGATGACTGGCACGCCCGGTTCTCGGCGCTTGAACGTCGATATCTTTTTCGGATTGCGGTGCGCCGCGCGCCTCTGACCCATGACATAGGTCTGGTCTGGCGGGTGACCCAGGATGTCGATCTGGCGGCGATGCGCGAAGGCGCGACCCACCTGATCGGGCACCATGACTTCACGACCTTCCGCTCAACCATGTGTCAGGCGAAAAGCCCGATGAAAACGATGGACGAGATCACCTTCGACACCCAACCCTATCCGGGCGGGTTCGAGATACGCGCCCATCTGCGCGCCCGCAGCTTTCTGCACAATCAGGTCCGGTCAATCGTTGGCACACTCGAACGTGTGGGCGCGGGCACCTGGCCGCCCGAACGCGTGAAGGATGCGCTGGCCGCCCGCGACCGCGCCGCCTGCGGGCCGGTCGCGCCGCCCGATGGGTTGTATCTGGCGGATGTCGTCTATGAAGAACCGGTGTTCACCGGCATGCCCTGACAGAGGCACCTGCGTCAGTAAAGCCCGCCGGCCGAAATCTCATTTGCCGTAGCTTGTTGCGGGATTTGCACCTGCTCGCCCTGCCCGTTCTCGATGGTGGTGGTCGCCGTGCCCAGTTCGGTATCCGTAAACATCGGCAAATTCGCCCCCATGGCAAACCCACCGTCAAAGGCGATGCCAAAGACCGGTTCTTCGCCTTCCCGGAAATACTCGGCCACCACATGATCGCCGCTGGCATAGTCCGGCAAACGCGCGCCATTAAACCGGTCGATATTGATAAACCGGCCACCGGGCGGAATGGCAAAGCGTCCGCCGCCGTATTTTTCAACCGCCTTCTTCATGAACTTCTGGAACACAGGCGCGCACATCTTGCCGCCCGACGCCTTGCGACCCAGGGACTTGGGCTGGTCGTACCCAATGTAACACCCCGCCGCGATGGTCGAGGTAAAGCCGACAAACCACACATCGCGCGCGTCATTCGTTGTGCCGGTCTTGCCCGCAGTCGGCACGCCCAGATTCACCTCGCCGCGTGCGGTGCCGCGTTCGACAACGCCCCGCATCATCGAGGTCAGCTGATAGGCGGTGATCGGGTTCATCACCTGTTTGCGGTTCGACATGATCCGCGGCAAAGCGCCGGGCAACACCTGCGCCTCGGCGGCCTCTTCAAAGCTGCGTTGGTCATGGCGATACACCGTCGTTCCCCAACGGTCCTGCACACGGTCCACCAGCGTCGGTTCCACCCGCTCGCCGCCATTGGCGAACATCGCATAGGCCGACACCATGTTGTATAATGAGGTTTCCTGGCTTCCCAATGAATTGGCCAGAAACGGGTCCATCCGGTCATACACGCCAAACCGTTCGGCATAGCCTGCGATGGTCGGCATACCGACCTCTTCGGCCAGACGCACGGTCATCAGGTTCCGCGACCGTTCAATGCCGGTGCGCAAGGGCGTCGGCCCGTAAAACTGGTTCGACGCATTCTTCGGACGCCAAACCTCGCCCCCTGGCAAAGACACTTCGATCGGCGCATCAATCACCACCGTCGCGGGCGTAAAGCCACTGTCCAAAGCGGCGGCATAGACAAACGGTTTAAACGACGACCCGGGCTGACGCTTGCCTTGGGTCGCGCGGTTAAAGTTCGACTGCTGGTACGAAAAACCGCCCTGCATCGCCAGGACACGGCCGGTGTTCACGTCCATCGCCATGAACCCGCCTTGCACACCCGGCACCTGGCGCAGCGAAAACACAGGGTCAGACGCCGACCCGCCTTCGTGGCGCACATGGATCACATCACCCACGCTCAGAATATCGCCTGCAACGCTGGCGCCGTTGATCCATTTCAGATCATCGGGCGTAACCCAATGCCCGTCCGCCCCGTCGTCCCAGCCTTCCACGCCGACGCGCGCGGATGATCCGCCGACCTCCAGCACAACAGCGGGGAACCATTTTTCAACGTCCCGCGCCAGTTTGGGTGTGTTCCGCAACGCCACCCGCCAGGCCGCTTCCCCATCAACCTCGCCCGACAACGCGTCCGGCGTGATCACTTCGGCAGGCCCGCGCCATTCGCCTTGCGCGCGGTCATAATCCTCCAGCGCTTCCTGCAAAGCGGCAGCGGCCAGCTTTTGCATGTCAGGGTCCACCGTCGCCCGGATGGTCAAACCCGCCGCCTTGAACCCGTCGGCACCGAATTCGCGCGACAATTGCCGGCTGATTTCCTCGGTAAAGTAATCCCGGTCAGGCAAATTCGTCGCAAACGCCTCGCGGTCGCCCGCCTGCACGGTCAGCAAGGGGGCAATGCGTGCTTCTTCGTAAATGGGGCCTTCGATATACCCGTTCTGGAACATCTCGCGCAGCACAAAGTTCCGCCGTGCAATCGCGCGTTCTTCCTGACGCACAGGATGATAGGTCGATGGCGCTTTTGGCAAAGCCGCCAGATAAGCCGCTTCCTGCGCGTTCAATTCCCCCAGCGTCTTGTTGAAATATGTCTGCGCCGCCGCCGCCACACCATAGGCGTTCTGGCCCAGGAAAATTTCGTTCAGATAAATTTCCAGGATCTTTTCGCGCCCGATGGTGTTCACCATCCGGTTCGCTAGGATGACCTCTTTGATCTTGCGCTCTATGGCGCGTTCGCCGCCCAGAAACAAAATCTTCGCCGTCTGCTGCGGAATAGTTGACGCCCCGCGCACACTGGCGCCCCGGCTTTCAACCGCCTCATACAAAGCCGCTGCAATGCCGCGCAGGTCAAAGCCCGCGTGCTCATAGAAATTCTTGTCTTCCGCCGAAATGAACGCGTTCTTCACCGTGTCGGGGATTTCATCGAAGGGGAAATAAATCCGCCGTTGTTCCGCGTATTCATCGATGATCTGCCCGGCCGGCGAATAAATCCGCGTCAGTGTCGGCGGCTGATAACTGGCCAGAGGCTCAACCTCGGGCAAGTCGCGGCCATAGACATAGAAAATTGCGCCCACGCCGATGGCGGCCATAACAAGGCCAAGCGTCACCAACGTGAAAACGGCACCAAAGATCGAAAGAATAAAACGGGTCAACGGCCTGCTCTCTTATGTTTCTTTCGACTATATGGGGTTACGCCCTGACGGTCAAAAGAGCTTTGGGGGGAAAAGGGCAAGAGTTGGCGCATGGCCAGACCAGCGCGCCCTGCGGCACACATTCCCAAAAGGCGCATTAGAACGAAACGGGCGTCACACCCATTTGGCCAAGGGCGGCAGGCTCATCAAAACCGCATTGGCGTCATGGCCGGTTTCCAGACCGAATTTTGTCCCCCGGTCATAGACCAGATTATATTCCGCATATAGCCCGCGATGCACCAGTTGCGTGTCCTTGTCGGCGTTTGTCCAATCCGTGGTCCGACGCCGTTCGACAAGCGGCACATACGCCGCCAGAAACGCGCGGCCCACATCCTGGGTAAAGGCAAAATCCGCCTCCCAGTCGCCGGTGTTGCGGTCATCGTAAAAGATACCGCCCACGCCGCGCGCCCGGCCCCGGTGGGGAACAAAGAAATAGTCGTCCGCCCAGGCTTTCAGCTTGGGATAAATCTCGGTGCCATGCGGGTCACAATGCGCCTTTTGCGCGGCGTGAAAATCTGCGGTGTCCTCGTCATATTCAATACACGGGTTCAAATCGGACCCGCCGCCGAACCACCAGGCATGGGGCGTCCAGAACATGCGTGTGTTCATATGCACTGCAGGCACATGCGGGTTCTGCAAATGCGCCACCAGTGAAATGCCCGCTGCCCAAAACCGCGGGTCATCCGCCATACCCGGCACGCCGCGCGCCGCCATCGCCTGTTGCGCGCGCGCGCCCAGCGTCCCGTAAACAGTCGAGACATTGACGCCGACCTTTTCAAACACCCGGCCACCGCGCATGACGCTCATCAACCCACCGCCCGCGTCCGAGCCGTCTTCCGCCGTGCGTTTGGTCTCGCTCACCTCAAACTGACCCACCGGCTTGTCCGACAAAGGCCCGGACGTATGGCTGGCCTCCAACCCGTCAAACGTCGCAACAATTTCATCCCGCAGACTGCGAAACCAGGTGCTTGCCCGCATCTTGCGGTCGTTGAATTGCTCGGTCATTCGGGCGCTCCCTTTCTGTCAGCCCAGATTGACACAATTTGAGTCATATTGGCAAACGCTCTCGTTGTCGCGGATCGTCAGGATTAACGCCAGATTTGCACCTCCAGGCTATGAGCACAGCCAAGACACCGGCTTTTGGCAGAAATGTTTCTACACACCCAGATCGAAGCTCTTCGCGTTCAGGCCCGTTTTGCGGTCGATTTCGACGCGGTCGATGTGCCGAAACGCGTCTTGAACGCCTCTGTCGGCATGCTGATCCTGGGGTATTTCGATGCGGTCGCCTCGGGCGTTTGCGTGTTTGCGGCCATCCTGATTGTCGAACTTCTGGCCCGCCGATTGCGGCAATCAGCCCCGCGCGATGTCGGTGATTTCTCTCCGCTTCTGATCGTCGTGGTCTATTTCCGCATCACCTTGTCGGTCGCCCTTTTCGTGCTGCTGTCGATGCTGATGGTCCTGCAACCGGCGCAACTGGCCTTGGGCGTGGGGCTGTTGTTTCTGACCGGCACGGTCGTCCACAGCCTGACAAGCCACGCGCTGATCCACGGCATCAACTGGATCACGGCTGGCGTGTTCGCGGTGGCGATGTTCGTCTTTTCCACCGCCTTTGCCACCATTGATTACGCCCCGCCCAGCGACGGCGAACGCAAGGCAATGGTCTATTTCTGCGTGCTCTGGGTGGTCTCGATGTTCATGACAGTGCACCGGGGCAGACGCACCCGCGCGGCCTATGCCAACGCCATCGACAGCGCGAAAAGACGGGCGGATTTGCTGACATACCAGGCCGGACACGACCAGTTGACTGGCCTGATGAACCGCCGCGCCCTTGACGAAGTGGCCCGCGACACGCTGTTGTTCGGCGGGCGCGCGGCGGTGCTGTTGCTGGACCTTGACCGGTTCAAACCCATCAACGACAGACACGGTCATGCGGCCGGGGATGCGGTGCTGGCCGCCATCGGCGCGCGGCTCCGCGAACATGCCGCGCCCCATCCCGTCGCCCGGATCGGGGGCGATGAATTTGCGGTGCTGATGCGCGATGTCGACGACGGGGATCAAGTGAACGACCTGATCAAAACCCTGCAAACCCAACTGGCGCACCCGGTCGATTTCGAAGGCCGGGCACTCGCCGTCGGCGTCTCGATCGGCCATGCGCGACAGGACCGTGACACGCTGAACCTCGACAGTCTCTGCCGCCGCGCGGACGCCGATATGTACCGCGTCAAATCGCAACGCAAACGCCGGGTTTCAGACCGGTGATGGCGGGCGTCACATACGAAATGTGAAAACGGCGCTTTTCCGTATCGCCAAGCCCCGCATTCGCCCGCACAATCGCACGACCCCGCTTCTTCCCGGGGTCGATCGGTGACAAGGCTGGCCCGCCGCAGCTACTCCCGGGCGGTCAGCCTTGTCACCCAGATCACCCCGCGAAACGGCGCTTGTCCCGCCTATCGGCCAAGCCTATAACCGCAGCAACATGACATATTCGGCGATTATCATACGAATTATCATCCCGGCGCTCTGACCAAATGGGCAGCCGGGCCAAAGGCGTTGAGATGTCTCCGCCACCCATCCGAAATTCTGACGACGAAGGACACACATGATGTCTGCCGACACGCCTGACTATAAAGACACGCTGAACCTGCCCCAGACCGATTTCCCGATGCGAGCAGGCCTGCCCAACCGCGAACCCGGCTGGCTGGACCGCTGGGAAAACCTGGGGGTCTACGACCGGCTTCGCCAAACCGAAGGCCGGCCCGAATTTACGCTGCACGACGGCCCGCCCTATGCCAACGGGCATCTGCATATCGGCCACGCGCTGAACAAGATCCTCAAAGACATGGTCGTCCGCAGCCAGCAAATGATGGGCAAGGACGCCCGCTATATCCCCGGCTGGGATTGCCACGGTCTGCCCATCGAATGGAAGATCGAAGAACAATACCGCAAAAAAGGCAAAGACAAAGACGCGGTCGACGTGGTCGAGTTTCGCCAGGAATGCCGCGCCTTTGCCGACAGTTGGGTCGACATCCAGCGCGCCGAATTCAAACGCCTTGGCATCACCGGAAATTGGGACCAACCCTACCTTACGATGGATTTCCACGCCGAACGCGTGATCGCCGAAGAGTTCCAGAAATTCCTGATGAACGGCACACTCTATCAGGGCTCAAAACCCGTGATGTGGTCGCCCATCGAACAAACCGCGCTGGCCGAGGCGGAAGTCGAATACCACGACAAGGAAAGCTTCACGGTTTGGGTGAAGTTCCGTTTGGCGCAACACTGCAACCCGGGCGGCGAAGACGTATTCGTCGTGATCTGGACGACCACGCCTTGGACCATCCCATCAAACAAAGCCGTCGTATATGGCAAGGACATCTCATACGGAATGTACGAGATCACTGACACACCGGAAGAATGCTGGGCCAAGCCGGGTGAAAAATACATTCTTGCAGACAAGCTTGCAGAGGACGTGTTCACGCGCGCTCGGCTTACAAGCGATCAGTGGACGCGTGAAAAGGATGTGACATTGGAGATGCTCGAAACCATCTCGCTCGAACACCCCCTTCACGGCGCCGAAGGCTCCAACGGCGAATGGGACGACATCCGCGACTTCCGCGCCGCCGATTTCGTCACCGACGAAGAAGGCACCGGCTTCGTTCATTGCGCCCCCTCCCACGGGATGGAGGAATACGAACTCTACCGCGACCTTGGCATGCTCGATCAGGTCATCACCTACAACGTGATGGACGACGGCAGCTTCCGCGAAAATCTGCCCTTCTTCGGCGGCCACTACATCCTCAGCCGCAAAGGCGGTGAAGGCACCGCCAACAAGGCCGTCATCGACAAGCTCGCCTCCGTCGGCGGCCTCTTGGCCCGCGGCAAGATCAAGCACAGCTACCCGCATTCCTGGCGCTCAAAGGCCCCCATCATTTACCGCAACACGCCTCAGTGGTTTGCCGCCATCGACAAACCCGTCGGCGACGGTCAGGACCAGCACGGCACAACCATCCGCGAACGCGCGCTCACGGAAATCGACAACGTCAAATGGACTCCGCAAACGGGCCGCAACCGTCTCTACTCGATGATGGAAGCCCGTCCCGACTGGGTGCTATCGCGCCAACGCGCCTGGGGCGTGCCGCTCACCTGTTTCGTCAAAACGGGCGCATTGCCGACAGACGACGACTTCCTCCTCCGGAACGAAGCCGTCAACGCCCGCATCCTGGAAGCGTTCGAAGCCGAAGGCGCCGACGCCTGGTACAAACCGGGTGCCAAAGAACGGTTCCTCGGCAACGATGTGGCCCATGACGACTATGACCAGATCTTTGACATCCTCGATGTTTGGTTCGACAGTGGTTCAACCCACGCCTTCGTGCTCCGCGACCGCGAAGACGGCAGCGCAGATGGCATGGCCGATCTCTACCTCGAAGGCACCGACCAGCATCGCGGCTGGTTCCATTCGTCGCTTTTGCAATCCTGCGGCACCAATGGCCGCGCGCCATACCGAGGCGTCCTCACTCACGGCTTCGCGCTCGATGAGAAGGGGAACAAAATGAGCAAGAGCCTCGGGAACATCATCGCGCCCGAGGAGGTTGTTAAACAATACGGAGCCGACATCTTGCGCCTTTGGGTGGCGCAGACGGATTACACCGCAGATCAGCGGATCGGTCCCGAAATTCTAAAAGGCGTCGCTGACAGCTATCGCCGCCTGCGGAACACCCTTCGGTTCATCCTTGGTAACCTATCTGGGTTTAGCGAAGATGAACGCACCGCGCGCTCGGACATGCCCGAACTCGAAGCCTGGGTTCTGCACCGCATCGCCGAGCTGGATCACAAGGTCAAAACAGGCTACGAAGCCTATGATTTCCAAGGCGTTTTCCGCGCGGTCTTCGAATTTGCGACGGTCGATCTGTCATCGTTCTATTTCGACATCCGCAAAGACGTCCTCTATTGCGACGCCCCCGGCACACGCCGCAACGCCTGCCGCACAGTGCTCGATATCCTGTTCCACCGCCTGACAACATGGCTCGCCCCGGTGCTTGTTTTCACCATGGAAGACGTCTGGCTCGCCCGCTTCCCAAGCGACGACGATTCCGTGCATCTCCAAGACATCCCCACCACCCCAAAAGACTGGCTGAACGACCCGCTCGCCACCAAGTGGGACGGCATCCGGCGCACCCGCCGCGTGGTGACAGCAGCACTGGAAATTCAACGTCAAAACAAAGTGATAGGCGCCTCTCTTGAAGCCGCACCGGTGGTCTATATCGAAGACGCAACCCTGCTTGAGACGCTCAGAACCGTCCCCTTTGACGACATCTGTCTCACCTCGGAAATCACACTGACAAACGACCCGATCCCGGACAACGCGTTCACATTGCCCGAAACAGCGGGCATTGGTGTCATCTTTGAAAAAGCACTTGGAAACAAATGCATGCGCTGCTGGAAGCTCTTGTCTGATGTCGGAACCCACGCCCATACCGACACTTGCGCACGCTGCAATGACGCGCTGTCAAAAGGCTGATCCCAAATGCCCCGGCGTGCCGTCAACACCCCTGTCGGCACGCTGACCATTTTTGAAGAAAACGGCGCAATTACAAAGGTTTCGTGGGAAAACTCCCCATCCGACGACACCCCCGTCCTCCGACGGGCCGAAGCACAGCTCACCGCCTATTTCAACGGCACCCTCACCCGTTTCACCTTACCGCTCGACGTGCAGGCCCCGGCGCTCCAACGCGCGGCATGTGATGCAATGCTCAAAATTCCCTATGGCGAAACAAGAACTTACGGCGATCTGGCCAAATCTCTGAACAGGCCCGCCCAAGCCATCGGACAGGCCTGCGGCGGCAATCCAATCCCGATCATAATCCCATGCCACCGCATTCTTGGCGCCAATTCCTTGGGTGGGTTTTCGGGCGGAACCGGGATTGAAACCAAAGTCGCCCTCCTCAAACACGAAGGCGCAGCGTCGCTTTTGATCTGACGCGTACATCCTTCATCTTGCTGAAAATACGCACCAAAATTCCGTCTCGGAATTTTTCTGCCGCAACACGCAAGCCTCAGCAAATCCAATGACTTGCAGCGACCGACAATCGCATTACGCTTGTTTTATCCAAACAAGGACAGACCATGCCCAAAACATATACCGGCAAAGACATTGCCATCGGCTTTGACATGAAGCGTTGTATTCACGCGCGGAACTGCTTTCTGAAACTGCCACAAGTCTTTGATCCTGCACGCAAACCCTGGGTTGACCCTGACGCCGCCCCGGCCGAGGAAATCGCCGCGATGATCCGCACCTGTCCTTCAGGCGCGTTGACCTTTTCAAAGCCCGGTGCCGAAGAAACCGCGCCCGGCATAAACCGCGCGCAAATCCTTGAGAACGGACCAAATGCCTTGCACGGCAACCTGTCGATCAAAGGTCAGGACATGACCCGCGCCACGCTTTGCCGCTGCGGAAAATCCAAGAACATGCCGTATTGTGATTACTCCCATACCGATGCGGGCTTCACCGCAACCGGCGAACCGCCCGCCACCGACAAGGATGCGCCCGGCGACACGCCGAACGAACAACTTACTGTAATTCAACACGAAAACGGTCCTATCGAAGCACAGGGCGCGCTTGAAATCACCAGCGGCACAGGTCACCGTCTACACCGCGGCACCCGCGCTTTTCTTTGCCGGTGCGGCGAATCTAAGAACAAACCGTTTTGCGATGGCAGTCACAAAGCGGCAGGGTTCGAAGCACCGGGCGACACATGACCACCGGGTTTTTCTTTGACGAGCGCTGCTTTTGGCACTCGGGCGGGAACTATGCATTCATGCTGCCCGTCGGCGGCCTGGTCCAGCCAACGGCCACCGGCGGGTTGCCCGAAAACCCGGAAACGAAGCGGCGTCTTGTCAATATGTTACAGGTCACCGGCCTAATGGCGGACCTTGCCCCACACGGGGCGCAGGCCGCGCAAGAGCGTGATCTGCGACGCGTTCATCCGGCCGATTTTCTGACCCGTTTTCGCGAGACCGCACAATCCGGCGGGGGCGAATTGGGCCTGCGCGCGCCCTTCGGCCCGGATGGCTTTGAAATTGCTGCGCTTTCGGCCGGTCTGGTCAGGGATGCGCTGTTCGCAACGCTCGATGGCACCTGCCAAAACGCATATGCCCTGTCCCGCCCGCCGGGTCACCACTGCTTGCCCGATTGGCAAAACGGGTTCTGTTTGCTGGCCAATATCGCCATAGCCATTCAATCTGCCCGCGCCGCCGGCAAGGCCGAACGGGTCGCGGTTCTGGATTGGGATGTCCATCACGGCAATGGAACCGAGGCTATTTTTTACAATGATCCCCATGTATTGACTGTCTCTATTCATCAAGAACACAACTACCCGCTGGACAAGGGCGAATTTGCGGATCGCGGCGATGGCGCGGGGCATGGCGCCAACCTGAACATCCCCTTGCCGCCGGGCACTGGCCATACCGGGTATCTACAAGCGCTGGACCGTCTGGCCTTGCCAGCCATTCGCGCCTTTAATCCCGACGTGCTTATCATTGCCTGCGGCTTTGACGCGGCGGCGTTTGATCCTTTGTCGCGCATGTTGGCCAGCGTCGATACATTTCGCCAAATGACGCGGCAAGTGCTTGATATCGCAGGTGATATTTGCGACGGAAAACTTGTTATGGCGCATGAGGGCGGCTATTCCGAGGTTTACGTCCCATTCTGCGGCCACGCCGTTTTGCAGGAAATGTCCGGCAGCCCCATTGATGCACCCGATCCCTTTGCCGACGCATTGATCCAGCGCCAACCATCGAAACGGTTCGATCAATTCGTCGACGGTTGGATCGCGGATATGGCAGCGGCCCTGCCATACTGACCGCCACCTTCACAAACCCCGCCTGACCCCTTAACTCCATTGCGAAGAACGGAGTTTTCGCCCCATGCCAGTTGCCAATTCGGACGCCATGCAGTTCCTTGAAACCCGTCGTTCGCGCCCGGCGAAAACGCTGGGCGACCCGGTGCCGGACCGTGACACGCTGTTGAAATTGCTGGAGATTGCCGCGCGCACCCCGGATCACGGAAAACTGGAACCTTGGCGGTTCATCGTGCTGCCCCCCCCGGCCCTGCACCGTCTCAGCCTAAGCTTGGCGGCCAGGGGGGCTGCCCTTGGCATCGCGCCTGACAAGATCGCCAAGGCCGAAACAGAATATAGCGCAGCACGCCTTGCTGTCGTGGTGGTGGCCAGCCCGAAGCCATCCGACAAGATACCCAAGATCGAACAGACGCTGTCGGCAGGTGCCGTTTGTATGCAATTTCTGAACGCCGCACTGGCCGCAGGATGGGGGTGCAACTGGCTTTCCGGTTGGGCCAGCCATGACCGCGAATGGCGCGAATACCACCTGGGGCTTGCGCCACAGGAATGGATCGCAGGCATTATGCACATCGGCACCGAACGCGCTGCGCCACCCGAACGCCCGCGCCCCAATCTGGACCAGATCGTCGAATGGATCGACGCATGATTTTCGGTGCTTTTCTGGACGCGGTCGCGCAGATGACCGACGCCCGCTTTCGCTGGGTGCTGGTTCAGGGTGTTGGCCTGACCATCCTGCTTTTGCTGGGCCTTTATGCCGTGGCGTTCTGGGGTATCGCCTGGATGATCCCGGATGCTATTTCGCTGCCGTGGATTGGCCAGGTCGGGGTCTCGAACAGCCTTGTCTCGTGGGGGTCGTTGGTTCTGATGATGGTGCTCTCGGTCTTTTTAATGGTGCCGGTTGCATCGGCGTTCACAGGCTTGTTCCTGGACGATGTGGCCGACGCGGTCGAGGCGCGGCATTACCCCCATCTTGGCACCGCTGACAGATTAGGCTTGTCCGATACCCTTTTGGAAACGCTTAAATTTCTGGGCATTATGGGCGTCGCGAACCTGCTTGTACTGATCTTCTATTTCACCCCGCTTGCACCGTTTGTCTTTTATGGGCTGAACGGGCTTTTGCTGGGTCGGGAATATTACCGGATGATTGCCGTGCGCCGTTTAGGGCGGCAACAGGCGGGCAGGCGCTTTCGTGCCCATCTGATCACGGTCTGGGCGGCGGGTGTGTTGATGGCCGTGCCCTTGTCGGTGCCGTTGCTGAACCTGTTGGTGCCGATCCTGGGCGTGGCCACGTTCACCCATATCTTTCACAGGTTGGAAACCGGCCGCTAAGGCAAAGCGCATCATAGCTGTAACACCCGACGCTGTCTGACATCATAGGGTTAAACCCATTGGGTGAGGTCGGAAAGTTCGGATTGACAGCGAAACACCATAGGGCTGCCGCATGGGTGCAAGGGCGGGCCACTTGGCCGTGGTGCGGACGAACGCCTATTGGTCTGATGCAGGCCCCATACGGCCGAAAATATCAATGTCGCGCACACTGATATCACCAAAAACCAGAACACCCGCAATAATCGCCCAGATCGGGATGGCCCACAGAGTGGTCAGGCGCACGCGTTTCTTCATTGAAAAACCGGTGGCCGGTGAACCGGCATGGGTGCCTTCGACGCGTTCGCCCACATCGCCCTGTGTTTCCAGGCGGATGGGCAGCACAACGAACAGGACCATGAACCAGACGACAGCAAAAAGGACGATGCCCGTGACGATGCCCATCAGACTTGCTCCAATTCTATCAGAGTTCCGGTGAAATCCTTGGGATGTAGGAACAAAACCGGTTTGCCATGCGCGCCGATCTTTGGCGTCCCGTCACCCAGAACCCGCGCGCCGGACGCCGTCAGTTGCTGGGCCGCGGCGCGGATATCTTCGACCTCGTAGCAGATGTGGTGAATGCCGCCCGAGGGGTTCTTTTCAAGAAACCCTTGAATGGGCGAACCATCGCCCAAGGGATACAAAAGCTCGATCTTTGTGTTGGGCAATGTGATGAACACGACTGTGACACCGTGATCCGGTTCGTCTTGCGGTTCCCCCACATCGGCGCCCAAAACATCGCGATACTGGGCCGCGGCCGCGTCCAGATCAGGCACTGCGATGGCAACGTGATTAAGCCGTCCAATCATGTTTTGTCCTCGTCCAACCTGTTGCGGGTTATGGCATGTCGCGGCCCTGCAACAAGAGACATCGCGCCGCAGGGCCGGGATTAACGCGCCGTTAGCCATTATCAGCCCACATTGGCCGCGTTCAGTTTCGGAGGATCCGCGATGCCAGAAGCCCTTGAAGATCTGGTTATGATGCAGCCACCAACAGCAAACCGGCCACTGCTGGGCACGATGGTGCTGGTGGTCGAAGACAGCCGCCATGCCTGCGAGGCGTTGCGGCTGATTTGCCAACGTTCGGGCGCCCGTATCCGACGGGCGGGAAGCCTTGCTTCGGCCGAACGTCACTTGCGCACCTATCGCCCGCGCATTGCAGTGATCGATCTTGGGTTGCCCGACGGATCGGGCCTGGAATTGATCGCCAAAATGGCCGAAGCGGACGCGCGCATTGACGGGATCATCGCCAGTTCGGGCGACGAATCGCTGAAGGATGCCGCCATCGGGATGGGGGCGGATGCCTTTCTGCCAAAGCCCATTTCGTCGATCGCGCATTTCCAGAAAACCGTCCTGGGCCTTTTGCCGGAAGATGCGCAACCCGTCCGCGTGGCCCGCCCTGCGGTGGATGAAGTGGCACCTGATGTGTTGTCCTTGCGCGATGATTTGGCGCTGGCGTGTGAATTGCTGCGCACCAGCCCCGGGCCTGACACGCTGGCCTATCTGGTGAACTTCCTGCTGGGATTGGCGAAATGCACGCGCGACCCGCTGATTGGTGAAAGTGCCGCAGATCTTGCCGCGCTGCAGGACGGCGCGCATGCAAACGCATCTCTTTTGGAAATCGCAAATGCGCTTGATGCCCGCGCGCAACATCTGGGCGGTGTTTGACCTTGTCTGAACGCGCGCGTTCCCCTATTGTTCCTCTGGCCATTCCCGAACAGAGCGACCATCATGTTGGATATGGGCCATAACGCGGCACAAGATTTGGATGACTTCCTGGGGCAGGACCGGTTTGGTACTGTGCTGGCTGATCCGCCGTGGCGGTTTGTGAACCGCACCGGCAAAATCGCCCCGGAACACAAGCGCCTTGCCCGCTATCCAACGATGGAACTTGCCGATATCTGCGCCTTGCCGGTAAGCGCGCATCTGGAAGACCGCGCGCATTGCTATCTTTGGGTGCCGAATGCGCTTTTGCCCGAAGGCTTGCAGGTGCTGACCGCCTGGGGGTTTGAATACAAATCCAACATCATCTGGCACAAGATCCGCAAAGACGGCGGATCGGATGGCCGGGGGGTTGGGTTTTATTTCCGCAATGTGACCGAAGTTATTCTGTTTGGCACACGTGGCAAGAATGTCCGCACCGAAGCGCCCGGACGGCGTCAGGTCAACATGATCCAAAGCCGAAAGCGCGAACATTCCCGCAAGCCCGATGAACAGTACCGCATCATCGAAGACTGTTCCTGGGGCCCCTATCTGGAACTGTTCGGGCGCGGCATCCGCGAAGGCTGGACGGTCTGGGGAAATCAGGCGGATGCCGATTATAAACCCGATTGGAAGACCTATTCCTACAATTCCGGCGTCGCCGCCGAATAAGCGCAAAAGCCACAGCTTCGGGCTTTTCTCGATCACAGCCGCGCGAGGACATGCCCTTGCCACGATTCGCTCGTTACTTTTCCCGTCGGGGATTGTGTTAACGAGGTTTTAAATGCTGCCAAGACGGAACCTATTGCTGGGCGGGGCTGCGGCTGCCGCCAGTTTCACCGCTATGCCGGCGCTTGCCGCCAAACCCAAGGACGATGACATTGACCCGCGCAAGGCGCGCATCATCCGGGTTGGGCGCGCCACGCGACCGGGTGTTATTCACGTCAAACCGGACGAATTTGCCCTGTACTGGACGATGGAAAAAGGCCGCGCCATTCGGTACCCGATCGGCGTGTCCCTGCCCCATTTATGGGAACCAGGGTCATATATCATCCGCGCGAAGAAAGAGTGGCCAAGCTGGACACCCACGCCCGACATGATCGAGCGAAACGCGAAATACGAAGAATGGAAAGACGGTATGCCGGGCGGTCCGGGCAACCCGTTGGGGTCGCGCGCCTTGTATCTGCATCACCCAAAAGGCGGTGACACGATGCTTCGCATCCACGGGACGAACCAGCCCAAGACCATTTTGACCCGCGTTTCAAACGGCTGCGCCCGTTTGACGAACGGGTATATGGTCGATCTTTATGACCGGGTGCCTTTGGGCACGGTGGTACATCTCTTTCCGATGACCGCCTGATCCCCTGCGCCTGAGGCCTTAAATCAAAATGGCCTCGGGCAAACCGATCAAAAGCAAGGGACACGGGTTGCCGACGCCGCGATGAACGCGGTCGTCCAGTTTGGACCAATGGGTGGTGGCCTGTCCGAACTTGTCAGCAACAAACTTGCGGGCAAAGGCGTCAGCGAATGGGATGCCGCGCGCCACCTGATCGGCAACCGTCTTGCGCTGAGACGCGGTGCGCGGCGCGATGCCAAGACGGTCAAGATCATCTTCCGATGTAAGGTCGCGGTCTTTCATCCAAGCGGTGATCCGACCCAGAAACGCGTCCTGCATCGACGCCCCCCGGGTCACGATCACGCCAACACTGATCGCCGATAGCGCGTGCAGACGCTGGAAATTCTCCAGATCGCGGTCAAAGAACGGGTCTTTGTTGTTCCATTCGATTTCCAGCGCCAAAGCGCCCGCATCGGCAAATTTGACGTGATCAACTTCGTGGCTGATGCCCGTACGCTCGTGGCCATCAACAACCGTCTGGACACTAAAGTTGTGTTTCCGCCAGTTGATGTCCGACAACTCGTGGCGCAATCGTTGGGTCAGGCCCGCTTCGCCCCCACCGCCGGATATGACCTCGTCCAGCGAGATGCGAAATTCGGTCAGAACCCGGGTCAGCAAATCAAGCTCGGCCGGAAAATCATGCGCCAAAATTGCTTCGGCGTGGTTGCGGGTCAAAACATTGAACCCGGCCTCAAGAAGCGTCGACAGGCTCACCGGCCCGGATCCCGGACAACAAGAACAGGCGCAGTCAGGTCGGAAAGCCGTTGTTTTTGATGGCCTTGGCTGTCGAAGTTGATCGGGTCAAGCCAGGTGTCAAACGCATCTTTCAGCGCAGGCCATTCGGCGTCTATGGCCGCAAACCAGGCGGTGTCGCGGTTCTTGCCTTTGACGACAGCGGCCTGACGGAAGATGCCTTCGTAAGACAGGCCAAACCGTTCAGCCGCCCGGCGCGATGGCAGATTGGCGGCGTCGCACTTCCATTCAAACCGGCGATAGCCCGCTTCGAACGCCCATTGGAGCGTCAGATAGATCGCCTCGGTCGCTTCGCGGGTGCGTTGAAGGCGCGGCGTGAACACGATGTAGCCGACCTCGATCGACCCGGCCGCCGGGTTGATGCGCAAAAGCGATAGCGTGCCACCGATCTGGCCATTTTCCATGCGGACGGCGAATTGCATCGGGTCGGGACTGATGCGCACCTGATCCACCCAGCCCCCAAGGGCCGCTTCGCTGGCAAAAGGGCCGTTCGGGATGTAGTCCCAGACCTGATCCTGCCCTTGATGCGCCGCCCAGAGCGCGGGAATGTGGGCGCGCGCCAAAGGTTCCAACCGGACATAGCGCCCTTGCAGAACGCCATGCGGCGGAAAGGGCGGCGGTGTCCAGTTGGCAAGCCTCATTCTTCGGGCGGCAGCACCCGCAACCGCAACTCGCGCAACTGCTCGTTCGTCGGCTCGCTTGGCGCGCCCATCATCAGATCTTCGGCCCGCTGGTTCATCGGGAACAGCATGACCTCGCGGATATTTGCTTCATCCGCCAAAAGCATGACGGTCCGGTCGATGCCCAATGCACAACCGCCATGTGGCGGGGCGCCATAGTTGAATGCTGTGTAAAGACCGCCGAACCGGGATTTCACTTCATCCTCGTCATAGCCTGCAAGTTCAAAAGCCTTGAGCATAATCTCGGGCTTGTGGTTCCGGATCGCGCCCGAGACCAGTTCATAACCGTTGCACGCCAGATCGTACTGGAAGCCTTTGACCTCCATCGGGTCGCCCTGCAGCGCGTCCATTCCGCCCTGTGGCATCGAAAACGGGTTGTGTTCAAAGTCGATTTCGCCGGTTTCTTCATCGCGTTCATAGATCGGAAAATCGACGATCCAGGCAAAGGCAAACCGGTTCTTGTCGGTCAGGTTCAGCTCGTCCCCGATGACATCGCGCGCCTTGCCCGCGACCCCTTCAAAGGTTTTGGCTTTGCCGCCAAGGAAGAACGCCGCGTCACCGACATCAAGGCCCAATTGCTGGCGGATGGCTTCTGTGCGTTCGGGGCCGATGTTCTTGGCCAGCGGGCCAGCGGCTTCCATACCGTCGCCCTGATCGCGCCAAAAGATGTACCCCATGCCCGGCAGACCCTCTTTCTGGGCAAAAGCGTTCATCCTGTCGCAGAACTTGCGCGACCCGCCGGTGGGCGCGGGGATGGCGCGAATTTCGGTGCCGTCCTGTTCCAGAATTTTGGCAAAGATCGCAAAACCCGAGCCGCGGAAATGTTTGGTCACATCCTGCATTTTGATCGGGTTGCGCAGGTCTGGCTTGTCTGAACCGTACCAAAGTGCTGCGTCGCGGTAACTGATCTGCGCCCAGTCGGCGGCGGCATCTACCTTGCGTCCACCCCCGAATTCTTCGAACACACCCGCCAAGACAGGTGCGATAACGTCAAAGACATCCTGTTGTTCGACAAAGCTCATTTCCAGATCAAGCTGGTAGAAATCCGTGGGCGAACGGTCGGCGCGCGGGTCTTCATCGCGGAAGCAGGGCGCGATTTGGAAATACTTGTCAAAGCCCGACACCATCAGAAGCTGTTTGAACTGTTGAGGAGCCTGCGGCAGCGCGTAAAACTTGCCCGGATGCAGGCGCGACGGCACCAGAAAGTCGCGCGCGCCTTCTGGGCTGGACGCGGTGATGATCGGCGTCTGGTGTTCCCGAAACCCTTTTTCCCACATACGGCGACGCATGGATGCCACCACATCCGAGCGCAGGGTCATATTGCGCTGCATCACCTCGCGGCGCAGGTCCAGATAGCGATAGCGCAGACGGGTTTCTTCGGGGTATTCCTGATCGCCGAAGACAATCAGCGGCAATTCATCCGACGCACCCAGAACTTCCATATCGCGGATAAAAACCTCGATCTCGCCGGTCGGGATCTTGGCATTGACCAAATCCGGGTCGCGCGCTTTGACATTCCCATCGATGCGGATGCACCATTCAGACCGCAGCTTTTCAACCTCTTTGAAGACCGGGCTGTCGGGGTCGCACAAAACCTGTGTGATCCCGTAGTGATCGCGCAGGTCGATGAACAGGACACCGCCGTGGTCGCGGATGCGATGCACCCAACCGGACAGGCGGATGGTTTCGCCTACATTGGCAGAGGTCAGTTCGGAGCAAGTGTGGCTGCGATAGGCGTGCATAGGGCGTTCCATAAAAGGCTGTCTAAGGTTCCCGGCGATACACGCCTTCTGACCCAAAGTGTCAAGGGTTGTGGCTGGCATGGCCGGGCTTACAGGGCCAAAATGACCCCTGCCGGTAAATTTGGCATTGTCCCCATATTGCGAAACGGGCCCCGTCAGCCCTGTCCAGTCAACGAACCGGGGAGGATGTCGCGGCTTCGACTACAATGCCTGCGTTGCGGTCTGACGCGCACCCCGCCTTTTCCGAAGCCAATAGTGCAGGCCGATCACTGCCAAAAGCGAAACATAGCCATCAATGGCATAATGGTACCCATTCCAGACCGAGGCAAAAAGGATGAACAAAGTGGTTATCCATCCCACGGCCCCAAGCACTGCGTGTTTTTCGGACATATAAAGCGCCGTCACCGTTGCCATTGCGACATGCAGGCTTGGAAAGGCCGAGATCCCAGAGCCAATCGCTTGATCTTCGGTCGTGTAAGCTTCCCAAAGCATCCCCTGTTGGCGGGCGAACATCGTTTCATTCCAGCCATTTTCAGCAAAGGACGCAAACATCGCCGCGTAATGCTGCGTGCCGTGGATGATGTCGTAATATATTGGCCCCCCCGACAGCGCAGCCAGGGCAACCACGTTGCCCAAAACGACCCAGGCAAAAAGGTAAAGCGAGATAAAGTGGCGCACAGTCGCGCGATCTTCGCCCATCAAGAACAGGATGGATGGCAGGTAATACGCCGGTAACGACCAGATCACCGCATAGACTATGGCCGCAACATCGACGAAAAATGCCCCCCCAAGCGCCGCAACCGCTTGATGCGTGAAAACCCAAGGATCGGTTCCAAAGTGCAAAGCCCGGTCCAGCCAGGCAAAGGTCGGATCTGCAAAGAAATGCGGCAGCCCAAACGCGTCAGCGATGTAAGGCAACGCTGTCTTGATAGAGCTGAAGACCGCCAAGAAGATACTGGCCACAACAAGTGCAACAAGCGACAAGGCAATGCGCTTTGCGAATGCGCGCATGTCCTGCGACGTCCGATAAGACGCAAGCAACAGGACAATAACCAGACTGCCCGTATAGGTCAGGATGACCGCCGTTTCCGGTGTGGCGCCCAGAACTTTGCCCGCAACAAAATAAGGGTCACCCCGCAACAAATAACTGATGACCGTGCCCAGGCAAAAATAGGCCAAGGTTGCGCCGATAAATAGGTTCATCAAACTGCCCATTTGTCTTTTATTGCCCGCGACCTTAGCCTGGGGGACGCGCGTTGCATTGAATTCCCACGCTGCCCGCGAACTCGCCTTTTGACTGTTACTTGCCCGCTACTTTCGGAACCTCTGCAGAATCCCACTTGCGCATGGGTCGCCAATATATTTAAACCCCGACAATTTGCGTACATAGGGGGGCGGACCGTGCCAAAAAGAACCGACATCCAGTCGATCATGATCATCGGCGCAGGCCCCATCGTTATCGGACAAGCCTGCGAGTTTGATTATTCTGGTGCGCAAGCGTGTAAGGCGCTGCGTGAAGAAGGGTACCGGGTCATTCTGGTCAATTCGAACCCGGCGACAATTATGACCGACCCGGTTCTGGCTGACGCCACATATATCGAACCGATCACGCCCGACGTCGTCGCGCGCATCATCGAAAAAGAACGCCCAGATGCGCTTTTGCCGACGATGGGGGGGCAGACGGGTCTGAACACCTCGCTTGCGCTGGAAGAGATGGGGGTTCTGGACAAGTTCGGCGTCGAAATGATCGGTGCCAAACGCGACGCCATTGAAATGGCCGAAGACCGCAAGCTGTTCCGCGAAGCCATGGACCGCATCGGGCTGGAAAACCCGCGCGCCACCATTGTGGACGCGCCGAAAGGGCCAGACGGCAAGTATGACATTCCAAAGGGTCTGGAAGACGCGATGGCCGCGCTGGACGACATTGGCCTGCCCGCGATTATCCGACCTGCCTTTACCCTTGGCGGCACAGGCGGGGGCGTGGCGTACAACCGCGACGAATATTTCGAGATCTGCCGCCGGGGACTGGAAGCCTCACCCGTCGCGCAGGTTCTGATCGACGAGTCGCTGTTGGGCTGGAAGGAATACGAGATGGAGGTCGTTCGCGACCGCGCGGACAATGCCATCATTGTCTGTTCCATCGAAAACGTCGACCCGATGGGTGTGCATACGGGCGATTCCATTACCGTGGCACCTGCCCTGACACTGACAGACAAAGAATATCAGATGATGCGCTCGGCCAGCATCGCCGTTCTGCGCGAAATTGGTGTCGAAACCGGCGGGTCCAATGTGCAGTGGGCAGTCAATCCGGCGGACGGGCGCATGGTGGTCATCGAAATGAACCCGCGCGTGTCGCGGTCGTCGGCTCTGGCGTCCAAAGCCACCGGGTTTCCGATTGCCAAAATCGCGGCAAAACTGGCCGTCGGGTATACGCTGGACGAGCTGGACAACGACATCACCAAAGTCACGCCCGCCAGTTTCGAGCCGACGATTGACTATGTTGTCACCAAAATTCCGCGCTTTGCGTTTGAAAAATTCCCCGGCTCGGAACCACATCTGACGACTGCGATGAAATCTGTCGGCGAAGCAATGGCCATCGGGCGGACGTTCCATGAATCGATGCAAAAAGCGTTGGCTTCCATGGAAACCGGGCTGACCGGGTTTGATGAAATCGATTTGCCCGACGACCCCGCCGCCGTCACCGCGGCCTTGTCGAAACAGACCCCGGACCGCCTGCGCGTGATCGCGCAAGCGATGCGGCAGGGCCTAAGCGACGACGATATTCAGGCCGTCACCAGCTTTGATCCTTGGTTTCTGGCCCGCATTCGCGAAATCATTGACGCGGAAGCACAGGTCAAAAAAGACGGGCTTCCGGTTACGGAAAAAGGCCTGCGGGCACTTAAGATGCTGGGCTTTACAGATGCCCGCCTTGCCCATCTGACAGGCCGGACTGAAGAAAACATTCGCCATGCACGCCGCAACCTGGGCGTCAACGCGGTCTTCAAACGTATCGACACTTGCGCGGCCGAATTTGAGGCACAAACGCCCTATATGTATTCGACCTATGAAGAACCCGCGATGGACGACGTCGAATGCGAAGCCCGCCCGTCTGACCGTAAGAAAGTCGTCATTCTGGGCGGCGGCCCGAACCGGATCGGCCAGGGGATTGAATTTGACTATTGCTGCTGTCACGCGTGTTTCGCGCTGTCAGAGGTTGGCTACGAAACCATCATGATCAACTGCAACCCGGAAACGGTCAGCACCGATTATGACACGTCAGACCGGCTGTATTTTGAACCCCTGACGTTCGAACATGTGATGGAAATTCTGCGCGTCGAACAAGACAAGGGCACGCTGCATGGCGTCATTGTTCAGTTCGGCGGGCAAACACCGCTCAAGCTGGCGAATGCCCTGAATGATGCGGGCATTCCCATTCTGGGCACCACGCCCGACGCGATTGATCTGGCCGAAGATCGCGAACGTTTTCAAGACCTTGTGAACCGTCTTGGATTGAAACAACCCAAGAATGCCATCGCCCATACCGATGCCGAAGCAATGGAGGCCGCGAAAGAAATCGGCTATCCGCTGGTAATCCGCCCATCATACGTTCTCGGCGGCCGCGCGATGGAAATCGTGCGCGACACAGCGCAGCTTGAACGTTATATCCGCGACGCCGTTGTGGTATCCGGCGACAGTCCGGTTCTGCTGGACCGGTATCTGGACGGCGCGACCGAAGTGGATGTCGACGCACTTTGCGACGGCGAAAACGTGCATGTTTCGGGCATCATGGAACATATCGAAGAAGCAGGCGTGCATTCCGGCGACAGCGCCTGTTCGCTGCCACCGCATACATTATCCAAAGATGTAATGGACGAATTGATCAGCCAAACCAAAGCCTTGGCGCGCGAACTGAAGGTCGTAGGTTTGATGAATGTGCAATACGCCATCAAGGGCGGCGATGTGTATCTAATCGAGGTAAACCCCCGCGCATCGCGCACCGTCCCGTTTGTGGCCAAAGCCACCGACAGCGCGATTGCGTCGATTGCCGCGCGCCTGATGGCGGGTGAAAGCCTCAGCGCCTTTCCCAAAAAGCCACCGCATGAACCTGTCAGCGACGATGTGGTCATTCCCATGGGCGACCCGATGGAACTGGCGGATTTCAGAACGCCGTGGTTTTCCGTCAAGGAAGCCGTCCTGCCCTTTGCGCGGTTCCCCGGCGTTGACACGCTGCTTGGGCCCGAGATGCGCTCGACCGGTGAAGTCATGGGCTGGGATCGCAGCTTTGCCCGCGCCTTTCTCAAGGCGCAGATGGGGGCTGGCACGATGCTGCCCGAAACCGGCACGGTGTTCTTTTCGATCCGCGACGCGGACAAAACCGACCAGTTGGTCGAGACCGCTGAAATGTTCCACGAGATCGGTCTGAAAATCCTGGCCACGCGTGGCACGGCCAAATTCCTGACCGACAATGGCATCCCCTCGGAAGTGGTCAACAAAGCCTATGAGGGCGGGCGCACCATTGTTGATGTGATGAAGGACGGCGAGATTGATCTTGTGATCAACACAACCGAAGGGGCGCAGGCCATCGAAGACAGCCGGTCGATGCGGAATGTGACCTTGATGGATAAAATTCCATACTACACCACCGCCGCCGCTGCACATGCCGCCGCTTTGGCGATGGTGTCGCGCAATGAAGGCGCGCTGACCGTTCGGTCTTTGCAAGGGGCGTAAGGCCAGCCTGGCCAAGCGCGGTGATGACTGGTTTTAGAACGCCCGCTTAAAACGGCACATCATCCGCAGCTTCGGCCAGTTTCACGAACTTGGCGACGACTTTCTTAAAGCCTGCCTTTTCAAAGGAAATATCCAGCTTGTCGCCTTCGATCGCAGTGATCGTGCCATAGCCGAACTTGTCATGGAACACGCGTTCGCCGGTCGAAAAGGCCGAAATGGCGCTTGCATCGATCAACATATTCCGCGCCTCACGCGGTTGGCTTAGCCCGCGTTGCTGATTGCGCGATTGAAGACGCTTCCACCCGGGCGAATTATACCCGTCGGCGCGCGCCGCCTTTTCGTACAGGTCCGATGTCACCTGTGGTTCCGCCGCTGCGCCACCGCCGTAAAGACCGGGGGCCGTCAAAACTTCGACCGCGTCCTGATCCAGCTCGTCGATAAACCGCGACGGCATCTGCGACTGCCACGACCCATAAACCAAGCGGTTCCCCGCAAAGCTAACAACCGCATATTCCTCGGCCCGCGTCAGTCCGACATAGGCCAGCCGCCGCTCTTCTTCCAAGCCTTTGACGCCTTGCTCGTCCATGGCGCGTTGGGACGGGAACAACCCGTCTTCCCAGCCCGGCAGGAAAACGGTCGGAAACTCCAGACCTTTCGCCGCGTGAAGCGTCATGATCGAGACTTTTTCGTCTGCGTCTTCGGTTTCGTTGTCCATCACCAGCGACACATGTTCGAGAAAACCCTGAAGGTTCTCAAAGTTGTCCAGTGCCTTAACCAGTTCTTTCAGGTTTTCCAGCCGCCCCGCCGCTTCCGGCGTCTTGGTGTTTTGCCAATGTTCGGTATAGCCCGACCCGTCCAGCACCTGTTCAGCTATGTCGATATGGTCGACTTGATCGCGAACAAGCCTGTGCCATTGGTCCAGCCCATCCAGCAGTTTTTGCAGTTCCAAAGCGCCTTTGCCGGTCAGCCCCTTCGCCGCCAGCAAAAGCCGCGCGCCTTCGACCAGAGACACCCCGTTTGACCGCGCCGACATCTGAATTTTTTGCTGCGCCTTATCGCCCAACCCGCGTTTCGGCGTGTTCACAACACGTTCGAACGCCAGATCGTCGTCGTGGCTGATCGCCAGCCGGAAGTAAGCCATGGCATCGCGGATTTCCATGCGTTCGTAAAACCGCGGCCCGCCGATCACCCGATAGGGCAAGCCGATGGTCAAAAACCGGTCTTCAAACGCGCGCATCTGATGCGACGCACGAACAAGGATCGCCATTTCATCCAGGCTGAACGGGCGCATACCGCGCGTCCCGCCTTGCATCGCTTCGATTTCTTCACCGATCCAGCGCGCTTCTTCTTCACCGTCCCAATGGCCGATCAGGCGGACTTTCTCGCCATCCGCCGCTTCGGTGAACAACGTCTTGCCCAACCGCCCCTTATTGGCGGCAATCACGCTGGAAGCAGCGGCCAGAATATGCGGGGTTGACCGATAATTCTGTTCAAGCCGGATCACCCGCGCGCCGGGAAAATCCTTTTCAAACCGCAGGATATTGCCAACCTCGGCCCCGCGCCAACCATAGATCGACTGGTCATCATCACCGACACAACAGATGTTTTTGTGCTGTTGCGCCAATAGCCGCAGCCACAGGTACTGCGCGACATTCGTGTCCTGATATTCGTCCACCAGAATGTAACGGAACCAGCGCTGATATTGGGCCAGTACGTCGTCATGCGTCTGGAAAATGGTCACGACATGCAAAAGAAGATCGCCAAAATCGCAGGCGTTCAGTGTCTTAAGCCGCGCCTGATATGCGGCATAAAGTTCGACACCGCGATGGTTGAACGCCCCATGATCCGCAACTGGTATCTTGTCAGGCGTCAAGGCGCGGTTCTTCCAATCATCGATCACGTTGGAAAGGTGTCGTTCAGGCCAGCGCTTGGGGTCAATTTCAGCGGCAACGATCAACTGCTTTAGCAAACGCAACTGATCGTCCGTGTCCAGAATGGTAAAGTTCGACTTTAACCCAATCAGTTCCGCATGAAGCCGCAAAAGCTTGGCCCCGATCGAGTGGAACGTGCCCAGCCAGGGCATCCCTTCGACCGCCTGCCCCAAAAGCCCGGCAACGCGCTTTTTCATTTCGCGCGCGGCCTTGTTGGTGAAAGTGACCGCCAAAACCTCGTTCGGGCGGGCTGTGCCGGTGCTCAACAGATGAGCAATCCGGGTCGTCAGCGCCTTGGTCTTGCCTGTGCCGGCCCCCGCCAGCATCAGGACAGGGCCGTCCAACGTTTCGACCGCCTCGCGCTGTGGGGCGTTCAGCCCGTCCAGGTAAGGCGACGGGCGTGCGGCCAGCGCCTGTTGCGACAGGGGAATGCGGTCGGGAAAGTCCTCGAATTCGCTCATGCGATGAATGTAGCGCTGTGCGCAGACAAGATAAAGAGGTGTTCTCTTTCTGTTCCCTAACAGGCTTATTGCCAACCCAAATCGTCCAAACTGCGCAAAAAGCTGCGAAAGACGCGTGATGTATACGCCCCCGCACCGTTGGGCCGCCGGGCGGAAAGATCCCGCATCCGCGCCCGCACAAGGCCAAGGTCGTTCAGCGCATGGGTCATGCCAGACGGCATCCGCGACGGCTCGGACATGCCCACGCACCAACTTTGAAAACTGCGCTTTTGGGCCGGATAGCGCGCGATTTCCCAAATCTCACCATGGCGCGGATCGTCCTTGATCCGTTCGAAACACGCCTCGACCGCTGCATCTGGCCCTTCCAGAACCTGCACGAAAACCCCGTCATGATAGACCAGCAAACCGGTCACATCATCCGCACGATTGCGCGCCCGGGCGTGTTGCAGAATGCCCGCCAGATCGGTGTCGGAAAAATCCTTATGCGCCACGCTCTCAAAAATCAGGTGGATCATGGTCTTGCTCCACGTTGCGCCCCGCAGGGAGAGTATAGCAAGTGATCTCAAATTTGCGTCGAATTTTCAGTGTCTTGGTTTATGCGGCATTAACCTTGGGTTTCGACTTGCGAGCACGCGTTTTCGCGGCATAGTCGGGGCATGCAGCTCGACATCCGATATCCAGCGCTTTCCGATCTGCGACGGCGGGCGAAACGGCGCGTTCCGCATTTCGTGTTTGAATATCTTGACAGCGCCACGGGGCAAGAAGATCAGCACGCGCGCAATCAGGCGCGGTTGCAGGACGTGCGGTTCTGGCCGTCGGTTCTGGAAGGCGAACAGGACTTTGACCTGTCGACCCGCTTTTTGGGCCGCGACTATCCTCTGCCCTTTGGCTGCGCGCCCGTAGGCATGTCGGGCATCATGTGGCCCGGGGCGGAAAAAATCATCTCGGCCGCCTGCGCCCGCGCAGGCATCCCCTATTGCATGTCCACAGTCGCAACGGTCGTGCCGGAAACCCTGACCCCGACGATTGGCGATCAGGGCTGGTTTCAGATGTATTTCCCCCGCGATCTGGACATTCGCACTGACATGATGCGGCGCGCGAAAGAGGCCGGGTTCCATACCCTGATCCTGACCGTCGACACGCCGATGGAAAGCCGGCGCGAACGGCAACGCCGCGCGAACCTGACCATCCCACCCCGGATCGACGCGGCGATGGTCTGGTCGATGCTGACCCATCCCGCCTGGACGCTGGGCACATTGCGCGAAGGCATCCCCAGCCTGAAGCTGTGCGAAGACTACGCTCAGGATATGGGCAACACCTCGGTCGCACACGCGGGCCACATCATTCGCGGCAACCCAACATGGGACGACATCACATGGATCCGCGACCGGTGGGACGGGCCACTGTTGGTAAAAGGCATTCAGAAACCGGAAGACGCGAAACGGCTGGTTGGCCTCGGCGTGGACGCGATCTGGGTGTCCAACCACTCGGGCCGTCAGTTTGACGGAGGCCCCGCGTCAATCACTTGCCTGCCCGCCATCCGAACCGCCGTGCCAGACACACCCATCGTCTTTGACAGCGGTGTGACAGGTGGCCTGGACATCCTGCGCGCCCTGGCGCTTGGCGCAGATTTCGTCATGCTGGGCCGCGCGTTTCACTATGCGGTCGGCGCTTTGGGCGACAAAGGGCCGGCGCATCTGATCCATATTCTAAGGGAAGACATGACATCGGCCATGGCGCAGATGGGGGCGGCACGTTTGGGTGATCTGCCCGAACGGTTGGTGACCTGACAGACCCCGGCCGTCCAAAGAAAATGGGCCGGACACATCCCCTGTGTCCGACCCAATGAACCTCAAACGGCCATAGGCGCGTTGCGCCCCCTACTCCAACTCTACCAGCAAATCCTTCGCATCGATCTGTGCGCCTGCGGTCACATGAACCGCTTTGACCGTCGCATCTCGATCCGCGTGGATGCCCGTTTCCATCTTCATGGCTTCGATCGTCAGCATCAGATCGCCTTCCTTGACCTTGGCGCCTGCCTCGACTGCAACGGATGCGACCACGCCTGGCATCGGCGCGCCCACATGGTTGGCGTTCGCCGTGTCCGCCTTGGGGCGCAAAACAGCGGCATCGCTGACGCTGCGGTCGGTGACGCGCACGACGCGGGGCTGACCGTTCAATTCAAAGAAGACCTTCACAACCCCTTCTTCGTTCGTCTCGGCCAGCGCCTGACAGCGGATTTCCAACGTCACGCCCGGATCAATCTCGACCGAGATCTCTTCGCCCGGTTGCATCCCATAGAAAAACGTCCGCGTCGGCAATGTGCGCACCGGGCCGTAGATGGCATGGCGTTCCATGTAAGCGGTGAACACCTTGGGATACATCATGTAACCGTTCAGATCTTCGTCGTCGATCTCTTCGCCCAGTTGGTCTTGCAGCTTCTTACGCTCGGCTTCCAGATCGGCGGGCGGCAAAAGCGAACCCGGGCGCTCGGTGATCGGCTTGTCGTCCTTCAGGACTTTCTTTTGGATGTCTTTGGGGAAGCCACCATGGGCCTGCCCGACCTGACCTTTCATCAGCGTGACGACACTGTCCGGGAAGGACACGTCGACATCTGAGTTCAAAAGTTCCTCGCACGTCACACCCTGGCTGACCAGCATCAGCGCCAGATCGCCCACGGTTTTGGCAATCGGCGTCACTTTGATCACGTCACCAAACATGTGGTTCACGTCCGCATAGGTCTGCGCGACCTCGTGCCAGC
>CALDUK010000043.1 GCA_937924905.1 uncultured Paracoccaceae bacterium | reverse complement strand
ATGTGTTTCCACATTTAGCTGACCTTTCCGAAGATCACACTTGCATTGGTGCCGCCAAATCCAAACGAGTTTGACAACGCCACATCAATCTTGCGCTCGCGCTTGGCATTCGGAGCCAGATCAATCGGTGTCTCGACCGCTGGGTTGTCCAAATTGATCGTCGGTGGCGCAACCTGATCGCGCAAAGCCAGAATGCAGAAAATCGCCTCGACAGCCCCGGCCGCCCCCAGCAAATGCCCAATCGACGATTTGGTCGAACTCATAGTCGCAGACTTCGCCGCCTCGCCCATCACACGCTCGACCGCGGCCAATTCAATGGTGTCTGCCATGGTCGATGTGCCGTGCGCATTGATATAGTCGATATCCGCACCTTTCAGCCCAGCAGACCGCAAAGCGTTCCGCATCGCACGTTCCCCGCCTTCCCCGTTCTCGGACGGCGCAGTGATGTGATAGGCGTCGCCCGACAGCCCATACCCCAGGATTTCTGCATAAATATTGGCCCCACGCGCCACGGCGTGCTCATATTCCTCAAGCACAACAACACCCGCGCCTTCGCCCATGACGAACCCGTCACGGTCTGCATCATAAGGCCGCGACGCCGTCTCGGGCGCATCACCGCGCTTGGTGGACAGCGCCTTGCAGGCATTGAAACCCGCGATACCAAGTTCGCAAATCGTGCTTTCGGCACCACCTGCCAACATGACATCTGCATCATCCAGCATGATCAACCGCGCCGCATCCCCTATGGCATGCGCGCCGGTCGAACACGCCGTCACAACCGAATGGTTCGGGCCTTTAAAGCCAAACCGGATCGAAACCTGCCCGGAAATAAGATTGATCAGCGCACCGGGAATAAAGAAGGGCGACACCCGTCTGGGCCCACGTTCCTTCAGCAAAACCGCCGTTTCAGCGATGGATTGCAGCCCACCAATGCCCGACCCGATCATCACGCCGGTGCGTTCCTGGCTTTCGGTGTCTTCGGGGCGCCAATCGGCATCCCGAACCGCTTGCTCTGCAGCCGCCAGCCCGTAAAGGATGAATTCATCGACCTTGCGCTGCTCTTTTGGTTCCATCCAGTCATCCGGGTTGAACGTCCCGTCCGACCCATCGCCGCGCGGAACCTCGCACGCATATGTCGTTGCCAAATGTCCGGCATCGAACCGTGAAATCGTGCCTGCCGCCGACGCGCCGTTCAGCAGACGCGTCCAGGTCGTCTCCACACCAGATGCCAAAGGCGAGACCATTCCAAGGCCTGTAACCACAACCCGCCGCATGCCACTGCTCCTGTCTTTTCTTGCTCAAACTCATACACGGGCCACAGCACAGGCGCAATCTGAGGCAAAGTTTTCGCGCATTAACCAAAGCGAAAACTGACCAAGTTAGTCAATACGCACACCACCGGTCAGAATTTCATGTCCCTACGCATACTCATATTCACCTTGCTCGGCTGGGTTATCTTCCCGTCTGCCGTTCAGGCACGGTGCGAAGGCATGGTTGTCCTTGCCGCGATTCATGACGCGTATCTCGCCGCCTATGCCGAAACCGGGGCCCAGCAGAACCAGGGGGCAATAGCACTGTTATTTTTGCTTGGGGATCAGGACATTGACCAGTTGCTGACGCGCATCGAACGCTCTGGGCAAGAGGTCTCGAAACCTCAATTGGCCGCAGCGGTTGCTGATGCCGAAACACTTGCCCGACACGTTCTTCAAACCGGAACAACGCCCACAAATGTCGAAAAGGATCGCGCCCATGTCGCGTGGCTGGATCATCTCTTTCGCCAGTCGCGTTGCCAAAACAGCGTGGCCGCAACCACCAAGGCCAGTCGATTTGGCGCCGGGCCCGGGGGATATGCGGGCAAACCCAAACAAACAAATCCGGAAACGATTGGCGATCACATACGCAACTTAAGTGATTTGACCATCGTAGCCATAGGACTGTGCTTGTTGATTTGCGGCTATCTGGGCTTTCGGTTCTGGATGTCCGCCGCCATGCGGCGCGCCCGCGTCGAACGGATGCCGCGCAACACAATTTCGCTTGCGTTTTCATTAACCTACACAGACGTCGACGGCAATATCGGCGAAGCCGAAGTAGCTGCAAAAGACATATCAGCAGGCGGTATGAAACTCGATTGGCCAGGCTCGCCGCCTCAGGGCACGCTGGTGACGATGGATTTGCCCATAGGCACCAAACTGGCCGAAGTAGCATGGGCAAACAACTATTTCGCAGGCGTGATGCTGGACAGCCCGTTTACTCTAAACGAATTGGGCGCGCTGCAAAGTGCCGGGTTAGAAAACACGCAAAGCGCCTGAAAAACGAAAACGGCGCCCGAAAGCGCCGCACTCAAAATACCAAAGAAGGCCGTTAAATCAGGCAGCTTCTTTGATGAACTTCACGGCATCGCCGAACGTCTGGATCGTCTCGGCGGCGTCGTCCGGAATTTCGATTCCAAACTCTTCCTCGAACGCCATAACCAGTTCCACGGTGTCCAGGCTGTCTGCACCAAGGTCGTCGATGAATGATGCGTTTTCGGCAACCTTATCGGCGTCAACGCCCAGATGCTCGACGACGATCTTCTTTGTGCGCTCTGCGATGTCGCTCATGTTAATTCCTCACGTTTTTTCGGGCATGTTCCCGATTAAGTCCTTCGCGTTTTACGGCGAAATCCAGCCCGAAAGCTTAAGCAAAGGCCGGGTATACCATCCGATCAAGAAACGCAAATGATATAACGGCCTGTTTGCCCTTTATAACATGGCCATGCCGCCATTGATATGCAACGTGGCTCCTGTCACATAACCGGCCTCTTCACTGGCCAGATAAAGCGATGCAGCCGCAATTTCCGATGCCTCGCCCATCCGTCCCGCCGGCACCTGGGCCAGAATGCCGGTTTTCTGATCATCCGTCAGCTTGTCCGTCATCGCTGTGGTGATGAACCCCGGCGCAATGGCATTGACCGTGATCCCACGGCTCGCCACCTCATAAGCCAGTGACTTTGACATACCGACAAGTCCGGCTTTCGAGGCCGCATAGTTCGCCTGACCCGGGTTGCCGGTGGCGCCGACAATGGACGAGATATTGACGATCCGCCCCCAGCGGGCCTTCATCATGCCACGAATGACGCCTTTCGACAAAATCATTGCACTGCGCAGGTTTACGTTCAAAACCTCATCCCACTCGTCGCCCGACATGCGCATAAACAGATTGTCGCGCGTGATCCCGGCGTTGTTTACCAGAATGTCCACGCGTCCCATCGCTTCGGCCGCCTGTTTCGGCAAAGCTTCAACCGCGTCGCCATCGCTTAGGTTGCACGGTGTGACATGCGCGCGTTCGCCCAGCTCGGCCTTCAGGGCGTCCAATGGCTCGGTCCGTGTCCCCGACAAGGCAACAGCGGCACCCGCGCCGTGCAGCACCCGCGCAATTTCAGCCCCGATGCCACCAGAGGCACCGGTGACCAGTGCGCTTCTTCCACTCAAGTCAAACATTTCTAACCCTTCCCGTCGTTCAGGCAACTGCATCCGCGACATCGGCAGATGTACCAATCGCGCGCGTTTCGGCGTCTTTCGCAATCCGCCGGATCATCCCGGTCAGGGCTTTGCCCGCCCCGACTTCCCAAAACTGGGTCACCCCATTCGCTGCCATCCATTCAACCGATGACCGCCAGCGCACCCGGCCTGCCACCTGTTCGACCAGCAGTTCACGAATACGTTCAGGGTCGGAAACCGCCTCGGCCACGACATTTGCCACCACGGGAACGTTCGGCGTCGAAATCTCGACTTGCCCCAAAGCGTCGGCCATGGCGTCAGCGGCGGGTTGCATCAAAGCGCAATGAAACGGGGCTGAAACCGGCAGGGGCAGCGCGCGCTTTGCACCGCGTTCTTTCGCCATCGCGATCACCCGGTCGATGGCCGCTTTCGACCCCGAAACAACGGTTTGTGCCGGATCGTTTTCATTTGCCACTTCGCAAACATCCCCTTCCGCCGCATCTGCCGCCAGGGCTTCGACAGCGTCGATATCCAGCCCCAGAACGGCGGCCATCGCGCCATCGCCCACAGGCACCGCCGATTGCATCGCCCGCCCGCGCAAGCGCAACAAACGTGCGGTATCCGCAACGCCCAAAGCGCCAGCTGCGCAAAGCGCCGAATATTCGCCCAGCGAATGCCCTGCGACAAAAGACGCATCCGTTATTGCGACACCTTCCGCTCCCAAAGCCCGTACCGTTGCCATCGACGTGGCCATCAAGGCCGGTTGCGCATTTTCGGTCAGCGTCAGCCTGTCAGCTTCGCCGTCCCAAATCAAAGCGCTCAGCCTTTCGCCCAGCGCCTCGTCCACTTCGTCAAAAACGGCTTTTGCAGCGGGATAGGCCTCGGCCAGATCGCGCCCCATTCCAATGGTTTGCGCGCCTTGGCCGGGAAAAACGAATGCTCTGCTCATGGTGCCCCTCTTTTGTATGTTGGCGTCGGCCTATCAGGCCGACACATCCACGACAACGCGTCCGCGAACCTGACCTTTCAGGATGTCCGCCCCCAGCTTGGGCAAGTCACCCAGACCAGCTTCGACGATCATCGCCTCCAGCTTGTCCATCGGCAGGTCATTCGCGATACGGTTCCACGCGCGCACCCGGTTTTCAAAAGGTTGCATGACGCTGTCGATCCCCAGCAAATTCACGCCGCGCAGAAGAAAGGGGATAACCGTCGCGGGCAAACCAGCCCCCCCGGCCAGCCCAACGGCTGCAACCGAGCCGCCGTATTTCATTTGCCCCAAAACCCGCGCCAACATCGCGCCACCCACGGCATCGACGCAACCGGCCCATGCTTCGGCTTCAAGCGGGCGTTTGACGGTTTCTGCCAGATCAGCACGCGGCACGATCTTTGACGCCCCAAGGCCCGTCAGATAATCCGCCGTTTCCGGCCGACCGGTGACGCCTGCGACCTCATACCCAAGGTTGGCCAAAATCGCTGTCGCGACCGACCCCACACCACCTGCGGCACCCGTCACCAAAACCTCGCCCTTGTCCGGGCTGACCCCGTGATCTTGCAGCGCCATCACGGCCAGCATCGCTGTGATCCCGGCGGTGCCAACGGCCATCGCCTGACGCGTGCTTAGCCCGTCGGGTAACGGCACCAGCCAATCAGCATTCAACCGCGCCTTTTCGGCATATCCACCCCAGTGCACTTCGCCAACGCGCCATCCCGTCAAAACAACTTTGTCACCGGGCTTATATCGATCGTCATCCGAAGCTTCGACCGTACCGGCAAAGTCGATGCCGGGCACATGCGGGTAGGTGCGCACAAGTCCACCACCCGGCCCCACGCAAAGCCCGTCTTTGTAGTTCACCGTCGAATATTCGACCGCCACCGTCACATTGCCCTCGGGCAAACGGCTTTCTTCAATATCCTGCACCGAAGCGCTGGTTTGCCCTTCGTCGTTCTTCTCAACAACCAAAGCCCGCATGGTATCTCCCTCAATGTGTCAGAATGCAGCAATGCTGCAGGTCTTCCCAAATGCCATCTCACCCCTTATATTCAAATCGTTCCCCCAAAGGGAACTATGGACATAAACGCGCTCGTAATAAGCGGTTCGGACCCGGGGGCGGTACCCGGCGTCTCCACCAAACATCCTTCATTTGGGGATCATGGGGACGAAATAGGATCGACGGACGTCTAAAGGGGTTTGCTTTGTTTCGGTTGGAAGCCACCGTTATCGGCGCACAAAAGCTAGTTGCAAATGACAACAAAGCTCCGGTTGCACTCGCTGCGTAAGCAGTGCGTAACACCGAAATCTAAGCCCTAGCGCCTAGCAGCGTTAGGCGGGGCCCGCCGGAGCCTGGCAACAGAATCCGGCACCTTCCCACTTTTCTGCAAGGTCAGCCTACCCGCTAAATGTTAGGCAATGTTTTGCTTGGACAACGGACCTGCCCGGTCGGAAGCCATCTTTCCTTCAGTCAGAAAACGCTTATTGTGGGTGCCAATACATCCTTTGGAGCGCGCATGTCCGCTATTATCGACTATGGCAATCTGATGCATCGCGCGATGCGAGGCCTGATTCAGGAAGTCCTTCAGGACGTGTCCGACAATGGATTGCCGGGCGAACATCATTTCTTCATTACCTTCAACACGATGCACCCCGATGTTGAAATCGCGGACTGGCTGTCTGATCGGTATCCCGAAGAGATGACAATCGTGATGCAGCATTGGTTCGAGAACCTCGATGTGTCGGACGAAGGCTTTGCTGTCACGCTTAACTTCGGTGACGCGCCAGAACCGCTGTATGTGCCTTATGATTCCATCCGCACTTTTGTCGATCCATCGGTCGAGTTTGGATTGCGGTTTGAAACTCAGGATGACGATGGCGACGAAGAACCGGCGGCAACACCTGTTGAATTTGCCGACGAAGAACCATCGTCTTCTTCCAGCGACGCCGAAATTGTCAGCCTGGACAAATTCCGCAAGTAAGGCGCGTTACGCCAGCGAAACGCCCGTTCGGCCCGCCAAATCCGTGAAATACTGCCAGGCCACCCGGCCCGACCGCGCCCCGCGCGTGGCCTGCCATTCGATCGCTTCGGCATACAGGGTATCGTCGTCCACCACGACCCCATGTGCCTGGCAATAGCCACGGATCATGGCCAGATATTCGTCCTGCGTACAGGGATGAAAGCCCAGCCAAAGACCGAAACGATCTGACAGGGATACTTTTTCTTCAACCGCCTCGGACGGATTGATCGCTGACGAGCGTTCATTCTCGATCATATCGCGTGGCATCAAATGCCGCCGGTTTGACGTGGCATAAAACAGAACGTTGTCCGGTCGGCCTTCGATGCCGCCGTCCAGAACAGCCTTCAGCGATTTATAGTGCTGGTCATCGTGGCTGAACGACAGATCATCGCAGAACAACAAAAACCGTTCATCCGAATTGCGCAACAAGGTCAGCAAGCGCCCGACCGACGGCAAATCATCGCGCTGCATTTCAACGATTTTCAGCGAAAGCCCTTCGGCGCAAATGGCGGCATGGGCGGCCTTGACCAGGCTTGATTTACCCATGCCCCGCGCGCCCCAAAGAAGCGCGTTGTTGGCGGGCAGACCTTGGGCGAACTGGCGTGTATTCTCGACCAACGTGTCCCGCGACCGGTCAATCCCGACCAGCAGGTCGATCTCGACACGGTTCACCTTGGCAATTGGTTCCAACCTGTCCGGGCTGACATGCCAGACAAACGCATCCGCCGCACCATAGTCCGGCGCGGCCATCGGCGCAGGTGACATACGTTCCAACGCCTGGGCAATGCGGTCCATCGGATCGTCGATCACGCCTTCGGTTCCTCTTCCGGTTCACCCTCGCCTTCGTCGTCGTCGAACTCGGAATAAAGATCCTCATCCTCGCCCAGAACGCCTTCTTCGCGCAGCTGCTGAACGCGCTTGCGTTCCACCATTTTGACAAGCTGGATCGACACCTCGTACAGCCCGTAAACAGCCACAAACAGAATAAGCTGAGTGATCACATCAGGTGGCGTCACCAAAGCAGCCAGCACCAAAATGCCAACCATCGCGTATTTTCGCATCGCTCCAAGGCCACGGGCCGATACCAGCCCCGCCTTACCCATCAACGTCAGCAAAACCGGCAACTGGAAGCAAAGCCCGAACGCCATAATGAACTTAAGCGTCAGGTCCAGCGACTCGTTTACCTTACCAAAAAACGTAATCGCCAACCCGTCTTCCGTTTCAGGCGCCACAGGTGCCGTCGCAGCCCCGTCGCCAGTTACACCAACCGCGCCAAAGGCGGTTTGCAAAGCATCTGAAAAGGAAAAAGTGGCAAACCCCAGCAAAAACTGCATCGCCAGCGGCACAACGATGAACAGCGCAAAAGACGCGCCGATCAGAAACATGACGGGCGATGCGATGATAAACGGCAAAAACGCATTTTTTTCGGTGCGATACAGCCCGGGCGCCACGAAACGCCAAAGCTGAAAGGCAATCACCGGAAAGGCCAGTGCAAACCCGAAAACCATAGAAATGCGAAAAAGCGTAAAAAGATATTCCTGCGGGGCCGTAAACTGCAACACCGGCGCCGGATCCCCAAGGTCACGCAAAGTCTGCTCTATGGGCATCAGCAAGAATTGCAGAATGGGTTCGGCTACGGCAAATGCCAGAACAAGCCCCACGACAAAAGCCAGAACAGACCGGATCAGCCGGGTGCGCAACTCGGCCAGATGTTCAATCAACGGGGCCGAGCTGTCTTCTATTTCTTCGTCCACGGTGTCGCTCATGACGCGTCCTTCGCTTTGGGCGCCTCGGGCTCTGGCGTCTCGGCTGCCGCCTTTTCCGCATCAAGTCGCGCTTGAGTCTTCTTGGCCGAATATTCGTGGATCTTGCGCGCTGCTTCAGCGCGTTCCTCGCTTAGCTTTGCGGTTTCCTCGCCAATCTCTTTGGCGGCTTCTGATGGCTTGGTCGGATCCCATTTGTCGAACTTGTCCGCAGCTTCATTCAGTTTGTCCAAACCGAACTTCGACGGGTTCGCAGCCCCTTTGACCGTTTTTGCAATGTCTTTGACGCCCGCCTCGTCAGCCGCGTCTTCCATCGCGCGCGAAAATTCCCGCGCCATGCGACGCACTTTCCCCGTGAACCGTCCCATGGTGCGAAACACGCCGGGCAGTTCTTTTGGGCCGATGATGATCAACGCGACAACGCCAATCACCAAAAGTTCGCCAATACCGAAATCGAACATAGGAAGAAGCCCTTACGCCTTGTCCTTCTCCTCATCCGGGGTCACGTCGCGTGCGACATCGGTGGCTTCTGTCTCGATCTCTTTCTTGCTGTCATCCACGCCTTTCTTGAACGCGGTAATGCCTTTGCCAACCTCGCCCATCAGAGACGAGATTTTGCCCCGCCCAAACAGGACAAGAACGACAACGGCGATCAAGAGAAGGCCCGGCAGGCCAATATTGTTCAGCATGGGTCTTTGCACTCCGGTACGAATTTCAAACGTTTATGTAGGGTGGGCCAGACACCTCGAAAAGCCGCAATCCGCCGCGAGACGGAAGAAAAGGCTGAAAATGGGGATCACAAAGGACAACTGACAGGTTATTGTCAGTTGGGCCCTTTTGCCCACAGCGCACCCAACACGAATCGAAGCCCCATGCGTCGCACAGACCGACTTGTCGAACTGATCCAAATTCTTCGCGATGGTCGCCTGCATCGTGGCCAGGATCTGGCCCTGCGCTTGAACATTTCGCTCCGAACGCTCTACCGCGACATGGACACCTTGATCGCCTCAGGCATCCCCGTCGAGGGTGAACGCGGACTGGGCTATGTGATGACCGCCCCCATCACGCTGCCCCCTCTCAATCTCACGCTGGCCGAACTGGAAGCCCTGCACATCGGCCTTGATGTGGTGTCAAAAGCCGCCGACCCCACATTGCAAAAAGCTGCGGCCACACTGTCTGAAAAAGTCGACGCTGGCCTGCCCGAAGACCGAACGGCCCCGTCTTCGGGCCGGGGCTTTGCTGTTTATCCGTTTGCCGAAGCCGCGCGCGGGTTTGTCCATATGACACCCATGCGCGCTGCAATCCGATCGCGCCGCAAAGCCCACATCCGGTACATCGGCCCGGACGGCAGCGACAGCCAACGAACAATCCGCCCCCTTCAAATGGAATATTGGGGTCGCGTCTGGACGGTCACCAGTTGGTGCGAAATGCGGAACGATTTCCGCGTTTTCCGGGTGGATCGGATAAAAACGCTGGATATCTCGTTCGAAACTTTTGAGGAAGAACCCGGAAAAACACTGGCCGACTATCTTTCTGAGGCCGACCGCGGAACACGCCGATAAGGCGCGTCAGTCGCCTTTGGCCGGCAACACAAAACAACGCCCGCGCCGGATCATCAACCAAAGAGCTGTGCCGGGTTTCGGCAGGAAAACCGACGGCACAGTCGCTTTCAAAATCGAGCCATCATAGTCCATTTGAAATTCAATCAGGCTTTCATGCCCCATAAACCGCGCGCGCCGCACAATCCCGCGCGCCGGTGCGCCATCCTCGGGCGTCGGGTTTGGCCCCCGTCCGTCCCGGTCGAAATCAATGCGCAGATGTTGCGGGCGAATGATAATCTCGACATCAGTGCCATCCGGCACGCCCGGCGCCAGAAAGACGCCAAACGGCGTATCTGTCAGCGCCCCTTCCACTTTGCCCCGTATAACATTGATATCGCTGAAAAACGCTGCAGCCAATCGATCAACCGGCGCATTATAGACGTTGTATGGCGCGCCCTGCTGAATGATCCTGCCGTCCCGCATCAGCGCAATGTCATCGGCCATGCGCATGGCTTCTTCAGGCTCGTGGGTGACCAAAACAACAGCCGTGCCTTCTTCTTTCAGAATATCCAGCGTTTCGTCCCGGATGCCGTCACGTAGTCGGTTGTCCAACCCGGAAAACGGCTCGTCCATCAGCATCACGCGCGGTTTCGGCGCAATTGCCCGCGCCAAGGCAACCCTTTGCTGTTCACCACCTGACAACTCATGCGGCAGGGCTGCTTCCAGACCTGTCAGATGAACGCGTTCAAGGATTTCGCCCACTCGGCGTTTCTTGTCCGACGCCCGGCCTGTCAGCCCAAACGCCACGTTCTGTGCCACCGTCATATGCGGAAATAGCGCAAAGTCCTGAAAGATCAGGCCAATGCCCCGTTGCTCGGGCGGTAGATGCAGGCTGCCATCCGACAAGATCTTGCCGTTCAGCCTGATCACACCGCTGTCTTGCCGGTCCACTCCAGCGATCAAACGCAGCGTCGTCGACTTCCCGCAGCCCGATGGCCCTAAAAGGCACGTCACCTGTCCGGGAAGCACGCGCAGGGACACATCCGACACGATTTCTCGTCCCCGGATCGAACGCGTCAATTGCGCGACGGTCAGTCCTTCTTCGCTTTGGCTCACGCGTCTACGGGCCTCAATCCCGACAGATATGCTCGGATATCAACCCGCCATAACAACCGCACCGCCACCGTGCAAGCCGTTCACATCGTTGTATTAACAGCGCCGCCATCCAAAAGAATGTTCTGACCGATCATAAAGCCCGCATGGACCGAACACATAAACGCGCAGGTCTGGCCAAATTCTTCGGCAGTGCCATAGCGCCGCGCGGGAATGGTGGCTTCGCGCTGCGTGCGCGCGTCGTCCAGCGAAATGCCTTGGGCCTGCGACACGCCGGTGTCCAAAGACACCGCGCGATCTGTGGCATGGATGCCCGGCAACAGGTTGTTGATCACCACACCCGACGGCGCAACCTGCCGCGCGGTTCCGGCGACATATCCGGTCAAACCGGCCCGCGCCGCGTTCGACAATCCCAAAACCGGAATGGGCGACTTCACGGATTGCGATGTGATATTCACAACGCGCCCCCAGCCGCGTTCCATCATGCCCGGCAACAAGGCCTTCATAAGCGCAATCGGGGTCAGCATATTCGCATCAAGCGCCGCAACAAAATCGTCGCGCTCCCAGTCATGCCACATACCAGGCGGCGGACCGCCGGCATTGGTCACCAGAATGTCCAATGTGCCGGCCGCCGCCAAAACCTCGGCCCGGCCGGCGTCCGACGTGATGTCAGCGGCCACTTCGGTTACCTCGACACCATGCGCATCGCGTAACCTCGCCGCTGTTTCGGCCAGGGCCTCCGCCCCCCGCGCGTTCATCACCAGATCAACACCCGCTTCCGCCAAAGCCTCGGCGCAGCCGCGCCCAAGCCCTTTCGACGATGCGCAAACCAAAGCGCGCTTGCCCTTGATGCCCAAATCCATGACATTTCTCCCATCGTTTCCCTCGACTAGCACCAAGGAAAGCCCCCATGCCAGCCTATTCCGACATCACCAATGCGCTCGACGCGCTGGCTGCCACCGGCTTTGAGATGAACACAGCATGGGAAAAAGCCCACCATCTTGCACAAACGCATGAAGGTGTTCGGGCCTATGATGCGCTTCACGCGTTTTGCCACCGGATCGAAAATGATCTCAGCAACGCCGCCTATTGGGACCGACGCGCAGGCACCGCCTTTGGGGAAAACGGGCACACAGCCGAACTTGCAAGCCTCCGGGATTTCCTGCGAACGGCCTAAGTTTCACCTTCGGAAAATACGCCCAGGGGGTCTGGGGGAGTGGAACTCCCCCAGTGGATCGCGGCACGCATGTGCCGCGACATCAGCCTTCCATCGGCATCATCATAAAGGTCTCGCGCGCGATCTTGCCGTTCTCGACTTCGTACAGCGCAATCTCTTTGCCTTGCCACCGGTTGCCGCTGGCTTTCTCGGTGCAATCCATCTGAAAAATCATGCTGAACTTGTCGCCATTCACGTAAGGTCCTTCCATCTGCACGTCATGCACCTCAAACGCAGACTCCCACCATTCATGCTTGGCCTGAATAGCCTCAACACCCTGAGTAACCGGGTCCATGCCTTCGGGCGCCATCGGCTCGATCGAGACCGCATCTGACGCATAAAGCTCTTTCAAACCCTGGGCTTCGGTCTGGTTCTGGCAGTGTTGGCAAAGTTGCTGTGCGATTTCCATCGTGTTCATCGGAAGTCTCCCTGATCCGGTTGCGTATGCACTACTCAAGCGCGTTCTTATTATGTTCTCATAGTAACCATCGCATATCCCGACGCAAAAACAAACCGCGTGCACCCGGGCGCAAGGGGCAGTATACGCCCGCCCATGCTGGATCACGCTTCAAATATCCCCAAACTTCCGCCCGAAATTGCACGGCGCAGAACCTTTGCCATCATCAGTCATCCGGATGCAGGGAAGACAACGCTGACCGAGAAATTCCTGCTCTATGGCGGCGCCATTCAGATGGCCGGTCAGGTTCGGGCAAAAGGCGAAGCCCGCCGCACGCGTTCGGATTTCATGCAAATGGAAAAAGACAGGGGCATCAGCGTCAGCGCGTCTGCCATGTCTTTTGACTTTCGCGACTTCCGGTTCAACTTGGTCGACACACCCGGCCACAGCGATTTTTCAGAAGACACGTATCGCACGCTCACCGCCGTTGACGCCGCCGTCATGGTGATTGATGGCGCGAAAGGCGTCGAAAGCCAGACCCAGAAACTGTTCGAGGTCTGCCGCCTGCGCGATCTGCCCATCTTGACCTTTTGCAACAAGATGGACCGCGAAAGCCGCGAAACTTTCGAGATTATTGACGAAATTCAGGAAAATCTTGCGATAGACGTCACGCCCGCGTCCTGGCCCATCGGTATGGGGCGCGACTTCCTTGGCTCGTATGACATGCTGAACGACCGGCTTGAATTGATGGAACGCGCCGACCGCAACAAGGTCGCCGAAAGCATCAAGATCAACGGTCTCGATGACCCCAAGCTGGACGAGCTGATCCCAGATGCGCAACTGGCGCAATTGCGCGAAGAAATCGAAATGGCCCGCGCCTTGCTTCCGGCTTTCGACCATCAAGCGTTTCTTGACGGAACAATGACCCCCATCTGGTTCGGCAGCGCCATAAACTCGTTCGGGGTTAAAGAACTGATGGACGGGATCGGCGACTATGGCCCCATGCCGCAACCGCAATCCGCAGAGCCGCGTCAGGTCAGCCCCGATGAAACCAAGGTCGCGGGCTTCGTGTTCAAGGTTCAGGCCAATATGGACCCCAAGCATCGCGACCGGGTGGCTTTTGTCCGCATGGCGTCCGGGCATTTCAAACGGGGCATGAAACTGCACCACGTCCGCTCAAAGAAACCCATGGCAATCTCCAATCCGGTTCTGTTTCTCGCCTCTGACCGCGAACTGGCCGAAGAAGCATGGGCAGGCGATATCATCGGCATCCCGAACCACGGCCAACTTCGGATCGGTGACACACTGACCGAAGGCGAGGCACTTCGGGTCACCGGCATCCCCAGCTTTGCCCCCGAACTTTTGCAAAACGTCCGCGCGGGCGATCCCCTGAAAGCCAAACATCTCGACAAAGCCCTGATGCAATTTGCTGAAGAAGGTGCTGCAAAAGTGTTCAAACCCAACATCGGCGCAGGCTTCATTGTCGGCGTCGTGGGCGCACTGCAATTCGAAGTGCTCGCAAGCCGGATTGAAATGGAATACGGCCTGCCCGTCAGGTTCGAAGCCTCGCAATTCACCAGCGCCCGCTGGGTCACGGGGCCAAAAGACAAATTGGAAGCGTTCATCAATGCCAACAAACAGCACATTGCGCATGACAATGACGGTGATGTTGTTTTCCTGACGCGGCTGCAATGGGACATTGATCGGATCGAACGGGATCATCCCGAACTGCGTCTGTCCGCCACCAAGGAAATGCAGGTCTAAGGGCTAAACGGGCCTGTCCACAAACTGCATATGCCCGAGGTCAGCGTGGCAAAGGGCCCCCAGTCTTCCTCAGGCCGGCCTTCGAAAAGCGCAACGAACCTGCGACCATCCTCGTGGACCACAGCCACGGAATAGGCCCCGGGCATCGACCCGAAATGGGTCCGCGCCGGGCAATCCACCCCCGGCCAAACGCGCCAGCCCAGCCCGTAAAAATGCGTCTCGTCCAAAGCATAATCCGGCTTGCGCATGACATCTTCGGCAACGGGACGCGCCAGAAACGCCAGAAAATCGGCGGCCGACCCGATCAACCCACCGGCCCCCGCAACGACGTCTGGATTTCTCACCAACCACACGTCCTGTCCCGGAAGAACAGCACCTTCGACGTCCAAGGTGCTTAAATCAAAAGACAAATTGGCCGCCTCAGGCATCAGTTCAGCCAAAGCTTCGTCCAGCGGCAGTCCCGTCATTGACCCGATCAGAAGACCCAGCAGACAGTACCCGGTATTCGAATACCGATAGGCGGTCTGCGGCGGCCCTTCCAGCGGACGCGCCAGAATGGCTGCGGCCAATGGCGCGCAATCGTTCATGTCACTGGCGACCAATCCAAACGCAGCCTCAAGCTCTTGAACCGGCATAAACAACGGCGGAAACGCGCGTTCGTCAATTCCACTGCTATGGCGCAGCAGGTCGCGCAGGGTGATCACCACCGCGCGTGGGTCTTCTATCGCGAATTCGGGCAACACGTCTGAAAGCCGCGCATCCAGGGACACACGATCTTGGGCCACCAATTCCAGCACTGCGGCCGCGACAACCGGCTTTGTCAGGCTGGCCAAACGAAACCGCAACCTCTCGGGCGCGCCCATATCTGCCAAGCGCCCAAACGCCCGCACGTCAACGCCGCCCTTGCCTGTATCAAACGCAACGACCGCGCCAACTGGCCCAGCCTCCAGCACCGCGTTCACGGCGCGGTCCAAAGCGTCACCGCTGTCTTTTGGGCCAGACAAAAGAAACGCGAACCCCATCGACAAAGCGATGGCCGTCGCCAGTTGCACCCACCGCGACGCCGTCATTTGACTGTCCAAGCAATAACCATAGGCAAACAATACCGCGATAAGTGCACAAGACCAGCGGCACTTCACCAAACGGCGAACCAAACCTGTTTCCCTAAAATCAACAGTTCGCTGTAAATTGGCCGGATTGTTGACAATTCCCCCGATGCCGTTGACGAAGGACGCCCTTTGTTCTACCCATTCGGCACCGCAGAAGGCTTGTAACTAAGCCCGGGTCATCCGGACCCGCCCTGCTTCGCCGACGGGCCGCAAATTGGTCCGTAACATATGGACCAATATGACAAAATTTTCAGATCTGGCTCTCTCGCCAAAGGTTTTGAAGGCTGTAGAAGCCGCAGGCTATGAAACGCCGACCCCCATTCAGGCGGGCGCAATCCCAGCGGCCCTTGATGGCCGTGATGTGCTTGGCATTGCCCAAACAGGCACCGGCAAGACGGCCAGCTTCACCTTGCCTTTGATCCACATGCTGGCGCGCGGTCGTGCCCGTGCCCGGATGCCGCGCAGCCTGGTTCTTTGCCCAACCCGTGAATTGGCGGCTCAGGTGGCCGAAAACTTCGACACCTATGCCCAGAATGTGAAACTCACCAAAGCTCTGCTGATCGGTGGCGTCAGTTTCAAAGAACAGGACATGCTGATTGACCGTGGCGTCGATGTGTTGATTGCAACGCCGGGCCGTCTGCTTGACCACTTTGAACGCGGTAAACTTTTGTTAACCGGCGTTCAGATCATGGTCGTCGACGAAGCCGACCGCATGCTCGACATGGGCTTCATTCCCGATATCGAACGCATTTTCTCGCTCACCCCGTTTACGCGTCAGACGTTATTCTTCAGCGCCACCATGGCGCCCGAGATTGAGCGGATTACAAATACATTCCTGTCCAACCCCGAACGGATCGAGGTCGCACGTCAGGCAACAGCCTCTGAGACGATTACACAAGAAGTCGTGCTGATCAAACCTTCGCGCCGCGACCGCGCGGCCAAGGAAAAGCGCGAACTCTTACGCGCGCTGATTGCCAAAGACGGCGACGCGTGTACGAATGCCATCGTCTTCTGCAACCGCAAAGTCGATGTTGATATCGTCGCCAAGTCGCTAAAAAAGCACGGCTATGACGCTGCGGCCATCCACGGCGACCTTGAACAATCGCAGCGCATGAAAACGCTGGACTCATTCCGAGACGGCGGCCTGAAAATTCTTGTTGCCTCAGATGTCGCCGCGCGTGGTCTAGATATCCCCAGCGTCAGCCATGTCTTCAACTATGACGTTCCCAGCCATTCCGAAGACTATGTTCACCGTATCGGCCGCACAGGCCGCGCTGGACGTGACGGCAAGGCAATTATGATCTCGGCTCCGGCTGATGACAAAAACCTCGCCGCGATTGAAAAGCTGATCGATAAGGAAATTCCGCGCGCTGACAATCCGATTGCCGCGGAAGAAAAGCAGAAAAAGGCAGACAAGCCCAAAACCGACAAGCCAAAATCCGAAAAGGCAAAGGCTGACAAGCCTAAGACCGACAGCCCCAAATCGGACAGCGCACCCGAGCCAACCCAAGACGCCGACCGCAATAAGCGCGGCAAGCGAAACGGCCGGGGCCGCGACAAGGATGTCGTTGGCATGGGTGATCACATGCCAGGCTTTATCGCGATGAGCTTTGACGAACGGAAAGCCAGCTAGACGAAGCCCCGCAAGATCTCGGGCAAAGCGCGAAAATCGTCGAACGCCGCATCATGCGGCAGCTCTTCAACAGGCGATACGCGGATACCTTCGGTAAACAGCACAAACGGCAGCCCGGCGTTCTGGGCGGTCTTGGCATCCGTTTCACTGTCGCCCACGTAAACGGCCCGTGTCGCCCCCATTTGTTCCATGGCCGCGTGAACAGGCATTGGATCAGGCTTTCGTTTTGAAAAATCGTCCCCGGCGATTATTACACCGAACAAACCTTCAATCCCGGCTGACGCTAGGGTCGGGATCAAGGGCGCCCGTGGTTTGTTGGTTACCAGCCCCATGGCAACGCCCGCGTTCTTCAACGCGCCCAATGTATCCAGCACATGCGGAAAAAGCCGCGTCTTCAAAGCCTCTTCCTTATAGTACCCTATGAAGGCGTCCAGCACAGCAGCACGATCGGCCTCCTCTAACGCAGTTGCGGCGATCAAGCGGTCAATGAACACCTGTTCGCCCAGACCCACAAACCCCGCGACCCTGCGGGGCGACAAAGCGGCCTGACGCCAATCCGCCAAAACCCGGTTTGCGGCGTCCGTCACGTTTTGCAAGCTGTCAATAAGCGTCCCGTCCAGGTCGAACAGTACGACCATTATGACAAGCGACTGATCACGACCGTAACCTGTGGTTTCTTGCCAATCTCGTCTTCCGCTGTCTTACGCACAGCCCGGCGGATGTCTTCTTCCAGGCTGTCGTCATTCGCACGTTTCTTACGGCTGGCGCGCCCGATCAATTGACTAAGGTCTTCTTCCAGCACATCCGACAAAGGGGCTTTCGATGTCCCTTGTTCCGGCAGACCCATAAGGTCCACCCAAGGCTCACCCACCGCTTCGTCATCTTCCATGATCAGGCTGACAATCACATGGCCGTTCATGCCCATCCGCAAGCGGTCGCGCACAACACCATCCATCGCGCCGATTTTGACCGAGCCATCCAGATAGACCCGTCCTGTTTCGACATATTCAGCGACCTTGGGCGTGTCGTTCGTCAGGTCCAACATGGCCCCGTTTACCGCAAGAATAGACGCAGCCCCACCCGCTTCGGCGATTTTCGCATGTTCGCGCAAATGCCTGTGTTCGCCGTGCATAGGAATGACCATTTTTGGTTTGGTCAGCTGGTGCATCCGTTCAAGATCCGGACGGTTCGCATGCCCGGACACATGGTACAGGTTTGAGCTGTCATCGACCACATCCACGCCCTTTTCGGACAAGGCGTTCATAGTCCGGATCACGCCCTTTTCGTTGCCCGGGATCGTTTTGGACGAAAACAGAAACAAGTCCCCGTCGGCCAGTTCCAAGCCCATGTATTTGCCACGCGACAACGCCGCGCTGGCCGCCCGACGTTCCCCCTGCGATCCGGTCACCAGAAGCATCAGATTTTCGCGCGGGATGTCTTCGGCCTGTTCGGGCGAAATCGTGGTTGGGAAATTCTCGACAACGCCCGTCAGAACCGCCGCCTCAATCATCCGCCGCATCGCTCGCCCCAAAAGGCAAACCGACCGCCCGGCTTCGACGCCCGCATCAGCCAGTGTTTTCACCCGCGCAACATTCGACGCAAATGTCGTAGCAACCACCATGCCCGGGGCGTCATTGACCAGCTTTACAATCTCGGGCCCGACGCTTGCCTCGGACCGTCCGGCCAGGGGTGAAAACACATTGGTCGAATCGCAGACCAGAGCATGCACGCCCGACTTGCCCATGTCAGACCAAAACGCTTCATCAAACGGCTCGCCCACCAATGGCGTCTCGTCCAGTTTGAAATCACCAGTATGGACAATGCGCCCGACAGGCGTGTCGATAATCAAGGCCGAGCTTTCGGGGATCGAATGGCTGATCGGCGCGAAACCCACGGTAAATGGTCCGACTTTCACTGTGTCCGGCCAGGCCGGTGTAATCTGCACCACCTCTGGGTCGATCCCGTGTTCTTCCACCATCCGCCGCGCGTGATGGCCGGTGAAGGCCCGGGCGTAAATCGGCGCTTTCAACCGATCCCAAAGATGCCCGACCGCCCCAATGTGATCCATATGCGCATGCGTGATAAAAATACCGTCGATCCGGTCAGCCCGTGCGGCCAGCCAATCGATATCCGCCATGATCAGGTTCACACCAGGCGAACTTTCCATGTCAGGAAACGTCACACCAAGATCCGCCAGGATCAGCCGTTCTTTCCCCGGCGCGCCCCAGCCATAGACATAGGTGTTCATGCCAATCTCGCCCGCACCACCCAGGGGCATGTAAATCAACCGCTCTTTGCTCATTGTTTTTCCTTGTTGAAATCGTGGATCACCGTCAGCCCGTGCATCGTCAATTCGTCATCGATATGATCGAAATTGATATCCCCTTGGGCAAACAGCGGGGCCAACCCGCCCGTCGCGATCACTGTCAATTTTTGTCCGTACTCGGCTTGAATGCGGGCGACTATGCCTTCGATCAAACCGCTATAGCCCCAGAACACGCCGGATTGAATGGCCCCGACCGTATCTGTGCCGATGACTTTCTCGGGTCGCGAAATATCCACATGCGGCAAGGCCGCCGCGCCCGCTGCCAGGGCTTCAAGCGACAGGTTCACACCCGGCGAAATGACACCCCCCACATAGGCGCCGTCTTCGGCAACCACATCGAAATTTGTCGCCGTGCCAAAATCCACGACCACCGCATTTCCGCCATAGCGGTCAAAGGCCGCCGCTGCATTTGCCAGCCGGTCCGGTCCCGGGCGCACGCCGTCATCGACGCGATAAGGCACGGGCAAAAGGCATTCAGGTTTGCCGACAACCAAAGGCCGGCAATTGAAATAGCGGTCGCACAAAACCCGCAGATTGAAGACAACGCGCGGCACGGTGGACGAAATCACCACATCGCTGACTGCCACATCGTCCAACCCGTTGGCACGCATCAAAGTGCGCAGCCAGACAAAATACTGATCCGCCGTGCGCTGATGTTCGGTCGACGCGCGCCAAGTCCCGACGAACCCAGTGCCATCCCAGAAAGAGAACACAGTATTCGTGTTGCCGGTATCGATGCAAAGAAGCATGGGAACCTTCAGAAAAAGATGTCTGCCGCTGGTATCCGAACCTGCCCTTTTGGCGTCCGAAGCACAAGCTGACCGGTTTCATCAATGGTTTCAAAAACACCTTTGATCTCGTCACGTGTCGTGCGCGCCGTGATAGGCGTGCCCAACCGGGCGGCGCGGCGCAACCAGCTTTCGCGAATGGGCGCAAAGCCAAATTCGGCAAAAGCGCTTTCCTCGGCCGCGAAATGCGATGCCAGAAGTGACAGAAATTCATCCCCATCACACGCGCGGCCCCCCGCATCTTCCAGCCCGATGGGGGGGAAAGCCGCATCGCGCACCTGGTCCGGCGCGCGTTTCAGGTTCACTCCAACGCCAACCGCCAACCAATCCAACGCCTGCGCTGTTCCGACACTTTCCAAAAGAATGCCCGAGATTTTGCCACCGTCCAGCAGCACATCGTTCGGCCATTTCAAAGCCAGACGATCCCGGTCCACCTTCTGCGCCAAGGCATTGTACACAGCGTTGGCCGCTGCAAACGACCGCAATGCGGCTTCGGCCGCCGCGGCATTCGGGCGAAACACATAAGTCGCAGCAAAATGCCCTTGCGGCGCGCTCCATTGCCGCCCGCGCCTGCCCCGGCCATTGGTCTGGATACGCGCCATAATCCAGGTCGGTCGCACCAGGTCCGGGCCAAGCCGCGCGGCTTCCGCCATGGTGCTGTCAAGCGTGTCAAAGATCAGGCAATCGGTATTGTCCGGCCAAGGCAGGGGCGCGGTCATAGAAACACGAAGTCTGCGCAAAAATCAGAACGGAAAAGCTGCGTTTCCCGTCCGTCCAAGATCAATTCACCAAAGCCGCCGCAGCCGCCGCAGCCGCACCTTCGACCCCGAAAAGGTTCACAACCCCGAACACCATCGCGGCCGCGCTGGCGATCAAAAAGCCCCAAAGAATACCGGACCCGCCGGTGTCCAATTCGCTTTCGTCAGCGCCGAAATACATAAGATAAACGATCCGCAGATAATAAAACGCGCCGATCACCGATGCGACCACACCAAGGATAGCCAACCAGGCCAAACCGGCATCCACAGCAGCCAAAAGCACCGAATATTTGGCAAAGAACCCGACAAGTGGTGGCACACCCGCCAGGCTGAACAAAAGCACCAGCATAGCCAACGCTTTCATCGGCTCGCGCTTGGAATACAGAGACAATGCGTTAATTTCGACCACCGGCGCGCCGTCTTTTTCCATCGAAAGGATGAACGCAAAAGTGCCGATATTCATCGTCACGTAAATCGCCATATAGATCAGCATGGCTTCCACACCCTGCGCTGTGCCCGCTGCCAGGCCCATCAACGCGTATCCCATATGCGCAATCGACGAATAGGCCATCAGCCGCTTGATATTGGTCTGCCCGATGGCCGCGATGGCCCCAAGGAACATCGACGCCACGGACAACACCGCCAGAATTTGCTGCCAATCCCCGATCACACCACCGAAAGCGTCATGCACAACCCGGGCAAACAGGCCCATGGCGGCTACCTTGGGGGCCGTCGCAAAGAATGCGGTCACAGGTGTCGGCGAGCCTTCGTAAACATCGGGCGTCCACATGTGAAACGGTGCTGCACTGATCTTGAACGCCAGCCCGGCGCAGATGAACGCCAGACCAAAAAGCAAGCCAAGCGGGGTCTCGCCCTCTGCGGCCTCGATGATACCGGCAAACAACGTGGTGCCTGCAAATCCATAGACCAGCGACGCGCCATAAAGCAGCAAACCCGACGACAACGCGCCCAGCACGAAATACTTTAGACCTGCTTCCGTCGATTTGACACTGTCGCGGCGCAAAGCAGCCACCACGTAAAGCGCCAGCGATTGCAGTTCCAACCCCATGTAAAGCGCAATCAAATCGCCCGCGCTGACCATGACCATCATGCCAACAATCGCCAGCACGATTAGCAAAGGGTACTCAAAGCGCAGTAAATCGCGCCGCGCCATATAGCTTTCGCTCATCAACAAAATGGCAGCCCCGGCCAACAGAATGGTGACTTTCGCAAAGCGCGCAAACCCGTCATCGACGAACATACCGCCAAAAGCGCGGCCCGTGCCTGCGCCTTGAAACCCAATCCAGGCCGCCGTTGCCACCAGAACCGCGCTGGTGACCCAAACGAACAACGCCGCCAGCTTGTCTTTGCCGCCATAAGCGCCCACCACAAGGCCCAGCATGGCAAAAATACTCAGGAAAATTTCCGGCAGAATAATATTCAGATCAGCGGACATTATTCGCCTCCCGCTTCTGCAAACTGACTTGTGGCACTGAAATCGGCCACGGCTGTCTGATAGCCATCCAATAGATCAGAGACCGACGGTCCGATCACATCCGTGATCAGGCTCGGATAGATGCCCAAAACAAGGGTCATCGCGATAAGCGGCACAAAGATCGCGCGTTCCCGCGTCGTCATATCGGTGATCGACTTCAGGCTTTCCTTGATCAGATCGCCCATCACCACGCGGCGATAAAGCCACAGCGCATAAGCCGCCGACAAAATCACCCCGGTCGCCGCGACAGCCGCAACCCAGGTGTTCGCCTGGAACATCCCCATCAGCGTCAGAAATTCACCAACAAACCCGCTGGTCCCCGGCAACCCGACATTGGCCATCGTAAACAACATGAACACCGCCGCATAAGCGGGCATCCGGTTCACCAATCCGCCATATGCGTCAATCTCGCGCGTGTGCATGCGGTCGTAAATCACACCAACACACAGGAACAGCGCGCCACTGATAAACCCGTGGCTGATCATCTGGAAAATCGCGCCATCCACGCCTTGCTGGTTCGCCGCGAAAATCCCCGCTGTCACAAACCCCATATGCGCGACCGATGAATAGGCGATCAGCTTTTTCATGTCTTCCTGCATCAAAGCGACAAGGCTGGTATAGACAATCGCAATCGCACTGATCCACAGCACGAAATCTGCCAACAGATCCGACGCCACCGGGAACATCGGCAGGTTGAACCGCAAAAACCCATAGCCGCCCAGCTTCAAAAGGATCGCCGCCAGCACCACCGACCCCGCAGTCGGCGCCTGAACGTGGGCATCCGGCAACCAGGTGTGCACCGGCCACATTGGCATTTTCACCGCAAAAGACGCGAAAAAGGCCAGCCAAAGCACGGTTTGCAAGCCGCCAAGCACCTGAAAACCCAGAACCTCGATCGTTTCAGTCCCAAAGTTGTGGTTCAAAAGCGCGGTGATATCCGTCGTGCCCGCATCCACATACATCGCGATCATCGCGACCAGCATCAGAACCGATCCAAAGAACGTATAGAGGAAGAACTTGAACGACGCATAGATCCGGTTCGCTCCGCCCCAGATGCCGATGATCAGGAACATCGGGATCAACCCGCCTTCAAAGAACAGATAGAACAACACCAGATCAAGCGCGCAGAACACGCCCAGCATCAGCGTTTCCAACACCAAAAACGCGATCATGTATTCCTTGACCCGATGGGTCACATCCCAACAGGAAAGAATGGTGATCGGCATCAGGAAGGTTGTCAGCATGACAAACAAAACCGAAATGCCATCGACCCCCAGCTTATAGGTCAGGCCCAGGATCCAATCGCCTTCTTCCACGAACTGAAAGGCCGTGTCGTCGGGGTCAAATCCCGCCAGCAAGAACAACGACGCCAAAAGCGACGCCAGCGTCGCGGCCAGCGCCACATATTTGGCGTTGTTCTGCGCGGCCTCATCGTCGCCCCGCAAGAAAAGCCCCAGAATGGCGGCCGCGATCAGCGGAATGAAAATGATGATCGAAAGCAGATTGTCGAGAAACATCTCAGTTGCCCCCCGCCAATGTCATCCAGGTGACAAGAACCAGTATTCCCAGAACCATCGCGAACGCATAGGTGAAGATATACCCGGACTGCGCCCGTCCAGCCAGCCGGGTGAAAAACGGAACAATCCCCATCGCAAGCCCATTCAACCCGCCATCAATGGTGGCGCCATCGCCTTTTTTCCAAAGGAAGGTTCCAACCCACATCGCAGGCTTCACGAACAAAAAGTCGTATATCTCGTCCACATACCATTTGTTCAAAAGGAAGTTGTACAGATACCGCTGGTTCTCGGCCAACCGCTCGGGCCAGTCGGGCCGCCGGATATAAAACTGATAGGCCAACAGGAAACCTGCCAGCATGGCCAAAAACGGGCTCAGCTTGACCCACTTCGGCACCAGATGCGCTTCGTGCAAAACATGGTTGTCTTCGGCAATGTAAATCGCCCCCTGGCCCGGCACCTGCGCCGCACGTTTGTGCTCTTTGCCGTCTTCACCGGCGGCATGGGCCGCCCCCAGCATCAAGGGGGAAACGGGGTCTTCCGCCAACGCATGTTCTTCGACCTTCATATTGCCAAAGAACTTGTCGACCGACGCGTCACTGCCAAAGAATGGCTTGTAAAACACCATACCCGCGAAAATCGCGCCAACGGCCAGCACGCCCAGGGGCGCCACCATCACCATCGGGCTTTCATGGGCATGTTCATGCGTGTGATGATCCCCGCGCGCTTCGCCATAAAACGTCAGGAACATCAGCCGCCAGCTATAAAAACTGGTCATCAAAGCCGCAGCCACCAGCCCCCAAAAAGCGACAATCGACGCATCCGTGCCAGCCGCATAAGCGCTTTCAATAATCGCGTCTTTCGACACAAATCCAGCAAAGCCCACCGGGAACCCAAGATACAATAGCGGTATACCCACGCCGGTGATCGCCAGCGTCCCGACCATCATTGCCCAGAACGTATAGGGCATCTTGCGACGCAAGCCGCCATAGTTGCGCATGTCCTGCTCGTGATGCATCCCGTGAATAACGCTGCCCGCGCCCAGGAACAGCATCGCCTTAAAAAACGCGTGGGTCAGCAAATGGAACATCGCAACGCTATAAACACCAACCCCGGCGGCAACGAACATATAGCCAAGCTGCGAACAGGTGGAATAGGCAATCACCCGTTTGATATCGTTCTGAACCAATCCCACGGTCGCGGCGAAAAATGCGGTGATCAAACCAATCCAGACGATAAAACTCTGCGTCCAGTCCGCAAACTCCATCAAAGGCGACATCCGGCACACCAGGAACACACCCGCCGTCACCATGGTTGCGGCATGGATCAGCGCTGACACAGGCGTCGGCCCTTCCATCGCGTCCGGCAACCAAGTGTGCAGAATAAACTGTGCCGATTTGCCCATCGCGCCGATGAACAAAAGGAAACAGATCAGCTCAATCGCAGGCCATGTGGTCCAAAGGAACGTGATCTCCTTCTCGGCCAATTCAGGCGCGGCGGCAAAGATATCGTTAAAGCTGATGCTATCGACCATCAGGAAGATCGCAAAAATCCCCAGGGCCAGGCCAAAATCGCCGACCCGGTTGACCACAAACGCCTTGATCGCGGCGGCATTGGCACTGGGTTTGCGAAAGTAAAACCCGATCAACAGATAGGACGCCAGGCCCACGCCTTCCCAGCCGAAGAAAAGCTGCACCAGATTGTCGGCCGTCACCAGCATCAACATGGCAAAGGTAAAGAACGACAAATAGGCAAAGAAACGCGGCCGATAGCTTTCGCGCGCGTCATCGAAATTGTCGTCATGCGCCATGTACCCAAAGCTGTACAAATGCACCAAAGCCGAAACCGTGGTGATTACGATCAGCATCGTCGCTGTCAGCCGGTCCATCCGAATGGCCCAATCGGTCGCCAAGCTGCCGCTTTCGATCCACCGCAAAACCGTGACCGTGTACGCCCCGCCTTCATGGGCAAACGGATCAAAGGTCAGAAACGTGACCCAGCTCAGAATGGCCGCCAGAAACAGGAACAGCGTCGCGGTCCATTGCGCGGCCACCTCGCCGATAACCCGCCAGCCAAAGCCACAGATCAGCGCGCCAACCAACGGCGCAAAGAGGATGATCGTTTCCATCAGATGCGCGCCTTCTTCATCTTGCCAAAAATACGCAAATCCTCACCCCTTCATCACATTGACGTCTTCGACATCAATCGTGCCACGGTTGCGGAAGAAGCAAACCAGGATCGCAAGACCAATCGCGGCCTCGGCGGCCGCCACGGTCAGAACGAAAAGCGTGAACACCTGTCCGGTCAGGTCTTGCAAATAGGCCGAGAACGCGACCAGATTGATATTCACCGCCAACAGCATCAGTTCGATGCTCATCAACAGGATGATCACGTTCTTCCTGTTCAGGAAAATGCCGAAGATCCCAATCACGAACAACGTCGCCGCCACGATAAGATAGTGTTCCAATCCGATCATTCGCTCACCTCATAAGGCGTCTTGTCGCCCCGCAATTCAGGATAGACCGCCGCACAGGCACAGGGCTCGTCCGCCAGCACCGACAAACGGATGTCGCGGCCTTTCGGATGAATGGCGTCCCGCAAACGCGCAAAACTGAATAGTGCGGGCGTGGTCGCCATTTCGCGGGCGATAATGTCTTGCACGGCCTCGGTCCGGTCAAACGGAGACCGCTCTGACATAAACGCCTCGCGCACGCGGGTTTTCAGAAACCCGCCGGTATCGCAATCGGCAACCGTCAAATCCGTGAACACGCCTTCCTGGCTCCACCAATCAGCCCAGCCCACACGGCCCCCGCCGAAATCGACGTGCCCGGTCATGCCGCCGTGGCTGATGTGGGTGACCCGGTCACAGTCGGCCAGCGTCAACCCAAAGGCAGGCGTGGCCAACACGCCCAGAGATATCGCCAGGGCACGGATCAACAGACCACGCTCCCCAACGGGCAAACGGTCACCTCAGCAGGCGACATGAACGATCCGGCCCCACCGCCCAGCGCAGGCTCATCCAAAGCGCGCGCGCCAACAGCGCCCGCAAACGCCAGACCGGCAAGGATCAGACCAAACCGTCTCATAGACCCTGCCCCGGCTTGATGTCTTTCAGTTCCATCGCCTTGGCCGGGTCGCGATACATCTGCGCCAGCACATCCTGACGCTTGACATTGGTGCGGTGGCGCAGCGTCAGCACAATCGCGCCCACCATCGCCACCAACAGGATCAACCCTGCCAGCTGGAACAAAAGGAAATACTGATCGTATAGAATACGGCCCAGTGCTTCGGTGTTATGCGCGCCGCCCCCGGCAACCGCATCGGGCTCTGCCGCAATCGAAACGCCATCCGCTGTGGTCCAGACACCAAACGCCATGGCAAGCTGCATCAGGATCACCACGCCGATCAACAGCGCCAGCGGCATATACCGCGCCAGTTCGCCCTTCAATTCGGCAAAATCCACATCAAGCATCATCACAACAAACAGGAACAGTACAGCAACCGCGCCCACATAGACGATGATCAACAGCATCGCGATAAATTCGGCCCCCAGCAGCACAAACAGACCCGCCGCCGACAGAAAGGACAGGATCAACCACAGAACCGAATGCACCGGGTTCCGGCTGATCACCGTGAAAAGCCCGCCAGCAATGCAGGCAATCGCAAAAAGATAGAAGGTCAGCACGACCGGTGTCATTCCTCATCCTCCCTGAATGCGACCGCATCCAATTCCATCGCGGGCGCGCCGCCAACGTCGCCGGTCACGGCGAACAAGGGGCGCGCAGACATCTGCGCAGGTTCAGTCCCGCCGCTCATCGGTAAGGCGCGTCCATCTCAAGGTTCCGGGCAATCTCGGCTTCCCACCGTTCGCCATTCGCCAAAAGCTTGTCCTTGTCATAAAACAGCTCTTCGCGCGTCTCGGTCGAGAACTCAAAATTCGGCCCCTCAACAATCGCATCCACCGGACAGGCCTCCTGACAGAACCCGCAATAGATGCATTTGGTCATGTCGATGTCATAGCGCGTTGTCCGGCGCGACCCGTCTTCGCGGGGCTCGGCATCAATCGTAATCGCCTGAGCAGGGCAAACCGCCTCGCACAGCTTACAGGCAATGCAGCGCTCTTCCCCGTTTGGATAGCGTCGCAACGCATGTTCGCCGCGAAACCGCGGGCTCAGCGGGCCTTTTTCATGCGGATAGTTCAACGTGGCCTTGGGCGCGAAGAAATACTTCAACCCCAGGCGCAAGCCCTTGAACATGTCCAACAGCAGGAAATACTTGCCCGCGCGGTTCCAATCGATCGTCGCCATCCCTAGCCCCCAATCGCCCAGCGCGCATAAGCGCCACCGAAGAATTCAAATTTTGCCGCGAACGCCACCCAGACAACCCAGATCAGGCTCAGTGGCAAAAACACCTTCCAGCCGATCCGCATCAACTGGTCATACCGATACCGAGGCACCACCGCCTTCACCATTGCGAACAGGAAGAAGAAAAACGCCATTTTCGCCAGCATCCACAAAGGACTGTCCGGAATGAACGGAATAGGCGACAGCCAGCCGCCAAAGAACAACAAGGTGATCAGCGCGCACATCAGGAAGATGGCAATATACTCGCCCGCCATGAACAAAAGGAACGGCGTTGACGAATATTCCACCTGATAACCCGCAACCAGTTCCGATTCCGCTTCGGGCAAGTCAAACGGTGGCCGGTTTGTTTCAGCCAAGGTGCTGATAAAAAACAGGAATACCATTGGGAAATGCGGCAGCCAGTACCAGCTGAACAACCCGTATCCGCCATCTTGCGCAGCCACGATTTGCCCAAAGTTCAAAGACCCAGTCGAGATGATCACGCCGATGATGATCAACCCGATCGACACTTCATAGGAAATCATCTGCGCGGCAGAGCGCAACGACCCAAGGAACGGGTATTTCGAGTTTGACGCCCATCCCCCCATGATCACGCCGTAAACCTCAAGCGACGATATGGCGAACACAAACAGGATCGCGACATTGATATTCGCCAGAACCCATATCGTGTCTTCGCCCGCGTAAAACGGGATCACAGCCCACGCCAACAGCGCCAGAACAAAGGAAATCAAAGGCGCCAGAATAAACACCGCCCGGTCGGCACCGGCGGGTATGATGTTTTCTTTCACCACATATTTCAGCGCATCCGCCACGGTCTGCAGCAAACCCCAGGGGCCAACAACGTTCGGGCCACGCCGCATCTGGACAGCGGCCCAGATTTTCCGGTCGCCATAAACCAAAAACAGCAAGCTGATCATCACAAACGCCACGACCAGTAAAACCTGCGCCGCAACGGTGACTACGATCCCAAGGGGTGTCGTCAGAAACTCTGCCATGTAACCTCTTGTTCCCTATGGCGGGGCCCGGGTTTTGCCCGCACTCCGTAAACCGCATCTTGATTGGTAATTCCAGCCATAATGCCGCCTGTTAACCCTTTTGTTTCCTACTCGGCGGCCAGCTTCCCAGCCTGGCGTTCCCGCGCCGCCGCCTGCAACTCGGCCATAAGGCCCGAAGCCCGCAAAATCGGATTGGTCAGGTAATGCGCCGTCACGACTTCGCCGAACGCGCCAGCACCATCACCGCCCGCTTCGACCGGTTCCCAGGTATTCACCGGCACCACGTCGATGGCTTTCAGATGTGGCACCGCCTCGACCAGTTTGGCCCGCAGTTGCGCCAGACTGTCGAATGGCAGGGGGGCCCCCATCTCGGCCGACAGGGCGCGCAGAATGGCCCAGTTCTCCTTGGCCTCGCCAGGGGGGAAACCGGCCCGCATCGCCAATTGAGGCCGTCCTTCGGTGTTGACAAACAATCCGTTTTCTTCGGTCCAGGCCGCCGCAGGCAGAACGATATCGGCCCGGTGCGCACCCCGGTCACCATGGCTGCCCTGATAAATCACCAAGGGGCCGTCGGCGATATCAACCTCGTCCGCGCCAAGGTTGTAAACCACCGACGCATCCGTCAAGGCGCCTTCGACCCCGCCAACCGACACCGCGCCCACATCAAGGGCGCCCACCCGGCTGGCCGCCGTGTGCAAAATCATAAACCGCGACCGCGCCGCATCCGCCGCTTTCATGGCATCGGCCAAAACGCCCTTGCCACCGTCCAGCGTCAACGCGCCTTGCCCGACAATCATCACACCGTTGGACCCGTGCTTGTCGCCGTGATCCATCGCAGCCAGGTCAGCCAAAGCATCACGGCCGGCGCCGATATGTGTGTAATCATAGGTCAAATCAACCGGTTGCCCGATCAGGGCCACTTTCGCCCCCCGCGACCAGGCTTTGCGGATACGCGCATTCAAAACCGGCGCTTCGGTGCGGGGATTGGTCCCGACCAAAAGGATCCGATCGGCGTTTTCGATATCTTCGATAGATGCATTGCCCACATAGGCCGATCGGTTGCCCGCAGGCAGTTTGGCACCATCCAGACGACATTCGATATCGCCCCTGTCGCCAATCAGCTCTTTCAGCGCATAGATCGCCTCGACCGGGGCCAGATCACCCACAAGCCCGGCAATCTTGCCGACCTGCATCGCCTCGGCGGCTTTGCTCAGCGCTTCGCCCCAACTGGCGGGCCGCAGCTTGCCGTTTTCACGAATGTACGGCTTGTCCAAACGCTGTCGCCGCAGCCCGTCCCAGGCATAGCGCGACTTGTCCGACAACCATTCTTCATTCACGCCATCATGGTTGCGCGGCAAAATACGCATGACCTCGCGGCCTTTCGTATCAACTCGGATGTTCGAGCCCAGCGCATCCATCACATCAATCGTCTCGGTCTTGGTCAGCTCCCAGGGCCGGGCGGTAAAGGCATAGGGCTTGCTTGTCAGTGCGCCAACCGGGCACAGGTCCACAATATTGCCCTGCATCTCGCTATCCAGTGTCTGGCCCAGATAGGACGTAATCTCGGCATCCTCGCCGCGCCCGGTCTGGCCAAGCTCGGGCATGCCCGCGACCTCGGTGATGAACCGCACACACCGCGTGCATGAAATGCAACGCGTCATCGCGGTCCCGACCAACGGCCCCAGGTCCATATTGTCGACGGCCCGCTTCGGTTCGCGGAACCGGCTGAAATCCACGCCATACGCCATGGCCTGGTCCTGCAAATCGCACTCGCCGCCCTGATCGCAGATCGGGCAATCCAACGGGTGGTTGATCAACAGAAATTCCATCACCCCTTCGCGCGCCTTTTTCACCATCGGCGAATTGGTCTTCACAACCGGCGGCTGGCCTTCTGGCCCGGGGCGCAAATCGCGCACCTGCATCGCACAGGACGCCGCAGGCTTGGGCGGCCCGCCCACAACTTCCACCAGACACATCCGGCAATTCCCGGCAATCGACAGACGCTCGTGATAGCAAAAACGAGGAATCTCGATCCCCGCCTGTTCGCATGCCTGTATCAGTGTAAGTGCCGGATCGACTTCGAGTTCGAGGTCGTCAATAACGATCTTCCGAAGATCGGACATGGGCAACGGTTCCCTTGGCTTCCCTTGCCGCGGGAACCAGCCATTCTATCTGGCCCGAAGGAGTCGCCCCGCAGCGCTGCCCTTGGCTATTTCTTCACGGCCAACAGTGCAATAGCCTTGCGGCGTATCCGGTGTCGCACCCCGCTCGGCCAAATCGGCGCGGATCCGGGCCCGAAGCTTCTCTTTTTCGGTCCGGTTATCCGTCAATTCTTCAATCTGTTCAGTGGTATAGCCGGAATCGCGCGCATATCGTTCCAGCGACCGAAGATAGGTAAAGGCCCGGATCATGCGTGGTTCGATATTATCACATTTCTTCCGTACTTCATCGGCCAGTCCGATCGCATAGAATCCATTCACCACCCGTGGGTTCTCATGCAACGGCTGCAACGCCACGGCCGGGGCCGCAGCAAGTGTCAAAATCATAGCTGTCAGTGTCTTCCGCATTGGAAAAACTCGCTTTCACATGCGCGCGCAGAACCCGCTCTCTGCCGCGCCCTGTGGAACATATAGGAACATAAAGGCCCACAAGCAGGCACAATTTTGTCGCTGGGCAAATTCCCGCAGCAAAATTCCCGAAAACGATGGCAAAGCCCTGATTTACAGGGTGTTTTTGACTCTCACGATTTGTGAGAAACGTGTCAATTCGCGTGAACTTACCGCCGCCGCTCGCGCAAGGGATGCACCCCGCGCGCCGTTTTGCGCAAAAACGCAAGCACCATCAAAAGTCCCAGAAACCCCAGCGCGACCACAAATCCCCAGGCCCAACCGGGCAAAAGCCCAAGGTTCAAAGCCTCGACCGCGCCCCAAATCGGCACACCAACAACGCCCACGGTAAACACTGCCGCCAAAAGACTGAGAAAACCGTCCCAAAGCCGGATCATCGCGCGACGCAACGCCCGCTAAAAACCATGTCATTGCCGTTCTGCTGAAACGCCCAGTCGCGGGTCGCCGGGTCAATCGTCCAGCGCGTGTCCGACGCCCCATAGGTCGTCAGGCAATAGCGTGTTGCCGGAAACCGCACGCTTTCGCGCACTTGTTCGACAGGCACAGCCCCGGCACGCACCCGCACCGTGAAATTCCGACGGTCCGCGCCCCGCGCCAGCACCGCCCGAAATGGCAAGCCCTGCGCTTCTTCGCCCGCGCCGAAAATACGGTCACGCACACCCGAACAGCCTGAAAGGCCCATGGTCGACATCAGAAAGATCAGCACCCAAACCCGCATGCGCCCGACCCTATCTGCTTGCAGAAAGCCATTCAACACAAAGCAGTTTCCAGCGCATGCCGGCACGCGCCCGGTCACTCTGTTCACTCGGCCGCGATGGTCGCGCCACGCTTGTGTTTGATGCGGTCCTCAATCTCGTCCCGGAAATGCCGGATCAGCCCTTGAATGGGCCAGGCTGCCGCATCACCCAAAGCGCAGATCGTATGACCTTCCACCTGTTTGGTGACGTCCAGCAGCATGTCGATCTCTTCGACCTCGGCTTCGCCTTTCACAAGACGGTCCATCACACGCATCATCCAGCCGGTGCCTTCGCGGCAGGGCGTACACTGACCACAGCTTTCGTGTTTGTAGAACTTCGACAACCGCCAGATTGCTTTGATGATATCGGTCGAATTGTCCATCACAATGACAGCCGCCGTTCCAAGGCCCGACCGCTGCTCGCGCAGCCAGTCGAAATCCATAATGGCATCGTCCTTCATCACCTGGCCGGGCAAACAAGGCACCGATGACCCACCGGGGATGACCGCCTTCAGATTGTCCCAGCCACCGCGAATGCCGCCGCAGTGGCGATCAATCAATTCGCGGAACGAAATCGACATTTCTTCTTCGACAACGCACGGGTTGTTCACATGGCCCGAAATCGCAAAAAGCTTGGTGCCCGCGTTATTCGGCCGGCCAAAGCCCGCAAACCATTCCGGCCCGCGCCGCAAAATGGTTGGAACGACCGCAATCGATTCCACGTTATTCACTGTGGTTGGGCATCCGTACAGACCTGCGCCTGCCGGAAACGGCGGCTTCATCCGTGGCATGCCCTTCTTGCCTTCAAGGCTTTCAAGCAGCGCGGTTTCTTCGCCGCAAATATAAGCACCCGCTCCATGATGCAGATAAAGATCAAAATCCCATCCTGACCCGGCCGCATTCCGCCCCAGAAGACCGTTATCGTAACATTCGTCAATCGCAGCCTGTAATGCTTCGCGTTCGCGAATGTATTCGCCACGAATATAGATATAGCAGGCATTCGCGTTCATCGCGAAAGACGCAATCAGACACCCTTCGATCAACGTGTGGGGATCGTGCCGCATGATCTCGCGGTCTTTACAGGTGCCCGGCTCGCTTTCGTCCGCATTGACGACCAGATAGGACGGACGCCCGTCACTTTCCTTTGGCATAAACGACCATTTCAGCCCGGTCGGAAAACCCGCACCGCCGCGGCCCCGCAGGCCGCTTGCCTTCATCTGATCGACAATCCAGTCGCGGCCCTTTTTGATAAGGCCCGCCGTGCCATCCCAATGACCCCGCGCCTTGGCACCTGCCAGGTTGCGATCATGCATGCCATAAAGGTTCGTAAAGATGCGATCCTTGTCGTCCAGCATCAGCCTGTTCCCTAACTGTCCGCGCGCCTCTCACAGGGGGCGAAGCGCTGCGTTAATCTTTTCCCAATTCCCGGCGTTTCCGCCACAACTGAAATGTCACGATTAACGCCCAGAGGAAACCCGCAAGCGCAAAAAGATCAAAGAGAAAAACATACTGATCGGGCAACCCTACGCGGCCCCCAATCCATTGCGACAACATCCAAAGGATCATCGTCGCCGCGATCACAAGCGAAATCAAACGCGCATGGCGCGCAAGGTCTTTGTCTATTTCGGTCTGTTCGTCCATTGCCGTTCCACAATAAAGACGCCGTGTCATACTTTGCTGGTACAGATTCCCTGCCCAGTGCCAAGCAGATTATCGGGCAAGATCTGGTCTCGCTCAATTATGTTACCGAAACGTTAATGTTTGGGAACCCCGAAAGGTTCCCAAAATTGTCAACAATCGTCAGTAGACGTCGCCGCCCTCGACCCGCTTCGAGAACTCGGTCTCTCCGCCACGGGCCAGAACTTTGGCTTGTTCCACCCAAGTGTCGCGTGTCACCCGGCCTTTGAAGCCCTGCAGGTTGGCATCAACCCACGCAACCTCGTCACCGGTCCAGGCAGCCACCTGATCGAAATGCCAAAACCCAAGCGAATTGCACAGCTTCTCCAACTTGGGGCCAATGCCTTTGATCTGTTTCAGATCGTCGGCCTTGCCACCACGCGGGCCATCCAGACCCACAGGCCGCGACCCTTCATTGACGCCTTCCAGCTTGCCGTCGCCGTCGTAATCGGGGATGCCGCCCGCGTCAGCTGCGGGTGCAGACGCTTCTGCTGCCCGCCGGGCCGCTTCTGCCTTTTCCGCAGCCTTCGCCTCGGCTTCTGCCTTGGCACGTGCCGCGTCCATCTCAGCCTTGCGCTTGGCCTCAGCCTCGGCTGCCGCAGCCGCTTTGCGCGCCGCATCTTCATCAGCCGCCGCTTTCGCCCGCGCCTCATCAGCCGCCTGACGTGCCGCTTGTTCAGCTTCTGCGCGCTTGGCCGCCGCTGCACGTTCCGCCGCACCATTGTCCGGCGCGCTTGCCGCTGCCGCACCCGCGCCAGCCACCGCCGCCGCACCAGCTGCACCCGCAGCCACCGTGCTGCCTGTCGCAGACGCAGTGCCCGCTGTGCCTGATCGGTTCAAAGGCTCAGTCTGGGACGCCGGATTGCCCAGCCCAAGAAACAGCACGATTGCTGCAAGAAAAGCGATCAAAGCCGCCATGAAAAAGGACGCTATAACGCCATAACCGCCGATCATCAGCAGCAGGGCGAAGGCGACAACGAAAACAACAGCCGCAAATACTGCGACCATTCCGAACGAACTAAGCGAATGTTTTGTGGACATTAGTCTTTGCCTCCCAAGTGCTTGCAAGCGACACTGCAAGATGAAGTGCCGTCAATCAAGGGGAACAATTGACAAAAAGCGTCAGTATACGTCGCCGTCATCCACGCGTTTTGAAAACGCAGTCGCGCCGCCCGACGCCAAAACGCCCGCCTGTTCGACCCAAGTGTCGCGCGTCACGCGGCCCTTGAACCCTTCCAGATTGGCGTCGACCCACGCCACTTCATCCGCCGTCCAGGCCGCAATCTGATCGAAATGCCAGAACCCCAAGCGGTTGCACAGCTTTTCCAGCTTGGGACCAATGCCCTTGATTTGTTTCAGATCATCGGCCTTGCCACCGCGCGGTCCATCCAGACTGGCAGGCCGTGTGCCGTCACCAACAGGCACGGGTTCGGGCGCGGGCGCAGCCGCCTTGGCCGCCACCGGTTTCGGCGTGACCGACTGGGGCGCAGGCTTCGGCGCAACGGCCGCAGGCCGAGCGGCCCCACCCAGCCAGGGCGTGGTCGTCGGCACCTCGGTTCCGTCAATCCGCTTGACCGTATCACCGATATCAACCGCCAGACGCACACTGGCGTTATAGTCGTCTTTCCCGGCCTCATAGGCCGTCAGACTTGTCAAATCACCCGCAGGTTCCGCCGCATACCGCCCGGCCTGCGGCCCCGGCACCGGCACTTTGCCCGCTGCCAGTTCGTCGATGATCTCGCTGAACCGCTCGACCGTCAGATCTTCGTAGTAGTCCTTCCCGATCTGCGCCATCGGCGCATTGGCACAGGCACCAAGACATTCGACTTCTTCCCAGGTAAACTTGCCATCTGCCGACAGGCTGTGCGGCGTCTCGGCAATCTTTTCCTTACAGACCGCCACCAAATCCTCGGCCCCGCAAATCATGCAGGATGTCGTTCCGCAGATCTGGATATTCGCGACCGATCCGGTGGGCTGAAGCTGGAACATGAAATAGAACGTCGCCACTTCCAGCACGCGGATATACGCCATCCCCAACATCGCCGCGACGTCTTCGATCGCTGCCCGGCTGACCCAACCTTCCTGTTCTTGCGCCCGCCACAGCAGCGGGATCACCGCCGACTGCTGACGGCCTTCCGGGTATTTGGTGATCTGAGCTTCGGCCCAGGCCTTGTTGGCAGGGGTAAAAGCAAAACTCGTCGGTTGGTCAGAATGTAGTCTGCGAAGCATCGATCACGTCCGGTCAGCGTTGTTGAAGAAGATCAGGGTCAAGGCGCATCAATTGCCCAACCCGGCAGCAGCAGTTTGAAAAAGCGACACCAGTTCCGGGCCCTGCATCGAAATCGCAACCACCCCGGCGACAAACGCGATGCCGTCGAAAAGGCTTCGGCCGATCGACCGCAACCCGATCCGCGACGCCGGGTCGGCTTCACCGGCTTCTTTGGCGGCTTCAAAGGATTCCTGGCGAATACGGCCATTGAAATACTTCAGGCTCTCCTGGTTGTCTTCCAGGCTCATCGACGCTGACTGAGCCACCCATTCCTCAATCTCTTCGGACAGCACCGTCTGTTTGACGCCAATCGAAACCAGAAACCGTTGGAATTTCGACACGCCATAGCGTGAACGACCGATATAAAAAAGCAGCAGAACAGCGGCCAAACTTGGCACCGCCTCCATCAGAAAATCAAAAGTCCAGATCATGTGTTACCCCACCACAAATAATGAAAATTGAACGTGCGTCGCCTGCGCCAAATGGCCAAACCGCATCACCGGGCGCGCGGCCACGGCAAACAGGTCTGTCGGAAAGGCAAAGCAGCATAAAGTCACCCCTTCCAGAACACGGCTGTCAGACCATACAAAACAAACGCCCCGGATGCGAGAGCACCGGCAAAAACATGCACATCCGTCTCCTCAGTCGCCTGCGCGTAAACATAAGCATCCCAAAACGCGACAGCCGCCAAAGCAGCAAGCATAGACAAAATCATCCAGGTCAATCCGGACAGGGCAGCGCACACAAAGGCAAACGCCATAAACGCATAACGACCGGCCAGAATGCCATCAAACTGCTGGGCGCGATGACCCTGCGCAGCGGCCCCTTGCGAAAACGTCCGATAGGCCATCAAGACAAGCGACCCAAACGTCAGAAACAACAGGGCCTTTTGAAGCCAGCTCACCGATCCACTTCCCCGAACACGATATCCATCGTCCCGATGATCGCACTGACATCGGCCAGTTGGTGACCCGTGGCGACGTGATCCATGGCCTGCAAATGCAGATACCCCGGTGCGCGGATTTTGACGCGGTAAGGTTTGTTCGACCCATCCGACACCAGATACACACCAAACTCGCCTTTCGGCGCTTCGACGGCGGCGTAAATCTCGCCTGCCGGCACATGAAAGCCTTCGGTGTACAATTTGAAATGATGGATCAGCGCTTCCATCGAAGTTTTCATGTCACTTCGCGTCGGCGGCGTCAGCTTGCCGCGCGCCAGCACATCGCCCTGCCCGTCCGGTGCGCGCAGTTTTTCAATCGCCTGATGAATGATCTTCAGGCTTTCGCGCATCTCGGCCATGCGGCACAGATACCGGTCATAGCAATCGCCGTTTTTCCCGACCGGAATCTGAAAATCAAACTCGTCATAGCATTCATAGGGCTGCGCACGGCGCAGGTCCCAGGCCATGCCCGATCCGCGCACCATCACACCCGAAAAACCCCAGTCCAAAGCTTCTTCTTCGGACACAACGCAGATGTCGACATTGCGCTGTTTAAAGATGCGGTTTTCCGTCAGCAGCCCGTCGATATCCTCAAGAACCCGGGGAAACGCTTTCGCCCAGGTTTCAATATCGTCAATAAGACCAGAGGGCAGGTCCTGATGGACGCCACCTGGTCGGAAATAAGCCGCATGTAACCGGGCCCCACAAGCACGCTCGTAGAACACCATCAATTTTTCACGCTCTTCAAACCCCCAAAGCGGCGGGGTCAAAGCACCAACATCCATAGCTTGCGTTGTAACGTTCAATAAATGGTTAAGGATGCGTCCGATCTCGGAATAAAGCACCCGGATCAGGCTGGCACGGCGCGGCACTTCGGTGCCTGTCAGCTTCTCAATAGCCAGGCACCAGACGTGTTCCTGGTTCATTGGGGCCACGTAATCCAGCCGGTCAAAATAGGGCAGGTTTTGCAGGTAAGTCCTGCTTTCCATTAGCTTTTCTGTACCGCGGTGCAAAAGCCCGATATGCGGATCACAGCGTTCAACAATCTCGCCATCCAGTTCCAGAACCAGCCGCAACACACCATGCGCCGCAGGGTGCTGCGGGCCGAAGTTGATGTTAAAATTTCGGATCCTCTGTTCGCCGGTCAGCGCGTCTTCAAAACTTCCGTCCATCATGTCGATACACCTCCATGGGCCCAGGCAGCGGGCATGCGGCCCAACGCGGCTTGTGCCGCAACATATTGGTTTTCAAGCCATTTCCGCGACATCTCGCGTTGTTTTGGCGTCATTTCCAGCGTCTGCCCAGCGTGAATCGGGGCCGAATCGGGTTTCATGCGTGAAATGCCCAGAAAATCGCAAATCCGGTTCAACCCGTCGCCTGCCACAACGTCTTCAAACACCTCGAAAATAACCTTGGCACGCGGCACGGACGCCGCCAACTTATTGATTGCGCTGGCATAATCAGACCGCATGGCAATCTGATCTTCCGCACCATGCAAAGTACGCTCCAGAATATGGGCCGAGCTTTTCGCAGTGACAACACCATCATCAGCACGGCGTCCCGCCATCATACGCACATGGCTCCAAAGCCGCTCAACCGGGTCGCGCAACAGGTATAGAAACCGCACGTCCGGGGCCATTTTCGCCATCTTTTCAAGACGTTCGGCGGGCAGCAACGCATATGCCGGTGTCATTTCGCCCACCACTTTCCGCGTCTCCTGCCCCGCATGCAGATAGGCCAGATAGGCCTCCAAATCCTCGCCCCGGCGCTCCAGAACATCCAACCAGGCCCCACGATCAGCCAGCCGCTGAATTTGCGCATCCGACGGCCCATCGGCCCGGCGGGCCACACGGTCCAGGACAGCGGCTTGTTGGTCACGGTGTTTCCGCAGCTCACGGTTCAGCTTGCCGTCTTCCAAGGCATTGAAATAATGCAATTCTTTAAGTGTGCGGAAGTGGCATTCAGGATGGTTGGAAAGCTGCGCATGCAGCCAACTTGTCCCCGCTTTCGCGGCCCCGACACACAGGAACACCACGCTCATGCGTCCACCCCGTCAAGGTCGTCCTTGAATGCGATAATCCAAAGCAAAACCAAGGCAATAGCAGGCATCACCGCCAGACAGGCATAGTATTTCGAAATCCCATAGCGCGGCAAAAGCTTCCAGAACGGAACAACCGTCAGCACCGCAACAATCAGAAGCCAAAGAGGACTGACGCCCATCGCTACTTGGCCTCCGCTTCCGCCTTGTCGTCGCCCGGCAGCACGTATTGAGCACCTTCCCAAGGGCTCATAAAGTCGAATTGACGATATTCCTGCACCAGGCTAACCGGTTCATAAACAACGCGTTTTTGCTCGTCATCATACCGCACTTCGGAATAACCCGTCGTCGGGAAATCCTTGCGCAACGGATATCCGCGAAACCCGTAATCCGTCAGGATCCTGCGCAAATCCGGGTGACCCGAGAAGATAAGCCCGAACATATCGAAAATCTCGCGCTCGAACCAATTGGCCGAAGAATGCACATCCGTCAAAGACGGCACCATTTCATCCTCGCGCACCGCCGCCTTCAGGCGAATCCGCTGGTTACGGTACATCGACAGGAAATGATAAACCAAATCAAACCGCGTCTCACGCGCCGGGTGATCCACCGCCGTAATGTCGACCAGCGTTGAAAACTTGCAATTCGTGTCAGTTTTCAGAAATTCCACAAGCCCCGCAATCGCCGAAGGCGCGACGTGTAAAGTCAGCTCACCCAACGATATTTCAGTGCTCAATACACTTTCCGGGCGCTTGGCTTCGATATGCGCGGCCAGTTCTTGCAAAGCTTCCGACATAGGCGCGTCTCCTACCGAGTGATGGTGCCAGTGCGGCGAATTTTGCGCTGCAATTGCAGAATGCCATAAAGCAACGCCTCGGCCGTCGGCGGACATCCGGGCACATAGACATCGACCGGCACAATCCGGTCACATCCGCGTACAACGCTGTAACTATAGTGATAATACCCGCCACCATTGGCGCAGGACCCCATGCTGATCACATAGCGCGGCTCGGGCATCTGGTCGTAGACCTTGCGCAACGCAGGCGCCATCTTGTTGGTCAGTGTGCCCGCAACGATCATCAAATCCGACTGACGCGGAGACGCGCGCGGCGCGGTTCCGAACCGTTCCATATCATAGCGCGGCATCGCCGTGTGCATCATTTCCACCGCGCAACAGGCCAACCCAAACGTCATCCAGTGCAGCGATCCGGTGCGCGCCCAGTTGATTATGTCGTCGGTCGAAGTGACAAGGAAGCCCTTGTCCTGCAACTCGGCATTCAGTTCGCGCGCAGAGACATCCATATCTACGCCAGCGTTATTGGCTGTGGTGGCAACACCCATGGGGTCACAAGCCTCCTGCTTTGTGCTTGGGAATTGACCTAAACCCGTGTGTGGAAAGGGTCAATTGGAATGAATGTCTCAGGTCTGACAAAGGTTCGGAAAATCGGCTTTTCCTCACGAAAGTGAATGAATTGGTGGGATCATTCCCACTCCATCGCGCCTTTTTTCCACTCATAGGCAAACCCCAGCGTCAGAACCGTCAGGAACACCATCATTGACCAGAACGCGACATCGCTCAGATCTCCGAAGGCGACGGCCCAGGGGAACAGAAACGCGATTTCAAGATCGAAGATGATGAACAGGATCGACACGAGATAGAACCGGACATCGAATTTCATGCGCGCATCATCAAATGCGTTAAACCCGCATTCATACGCGCTCAGCTTTTCGGGATCGGCATCTTTGGGCGCGACAATCACGGCAGCAAGGATCAGGACCAACCCCAAACCTACGGCAATTCCAAGAAAAATCAGGATGGGCAGGTATTCTCGAAGCAGATCTTCCACGCACCGGTCTCCGCGCTTGGCAACAACTGCGACCGTCCTAATGCTGTCGGTTTAAAGGGTCAACCGGCTGGGGTGAGGCAGAAGCGCGCGCAGACCTAGTCGGGGCTGGCGGATTGCGCCTCGAGAATGCGTTCGTTCACCTCAAGCCACCGGGCCCGATAAGCAAAGCGGGCGGCGGCTGTCACATCGTTTTGAAAGGCCGCATTGACGCCCGCGCCGACCGCAGCCCCGATGACCGGGGCAATCTGCGCCATTTTCCGGGTCGACAGATTGACACCCAGCGTGGCGGCCACCCGCCGTGTTGCGGCCACAGACCCCGTGGTTTGCCCCGTCAGACGCACGACTTTTTGCCAATCCCCGGCTTCCATCGTCGCCCGCCCCTTGGCCAGACGTGCGATGGCGCGGGCGCGTTCGGCCCGGCTGTTGGCGCCCGCAAGTTGCAGAACATCAAGGATATAAACACGCTCGGGCTCGGTATCGGCGCCAAAGCCATAGCAAAGCGCAGTCAACCGCACCGTGCGCAACGCCAAAGCGATGGTGGCGGGCACATCGATGGCCAGACCAAGTGCCCCAAACGCCCCCGCTGCCCCGCCGCTGGTCGCAGCATACCCCAGCGCCCAGCGCCTGACGTCCGCGACCGCGTCGTCGCAGGCCTGCAAGTCGTTGAAATCATGGGACAGCGCCGTCGCCCGGATCGAGCCTTTGGCCGCCCAATCCGCACCGCGAATGGCCGCTTCAATAACCTCGGCCGGCACCAGTCGATGGGTCAGAAAGCTGATCGGTTTGGCAAAGGACCGCACCGTGCGTGGCAAAAGCGCGGGCGGTGCGGCGCGAAAGGCGTCTTGTTCGCGCAAGACGGTTTCAACGTAAGGGATCGGCACGATGTCCGTTGTCATGGGAATTAAATAGGGACCGTTGCGCGCAATTTCATCCACCCGGCCGAACACCGACCCAGACCGAGCGTCCTATGGGCAACCCTTACTCGGGCGTCAATTGGCAATAGTCTTCGTTTGATCGGCCATCCAAACAAGCGCTCATTTCGTTGGTTAAAAGCGCCAGTTCCGATATCTCGCACCCCAAGGATGCTGCATCATAGCTGATCCCAGCCCGGCTTTCGGCCACAGCTGCGCATTTGTCTTTGACGAATTTGGGCCAGGCCAGCATCAAACCTGACAGTTCTTCTAGGCCGGGTTCTGACAAACGGTCCAACAGCGCGGTTTCGGTGGCAAATTTGGTGGTTTGCCAATCGTTGCGCTGGCTGGTCAGACACATCAGATGCGCCTCCGATCCGACTTCGTCATCGGCGCAAGGCGCGAACATGGTATTCAGACACTGGTTCCAGTCGCTGCTGGCGCCAATGTCGGCAAAACAACCCAGCACGGTGTCTTGCGTTGTCTCAGCACGTGCGACGGTGGTGGCAAAAATGATTGCCGAAATAACCAATAAAACCCACGAAAAGAGACGACTTGTCATAGCCCAGCGTTCCTGTCCTCTCGAAGTTTGCCGCGTTCATCAAACCGGTAGGTTCTAACAGATGATCCCGTGCCGCAGCGCACTTCCAGCCACATTTCTTCTTCTACAAGGGCGCGCCCGATGCATGTTGTGGTATCGACCTCGCCGGTTTCGGCTTGCCATCGATTGACGGCGCTGTCGATCACATCACTTTCAGTCATGGACAGGTTTACGGCCCCCAGCCGCAACCCCAGCAGTGCCGCCACAAGACACAATCCGCCGGTGACAATCAAGACGGGTTTTGCCGGGACAGACTGTTGCGATTTCATCTACAATATAGGGCTCGCGTCAGGGTTAGTTCATGCTTTGGACCAGTTCGCGCCCGATCAACATCCGCCTGATTTCGGATGTGCCCGCGCCAATCTCCATCAATTTTGCGTCCCGGAAAAGCCGGGACACAGGATGGTCGTTCATAAACCCCGCGCCCCCCATGGCCTGGACCGCCTGATGTGCTTGTTGCATCGCGGCTTCGGACGCATAGAGACAACAGGCCGCCGCATCCTGTCGTGTCACATCGCCCCGGTCGCAGGCTTTGGCAACCTCGTACACATAGGCCCGGGCCGAATTCATCGCCGTGTACATATCGGCAATCTTGCCTTGCATAAGCTGAAACGACCCAATCGGTTTTCCAAATTGCTTGCGTTCGGCCATATACGGCATGATTTCGTCCAAACAGGCGGCCATGATGCCTGGGCCAATCGCGGCCAGCACGACACGTTCATAATCGAGGCCGGACATCAAAACGGCGACGCCTTTGCCTTCTTCGCCAAGGATGTTTTCAAACGGGACTTCGACATCGTCAAAAATCAGTTCCGCGGTGTTTGAGCCGCGCATGCCAAGCTTGTCGAAATGGGGCGAGGTGGAAAACCCGGTCATTTCCTTTTCGATCAGAAAGGCTGTGATGCCTTTTGACCCCGCTTCTGGATCGGTTTTGGCATAGACCACCAAAGTCTCGGCATCCGGGCCATTGGTGATCCAGTATTTTGTGCCGTTCAGCCGAAAGTGATCATTACGTTTTTCGGCGCGCAATTGCATCGCCACAACGTCTGAACCTGCGCCTGCTTCGCTCATCGCCAAAGCACCGACATGTTCGCCGGAGACCAGTTTTGGCAGGTATTTCTCTTTTTGCGCAGGCGTTCCGTTCAGACTGATCTGGTTCACACAAAGGTTCGAATGTGCGCCGTATGACAACGATACGCTGGCCGACGCGCGCGCGATTTCTTCGACTGCGACCGCATGGGCCAGATACCCCATTGCTGCGCCGCCATAGTCTTCGTCAACTGTGACGCCCAGGATACCAAGGGCGCCCATTTCCGCCCACAAATCAGATGGGAAACTGTTTGATTGGTCAATCTCTTGCGCCTTGGGCCGGACACGGTCCTGCGCCCAGCGGTGAACCATATCGCGCAGGGCTTCGATGTCTTCGCCAAGATTGAAACGCATGGACGCCGTGAACATGGGAGCCTCCGGAAGAAGAATATGAACAGTCGTTCATATTCTGTACGCAACGGCAGGGCGGGTCAATCAGGCTTTGGCTTCGGACACGATGATGTCAGCGATCAATTTGCATTCATCGACCGAAAACGTCAGCGGTAAACGCATGTCCAAAAGCCCGGCCAAAACGCGATCTGTCCCCGGCATATTGTGTGCGCCAGCATAGGCCCAGTTCTTGTAGGACGACGTGAACCCTTTGGCGCGCGCTGCGCCGAACCATTTCAATTCAACACCGCGCGATGCGCAACGCGCCACAAAATTCGTCATCCAGTCCCCCGACTTTCGGGGCAAAAGAAACTGAAAAGATGACCCGACACGCACCAGCGCAGGATCACGTTCGATCAAACGAATGGCAGGCACATCGCGCAGAGCCGCTTCCATTGCGTCGTGAAGAACCGCCCACCGCGCCACCCGGTCGGGCAACGAGGCCAGTTGCGGACGAAGAATAGCCGCGCGCAGATTGTCCATACGCCCCGATACATTCGGCGTGGTGTCGCGGTAAGGTTCGAATGCCTGCGCATCAGGACCCGCGCCATGGCGGTCGTAAAGCATGTAACTGCCTGACAAAAGCGTAGCCTTTGCGGCGATATCGGCGTCATCCGTCGCAAGAAAACCGCCTTCGCCCGAATTCATGTGCTTGTAGGTTTGCGTCGAATAACAGGCGACCGTACCGTGACGCCCGGAACGTTCACCCGACGCCATGCCCCCCATTGTGTGCGCGCAATCTTCAACCACTTTCAGCCCTGCATCCCCGGCAATTTGCATCAACCGGTCCATGTCAGGCTGATGCCCGCGCATATGGCTAAGCATTAAGACCGTCGCGCCTGTCTCTGCTGCTTTGGCAGCCAGGTCGTTTAGGTCAATCGTAAGTGCTTCGGTCGTTTCCACAAAAACCGGCTGTGCGCCCACCGCCGCGATAGCGCCCGGAACAGGTGCCAGAGTAAAAGCGTTCGTCAGAATCTTGTCGCCCGGATGGACGCCCAAGGCACGAAGGGCCGTGGCCAGCGCATAACCGCCCGAGGTGACTGCCAGCACATATTGCGCCCCAAGATAATCAGAAAACTCGCGTTCAAGCTGCGCGGTTTCGCCATCTTCGCCGGGGTTCAGATTATAGCGATGCAGACGCCCGTGCCGCAAAACCTCGGTTGCGGCGTGGATCGCTTCTTCGGGGATAGGTTCCTGCTGGGTGAAACTTCCCGTGAATTTCTTTGTCGCCGCATCGTCTTTCATCACAAGTTCCAATCACAACAGATTGGACACGACACTGCCAAGCTGATCATAGGACGGCAAGATCGCATCGGGTTTCAAACGCGCCACGCCGCCGCCTTCAGGACCAAAACCCACAAGGATAACGGGCGCATCGGCTGCGCGGGCCGTTTTCAAGTCAGTGATCGTATCCCCAACCAGAAGCGCCGCATTCGGATCGCCGCCCGCGCGTTCGACTGCTGTTCTGAAAGGCAAAGGGTCCGGCTTGCGGACAGGCAGCGTGTCTGCCCCGATCAGCGATTGAAAGGCCGCGCGGATGCCAAGGCGTTGCAACAGCAGCTCGGCCAAACCTTCGGGCTTATTGGTGCAAATGCCCACTTTGAACCCATTGGCGGACAACGCGCCGACCGCCGCCATAGCGCCCGGGTAAAGCACTGTCTTTGTGTCGATGTTTTCTTCATAGAACGCCAAAAGCCGGGGGTATTCGCGGTCAATGTCGGCCTCGGTCACTGCGCCCAGGCGTGAAAATCCCAGCCGCAACATGGCGCGCCCGCCGTGAAACGCGGTCAAACGGTCGGCGTCTTCATCCAAAAGCGGATCATGCCCCAGATCGACAAAGCACGCGTTTGCGGCTGCAATCAGATCACCGCTTGTATCCGCAAGCGTCCCATCCAAATCGAAAATCACTGTTTTCATGTAAAAATTCCGCCACTTTCCGCTCACCTTGTAATGTCTGGCAACACAAGTTGATACGGCCCCGACTTTCCGTGATGTGGCGCTTTCGATAAAAGGTGGCAAGCAAAAAGGATAGGTGTCGAGCAGATGCCCACACATCTTGTCGTATTGGCGGCCGGCGAAGGCTCGCGTATGCGGTCAAACACACCAAAAGTGTTGCACCTGTTGGGCGGCGCGCCGTTGTTTCAGCATGCGCTGATCTCGGCTGCACGGCTTGACGGAAAACGCGTGATCGTTGTCGGTCATGGTGGTACAGACGTTGCGGCCGCTGCACAGGACGTCGACCCTGAAATTCATGTGGCCGAACAAGCGACACAGCTGGGCACAGCCCATGCGGTATCTATGGCCGCCGAGACGTTAAAGGACGCTGGTGGGGACACGCTGATCCTTTACGGCGACACGCCGTTTATCCGGCCCGAAACAATCGAACAGATGCAGGCCCTGCGGTCGGCTGGAACCGATATGGTCTTTCTGGGGTTCGAAACCGAAGACCCGGGCCGCTATGGCCGGATGGTCACGGATGGAGACATGCTTGAACGTATCGTTGAATTCAACGACGCAAGTGACGCCGAGAAGGCGATCACGTTATGCAATTCTGGGGTCGTTTTGGCCGACACAAAGGTGCTGATGCGTCTGGTGTCCGAAGTTGGCAATACAAATGCAGCGGGCGAGTTTTATTTGACGGATTTGCCGGAAATTGGTGCAAAACAAGGACTGGTGGCGCGTGTCGCGCGATGCGATCAGTCGGAAACACTGGGCGTCAACACCCGCGCTGATCTGGCCAGGGCCGAACATGTGTTTCAAGAGCACGCGCGCCGCGCCAATCTGGACAAAGGGGTCACGCTTGTTTCGCCCGAAAGCGTGCATCTGTCTTTCGACACAGTGCTTGAGCAAGACGCGGTGATTGAGCCTTTCGTGGTTTTCGGCCCCGGCGTCAAAGTCGCATCTACCGCAAGGATCCGTGCGTTTTCTCATTTGGAAGGTGCGCATGTTGGGCCGGGTGCGTCGGTTGGGCCTTACGCACGCCTGCGCCCTGGAACGGAACTGGACGCCGAAACGCGGATTGGCAACTTTGTCGAAGTCAAAAATGCGCAGATCGGCGAACGCACGAAGGTTAATCATCTAAGCTATATCGGTGACGCTCATGTCGGACGCGGCTCGAACATCGGGGCGGGCAGCGTCACGTGCAATTATGATGGCGTGTTTAAACACAAGACGGAAATCGGCAGCGGTGTTTTCATCGGCTCGAACACGATGATGGTCGCACCGGTAAAGATCGGCGACGAAGCGATGACCGCGACAGGTTCGGTCATTTCACGCGATGTGCCGGACGGTGATCTGGCCGTTGCACGGTCACGCCAGGACAACAAACCCGGCTTTGCCCGGAAACTCTTCCAGAAACTGCGGGCTCGGAAAGCGGCCGAAAGAGGATAGCAACATGTGCGGGATCGTCGGAATTCTTGGACATCACGAAGCAGCGCCCGTTCTGGTCGAGGCGTTGAAGCGACTAGAATATCGCGGCTATGACAGCGCCGGCATCGCGACTGTCAATGACGGCGTTCTGGATCGCAGGCGCGCTGTCAGCAAGCTGGCCAACCTGGCGGATCTTTTGGTGCACGATCCCCTGCCCGGGAAATCTGGTATTGGCCATACACGATGGGCCACCCATGGGGCGCCATCGGTTGATAATGCGCATCCCCATCGGTCGGGGCCCGTTGCCGTTGTGCACAACGGGATCATCGAAAATTTCAAAGCGCTGCGCAAAGATCTGGCCGACAAAGGGTACAAGACCGAAACCGATACAGATACCGAGACCATCTCGCTTTTGTGCCAGAGCTTTCTGGAACAAGGTCTGGCACCGCGCGACGCGGCAGAGCAGACGATTGCCCGACTGGAAGGCGCGTTTGCCTTGGCATTTTTGTTCGACGGGGAAAGCGACCTGATCATCGCCGCCCGCAAAGGCTCACCGCTTGCCATCGGCTGGGGTGATGGCGAGATGTATCTTGGCTCGGACGCCATAGCGCTTGCGCCCTTGACCGACCGGATCACTTATTTGGAAGAAGGCGATCAGGCATTGCTGACCCGCGCCGGTGCCGAGTTTTGGGACAGCCATGGCAGACCGGCCAACCGCGAAATCCGCAAGATCAGCATTGATACAAGCCGAATTGAAAAGGGTGGTCACAAGCATTTCATGGCCAAGGAAATCGCCGAACAACCTTTGGTTCTGGCCGATGCCTTGCAGCACTATCTGGGCGATGACGCGCTTGTTTTCCCCAAGGACGTGCCTGATTTTTCCAAGATCGACCGCATTTTGATGGTGGCCTGCGGCACCGCGTATTATGCGTGCCAGACAGCGGAATACTGGTTCGAACAATTGGCGGGTATCCCGGTTGAAACCGACATTGCGTCGGAATTTCGCTATCGAAAGCCGCCGATTGGCCCAAACACACTGGCGATTTTCGTAAGTCAATCCGGCGAAACCGCTGACACCTTGGCGGCTTTGCGGCATGTCGCCACGCAATCTCGGATTTTGTCCGTGGTGAATGTGCCTGAAAGCTCGATTGCGCGGGAAAGCGATATTGCTCTGCCGATCCTTGCCGGAGCCGAAATCGGCGTTGCTTCGACCAAGGCATTTACCTGTCAGTTGCTTGTCCTGATGGCGCTGGCCCTGAAAGCCGCAAAAGACCGCAGCTATATCGACGACGCCCGGCAGGCCGAGCTTGTCGCGTCAATGCGATCGATCCCCGGGCTTGTGTCTCAGGCGCTGTCCGCGTCGGGTCAAATTGAGGCGGCTGGCGAAAAACTGGCCGAGGCGCAGGATATTTTGTTTCTGGGCCGCGGCGCCATGTACCCCTTGGCGATGGAAGGCGCGCTGAAACTGAAAGAAATCAGCTATATCCACGCAGAGGGCTATGCCAGCGGCGAGCTTAAGCATGGCCCGATTGCCCTGATCGACCGGAATGTGCCGGTGATTGTCATGGCCCCACAGGACAGTCTTTTTGAAAAGACCGTGTCGAACATGCAAGAAGTCATGGCGCGTGGCGGCAAAATCGTCCTTGTGACAGACCGAAGCGGTGCGAAGGAAGCGGGCGACGACGTGTGGAAAACCATCGAAATGCCAGACGTCCCCGACCTGCTGGCTCCGCTGGTTTATGCGATCCCGGCGCAGCTTTTGGCCTATTACACGGCTGTCGCGAAGGGCACAGATGTGGATCAGCCGCGCAATCTGGCGAAATCTGTCACAGTCGAATAGGCGATGCGCGACCAATCCCGCAGACCACGGGGCGATTGGCAGCAAGGCGTTCGCGATCAGGCAGATATACAGCTGACCGTGCCGCGCACGTAGTGGCAGTCGTACAACCGGCCCGACACCCGAGCGTTGTATTCTGTGCCCAAAACCGACTGTTTGAAATTGCCCACCCGGACATTTCCAGCCGAAGTTGCGAAATATTTCGCGGTTTCCAGCTGAACATTCGAAACACTGGCGTCTGAATTCACGGCGTTTGTCGCCTGTGAACAGGCCGATGCCACTAAAAGCGACAGAAAAAGAAGTGTTTTGCGCATAACGCGGTTCTATCCCGATTGCGCCCCGCGCATAGGACAAGATCAACAGACTATGCCGATTCTATGGCAAAACGGGCCAGCTTAACCGCCCGTGTGGCTCATGTGGCGCGAAACCTGACCATCTGCTTTTTGGCGCGAATAGTCAAAATCATGGCCTTTGGGCTTGCGCGCAATTGCGGCCCGAATGGTGTCTTCCAAAAGATCGTCGGCTTCTGAGGCGCGCAAGGGCGTTCTGAGGTCTGCATTGTCTTCCTGCCCGAGACACATGAACAATTCACCCGTGCATGTCAGGCGCACGCGGTTGCAGCTTTCGCAAAAGTTATGCGTCAACGGTGTGATAAAGCCGATCTGTTGCCCGGTTTCCTGCACTTCCACATACCGTGCCGGGCCGCCCGTGCGATGCGACAGGTCTTTAAGACTGAATTGTTGTTCAAGCTGGCGGCGCAGATCCCGAAGGCTCCAATACTGGCCGATACGATCTTCACCGCCCAAATCGCCCATTGGCATAACTTCGATGAACGTCAGATCCATATCACGGGCAGCGCACCACGCGGTCAGGTCGAACAATTCGTCTTCGTTGAACCCCTTAAGCGCCACTGTATTGATCTTGACGCGCAAGCCCGCTTTCTGAGCAGCGTCGATCCCGCGCAGCACTTGCGGCAGGCGACCCCACCGGGTGACACGGGCAAATTTGTCGTCGTTCAACGTATCAAGCGACACGTTGATCCGGCGCACGCCTGCCTCGGCAAGATCGGTTGCAAAGCGTTCCAGTTGCGAACCATTGGTTGTAACCGTCAGTTCTTTCAAAACGCCGCTGTCAAGATGACGGGTCATCGACCGAAAGAAGGTCATAATGTCCCGGCGCACCAACGGCTCCCCCCCTGTGATCCGTAACTTTTGCACCCCCATGCGGATGAAAGCCGAACACATGCGGTCCAGTTCTTCCAGCGTCAGCAGTTCTTTCTTTGGCAGAAAGGTCATGTTTTCAGACATGCAGTAGACACAGCGGAAATCGCACCGGTCAGTTACCGATACCCGCAAGTAGCTGATCGGTCGGGCAAAGGGGTCTATCAACGGTGTTCGAGCCATAACGGTCAGACGTTAAGATGCGCGGGACGATGCCGCAAGTGGGTGTTGTCATTGAAGGCCGCGCGCCGCCGCGTTAGATACCGTGATATGCGATATGTTTTTGTCCTTCTTTTCTTTGGTCTTACCGGATGCGCGGTGATTGAGCAGATCGAGCAGATCGAACAACCTGCGCCACAGTTAAGTGACGCGCCAGACGGCGCCGCACCGCCGCCCCCGCGAAGCGCGCAAACGGTCGAGCAGTTCGACACAACAACCGACGCCCAGCGCGAGGCGGCTGCCACTACATCGACAGGCGGAACTTTGCTGGGCGAAACCGTCGCGACCCTGGGCGACCCATCCGTTCCCGGATTTTGGATCGAAACGCCTTTGGTCGAGACCGCAGCCATGGGGCGCATTGTCTTTGTCGACAATGGCAAAAGCGCCGAGATTGAACTGCGCCCGACCACGGGCGCGTCCACGCGTGTTTCGCTGGCGGCATTGCGGCTTTTGGAGGCGCCTTTGACCGATCTTGTCACTTTGGAAGTTTATCAAAACTGATGTCGCAGCCCAGTTTCGTGCTTGTCCGCCCGCAAATGGGCGAAAACATCGGCGCGGCCGCGCGCGCCATGTGGAATTTTGGTCTGGACCGTATGGCCATTGTCGCCCCGCGGGATGGCTGGCCGAACCCGAAGGCCGTCGCAATGGCCAGCGGGGCCGGACGGTTGCTGGACGCAGCGAAGCTGGAAACCACGACGAACGCCGCGGTCGGGGACGCGACTTATGTTTATGCGACAACTGCGCGGTCACGGGACTTGACGAAGGAACTGTTCACCCCGGCCGCCGCAATGGCGGATGCCAAGGCGCGCATAGACGCAGGCCAACGGGTTGCTGTCCTTTTTGGGCCGGAACGCGCAGGCTTGGAAAACGACGACATTGCCCGCGCAAACGCGATTATTTCGGTGCCCGTCAACCCGGACTTTCCATCGCTTAATCTTGCGCAATGCGTCTTGCTGACCGCCTATGAATGGCGTCGCGCAACGGTCGAGACAGAAGACCGGGCGATTGCGCTGGCGGGCACAGAGATGGCCGAGCATGTCGAGATCACGAAACTGGCCGAGCATTACGAAGATCGGTTGGAGACGGCCAGATTTTTCTTCCCCCCGGAAAAAGCCGAAGGAATGAAAACCGTGCTGCGCAATTTCTGGTCGCGCATGCCGTTGACGCGGGCTGATGTGCAAATGTTGCACGGGATCATGCGACAGATGGTCCGTTGGAAAGAACGCGGCGACTGACTGGACGCCCTGACGTGTCGCGCCTAAGTTTCCGCTTGCGAAATAAGGACGGACGGCATGAGCCAAAAACGCAGTATCTTCGAAGAGGTCGCGACACCGGACGCGGCACGCGCCGCCCCGACCACAGGCGTCATTGACGGGGCCAAGCGCGGCGCACGTGGTGCTATTCGTGCCTGGCTGGTCCTGCTTTTTGCGCTTGTCGTCCTGATGATTGCCGTGGGCGGTTTGACACGCTTGACCGACAGCGGGCTGTCGATCACCGAATGGCGGCCTGTGACGGGAGCGATCCCGCCTCTTTCTGCTGAAGATTGGGAAAACGCGTTCGCGAAATACCGCGAGATCCCGGAATATGAGCTTCAGAACAAAGGCATGAGCCTTGACGAGTTCAAGGTGATCTATTGGTGGGAATGGGGTCACCGGCAATTGGGCCGGATCATTGGCCTTGTTTGGGCGGCGGGCTTTCTGTTCTTTCTCGCGACCCGAAAGGTTCCGACAGGCTGGACCGGGCGGCTTTTGCTGCCCGGACTATTGGGCGGCATCCAAGGTGCGATTGGCTGGTGGATGGTCAGTTCAGGTCTGACGGGCGGCATGCTGGATGTCGCGTCTTACCGATTGGCCACGCATCTGGGTCTGGCTTTCGTCATTCTGGGCGTGCTGGTTTGGTACATCTTTCTGCTTGGACGTCGCGACGCAGATCTGATGCAAGCCAGACGGGACCGCGATGCCAAGCTGTTCTCGATGGGCACGGGACTGATGTACTTTGCGTTCGTGCAAATCCTGTTGGGCGCGCTGGTGGCCGGTATCGACGCTGGGCGCAGTTTCAATGACTGGCCTTTGATGGCGGGCGAATGGCTGCCCCCTTTCCCCTTTGATTTAACACCCGTTTGGCGGAATTTCTTCGAAGATGCCGGTCTTGTTCAGTTCATGCACCGGATTGCCGGATATCTTTTGCTAGTGTTCGGCGGTGTCGTCTGGCTGCGCGCGCGAAAATCTGGCAATGCCGCGACACGGGCAGCCTTTGCCGCAGTCTTCGCGATGATGGTCCTTCAGATGGTCCTGGGGATTTCTACCGTTCTTTATATGGCCCCCTGGCCGCTTGCCATCTTGCACCAATTCGGGGCGGTTGCGCTATTCACACTGATCCTTTGGGCGCGGTTCCTTTCGCAGTATCCCAAGGCCCAATCCGTAAGGGCAACCGCATGAGTGCTTACACCGATCTAATGACGTTTCAGCGCGAAACAGAAGCTTTGGGCCAAGTGATGGGCCGTCTGGGCTGGGATCAGGAAACCATGATGCCAGCCGGGGCCGCCGAACAACGGGCGGACGAAATGGCAGCACTGGACGGCGTTCTGCATGCCCGGAAGACAAGCCCAAAGATTGGCGAATGGCTGGCCATCGTTGATCCAGAAGACGCAGCGGGCAAACGGCAAGTCGAGCTTATCCGACATCGCTATGAGCGCACGCAACGCGTGCCTGCCGATCTGTCGGCGGCGTTGGCGCGCACGACATCACTGGCCCATAGGGTTTGGGCCGAAGCGCGCGCAACAAACGACTTCACACTTTTTGCCCCGAAACTGACCGAGGTTCTGTCGCTGACGCGCGAAAAGGCAAGCGCATTGGCCGATGGCACCGGTCTGTATGACGCGCTTCTTGAAGACTACGAGCCTGGCACCAACGAGGCCGAACTTGAAACCATGTTCGATGCTCTTCGCCCATCGCTGGTTGCGCTTCGCGAAAAAATCCTTGGGTCAGACCGCGATGTACCAACCCTGGCAGGTACATTCGAGGAAGCCGGACAATTGGCTTTGTCCGACACACTTGCCCGCGCATTCGGATACGACACGCAACACGGGCGGATCGACAAGGCCGTGCATCCGTTCAGTTCTGGATCAGGACTGGATGTGCGGATTACGACCCGAACGATGCCCGACGACCCGTTCAACTGCTTTTATTCGACCATTCACGAGGTGGGCCATGCCTGTTACGAACAAGGGATCGACACGGACTATCTATTGACCCCCCTTGGGCGCGGCGTGTCGATGGGTGTTCACGAAAGCCAAAGCCGGATATATGAAAACCAACTGGGCCGGTCCAAAGCCTTCACCGGCTGGCTGTTTCGCCAGATGGTGGCCCAGTTCGGTGATTTTGGCATTCCGGATGCCGACACTTTTTATGCCACCGTCAATCGATGCGCTTCTGGCTATATCAGAACCGAGGCCGACGAAGTTCACTATAACCTGCACGTCTTGCTTAGGTTTGATCTGGAACGCGATCTGATTGCGGGGCGCCTTGATGTGGCTGATTTGCCGGACGCATGGGATACCCGGTTTGAACACGACTTTGGGCTGAAGGTCGATCAGCCGGCCAACGGTGTTTTGCAAGATGTCCATTGGTCGGAGGCGTTGTTCGGGTACTTTCCGACCTATACGCTGGGGAATGTCTATGCGGCCTGTCTGCATGACGCGCTTAGACGCGATATTCCCGATTTGGATGACCAACTGGCCGATGGAAATACGCGCGCCGCCACGACCTGGTTGCGCGACAAGGTTCATCGTCATGGCGGGTTGTTCAAACCGCGCGATGTCATCGAACGCGCAACCGGAACCGTCCCGTCAGAAGCGCCGCTTCTGGCCTATCTCGATGCGAAATTTGGTCAGATATATGGGACCTGAACGCCGGCATTCCAGACAGAGACGCGCTTCAGGGTTGCCAATGGCGCCGCAACGGCCAGACGCATGATGGCCGAGCTTGAACCCCTTCTGGACATAACGGATGTTCAGCGGTTTTTGGACGCTGAATTTCCGCAGGTGGCTGAAGATTACCAGATTTTGGAAATCGCACCCAAGCGGTTGAAGCTGCGACTTGTCCCAAGCGCAAAACACCTGCGCCCCGGCGGCACCGTGTCAGGACCAACGTTGTTTTCCATCGCCGATTGCGCGGTTTATTTGGCCATCATCGCCCATGTCGGCGAAGAAGCGTTGGCCGTCACGACAGGCGCGTCCATTGATTTCATGCGGAAACCTGCCGCCGATGCCGATCTGATTTGCGACGTCGAACTTTTGAAACTTGGACGTGGTTTGGTTGTCGGAGACGCCGCCATCACAAGCGCCGGGCAGCCGGGACTTGTTGCCCGCGCAACCCTGACGTATTCGCGGCCCCGCAAATAGGGCTTAGTCTGTTGTTGGCTGACAGGGCAACTGTCGCGCATAGCGTTTGCGGCGATATTCCCGCAAAGACAGCAGTCCATTGGGCGACATGCTACGCTCGTCCAGAATAGTTACACTTTTTACGGAACGAGAGCTAACTCGCTTTGTTTTGATACTCATAACACAACTCACATTTAACCTAAACAAAGGCTTACTGGCGCAATGTGATCGAGAAATGCGGCGTGAATTTGTTTCAAACAGACTATTTTTTTGCCGCTGACCAATCTGATCGGCATCCTCATTGGATAAGTGCATGTGAAACAATGTCTTTTCCCACTGATGACAAAACGCTATAGGCTGTGAAACGATCTAGGTTTCGACCATGACCCCACCCAATCAACCGCAGCTCTATCTTGTCACGCCGCCCGAGTTCGAGCTTTCCTCGTTTCCGGGCGAGTTGGCCAAGGTGCTTGATCAGCACGAAGTGGCCTGTGTGCGACTTGCTTTGGCCACACGGGACGAAGACAGGTTGTCTCGCGCGGCAGATGCTTTGCGCACCATAGCGCATGCCCGTGACATTGCGGTTGTCATTGATCAACACGTCGCATTGGCGGAAAAGCTGGGGCTGGACGGCGTCCATCTTTTGGATGGTGTACGCACCGTTCGGACCGCGCGAAAAGCGCTTGGCAAGGACGCCATTGTTGGCGCGTTTTGTGGAACGTCGAAACATGATGGCATGAATGCCGGCGAGGCTGGTGCGGACTATGTTGCATTTGGCCCGGTCGGCACGTCCGTCTTGGGTGACGGGGGCCAAGCCCCACTGGATCTGTTCGCCTGGTGGTCTGAAATGATCGAAGTGCCCGTGGTTGCCGAAGGTCATCTGGACGCCGAAGCCATTGCCAGCCTTGCCCTGGTCACAGATTTTCTGAGTATCGGGGAAGAAATTTGGGGCAACGATGACCCAAGCGCGGCACTGGGGTCACTTATTGCCGGGATGGCTTGATCTTGAGCGCGTGTCCGCCCTGCACAATCTTTTCTGCCGTGCGTGCCAACGATTTGCGATCTGAATAGTCAGACGCTTTGATCGGCGGATGCCAGATGACATGCACCTGGGCCGCCCCACAATTGGCCAGGACCCGAAGCAAATGCGGGGCCAATTCCATATCGCCCCACCACGCCAAAAACCGGTCATCCAACTCATCGGGTGCCTTGTAAACCACGCTGACCGGTTGGACATACATTTCATTGTATAAGGTCGGCGAAAAAACTGCCGCGAAAAGCGTCGGCTTGAACGGCAATACCTGCCTGTTGTCTGTCGATGTTCCTTCGGGAAAAAACAACAGCCGATGGCCCGCACCTAACCGTTGTTCCAACGCGGTTTTCTGACGTCCGGCTTCGCGCTTTTCGCGGCGTACAAAAACCGTGCCCGTAAGTCGTGCCAGAAACCCAATCCCCGGCCAACGCGCAACCTCGGATTTCGAGACGAAGTAAAGCGGCCCGCCTGCATTCAGCGCAAAGATATCCAACCAGGAACTATGGTTCGCAACGACCAGCGCGGGTTGGGCGGACGGCGCTCCGTCCTGGCATAGCTTGATCGACAAAAGGCGCAATGCAGCGCGGCAGACGAAAACGGTGATCCACCCACTCCATGGTCGATTTGACCGGAAAAGTGGGATTTCGATCAGTCTGATGCACAGCGTCGCGATGATGCCAAGACAGAGTGCGACACCCAGAACAGATCCACGCCAGGCCGCGCGCAGTTTGTCACGGACCCCCAGTTTTAGGGCGGCAGGGTAATCTTGAGACTGCCAGGTTTGCGTCACGCCAATTGACCTGTTTCATAGCGGGCTTTTGCCTTTTCGCTCATCCGCTCTGTGTCCATCACCAGACAGACATCGACAGTGTTGAATGTGCGATCAACAAAAGCACCGTCGCCGACGAACCCGCCCAGCCGAAGATAGGACTTGATGAGCGGCGGGACATTTTTCATCGCCTCCAGACGGTTCACGTGAGCACGCGGAACCAAATCCATCGGTTGAAACGCATCCGCAACCGCCCGGACCCGCAGGTCGGGCGGGGCAAGATGGGCATAGTGCAGATGTGACAAAGGTTGCGCGAGGTGGGCAACCTCCGTGCCGTGGAAACTAGCGACACCGAACAGAACCTCAAATTCGCGTTCGCGCACATAATTTGCGAGGCCAGACCACAACATATGCAGGGCAACACCGCTGCGATAGTCAGGGTGCACACATGATCTACCCAGTTCAAGAAGCCGCCTTCCCGACGACTTAAGGACGCGCAGGTCGTATTCATCTTCGGAATAGAACCGCCCACATCTGGCCGCCTGGTAGTCGCCAATCAGACGATACACACCAACGACATGGTCCAGATTCCTGTCATCACGAGAAGCATCAACAAGTACCAGATGATCATAAAACGGGTCGAAAGCATCCCGTTCGAACCGGCCGTCATGGTCCACCAATGGGCCATCGCCGCCCAGTTCTTCGACAAAGACCTGATAGCGCAGACGCTCGGCCGCGCGCAGGTCAGCCTCGGCCGTGGCCAATCTTAGTTGCAGGTGCCCGCCGTCCAACCGCATTCATGCCTCGCTTCGCGTGCAGTGTTCTAAAGCGTTTGCGAAATAAGGGAAAGCACTTCGGAAAGTCCCAATTTTATAGGTCAAAGCAGATTGAATGCTCGTTTAAGTTGTATTATTTTAACTTATGTTGCACTAAGGGTGAAAAACAGGAACCAGTTCGATCCGGGTTGCGTCAATAACAACTTTACCCATTTCGGGAAAGTTCACGGTGATACGGCCGTTTATGTTGCTTTGCACCTGGCCCACGCCCCATTCGCGGTGGTTTGGATGTTCGACCTGCATACCGGGCGTAAGAAGAGAAGCGAACGAGGTCATTGGGGGGTTCCTTTTTGATCGCGATGAATGGCAAGAAGAAAGGATATGGCGTTGAACGGAAGCCGATTGAATGACCTGATAGGATCGCGCATTTGCCACGACTTGATTTCACCGCTTGGCGCCATTGGCAATGGCGTCGAGTTATTGACGATGTCTGGCACCAGCACTGCCCCCGAAATAAGCCTCATCGCCGAATCCGTGGAAAACGCCAATGCGCGGATCAGATTTTTTCGAATTGCCTTCGGTGCCGCTTCGGGCTTGTCGCAGATAGGCAATGCTGAAGTGCGCAGTGTTCTGGCCGATCTGTATCGCGGCAACCGCATACGCGTCGATTGGCGCATCACCGAAGACACATTGCGCATCGAAGCCAAGCTGGCCTTTCTAGTGATCCAGTGTTTCGAAAGCGCGATGCCTTGGGGCGGCAAGGTCGCCGTGACGCGCAATGGCGACGACTGGAATATATATGGCAGCGCTGACCGCATGAAGATCGAGCCTGAGTTGTGGAATCTGGCTACCGATCCTTCCAAAGGTAACGACATAGCCGCCTCGAATGTGCATTTCGCCCTTTTGTCACCCACATCCGAAGCCGCCAATTGCAAAATCAAAACCGCGACGAACGGCAACTCAATATCTGTCAGCTTCTGACAGTTCCGTTCCCCACAACGATGTACTTGAAACTGGTCAGCTGTTCCGCCCCCACCGGGCCACGCGCATGCATTTTGCCGGTGGCAATGCCAATTTCCGCGCCCATTCCAAACTCACCCCCATCTGCAAACTGGGTTGACGCGTTCCGCATCAGGATCGCACTGTCCAAACGCTCAAAAAAGCGCGCCGCAGCATCGTCGTCTTCGGTCACGATGCAATCGGTATGGTCCGAGCCAAACTGACGAATATGTGCAATTGCCCCATCGGTATCCTCGACCACTTTTGCCGCGATGATCATATCTAGAAATTCGTGCCCCCAATCATCATCGGTTGCCGGAACAACCCCTTCTATTGCCTGAAGGGACGCGTCACCCCGCACCTCGACACCTTTGTCGATCAGGGCCCGAATGGTGCCATGGCCCAAAGTGTCGACCACATCCCGGTGGATCAGCAAACACTCTGCTGACCCACAAATGCCGGTCCGCCGCGTCTTGGCGTTCAATACAATCTTAAGCGCTTTTTCAGGATCAGCCGCTTTGTCGAGATAGACATGCACAATCCCTTCCAGATGCGCAAAAACCGGTACGCGTGCTTCGCGCTGAACAAGACCCACCAATCCTTTTCCGCCCCGTGGCACGATCACGTCGATGTGGTCGGTCATTGTCAGCATCTCGCTGACAGCCTCGCGGTCGCGCGTCGGAACGCGCTGAATGGCATCTTCGGGCAAGCCGACCGCTTTTAGTCCCTCAACAAGACAAGCCAGAATGGCACCCGACGAGTGAAAACTCTCAGAGCCGCCACGCAAAATAACGGCGTTGCCCGCCTTCAAACAAAGCGCTCCGGCATCCGCTGTTACGTTGGGTCGACTTTCGTAAATGACGCCGACGACACCCAACGGCGTCCGCACACGTTTGATGTGCAGGCCCGATGGCTGATCCCATTCCGCAATAACGGCACCAACAGGGTCATTCTGATCCGCAACGCTTCGAAGGCTTGTGCAAATGCCGTCGATGCGCGCGTCATCCAGCATCAACCGATCGAGCATGGCATCACTCAGACCTTTTTCGCGACCGAAAGCCATGTCTTTTTCGTTTTCGGCAATGATCTCGGTCCGACGCGCTGAAACAGCGGCGGCGGCGGCATGCAAAGCTGCGGTCTTGTCAGCCGGGGTCGCAAAGGCCAGTTCCGCCGAAGCCGCTTTGGCGCGCGCGCCGATATCGGCCATCATTGATTGGATATCCAGCCCGTCTTTCATAAGAACCTGCTTCTTTGCTTGTTTTGTACGTATATCATTGACCGCGAAAAAGTCACACACAGCATCACCATAGTCAGCCTACGACCATGTCATCGCGATGAATCAAGGCCGCCCGACCAGGATACCCCAAAAGGCCTTCGATCCGGTCGGATCGTTGCCCTTGGATTTTGCTTGCCTCCTGCGACGTATAGCGGGTCAGACCAATGCCCAGCCGCGCGCCATTCGCGTCGACAACGGCCACGGGCTCGCCGCGCCCAAACGTGCCTTCGACACCGACGACGCCCGCGGGCAGCAGCGATTTGCCCCCAGCCAATGCCTGTGCCGCGCCGTCATCCAAATGCAATGTGCCTTTGGGTTTCATCGACCCAATCCAGCGTTTTCGGGCCGCTTGCGGATCCGTTTCTGCCTGAAACCACGTCGAAGCCGCCCCGTCTTCCAGTGCCGACAAAGGGTGATCTCGCAGGCCCAAGGTAATCGCCATATCCGCCCCGCCCGCGGTTGCTGTTTTCGCGGCCAGAATCTTGGTCAACATACCGCCTTTTGACAGGCCACCTGTCGCGTCACCTGCCATGGCTTCGATTTGGGGGGTAATTTTTTCGACCGTGTCAAAGCGTGTGGCATTCGCTTCCGTCTTTGGATTGCCTGAATAGAACCCATCGACATCGGACAAAAGCACAAGAACATCCGCCCCAACGGTCACCGCGATCTGTGCCGCAAGCCGGTCATTGTCGCCGAACCGGATTTCATCCGTGGCAACGGTGTCATTTTCATTCACGATCGGGACGGCACCAAACGTCAAAAGCTGTTCAAGCGTTGCGCGGCTGTTCAAATAGCGGCGGCGATCTGCGCTGTCTTCTAAAGTCATCAAGACCTGCGCGGTCTTTATGTTGTGCGGCGCGAGCGCTTCTTCATAAGCACGCGCCAAACGGATTTGCCCGACGGCCGCTGCTGCCTGACTTTGTTCAAGCGGCAAAGCACCGCGTCCTAGCCCCAACACACCACGCCCCAACGCAATCGAGCCCGATGATACCAAAATGACATCTTGACCACGCGCGCGCAGCTTGGCGACATCCGACGCCAAAGACGCCAGCCACCCGGCCCGTACATCGCCACCTTCAACCAAAAGAGCCGAGCCTATTTTGACAACGACCCGCTTAGCGTCGCTTAAGGTCGCCATGGCGCCGCCTCTTCTACCGGTGCGTCGGCTTTGCGTTGTACGTCGATTTGGCGGCGGACGGCGCGCAGCACGTCAATCAAACCTTCGCGGCTAACACCAGACATTTGAAATACGGGCCCGGCCACGTCAGATAGGGCGGCAGCCTTTTCTTCGCGTTCGTCGTCATCCAAAGCGTCAATCTTGTTCAGTACCGTCATCCGGGGCTTTTCGGCCAACGCCCCGCCATAGGCCTCAAGTTCGTCGATGATCGTTCTCCAATCCGCCGCCACGTCCTCGGCCGTGCCATCAACCAAATGCAACAACATCGCCGAGCGTTCGACGTGCCCCAAAAACCGGTCGCCAATGCCCCGGCCTTCGTGCGCGCCTGCAATCAAACCAGGGATATCGGCCGCCACGAATTCGGTGTCGTCAACACCGACGACGCCAAGATTGGGGTGCAGCGTGGTAAACGGATAGTCCGCAATTTTTGGACGCGCATTCGATGATGCCGCCAAAAACGTGGACTTGCCCGCATTGGGCAGACCCAGCAAACCCACATCGGCAATCAACTTCAGTCGCAACCAAACCTGACGCTCGACACCCGGCTGGCCCGGGTTTGCATGGCGCGGTGCCTGATTGGTTGAGGATTTGAAATGAAGATTGCCGAACCCGCCGTTCCCACCGGCGGCAAGTCTTTCGCGCTGTCCAACCTCGGTTACATCAAAAAGAACGGTTTCTTGATCTTCGTCCAGAACTTCAGTCCCGACAGGTATCCGCAGGACGATATCCATGCCGTCCTTACCAGTGCGTTGTTTGCCCATGCCCGCCTGGCCATTCTTAGCAAAAAAATGCTGCTGATAGCGAAAATCGATCAGCGTGTTCAGCCCATCGACGGCCTCTACCCACACGTCGCCGCCACGTCCGCCGTCGCCGCCGTCAGGCCCGCCGTATTCTATATATTTCTCACGGCGGAAGCTGATGCATCCGTTTCCCCCGCTGCCCGAGCGGATGGTAACGCGGGCAAGATCCAGAAATTTCACGTGGACGTCCTCAGTCTTTCACGCATCAGGGCGTAGGTGATAACCGGTGCGGGCTCAAGCCTTGTGGCGGAATGGACATGCTCACGCATTTCAATCTGACCGGTCACGCCAATCACGACGTCACAGCCCAAGTGACGACAGGACCACAAACTACACAGATCATTCACGTTCGAATTGCCGATGCCCAACACAGCACCGTTGGTATCGTTTTCTGTCTGGAGCGTCGTTTCCAACTGCGGCGCCCCAAGCGTGGGGATCGCCGCATTCTCCATTAGATCACCCGTATCGTTTGATATACGTCCACGTCGGGACAATAGCGTTGCGCGCGACAGAGAAAGCTTCGGCATCGCCAAGATATTCAAAGCCAGTATTGGTCAACACGCGTGCCGATACCGGATTGTCCTGAAAGACACTTGCAAAAATGGTTTTGTTGTTCAGCGGGTTCGCTGTGACAAGCGCTGTGACCGCTTCTTGTGCGAAGCCCGCGTTCCAGAACGCCGGGGCCACCCAATAACTGATTTCAGATTGGTCGCGGTCCATGCGTTCCAGCGAAATCAACCCCATCAGATCCGCCATGCCTTTGGGCGAGCCGTCCATAACCCAGACGTCTTCTTGCCGGTCATCCGCCAGCGCGCGGGCAATCATGCCGTCCGTTGCGCCCGGTGGCATTGGATGCGGAATGGTCCGGGTCATATGCGCGACCCGTTCGTCTGAACCATACTGGTTCAGCAAGCCTGCATCCAAACGGCGCAAAGGCCGCAGAATGAGACGCTCGGTTTCCATCACCGGCTGGTTAACTATCATGTCTATCTTCACGGGGCGCCTCCTTTGCCTCGTGCGTTCCCGAATTTGCGTGCGGACGTTTTCCATATGGAAATGTCAGGATCGTGACACAATCGAGACCAAAAAAGCGAAAGGGCCGGTATTTTCTACCGACCCTTTCAAACTACGAAAATCGGGATCGGTTATTCGGCAGCCACCGCTTCTGGAAGCACCGAAATGAACGTGCGGCCTTTCAGACCCTTGTGGAAGGTCACGCGGCCACCGGAAGTTGCAAAAATCGTGTGATCCTTGCCCATTCCAACGCCCTCGCCCGGCCACCATTTGGTGCCGCGCTGGCGCACGATGATATTGCCAGGGATCACTTCCTGACCACCGAACTTTTTCACGCCAAGGCGACGGCCCGCTGAATCGCGGCCGTTCCGACTTGAGCCACCTGCTTTTTTATGTGCCATCTCGTCTTACTCCTTCTCAGCGTCGAACTGGGCGGCTTGTTCAAGCCAATTGTCCCGTTCGATCCGGCCTTTGAACGACAGTTTGTCGTCGAAATCTGTGATGTCTTCCGGCGTCCAGGCTGCGATCTGGGCGAACGTCGTCACGCCAAAGCCGTGAAGTTTTTTCTCAAGTGCGGGCCCGACGCCTGAAATTCGCTTAAGATCGTCTGCCCCCGCTCCAGCCTTTTTCGGTGCGGCCTTCTTTGGGGCTTCCTTCTTTGGGGCTTCCTTCTTGGGTGCAGCTGCCTTGTTGGGTGCAGCTGCCTTTGGTTCGGCCTTTTTCGCTTCGGCCTTCGGGGCTGCTTTCTTGGCTGGTTTCGCAGCTGCTGCCACGGCCACTGCGGCAACACCGCCTGCGCCAATCGCGGCCTTCACACCTGTCTTGTCGCCGCCTTTTTCCAACACGTCTGTGATCTTCAAAAGCGTCAATTGCTGCCGATGACCTTTGGTCCGCTTCGACGAATGTTTGCGGCGGCGCTTTACAAAGTGAATAACCTTGTCGCCCTTGATCTGGTCGACGACCTCGGCCTGAACGGCCGCACCTTTGACAACTGGCGTGCCAACTGTCGATCCGACCATCAGAATCTCGTTGAACTGGACCGTTTCGCCAGCATCTGCAGCAAGCTTTTCCACGCGCAAGATGTCGCCCGCTTGAACGCGGTACTGCTTGCCACCAGTCTTCATGACTGCAAACATTTGTTTTCCTTCCATTATCCCGCGTTCTATGGCCCCGGAATTCCGGCGTTTCGGCTTTCACCGCCTCGAACTGCGCGCCCTGTGAATGGGCAAGTCAAAACATGAAAAGGCGGACCCCGTCCGCCAGCAACGGGCTTATCCTTAGATTACCATTATAAGTCAAGCGAATTGGGGTTTTTGTTCGCAGCCCAAACTTTGCGCCTGCCAGACCGCCTTCCCCACGGCGCGCGCATCAGATCAGCGCCGTATGCGGCAACCACACAATAGCCTCATTCTGGTCTTCGGCGCACCCAAGTTCCGAGTTTTTTCTGCCGCACAGGTTAGCCAGAAGGCCCGCCACAAAAGGCATTGTGAGGAGTAAAAATATGACGGACGCATTGGACATCGCAAAAAGGCGCAAATCCGAATACCAGGCCGAAATCACCAAGAAGAAAGCCGAAATTGTCGAGCTGGAAGAAATGATTGGTGATCTGGAAAGCTTTGTTGAATTTGGTCAGGAACTGATCGGCCGGCCTGCAAAAGCCGCAGAGCCGAAAACAAAGCCAACTTCGCAGATCAAAGAAGTGGTTGCAACGCCGGCTGAAAAGGCAAAGCCAAAGGATGAGTGGGCGGAAGACAGCACAGATTCGTCCATCGCACGCGTTCTATCCGCGCGGCAAGGATAAGTCGCAGCTTTAGCAGCCCAAACGACTGATTGGTGGCTTTTCGTCAATGACCTCGCTTCACAGCGGGGTCAAAGCTCGTCGCCCATCGAAAACTGTGCTGTGGCCTCGCCCAGCCGGTAAGACACTCCCTGAAAGACCGCATCAAACCCTGCGAACAAGGCCCGATTTAGGGCGCGCCCCTGCCGGGTTGCCGTCATGTCGATATAGGTGCGCAGCTCGGCGCTGGATACGGTCTCATACGCAAACGTCATATAGCCAAAGACCCATTGCTCGGTGTCTTCGCGAATGCTTTGTTCCTGGCTCCAGACTTCTGACAACATGTCGTTTTCAGTCATCTCAAAGGACCCGACTGACGCCAAGCCTTTGAAAAACTGCAAGTTTGAATTCAGCGCCCCAGCGACATTGCGATCAATCAGACCGTTCACGTCGGCGAATTCCTCTAGCAACGCAAGCCGTTCGGTTCCGGTTTCCAGCAAATTCTCGTAAGCGCGCTTTGCGGCGTCTTCGACTTCTTCCGACATAATCGCACGACGGGCGTCCACCTCAAGATCCGCAATATGCGCGCCTGTGTCTGTGTTGTAGAACGCCAAAAGCTCATCTATCGCGGCTTCAGCCATTTCCGCGTCAAATGCTTTTCGAAACGTGCTGAAAAGACGTTCGGGGTCATAGATTTGCCGCACCGAAACGGTCCACCCTGCCCCACCGCGGCCGGGAAACATATCACTTCGCAAGTCTTCAGATTGCGCGATCCCTTCTTCGGACAGGATATCCATCAAGGCGCGGCTGTCCAAAGCCGCATGCAAACGGTCAAGTTCAGCCGAGGTGGCAGACCAGCCCCAGGACGGGAGAACGCACAGAAAAATCAGTATTCGGACCATTTGGTACCTCCTAACCCCAACCTAGAGTTCCAAACCGCGGAATTCAAAGGCAACACGCATTAAAGGCCTTGGAAAAACGCTTGCGCCGCAGACGCACCTGCCGTATTCGGCGCCTTCAGACCCCCGCGGAGAGGTGCCGGAGTGGTCGAACGGGGCGGTCTCGAAAACCGTTGTGGGTGCAAGCCTACCCAGGGTTCGAATCCCTGTCTCTCCGCCACGCAATCATGTCTCAGCAGTTGTTTTCCAACGTAGCCGAAAAAGCCCCGCAATTCCGGGGGCTAGCTAGGGTATGCGCATCCAGAGACTGATGACACCCACCGATTTCAGACAAATTCTGCCAATAGTCTCAGAGAGCGTTTTGCGGGGTTCAATGATGTTCAACGTGCGGAACGCTTTCCCATCGTCAGTCCGGCAATGCACGAAGTGATAGCTCCAAACATGATTGCGACGCTGTGGTCGTAGTCGAACGCAGGACCCATCATTAAGCCAGAGCTGCCCTTTCTTTGGTTGTTTCATTGGCACTTTCAGCCCCTCTCGTCGCCACGATCTTTCGACGCGCTTGTCATTCACATGCCAACCTGCATCTCGCAGCAGCGTTGCTATCCGACGATAGCCGTAGCGGCTATATTGCGGGGTCAGCCCGATCATGTCGGCCACCAACCGTTCTTCATCAGCGCGACCAACTGGCATCTGCCGCCGCGTGGATCGATGCTGCCGCAAAACACGGCAAGCGCGACGTTCTGAGACCCTCAGCTCGGCACGAACAGGATCAATGCAAGCACGGCGGCGAGCGGGGCTTAAAAGTTTCCCTTCGCAGCTTCCGCAAGGATCAGCCTATCAAGCGTCAGATCAGAAACGACTTTGCGCAGCCGTTCGTTTTCTTTTTGCAGACGCTTCAGTTCTTTCAATTGAACCGTGCCCATTCCACCGTCCTTCTTCTTCCAGCGGTAAAACGTCTGTTCAGTCACACCAATCTGACGGACCGCATCCAGACGCGTCATCCCTTGGCCCGTCAGGACCTCAACCCGTCGCAACTTTGTGACAATCTCTTCGGGATTCGGTCTCTTGTTGGCCATGTGTTTCCTCCGTTTTCCTAAACATAGCGGAGGACCACTTCAGTGGGGGAGGATCATCTGTAGTGCGGACTGAAAAAGCTGCCGAAGGATGACCTTTGAGCTTTTCCGTTTACTATGTGCGCCAGTCTAGTAGCCAGAGTTCAACCAACCCAATGAGCGAACTTACGATGACGCCCAGCAGCGAAAGGATGACGACGCCTGCGAATAGACGCTCGAGATCATAGAGCGAACCTGCTTCTAGGATGTAAGCGCCAATGCCGAACTCTGCCCCAAGCATTTCCGCGGCGACCAGCAGGATGATTGCGATGGCAAGGCTTATGCGTAAGCCGGACAAAATTCCGGGCATGGCACCCGGCAGAACAATCTTTCTGACAATCGACCACCAAGACAGCCCAAAGCTTTGACCCATGCGGATCAGCGTTCGGTCCACATTGTCGACAGCACCATATGTTGCCACAACCGTCGGGGTGAATGTGCCAAAGGCAATCAGTGCGTATTTCGATCCTTCGCCAATACCAAACCAAATGACGAAAAGCGGCAGCAAAGCGATCTTCGGGATAGGGAAGATCGCAGCAACAAGCGGGACCAAGCCGGACCGTATATATGAGAACAACGCGATCAAGACGCCGACGCTGATCCCGACGCTCACTCCGATGGTTGCTCCAACGACAAGACGCGACAGCGACGGGCCAAGATGTTTGAACAACAATCCGCTGTCGTAAAGTTCGCGGAAGGTTTCCAACACGTCCGAAGGCTTGGGCATGGTCAGAGCCGAGATCCAGCCCGACCGTGTGCCCCATTCCGCGATTGCAATCAACCCGACGAAAACCGCTAACCCGACCCATCGGCGCGATTTAGGGGCGAAGCCGCCGCCGCGAAAGACGACTGATTTTCCGGTGTCAGACATTGATCAGTTCCGCATCCGCAGCCCGCGCTTCGTCGCGCATCAACTGCCACAGATGCTTTTGATGGGAGTCTAAATCGGCATCGCCAAATGCGCGTTCGGCCAACGGCTTGTCGATGTCGACAACCTCGCGGATTTGTCCGGGCCGGCGCGACAGAACCACAACGCGGTGCCCAAGCCGCACGGCCTCAGCAAGATTGTGCGTGACATAGATGGCTGTAAACGGTTGACGCGTCCAGAGATCCACCAGATCATCCATCAAAAGTTCGCGCGTCTGGCTGTCGAGCGCCGAAAGCGGTTCGTCCATCAGCATCACTGCCGGGTTTACCGCTAAGGCGCGGGCGATGGCCACGCGTTGTTTCATCCCCCCCGATAATTGTTTTGGCAACGCTTTGGAAAAATCCGCTAGCTTCGTACGTGCCAACACGTCATCGATAATGGCCTGCGCTTTTGCATCTTTGATGCCGTGGTCTTCCAGCACCAGCGACACATTCCCCGCCACACTGCGCCATGGCAGCAGGGCAAAATCCTGAAAGATGTATGTCAGAGGGTTAAGGCAACCTGCCGGCGGCTCCCCCAATTGCAAAGCCGCTCCGCTAGAGGGCCGTTCCAACCCGCCGATAATGCGCAAAAGCGTGGATTTCCCACAGCCCGATGGCCCCACGATACACACGATCTGCCCACTGGGAATATCCAGCGAGATGTCACGCATGATCTCAAAGTCATCGTAGGAATGAGTGATGTTATCGAGCCGGATATCCATGGAATTATACCAACGGGGCCGACCGTGGCCGGCCCCTGATTGCAGGATTATGCACCGAGAATGTCGACGAACGATTGATCCACCACCTGATCAAGGGTGATATCGGCGTCCACCAGCCCTTCGGATTGGAACCAGCTAAGTTGGTCTTGAATAGATGCGATATTCAAAGCCGCGCCCTTGTTCAGGCGCATCGTGCCGTTGATGATCGAAGGTGCAGCCTTCTCGCGCGGGCGATCCGTGTAGACGTACTGGTGGATTAGATCCACCATTGCGTCCTGATCCGCGGTCAGATCAATCATCGCAGCGGCATAATCATCCACACCTTTTGAGAAACCAGCAAGGAAGCTCTCGGTCTGGCCACGCTCATCAGCCGCATTTTTGGCCGAGGTGAAGACGGTGGTCACCTGATAATCAGGGATGTAGTCCGCAACGTTGCCGATGATATGAACCGCGCCCGAACCGGCCAAAGGCTTGGCGATGTGCGGCACAATCGACCACCCGTCAACCTGGCCCGACTTCATCGCACCGATAATTGCTCCCACCTTCTGGAGCGGCGTGAACGACATCTCAATGCCTTCGGCCAGCGCCATCTTCGCGCCCATGTAGTGGAATGACGACCCGGCTTGCGTCACGGCGAACTTCTTACCGGCCAAGTCTTTTGGCGTTTTTACACCCGCCTGAAATGCTGAATCCGAAGCAAGAAACTTCTGCCCGTCTATTCCCGCTTCTTCGCTCAATGCGCCGCCGATCACTTTGATCGCGCCTTTCTGAGCCAGGCTGATCAACCCGCCCGACATTGCAGTCACGGCATAATCCACATCGCCCGAGGCGACGGCCACGGCCATGGGCTGCGCGGCCTGGAAAAACTCAAATTCAACGTCAAGGCCGGCATCCGCAAAGTAACCGCGCTCAAGCGCGATAAAGTTGCCCGAATGCGAGGTGAAGCGCAAAGCGCCCACTTTGATTTTTGCGTTCCCGGCAATGGCCGGGGCAGCAAGCCCAGACACAGCGACGGTTCCACCCAACAGGGCCAGTGCCTTACGGCGGTTTAGGTGTGTCATGATCTTCCTCCCTTTGATCACTTATTTTGTCTTCAGCTCTGCCTCGATGTCTTGTTGTAACAGGGCGCTTGCTGCGCCTTTATCTTTAGCAAGAATGGCTTCAAGCAACTTATCCTGACGCTGCTTGCGCGCTGTCCAATCCAGTTTACCCTCGCGCATTTGTGCCAGCCGGAACCGGCGGCTTTGATCGAAGAACTTGCGGTGCAAATCAATCATACGAGGCGATTGGCACGCCGCGATCGAAGCTTGGGCAAAAGCCCTGCAGGCTTCGTCCCATTCCAGCGCCGTCAGATCGTCTGGCGCGTCAATCACGGCCGTTTCGGCCCGCCGCAGTGCGTGATGCGCCGCAATCACCCTGCCCTCCCAAGCCACGTCTCCGTTCTCAATAGCGCGGGCCAAGGCAACGCGCTCAATCTCGACCCGAACAAGTTGAATGTCGCGCAGGTCGTCCTCGGTCGCCGACGTCACGCGAAACCCGCGCTGTGCGGTTGCCTCTACCAGCCCTTCGGTCGACAGAATGCGCAACGTCTCCCGCATCGAATGGTTCGAACCGCCATACCGGCGGCGCAATTCTTCGATCTTCAGTTTCTGATCCGGAAGAAGAGTGCCAAATGCAATGTCTCGACGCAGCGTTGAGGCCAAAAGTTCAACAATCGTCCCGTCGTCCGAAGGTTTACTGGAGAAGATCATTATTGTTCCGCGAAATTAAAAATGTTGGATATTTTTGAAAGGTAACACCAACGCTGTCAATCTGTAACTTGAATGTCTGCATTTTCGGCCGCTTTTTTAGGAATTGCATACGCAGCAAAGGGCTCCTTTCCGCACTTGGTGCCGAATCCAAGACAGACTGGCCTGGTAATCCCCCCTAAATTTCGGGGGGATTACCATTTGAGCGCAGTTGACCGGTGCAGAGCAAAAAGCTCAAAAACACGAGAAATTGGCTGAATTGACGTAGTTTTCCGCCGCGCGGACCCGAGACCAGTTCGTTCGTGACTGCACCCACCGCCACATAACCGCCAGCACAAAAGAAAAAGGGCCCGGACATTGCCGGGACCTTTGCGCAATATTTCAACTGGGATCAGTTGGTTTTCATATTGTTAAACTCGGCCAGAGAATCCGAGATAATCGCATACCATTCACCGGATTCGCGCATCTCGGTGATCCCGCGGTTCAGCATAGCGATATAGACGCGCCCGCGCGGATTGGTCTTGTGGGTAACAAAGCTCATGCTCAAAAGGTTGGTCAGATAAGGGTTCTGAACGATCTCTGCGTCGATCCCCAAAGCACTTGCAGCACTTGCAACGCTTTCGATCTCAAGCGGAACAACATCAACCTCACCAGCCGCCATTTTCTCAAAGCAGTCTTCGACAGACTTCGGTGCAACCATGGTGACAACAGGTTCGATCAGGCCTTGCTCTTCAAGATCAAAGGTAAACCATCCTTCCGGGCGACAGATGCGCGCGCCCGCAAAATCGGCATAGTTCCGAACACCTTCATATTCGTTGCCAGGCATTGTGAAAAAGCCAACGACCGATTCATAAACAGGAAGTGACGCATCCAGTTCAGTACAACGCTTGGCCATACCTTCGGACAGAAGGTCAATCTTCGAACAATCCGGCATGTACCATGCGATCGACACATCAAACGCACCAAGCGGCAGAAGTGTCGAAAGATGCGCGCCCCAGTCATCGACGAAGCTGACATTGTAGTCGCGGCTGTTCCCGCCCCGGTTCAGAGCTGTTGTGGCGATGCGCACCAACATCCCGCCATCGGTGAAGTTTTCACCCACAAACGGGGCCCAGCCATTTGCCGAAACAACTTTGATCGGTGGCTCAAAGCTGTTTGCACCCGCCGCGCGCGATTGTGCGTCGGTTTCAGCTTGGGCAATGATTTGTTGCGCAGAGGCGCCGCCGGGCAGACTGCCGTCTTCACAAGGCAGCTGCAGCACAACGCCCTTTTCCAGCGTGTTTGGGTTGGTAATCTGGTTCCGGTTCGCGTTGAAGATCGTTTGATAGTCAAACGATCCATACGCCGCGTCCGCAATACTGCCCAGCGTGTCGCCCGGCTGGACAGTGTAACTGGTACAGGCTTCTTGCGCGGCGGCGTCGGTTGGTAGTGTCGTCAACGTCGACAGTGCCAACGGAAGGGCCACCAGCATTTTGGTCAATGGTTTCAACATGGTTCTGCTCACTCTCTCAATCAATTTCTGGGATGTGCCGGTGCCCCGGTCTTTTGTGTTCGTCGAAGTAAGGGAAATCATCTTCATGGCTCTCTCCTTCAGTTCATCATGGCGGCGGTTTGCTCTTTCAGAGCGTCCGATACGATGGCCGACCATTCGCCGCTTTCCAGCATGATCCGCAGACCGGTATTGAGGTCCGAGATCAGTTGCGCGGATTTCGGGTTGGATTTGTGAAGCGCGATGCGCAACGGTTGGATGGCAAACAGATGCGGGTTTTCAGACACCTGTCCTTCCAGCCCCATGTCACTGACGGCACGCTCGCCTGCTCGCGTGTCCAGCGCCACCAGATCGGCCTTGCCCGACATCAACAGTTCGAAACACCGCGATACGCTGGTCGGCTGCAAAAGCGTGACATCCGCCGTCATCAGACCTTGCTCTTCAAGATGGCCGGTCGGATAGCCTTCTGGCCGACAGATGCGGCTGCCTGTCAGGTCCGAGAACGAAATGATTTTTTCGAACCCTGACCCGGTGCGCGCAAAGAAACCGTCCACGATTTCGTAGAATGGGTCGCTATAGACGAAATTCTGGCAGGCATAGAGTTCCGCGTCGGTCATCATGCCCTGTGTTTCGCAGCCTGGGCGTGTCCACGGGAAACTGGCGTCAAACGCCTGTCGCGGCAAAAGCGTTTCGACATGCGCCGCCCAGTCATTGACAAAGACAATGTCGAACGATGTGTCCGGCGCGCCGCGGACCATCGCGTTTGCAACCAGATGAGTAAAAAGCCCGCTTTTGGGCAAACTTTCATCTGTGTATGGCAGATACCCGTTTGCCGTGACAAAGGTGACATCGCCTGTACCTGTCGCGGTCGTGTTCGCGCCACGGTCCCGTTCCGGCATACTGCCATCAAGGCACGGAAGCCTCAGAACGATACCCACCGTTATCACATTAGGGTTTCGCCCAATCTCGGCTCGGTTTGCGTTCCACACCCGACGAAAGTTCTTGTCGCCATACGCGGCTTTCGCGATCTCGCGCAGCGTATCGCCGCGTTTGACCCGATAAAGTTCGCAGGCGTCTTGGGCATTGGCGGTTTCGGGGCCAAAGAATAGCGACGTCAGAAATATGAACACCGCTGCTGCAAATCGTTGCATTGCCTGTATCCTTTTGTTTTCTTTATAAAACTGCTGCACTCGCCAAAAGCCCTTAACACGGGCCAAATTATTCTCCGCGTGCCAACCGCCATTCGGCTTGTTGACGTGACCCGTTGCGCAAAACCGTGAAATTCGCACTTGGCGCGGCGTTCGCGCGGAGCGCATCAAGGATGCGCCCGATGGCTTCGTGGTCATTTATTTCTATGCCGGTCGTCGCTTCGGACTTCAGAAAATCGCCCGCAACAAGCCCGCCCGAGTTTGGACCAACCGACGCGACTTCGACCACCCAGGCGTCACCGACCTGACGACTTCGCAAAACGGTTCCATCTTTCAAACCCGTTTCGCGAAAAACCGGCACGGCCAGCAACGCACGATCGAGAACACCTTTCGACGGGTCGCGGTACCGGACGGTTGACCGGGCAAACCCGTCGGGGTCCACGGTCATTGCTTTTAGAACGTGAACGGACAAGGGGGTGTTTTCGATCAGGCGTTCGCCATTGAAAGAATAGATAACGACGCCTTCAGCGATCCATTCGCCTGACACAGACAAATCGGCGGTTTCGCTGACGTCTGTGATTGTGATCGTGTCCGCAGACCGCACGCGTTCTGCGACGCTTTCAAATGGCATTTGGACGTCCCAATGCGAATAGGCAACTTGCTGATCCAGGATCGACCCTTTGGGCACATAGGCCGCAGGCGGGTTTATGTCCGCTGAAACGCTTGTGTCTGGTGTAGGCGCGGCAAGCTCTGCCAAAGATGCATGACGTTCTACCGGAACAATTGCAGCCAAGCCGGTCGCGGACGGCTCGCCGACTAGTGGTGTTGCTTCAAGCGAGCCGATATTGATCGGCACCGCCAACTTGCCGGGCAAAGACTCCACTTGCAGTTTGACGGGCGCCGGCACTTCAATTTCAGGCAGGGCCACAATCATTTCTGTACGCGCTGGCGGCACTGGGGCCGCAAATGGCACGAAGGTTGCAACCTCACCCGGAACGGTGAGCGACAGTCCCGCTGCTTCGAAAGTCGGGACGGGTTGGTCCAGCGTCAGATCCACTGGCGCATCCGTGGCGGGCGTCGGGAAAGACTGGCCCAATTCAATCGGCAGCAACGGTCTGGGCGCCGGTCGCACATCTGGCGACGTTACCGGCTTTGGGACGGTCAAGGCCAACGTATCGACGTCTAGGCTGGGGGTTAACACATCTTCGGCGGGTCGCTGGACAGGCTCGTTTGCAAACGCTGGGTTTTCGCCGCTGGCACCATCGGCTGTCGTTTCCTGACCGGTGACCACAGACGGTGGTTCGACAAGGCTATTTGCAGCAAACTCACCTTCTGGCGCCCCACCGGATGGCAAAAGGAAAATGCCGCCACCAACCAGCAAAACCGCCACGCCTGCCACAAGCAACGCCACTTTCGATTTGGGGGTATAATGCATGGCGGCTGCAACCGACATGTGGTCGACCAGCGCCGACTTTGGCTTCACGGTCATGGGGTTCGGTTTGGAAGAAGCCGCAGGTAAGATTGCAAGCCAATCATCCGCAGTCTGAATGCGCTGATCAGGAATGACATTCAGCGCCATATCAATGGCCTTCAAAAATCTGGCCGGATAGCCGCTTATGCGCGATGCCAATGGCTCGTATGGATCAGGGTCTTTGGCGGCCAAAGCTGCAAGCCGGACCTGCGCTTCGGCCGGCGCATATCCGGCAATGACATGATAGATCGTGGCTGCGAACGAATACAGGTCGCTCCACGGGCCTTGTTCACTGCCCGAGATATAAAATTCCTGCGGCGAATACCCGTCCTTGACGAATTTCAGTTTCGACATCGCCTTGTGATTTTTCTGCGCATGTTCTCGCGCCGCGCCAAAATCGATGAGAACGGGTTCACCGCGTGTATCAATCAGAATGTTGTCAGGCGAAATGTCGCGATGCAGCATGCCGTGATCATGCACAAACTTGATCGCGCACAGCATTTTGCGCGTCAGGTCTTGCACCGCATTGGGCGAAAAACGGGTCGCGCTGCCTTCGAGAACATCCAGAAGATCAGGACCGTCGACATAGTCCATCGCCATATAGGCGGTGTCGTTTTCTTCAAAGATCTGATGGACGTGAACAATATTGTCGTGCCGGACATTGGCCAAACGATGCGCTTCACGAACGAAGTGGTGGACGATCGCAGCGACGTCGTTTTTGAACTTTGCACTTCGCGGCGCCATCGCCGCGCCCGTGCGATAGACAAGCTCGCTTGGGAAACATTCCTTGATGACGACACGGCGTTGCAGACTGTCCTGAGCAAAATAGGTAATGCCAAAACCGCCGCAATTCAGATAGCCATCAATTTTGTATTGACCCAGAAGTAGCTCGGTCCCGGCCGCAAGATATTGCGGCTCGCCCTGCGCGGAACCGTCTGATTCCGCGTCAACATCCCGATATTTTAACAGGTCTACGACCTCGTTGCCTTGCATTGCACCACCCCAATGCGCTTCACTTTGGAAACAAGCCAACTCGGTAAGAACCAAGTAATGTAAAAGTGCCTTTTGGGACTTTTTTGTGATCATAAGTTGTCGGTTTGAGGGTTTGAGTTGGATTTTGGCCTGAAATCCATGGGCCGGCTTGCCCAAACCCTGCGTAGTCGCGCCGCATTTCCGAAAGCGGCAATTTGAACGAAACATGCACCAAACGGATGGGAAGACAGGTATCTTATGACGAACCGCCTTAGCGTCGCGCTTATAAAAGGGGATGGCATCGGCATCGACGTCGCAGAGGCCGCAATCGCGGTGGCAAATCGCGCTGTGGCACAGGTGGGCCTGCCAGAAATTCACTATGATCAGATCCTGGCGGGGGCCGGATATTTCAAAGACACCGGACGCGATATTGAACCTGGTGGCGAAAAACGCGCGGGCGCGGCGGATGCAATATTTCTAGGGGCTATAGGCTTGCCATCTGTCCGGCATGACGATGGGACCGAGATCAGCCCACACCTTCGAATTCGTGACATATTCGGGCTTTATGCGGGCGTCCGACCGGTCAAAGCCTATCCCAACGCACCGCAGAGGTTGGCCGACCCCCGCGCTGCCGGGATTGATCTGGTGATCCTACGGGAGTCAACCGAAGGGCTGTTTTATTCCGCCGCCGCTCATGGACGGTCCGACATTCGAGGTGACACGGAAGTCCGTGACACTTTGCGGATCACCCGGGATATCAGTGAACGCCTGCACCGTTTTGCCTTTCGGCTTGCCACACGGCGAAAAGAGCGCGGCAAACCCGGTGCTGTGACCTGTGTCGACAAGGCAAATGTCTTTGCTTCAATGGCATTCTTCCGCAAAATTTTTGACGAAATACGGCCCGAGTTTCCAGACATCACGACTGGCTACAACTATGTGGACGCGCAAGCGCTAGACCTTGTACGCAAGCCTTGGGACTTTGATGTATTGGTCATGGAAAACATGTTCGGCGACATTCTTTCCGATCTAGCCGGTGGGCTTGTCGGTGGCATGGGTATGGCGGCCTGCGCAGAAATCGGGGACCATCACGGACTGTTCCAACCTGCGCATGGCTCGGCCCCGGATATAATGGGCCAAAATCGCGCAAATCCCTTGGCTGCTATCCTGTCTGCCGCGCTTATGCTTGATTACCTTTCGGAACGCGCAAGTGTCCCCGGTTATGCCGATGCAGCCGCTTTGATCGAAACAGCGGTCGAAAATGGCTTTGCCGACAATCGCCTAAGGCCGATGGAGTTTGGCGGCGACATGGGGACGAAAGCCGTAGTCAAAGAAGTGTTGGCAGGTATTTAAAAGCCTCAGCCACCAAGTGCCGCTTTTACCTGATGCACAACATCGCCCGCATCCGACGCGATGATCGCGCCCGCCCCTGCCAGCAGGGCAATCTTCTGGCCAGCTGATGCGGCGCCAAATTGGGACAGGGTGCCAGCATGGCCCATCCGTTGTCCCAAAGGCGCATGCCGACCAACCACTAGCGCCACAACAGGTTTTTCATAATCCGTTGACGCCAGATACTCGGCGGCAAGTTCTTCTTCGCGGCCACCGATTTCACCAATCAGAACAACACATTCGGTTTCCGGATCATCGCGAAATAGTTTCAGACATTCGACAAAGCCAAGACCATGCAAAACGTCCCCGCCGACACCAACCGTGGTGGATTGTCCCCAATCAGCTGCAGAACAGTTTGCTAGAATTTCCGAGGTTAAAGATGCAGACCGCGACGCAATGCCGATCCGACCGGGGCGAGCGTCTTTTGTGGGCATGACGCCAATTTTGCACTGCCCCGGCGTCAAAATACCTTGACTGTTGGGACCGATCAAAACCGTTTTTGAACCACTTAAGGCCCGCTTCACGCGCGCCATGTCATGCTGCGGTACGCGTTCGGTGATACACACAACCACATCAAGTTTCGCGTCTATCGCCTCGATCATGGCGTCGGCCGTAAAAGGCGCGGGTACGACAACCAGGCTGGCATTGGCGCCCGTGTTATCCACCGCTTCGGCCACGTCATGAAAAACAGGCAACCCAAGATGTTTGTTGCCGCCCCGCCCCGGCCGGACACCGCCAACATAGGTCGATCCATACCGGATGGCTTGATCTGCGTAAAACGTTCCTGCGCGACCTGTTATGCCCTGAACGATAACTTTTGTTTCTTGATTGACCAAGATCGACATCACGCTTCCCCCACACGAGACACGGCGCGCTGAACGGCGGTTTTCATATCGTTACAAACGTCAACCGGCACTTTCCGGTCCATCAAGATCCGTTCGCCCCAATCAGCATTGGTCCCAGCCAATCGGGCAATGCAAGGCACGTTGCGATTGTTCCGCGAATAGGCAAACGCGACACCTTCAGCGACTGTGTCGCACACCGTCATGCCACCCCCGTGCACATTCAACAGCAAGGCTTTCACGCCCGGATCGGCAAGCAACAGCTCAACCCCCCGCGCGATATCAAAACTTGTGGCTGTCGTCCGAATGTCCATAAAGTTTGCGGGTTCGCCGCCCGCGTCAACGATCAAATCATTGGTCGCAAGGCCGAGGCCAGCGCCGTTGACGACGACTCCGATATCACCATCAAGGCGGACAAAATTTATGTTGTTCTGCTGCGCTTCGCTTTCCTGGGCGCTTTGACCCGCGTTTGAATACAGTCGGTCAAACTCGGGATGCCGGAACGCTGCAGCCGGGTCCAATGCGATCTTGGCGTCAATGGCCAACCAATCGCCATTCGCCGTCTTGGCAAACGGGTTTATCTCAAGAAGCACCATGTCGTTTTCTTCAAACGCCCGCGCCGCCGCCTTTACCGCATCCACGGCTCCACCATCTTCTATGCCGACTGTTTTCAGAAACCCGTCGATATCAGATTGTTCATCCAGAACATGCGCTGCAACGGCGTCTGGGTCCATGCGTGCGCGTTCTTCAAAAGCGATGCCACCATTGGCAGATGCAAGCAGCATCGGAAATCCTGTTGCTGCATCAAGGACAAAAGCAACGAAGTACTGAGCCGAAAGGTCGTGTGCTGCCTCGACGTAAACCGTATGAACAACTTCGCCCTCAGCCCGCGTTTGGTCTGTGACCAAACGGGAGTTCAACATCCGTTCGGCTTCATCGTGCACGGCGGATGGCGTTGCCGCAAATCGCACACCGCCCGCCAAACCGCGCCCGCCCGCTGCGATCTGAGCTTTCACAACATATTTCTTAGCTTGGATAAGCGCGCAGCTATCTTCGGCCGAGCTTGCAGTTTTTGCCAAACGTCCCTTTGGACAGGGAATGCCATATTGCGACAGCAGCTCTTTCGCGATGTGTTCTTGCAGATTCACACGGGCCTCCACGCGCTTTGGGTCATATTTTCTGGTATACCACGAACCAATGTCGGTCAACGTTCTGCGCAAGAGACGCACGCAAACAAAACTATGTTCAAGAAATTACGCAAACACAGGCTGCACCACACGTGTCACATCGGCAATTGATAAAATAATTTGCCGGATGGCCATGCTTGTGTATGGTATACCAGAATCGGGAACAGCACGTCAGCGCGCATGCAACTCACGCCTATCACAACGAATTTCACCCTGAAGGATCACGTCTATGACAAGCTCAAAGACGCGATCACACGGCTTGATATTTATGATGATGAAACCGAATTAAGGCTGGACGAACGCACGCTTGCCGATCAGTTGGGCATTTCCAGAACTCCGCTTCGGGAAGCCATTGCAAGATTGGAACGCGACAGCCTGGTCGAGGTTCTGCCACGTAAGGGCGTGTTTGTCCTGCGCAAGAGCCTGGAAGAAATCCTGGAGATGATCGTCGCATGGGCCGCGCTGGAAAGCATGGCGGCCCGTCTTGCGACTGAACAGGCGACCGACAAGGAAATTGGCGGGCTGCGTCGCATTGCTGCCAAATATGACGATGGCGGGCCCGAAATCCGGATATCCGAATACTCGGACGACAACATTCGGTTTCACCAACGCATTCTCGAGATCTCGAAATGTGCTCTTCTGGCCCGGATGGCCGATGGTTTGTTCATGCATATGCAGGCCGTACGGCTGCGCGCCATGAAAGAAGGCAACCGCGTACAGCGCTCGGTCGTTGACCACGCCGAAATCATCGAAGCCATCGAAGCGCGCGACGGCGATCTGGCCGCACAACTGGTGCGTGAACACACGATGCGACTTCATCAGCACGTGCGCCGGACTTGGAATACACTGGATTTGACGGCCAAAACGTCAAAAATGAAATGATCGGAATGCACAACCTCGCCGCCTAAAATGGAGAAGCGAATGGGGTACGAAGACACACAGCTAAGCGAACGGGCGAAAACCGCACCGGAAACTCTGACAGACGGTTTTCACCTTTTGATTGATGCGCTCAAGCTAAACGGCATTGAGACTGTATATAACGTGCCCGGTATCCCGATCACCGATCTTGGGCGTTACGCGCAAGCGCAGGACATGCGGGTCATTTCCTTCCGACACGAACAACATGCGGGCTATGCAGCAAGCGTGGCCGGGTTTTTGACCAAAATGCCAGGGGTCTGCATGACGGTCAGCGCGCCGGGATTCATGAACGGCCTGACAGCGCTTGCGAACGCAACAACCAATTGTTGGCCCATGATCCTTATTTCGGGTTCGTCCGAACGCGAAATCGTTGACCTTGCGCAAGGCGATTACGAAGAGATGGATCAACTTGCGATGGCAAAGCCGTTTTGCAAGGCGGCCTATCGCCTGACCTATGCGCAAGACATCGGCATCGCCGTGGCCCGCGCGATCCGTTCGGCGGTCAGCGGGCGTCCCGGCGGGGTGTATCTGGATATCCCGGGCGCAATGCTGGGCCAGATCATGGACGCCGAAGAAGGTCAGAAAAGCCTGGTCAAGGTCATCGACCCGGCCCCCCGGCAATCCCCGGCCCCCGATGCCGTGGCGCGTGCGATTGACGTTTTGAAATCTGCTGAACGCCCATTGATCGTTTTGGGCAAAGGCGCTGCATACGACCAGTCGGACGACGCGATCCGCGCCTTGGTGGAAAAATCGGGCTATCCATTCCTGCCCATGTCGATGGCGAAAGGGCTTTTGCCTGACACGCACCCGCAATGCGCAAGCGCGGCCCGATCTCTTGTGCTGAAAGACGCGGACGCGGTAATTATGGTCGGAGCGCGCATCAACTGGCTTTTGTCGCACGGCAAAGGCAAGCAGTGGGGCGAACCGGGCGGCAAACGCTTTATTCAGATCGACGTCGAAGCCGAAGAAATGGATTCGAACGTTGAAATCGCAGCGCCATTGGTTGGCCATGCGGGTGCTTGCGCCGAAGCGTTGACAGCCGCGATGGACGGCGAAGATATTGCGCCACCAAAAGCATGGCTGGAACAAGTTCGCGAGAAAGCCGAAGGCAACATGGCGAAAATGGCGTCGCGGCTGAAAAACAACAATAATCCAATGGATTATCATGCAGCACTTGGTGTGATCAAAGACGCAATCACCGACGCCCCAGACACCATTTTGGTAAACGAAGGCGCGAACACGCTGGATTTGTGCCGCTCTATCGTAAATGTCCACAAGCCCCGTCACCGCATCGATGTTGGCACCTGGGGCGTTATGGGCATCGGCATGGGGGCAGCTATAGCCGCCGCAATCGAAACCGGCAAACAGGTGCTTGCCGTCGAAGGCGATAGCGCATTTGGCTTCTGCGGAATGGAAGTTGAAACCATCTGCCGGTACAACCTGCCGGTCTGTATCGTTGTCTTCAACAACAACGGCATTTACCGTGGCGATGGCGAAAACTGGGGCACAGGTGACGACCCTGCCACCACTGTCTTTGTCAAAGACGCACGATACGACCTGATGATGCAAGCCTTCGGTGGTGACGGCAGCACCGTCACGTCACCCGACGAGCTGAAGCAGGCCATTCTCGCCGCCTTTGAGTCAGGTCGTCCAACCCTGATCAACGCCGCAATTGACCCAGCCGCTGGCAAAGAAAGCGGCAATATCGGCAATCTCAATCCGTCTTCCGTGGTGGCGCAGGCGCGCTATCCTCAAGCGCAAAGTTAACAGAGGGACAGCATGAAAGCTCTCGAAGGTATCAAGGTTCTCGACTTTACCCACGTGCAATCCGGTCCGACCTGCACACAGCTGCTGGCATGGTTCGGCGCAGATGTGATTAAAGTCGAACGTCCGGGCGTCGGCGACGCAACACGCAAACAATTGATCGATGTGCCGGGGGCCGACAGTCTTTATTTTACGATGCTCAATCACAACAAGCGGTCGATCGAGCTGAATTCGAAGAACGAAACCGGTAAACAGGTTCTGACCCGGCTGATCGAAGAATGCGACGTTATGGTCGAAAACTTCGCGCCCGGCGCGCTGGATCGGATGGGCTTCACCTGGGAACGCATTCAGGAAATCAACCCCCGCATGATCCTTGCCTCGATCAAGGGCTTTGGCCCGGGCAAGTATGAAGACTGCAAGGTTTACGAAAACGTGGCCCAATGCGCCGGCGGCGCGGCTTCAACCACTGGGTTTCTGGATGGTCCGCCCACAGTGACAGGCGCGCAAATCGGCGACAGCGGCACGGGTCTGCATCTTTGCCTGGGGATCGTCACGGCCTTGTTCCATCGCGAAAAATCAGGCCGCGGTCAGAAAGTCAGCGCTGCAATGCAAGACGGGGTACTGAACCTCACCCGCGTCAAACTGCGCGATCAGCAACGTTTGGCGTCCGGCCCCCTCAAAGAATACAGCCAATTCGGCGAAGGCGTCCCGTTTGGAGATGCAACCCCCAGGGCTGGCAACGATTCAGGTGGCGGTCAGCCGGGCCGGATCCTGAAGTGCAAAGGATGGGAAACCGATCCAAACGCCTACACATATTTCATCACTCAGGCCGCTGTGTGGGAAAACGTCTGCGATGTCATCGGCAGGCCCGAATGGAAAACGGCCGAAGGTTATGCAACGCCGCCAGAACGCCTTGATAAGCTGAACGAGATTTTTGAAGCCGTCGAAGCCTGGACCAAAACCAAAACCAAATTCGAGGTTATGGAAATCTGCAACCCGCTTAACATTCCGGTCGGCCCAATTCTTTCGACAAAAGAGTTGATGGAGGACGACGGGCTTCGGGCAACCGGCACGATTGTCGATGTCGAACACCCGGAACGCGGCACCTATGTCAGCGTCGGGTGTCCGATCAAACTAAGCGATTCACCAGTCGAGGTCGAACGCTCGCCGCTTCTAGGTGAACACACTGTCGAAGTTTTGACAGACGTTCTGGGGTACAGCGGTGATACACTGCAAGAGGTCATAGAAAGCGGTGCTGTGGGCGAACCAAAACCGATGGCCGCCGAATAAAGTCGGCTGCGCAATCATGCGCGGCCACCCGACTGCGAAAAAAACGCAGCGGGAACAAAAAGGGAGGGAGGCGAATGCGCCTCATCGTTATGGGCCAACAGGCCTTTGGCAAGGACGTGCTTGCCAAACTCATCGACGCCGGCACGGACGAGCTGGTCGCGGTCTATTGCGAACCCGACCGCGACGGCAAACCGTTGGACCCGATCAAGGAATACGCGCTTGAACAGGGTCTGCCCGTCGAACAGCCGGCCAACTTTGACGATCCCGCCACGCTCAGCACGCTTGCCGGGTACAATGCAGATTTGATGGTGATGGCCTTCGTTAATGTGTTCGTCCCCGAAGCAGCGCGCGACACACCAACCCACGGATCAATCTGCTTTCATCCGTCTGTTCTGCCCAAGTATCGCGGCCCAAGCGCGGTCAACTGGCCCATCATCATGGGCGACACCAAGTCCGGCTTTTCATGGTTCTATCCGTCTGATGGTCTCGATGAAGGAGACAGTCTGATGCAATGGGAATGCGAGATTGGGCCAGACGACACGGTGATCGATCTCTACTTCAAAAAGATCTATCCGCCCGCCGTCGACAGCGTTTTGAAAGTTGTTGACCATTTTCGGGGCGGGAAGCCACCAAGACTTTCACCGGATGAAACCAAAGCCACCTATGAACGCCGCTGCACATCCCGGCATTCGCAGGTCAATTGGCACGGCCCCGTCGCGCAGGCGTACAATCTGATCCGCGGCACGAACCCCGCCCCGGGTGCATGGACCACGTACAAGGGCTCGAAACTGGGCATATTCGACAGTGCCAGAGTGCCCGGTGACGGCATTTCAGGTCGGATTCGCGCGATCACTGATGATGGGATCGAGGTTCAATCTGTGGGCGGGCGGATTCTGGTGAAGCGGGTCAGGCCCGAGGGCGGCGGCAAAATTTCTGCATCCGAATGGGCATCCGATGCAGGGTTGTCCGTCGGCGACGAGCTCGGAGGATAACGTCAGTGCCACTCTCGCGCCTTCACTCCATCCTGCTGCCCGTCCGGGGCGACGGCAAAGGCGACAACGCGATGAAGCATGCCGCTATTTTGGCCCGGAAACACACAGCGCGCCTGCGGGTTGTGCACTGTCGGCTGCGCACGCAAGACCTTATGTCCTACGGTGTGGTCATCCCAAAGATCGTGCGCGACCAAATCGAAGCGGCGGTGTCCCAAAACGCGAACGCAACGGAAGAACAGCTTTTGCAAGAATTCCGCGATCTTGCAGGCCAGTTCGATTTGGCCGAACAGGATCACGTCCCGGGAAAGGCGACGACACGGTTTATCGACTATGACGGCAAGCAGGCTGATGCCGTAAAATACTACGGACGCCTTGCCGATCTGATTTGCGTTCCGCAACCGGACCCGAACATGAACCTTGGGTTCAACACTTTGAAATCGGCCCTGTTTTCGTCAGGCCGACCCGTTATGATGTGTCCTCACAATGACAATGTGGCTGACACGTTCACAGATCATGTATGCATTGGCTGGAACGGGTCTTTGGAAGCAACCCGTGCCGTCGCACTCGCGGCACCGATCATTGCACATGCCAAATCCGTGACGATACTGAGTTCGGGCGTGTCCGATCACGCAGCCACGCCCGAACAATTGCAACGACATCTCGAACTACGTGAAATCCCATCAACAATCCGCAAATTCACTGTCACAGGGAAGAATGCCGGCACTCAGCTTCTTGCCGAGACGAAAGAAGCCGGTGCGGGTCTGTTGATCATGGGAGCTTATCACGACAGCTACGAACGCGAGTCTCTCTTCGGCGGCAACAGTCAGGCCGTTGTAAAAGAATCTGATTTTCCGATTGTTTTGGTACACTGAGGCACGAAAAACGAAATAAAATTGCTAGAAATAAGCAAAAAAGGAAAATATGTTTCCTTGAAGGCAAGAAGCTCTAATGTCGAGCGTGGTGGAAGTAACATTGGGAGGACCCATCCATGTCGATCTTGAAGACTTTGACTTTCAGCGCAGCCGCGCTTGCAGTGACTGCACCAGCCGCACTAGCGGAATGGCAGCCACGTAAACCGGTGGAATTTATCATTATGGCCGGTACCGGCGGCGGCGCCGACCAGATTGCCCGCTTGCTTCAGGGCTTGATCGAGAAAAAAGACCTCAGCCCGCGCCCCTTCATTCCAATCAACAAGCCGGGCGGCTCGGGCGCAGAAGCATTGCGCTATCTGCAAGACAAAGCTGGCGACGATCATACTGTGATGATGACGCTGAACAGCTTTTACACAACACCGATCATCCAAAGCGAACTGGGCGTTGATGTAACCGAATTCACGCCAATTGGCCTGATGGCAATGGACACGTTCCTGTTGTGGGTAAACACCGACCGCGACGACATCACCGATCTCGACAGCTATGTCGAAACGGTCAAAGCGGCCGGGCTCGACTGGAAAGTCGGAGGCACCGGTTCAGGTCAGGAAGACAGCGTTCTGACCGCGATGATGGAAGCCGCGTTTGAGTATGAGGTCACCTATATCCCGTTCCCGGGCGGTGGCACCGTTGCGAAGAACCTTGTTGGCAACCAGATCGATTCAACTGTGAACAACCCGTCCGAACAGATGGAGTTTTTCCGGGCTGGAAACTCGAAGCCTTTGGTCCAGTTCACGGGCGAGCGTATGGAAGCGTTCCCGGACGTGCCTACGGCCAAAGAACTGGGTGTGGATATCGAGTACTACATGCAGCGTTCGGTCAATGGCCCTCCGGGCATGAGCGCCGAAGCGGTCGAATGGTACACAAACCTGTTCTCCGAACTGTTCAACAGCCAGGAATGGCAGGACTTCTGCACCTCAGACGGTCTGACCTGCGACAATTTCCTGAACGGTGGCGATCTGGGTGAATTCCACGCAACGCAAGTTGTGGCGCACCAGAACCTTATCGAACAGGTCGGCGCAGCCGCCATCACAGGCGAATAACAATAGGTTGGCGGAGCCTTCGGGCTCCGCTGACACCTAAGAATACCGGCCGCAACACTGCGGTCACACATGTGGGAGGGGAAAGCATGACAACCAGAACGGCCGAGCTCTTGATGGGTTTCGCGACACTTTTGGTGTCGCTTGGGCTGATGTGGAATGTCTGGTCGGACGGACTTCGTATCGACTGGGTCGATGGACGCGGTCCCGGTGCCGGTGTTTGGCCATTCTGGCTTTCTCTGGGTATGGCCTTGGCGTCACTTGCCACGATCATTCGCTGGTTTCAGGGTAAGACACCCGAAAGCCAGTCACTTGAACCCTATATTGCGCGCGAAACCATGTTCCTTGTCGTCGTTTCCGCGGTTTCAATTTTGGTTCTCCTCCTCCTGATGACGATCATTGGCACCTATCTGTCGCTGATGGCGTTTATGCTGTTCTATGTTCGGTTCCTCGGCCGGCACAGTTGGGGCACCACGATGGCTTTCGTCATAGGCACCCCAATCTTCGTCTATCTTCTGTTCGAGGTCGCTTTGACAAAATACTTGCCAAAAGGCTGGCCGATTTTCGAAGAAGGCTTCCTTTGGCTCGACAATTTCCGCTGGCAATATTTCTGACGAGAGGCCCCTCAGATGGAAACGATCCTAGTCTCACTCGCCGGTGGCCTGCTTCAAGCATTCGAGCCGCTGAACCTTTTCATGATTTTCGCCGGATGCCTTGCGGGCCTGTTGGTGGGCTGTATGCCCGGCCTCGGCTCGGTCAATGGCGTCGCGATCCTCTTGCCGGTGACCTTTCTTGTCCCCCCCACTGCTGCGATCATTTTTCTGGCCGCGCTTTATTACGGGGCAATGTACGGTGGCGCGATATCATCGATCACGCTTGGTATCCCGGGGGCGTCGACGGCCGTTGCCACCGTGTTCGACGGACGCCCCATGGCACAGGCCGGTAAAGCTGACAAAGCTTTGATGGCCGCTGCAATCGCCAGTTTTATCGGCGGCACGGTATCAATCATTCTGTTCACGCTCTTCGCACCACCCTTGGCGGCCTTTGCCCTTAAATTCGGACCGCAGGAAGAATTTGCGCTTATGTTGCTGGCCTTCGCCACCTTCATTGGCCTTGGCGGCGACGACATCCCAAAGACCATCTTTTCAATCCTGCTTGGGCTTGTCATGGCCGCAATCGGCTTTGACATCATCAGCGGCCAGCCCCGCATGATCTTCTTCGACATGGTCGAATTCCAGCGCGGTATCGGCTTTCTGGTTCTGGCGATCGGGATCTACGGGATTGGCGAGATGCTTTGGACGCTGGAAAGCACCAAAGGCAAGGTTCAGATGCATAACGTGACCATCACCTGGGCGCGTATGAAAGAGAACTTTGGCCAGATCAAAGAATACATCAACTCCACCTGGGTCGGCTCCTTCTTGGGCTTCTTCGTCGGCACCTTGCCTGCCGCTGGCGCTACGCCTGCCTCATTGATGAGTTATGGTCTTTCCAAAACCTTCTCAAAAGACCCTGAAAGCTTCGGCAAAGGCAACATCTCGGGCGTCGCTGCACCAGAAGCAGCCAATAACGCGGCTTCGACGGGATCGATGCTACCCATGATCACGCTGGGCATCCCCGGCTCGCCCACCACGGCGATTCTTCTAGGCGGAATGATTATCTGGGGCCTGCGGCCTGGACCGTTGCTCTTTCAGGAAAGCCCGGACTTCGTTTGGGGGCTGATCGGGTCCATGTATGTCGCCAATTTCGCGACCGTTTTGCTGAACATCGCGCTGATCCCGGTGTTCATTCGCGTCCTTGCCATGCCGTTCACTTTGCTGACCCCGATCATTTTTGTGCTTTGTGTCCTTGGGGTTTTTGCTACCACCGACAGAATGTTCGACACCTGGATCATGTTGATTCTGGGAGTGGGCGGTTATCTTTTGCGAAAACTGAACTATCCGGTTGCGCCCGCCGTTCTGGCCATCGTGCTGGGGCCGCTTGCCGAACGGTCACTTCGCCAATCGCTGATATCTAGTCAGGGGGACGTGACGACCTTTATCACACGCCCGATTTCGCTGACCTGTATCATTCTTGCAATTTTGCTGATGTCTTATCCATTGATCCAACGGATGATGCGCCGCAGAACAGCCGAGCCAAGCGAGAATTAACCAAACAATATCAGCGGCTTAAACAATACTTTTGGACGCCAGAATTGTGTACAATGGTGTGCAGAATTCTGCGCGTGCGAAAAGTTGACGCTACGGTCGAAATAATCTTGGACTTTTTTCGAAACGCAATTAACTTACAATTATTGCTTTCGGAGAGAACGATTATGTCGCGTAAAATTCTGATACTTGGGGCTTCCTACGGATCGCTCTTGGGCACGAAACTCTTAATGGCTGGTCACGACGTCACCCTTGTATGTCGCCAAAAGACAGCCGACCTGATCAACGCAGAAGGCACCGAAGTGCGGATCAAATTGCGCGGCGAAGACACCCACCGTGCTTTTCGGTCCGGTGACTTCAGCGGCCATTTAAACGCCAAAGCTCCGAAAGATGTGACGCCGTCAGACTATGACCTCGTGTGTCTGGCCATGTCAGAACCGCAATATGGCAGCGAAGACATTCGCAACCTGATGGACGCCATCGCAGACGCTGGCGTGCCGGCCATGTCGATTATGAACATGCCACCGCTGCCCTATCTGAAACGCATTCCGGGTCTAGACGCCGACCGCCTTGCCAGCGCATTCAACAACCTTGAAGGCTGGCGCAAGTTCACACCGGGCAACGTGACGCTGTGCAGCCCCGACCCGCAGGCCTTCCGCCCGCCCGAAGAAAAGCCGAATGTGCTGCACGTCGGCCTGCCCACCAACTTCAAGTCGGCGCCATTCGAAGACCCGCGCCACACAGACATCCTGCGCGAGTTGGAAGAAGACATCGACGCCATTCGCGTTGATGGCAAAGAAGTGCCCGTAAAACTGCGCGTTTTCGATTCGCTTTATGTGCCGTTTGCGAAATGGGCCATGCTGCTGACCGGCAACTATCGCTGCGTCATGCGCAACGGTGTCCGCCCCATCCGCGAAGCTGTGCTGGGTGACGTTGAAACGGCAAAGTCGATCTATGCCACTGTCACACAAATGGTCGTTCAGCTCGGCGCTGAACCCGATAGCCAGGTCCCATTCGAGAAATATGCGAAAGCTGCCGAAGGCTTGCTAAAACCATCGTCGGCCGCGCGCGCCATCGACAGCGGTTCAGAACAAATCGAACGCGTTGACCTGTTGGTGTCGCTGATCGCCGATCAACTTGGTATCATCGCACCCGCCGTGCATGAAACCGTCAATACAGTGAACGCCCGTCTGGCCGAAAACCGGCGCGAGGTCGCCTAGACGCGGCCTTACGCGGATTTTGGAACCGGAACCGCCAAAACCTGTCGCCCAGTCAGATAAGCAATCGCTTTTGGCGCGAACAAATCACGCAATACCGGCGTCATCCAATCAAGGCCGCCGGTATAGCTGCCATACGCGGGTAGGATCAGCCGGTTTACATCCGCCATAAAACAAGGGCGCGACATGTGCCGAACCCGCGCCTTCGGGTGATAGTGGCCCGAAACCTCGCCCAACGGTTCTTCTGGCACAGCAATATGCCTGAACGTCAGCGGCCCGCAGGTGAAACGCGCCACATGTTCCCCGCCCAGGTTGACCGGGCCCGGGTCGTGATTGCCTTCCAACCAAAGCCACCGACGCCCAGCCTGTAGCCGGGCGACCGTGTCGCGCGCCTCGTCCGACAGGCTTAACGACGCATCAAGATCATCGAAACTGTCGCCAAGACATATAACTGTTTTCGGGGCCAGGGCTTCGACATCAGATGACAACCGCGCCAGTGTTTCGACCGTGTCATAAGGAGGCAGCAAAGCCCCGCCACGCCGCGCAATTCGCTCAGACTTGCCCAAATGCAAATCCGACACCACCAACAGCTGTTTCGCGGCCCAAAAAAGGGCCCCCGACCGGCAGGCGGTCAACTGCTCATCTTGAAACGCGAAGTCGACAGAGTTCATGCTTCGTTCCTATCCTGCAAAAGAACACACTGGCAAGACTTGACCTTGCAGATCAGTCCTGCGACAGCCGCGCCCATGGCTTCGGACCCTTCAAAACGTGCACATCGTAATTTTTATGGCCGCATCCGTGGCAAGGCGCTGAAGCCTGCCCAAAAGCGGTATCTGGAAGACCTTGTGCATCTTGGCCTGACCAACGTCACTCCGGATGAAAACCCCGATCGTACGCCATTGGACCCAAACGAAGTGTTCGAAGGCAAACCTGTTTGGCTGGAAATCGGCTTTGGCAGTGGCGAACATATCGTGCATCAAGCCGCGCAAAACCCGGACATCGGCTTCATCGGCTGCGAGCCCTACGTCAACGGCGTCGCGACACTTCTGGGCAAAATCAAAAAATCTGGATTGAGCAACATCCGCGTCCATCCCGGTGACGCCCGCGATTTGATGGATGTGCTGCCGACAGGCTCTGTTGCAAAGGCCTTTCTGCTCTATCCCGACCCATGGCCGAAAGCCCGCCACCATCGACGCCGGTTTGTCACCGATGAACATTTGACACCACTTGCCGACAAGCTGGTTGACGGCGCCCAGTTTCGCATCGCGACCGATATCCCCGACTATGTTCGCCAGGCGTTGGAAGAGGTGCCAAAAGCCGGGTTTCACTGGCTGGCCGAACATCCAAATGACTGGCGCAAGCCTTGGGGTGATTGGCTGTCCACACGCTATGAACAAAAAGCGCTGCGCGAGGGCCGAACACCGCACTATCTGACGTTTCGAAAATCACCCAAGCTTTGAGATCCCGGCATAGACGGCCACCGGTCGGTGCGCTAACAGACCCGTAACTAAGGGACAGGATGACATGTCGGGACACGGACCAGCCACACCGTTAATGGCACGTAAAGCAACCGCGCTGAAAGGCGAGGCACATGTCCCCGGGGACAAATCAATCTCGCACCGGTCATTGATCTTGGGCGCATTGTCGGTGGGCGAAACCCGCATTCGGGGCCTGCTTGAAGGCGACGACGTTTTGGCAACGGCCGATGCAATGCGTGCCTTCGGGGCCGAGGTATCGCGCAGCGACGACGGTGAATGGTCCGTACACGGCGTCGGAACCGGCGGCTTTACAGAACCCGAAGACGTTATCGATTGCGGAAACGCCGGCACGGGCGTCCGGTTGATCATGGGCGCGATGGCGACCACAGCGATCACCGCAACTTTCACGGGCGACGCGTCGCTTCGGTCGCGTCCCATGGCCCGCATCACCGATCCGCTTGCAGGCTTTGGCACCCAGGCGATTGGCCGCGCAAAAGGTCGGCTTCCGATGACGGTGATCGGTGCGCGCGATCCAATCCCGGTCAGCTATACGCTGCCCGTGCCTTCGGCCCAGGTGAAGTCCGCCGTCCTTCTTGCCGGTCTGAACGCGCCCGGCCAAACGAGTGTGATCGAACCTGAAGCCACCCGCGACCATACCGAACGCATGTTGCGTGGCTTTGGTGCGGAACTGTCGGTCGAAGACACGAAAGACGGCCGCGTTGTCATTCTGAACGGCCAGCCCGAGCTTAAACCCCAAAGCATCGATGTCCCTCGCGACCCGTCCTCGGCTGCCTTCCCGGTCTGCGCCGCGTTGATCGTCGAAGGTTCGGACGTTTTGGTTCCAAACATTGGCCTCAACCCGACCCGCGCTGGCCTGTTCGAAACGCTTCGCGATATGGGGGCGAACCTGACTTATGAAAACCTGCGCGAAGAATCCGGTGAACCCGTCGCCGACCTGCGCGCCCGCTTTTCACCTGATATGCAAGGGATCGACGTACCACCCGAACGCGCCGCTTCCATGATTGACGAATACCCAGTTCTTTCCGTCGTTGCAGCCAACGCAAAAGGAACCACCATGATGCGCGGCGTCAAAGAACTGCGCGTCAAGGAAAGCGACCGCATTGATGCGATGGCGGTTGGGCTGCGGGCAAATGGCATCGCAGTCGAAGACGGCGAAGACTGGTGGTCTGTCGTCGGCGACGGACCTGGCAGTATCAAAGGCGGCCAGCAGGTTAAGACCCATCTCGATCACCGCATCGCGATGAGCTTTCTTTGCCTCGGGATGGCATCGACTGACGGCGTCACGATTGACGACGCATCGCCCATCGCCACGTCCTTTCCCGTATTCCGAACACTTATGGAACAACTCGGTGCCAGCTTCCGCGCCGTGAACGGCTAACGCTCAGACCGGGTTCGCCATGCTGATACGCGCAGCCAGCCGCAATGCATGGCTGGGGTCCTGCGCCACGGCTGGCAAGGTCGGATCATATCCAGCCCTGATGATAGCGGCGACATCCGGGTTAAGAATGACATTTCCACCCACTTCGGCCAGCGGTCCTGTGTCCGTGAAAGCCGCGTCGGACCATAACAAAATTGTTTGCGCTACCTGCGCAAGTGCCAGATCTTCAGCAGGGACGATGGCAAGCGCATTGTCCATGCGCACAAACACAAATGCCGCCTTGATGGCCCCACCCTCGTCAAACCGGAACGCCCGGTATTGATTTGCCTCGGCCGCCTTCAATCGCACAATTAGCTCCGGCAATTCGGGCACCAAACGGTCCAGGTCCGGCGTTGCGCTCAGCTCATCCCAATCGCGGATGAAAAAGAAAAGCAGATTGACCCCAAGCTCGGGGTCCATTTCGGTCATTCTGTGACCGGCCAGCACGACCACCGCTTCGACCGCGCCTTTGACGATCTCAAGCGTTTTGTCGTCGACACCGAACACAACAGGCGCAATCGGCCTTCCCCATCTGGCGAACAGATAAGACCCGTCTAAACGTGTAAACTGACGTTCGACAAACGCATGATCCATGATTTTGCCCCAGCCCTATAAAAGCCGCCCTTGATCCGGCGCACTTGGCGCAGGCAAGCCCAGGTGCGCCCAGGCCCGCGCCGCCAACATCCGCCCGCGCGGTGTGCGTTGAATGAGGCCCTGTTGCAACAAATAAGGCTCGATCACTTCTTCGATGGCATCCCGCGCCTCGGACAGGGCGGCAGACAACGTTTCCACCCCCACGGGGCCGCCCTGATAGTGTTCTGCAATCAGGGTCAAATAGCGTCGGTCCGCCCCGTCCAACCCCAACACATCCACGCCCAATCGCGTCAACGCGCTATCGGCTAGGTCTTGCGTCAACTGCCCGTCGCCTTCGACCAGTGCAAAGTCCACAACCCGCCGCAGCAATCGCCCCGCAATCCGCGGGGTGCCGCGCGCGCGTCGCGCAATCTCGCGACACCCATCGTCGTCAGCGGGCACACCCATCAATCGCGCGCCACGATGAACGATCTCGAACAATTCGTCTTCTGTGTAAAACTGCAAGCGCACGGGAATGCCGAACCGGTCCCGCAAAGGCGTTGTCAAAAGCCCAAGCCGCGTGGTCGCACCGACCAAAGTGAACGGCTGCAATTCAATGCGTACCGTCCGGGCCGCCGGACCTTCGCCAATCACAAGATCCAGCTCAAAATCTTCCAGTGCAGGATAAAGCACTTCTTCCACGACCGGGTTCAACCGGTGAATTTCATCAATGAAAAGAACGTCGCGCGCTTCCAGGTTGGTCAGGATCGCCGCCAGATCCCCCGCCTTGGCCAGAACCGGCCCGCTGGTCATGCGAAAATTCACACCAAGTTCGCGCGACACAATTTGCGCCAGCGTGGTCTTTCCCAGCCCGGGCGGGCCGTGGAACAATGCATGATCCATCGCCTCGCCGCGCTGCCGCGCGCTTTCGATGAATACCCGCAAATTTGCCCGCGCTTCGGCTTGGCCGGTAAACGCGTCCAAGGTCTGCGGGCGCATCGCGCGATCCGCATCTTCGGGGCGTCGTTCAGGTCGAAGGGTCGGATCGGGGTCGCTCATGCAGGGGCCAGACGTTTCAGGGCGGCGCGGATCAAACCTGACGAGTCCGCTTCGGGTGCATCCCGCGCCGCTTCTGCCACAGCCGCCGCCGCCTCGCTTGGCGCGTATCCAAGATTGCCCAGCGCCGACAAAGCGTCTGACTGCACAGTGTTTGCTGGCGCAACAACGGGCGCAGGCGCGCCTTCGATGACCTCACTCAACGTCTCGCCCGGCATCGCCATCATCGCGGGCGCTTTGCCTTTCAGCTCGTTCACTACACGTTGCGCAATCTTCGGCCCGACGCCCTGCGCCACTTTCACAGACGCCCAGTCGCCAAGGGCGATTGCTTGCGCCAATGCATCCGGCCCCAAAGCGCTCAAAATCGCCATCGAGGCTTTGGCCCCGATCCCCTGCACGCTTATCAGCAACCGGTGCCATTCTTTTTCCACCAAGGTCGGAAAGCCGAACAGCTGCAACAAATCTTCGCGCACCAGCAAATCAGTGTACAACGACACGACTTCGCCCGACCCCGGCAAACCCGACAACGTGCGGTCGCTGACATAGACAAGATATCCAACCCCACCGACGTCAATCAAAATGTGGTCTTCGCCGCGATACGCGACCCGGCCGGACAGCTTGCCGATCATGCCTGTACCCCAAGCCGCGCGTTGGTCTGAGCAATATGCGCGTGGCAAATCGCAACCGCCAGGGCATCCGCCGCATCCGGCCCGGCAATCTCGGCTCCGGGCAATTGCATCCGAACCATATGATCGACCTGCGCTTTGTCCGCGTGACCAACCCCGACCACCGCCTTTTTCACCGCATTGGGGGCGTATTCACCAACGACAATACCAGCCCTGGCGGGCACCAGCATGGCAATGCCCCGAGCCTGCCCAAGTTTCAGCGTCGCCGCACCGTCCCGGTTTACAAAGGTCTGCTCGACTGCGGCTGTATCCGGTGCATAGGTTTTCCAGACAACCGTCAATTCTTCAAAAAGCATGGCCAATCGCGCGCCAAGCGGCCCTGTCGAGGTCCGGCAAATACCATTTGCGACATGGCGCAAACGCGAGCCTGAAACGTCAATCACGCCCCACCCCATCGCCCGCAACCCAGGGTCCAGCCCCATTACCCGCATATACCCTGCCTTGCTCTTTTTCTGTTTCGTCAAGATTAGCACGAAACGCGAACATCTTCCAAGGGGCTTTGAAGTCATGCGCCCAGAGCAGCCTGTCATCGCACATCGGCAAACCTTACGGAATTTGCAAAGTCTGCCTTTTCTTTGCGCCATCAAACGACCGCCGCAAAGTGACAACGAAGGCCTTCCGGGATGCGCAAAAGCGTCACTCAAAGCATTGATTGCGACACGCATGCGGTGACGATTTAACGCAATATATCAAACTGTTATGCGCAAAATGTGACATGCGAAAATCGCATATCAGGCATGATGCAATTGCACTTGTGAGACTGCACTGACCACTTTAGGTGCGCGCTGATTGCAAGCCGTTTTGTGTAAAGGAACCGCACCATGGCCTACACTTTTGATCGACCCCAGCCGACCCGTCTGGCCCTGCGCCCCGCGATCCCGCTTGGTACATTCGTGAACCGGCTTACTGCGTGGAATAACGCGCGGCGTACGCGGAATGTCCTGTCACAATTGTCGGCTCATGAATTGTCCGACATCGGTCTGTCGCGCGGTGATGTTGACACCATCGGTCGCCGCGGCTTTTAAGGCCAATCCAAACGAATAGGCCGCGCAGGTGCGCGGCCTTTTTTGCAAGACTTAGAAATTAGAGATAGCGTGCGATCCGAACTGACATCATTTCTGTCAGTGGATCAGACACCATCACCCAGGCCCCGACCTTCTCAAAGACAGACCCGTTCGCGAATGACGCGACACGCGCATCATATTCCGCGGCGCCCAAGTTGGCGTGAAGCACGGCTTTGAAAATCATCATCATAATGACCAAGATCGCCAGACTTCGCAGCGTCCCGCGCCGCATCTTGCGTTTGGGTTTTGCAACCACAAGGCCGTCCCCGTTGATCGAGGTGACATAGCCCTGCGAAAGCTGCGTGTGGCGGCGGTTGATCCGCCGCATGCGGCGATCAAATTCATCAAATTGCGAAGCAGACATGGGAAAAGCTCCATGGCAAGTGAACAAAACGAACGACAAAACAACATAGCGCTGTTTGTGTCTTCATTATGGCTACTTCTCGAAGATTGCCTAGAATTCGTTGGAAATCGGGTGTTTCCGCGACAGAGTAAGCGTCGTCCAGTCAACAATCTGGTCCCTATGCGCCAAATTGAAGCCATGGCCGAGATAATGCGCGATTACATCGTCAGCCTGTTCATGTAGGATTCCGCTCAAAATAACCATAGTTTTGTCGCTAGACGCGCCCGCCATGGGGCCTGCAAGTTCTATCAGCGGGCCTTTCAGGATATTGGCAAAGATCAGATCAAACGGCCCCTCAAGACCCGGATCATCAAACCCCGGCGCAACAATTGCGCGCACCCTGCCCTTCAAACCATTGGCCACAAGATTTGCCTCGGCAACTTCGACCGCCACAATATCAATGTCAGACGCCACGACCGGCACGTCCCAAACCTGTGCGGCGGCCATGGCCAGAACACCCGTGCCACATCCGATATCTGCAACGCTGGCGGGTTGAAATCCGGTTTCAATCAAACGGTCCAAGGCCCTCAAACAGCCCAGTGTTGTCCCATGATGACCGGTTCCAAACGCCATCGACGCTTCGATCAAAAGCGAAAGTTTGGCTTCTGGCACTTTATCGGCGTCGTGGCTGCCATAAACAAAAAACCGACCCGCTTCGACCGGCTGCAATTCACGGCGAACATGCGCCACCCAATCGGTGTCGGGCACTTCCGAGATTACAAATTCTGCCGCCCCGTGCGCGACGGCCAGCAAGGCCAAACCGACTTCATCGGGTGGATCAACAAAATAACCACCGACTTCCCAGGTGTTTGATCCGTCCTCGACCTCGAAAACACCAACGCCCGTTGGTTCGGGTTCCAGAACCTCCAAGGCCGCGCCCAAAGTTTCGGCCCGGGTTTTGTCGGCAAGCGTCGTCAATGCAGTCCATGTCGTCATAAGCGCGCGCTACAGCGAACGCGCTTACAATTCAACCGCTGTTCCTCAGCCTGAGACGCTGACGCCGACGGGGCAGGTCACGCCCGTTCCCCCCAGCCCGCAATACCCGTTCGGGTTCTTCGCCAGATACTGCTGGTGGTAATCCTCGGCAAAGTAAAACTCGGGCGCTGGCAGAATCTCGGTCGTAATCGCGCCAGAGCCCGCAGCCTTCAACCCTTTGGCAAACGCCAGTTTTGACGCCTCTGCGACCGCACGCTGCGCATCGGTCGTCCAGTATATGCCCGACCGATACTGCGTCCCCGTGTCATTGCCTTGCCGCATACCCTGGGTCGGGTCATGCCCTTCCCAAAATATCTTAAGCAAAGCATCATAGCCGATCACAGCCGGGTCATAGACCACGCGCACGACTTCATTGTGGCCGGTCTGGCCTGTGCAGACTTCCTGATAAGTTGGGTTTTCGGTAAAGCCCGCCGCATAACCCACCATCGTCAGAAAAACCCCGTCCAGTTTCCAGAACATCCGTTCGACGCCCCAAAAACACCCCATACCAAAGACGGCCACCTCGTGCCCATCCGGCACGTCCAGTGTCAGCGGCCGACCGTTCAGAAAATGCGTCTCGGCCGTTGGAATGGGCGCAGGCCGACCCGGCAAAGCCTCTGATGCGCTGATCATGTTGTACTTTCGGGACAAGATGCCAAAGACCATTCTGCACTCCTTTGCGTGTGTCTTACGAATATAGGGCGGATCAAGGCCCGCTTCTACTCCGCCGCAACCGGGCAGCGCGTGAAAACACGGTCTCGTGTCCTGGTGTCGGGTGTCGTGGGATCAAAAGCGCCAACGCCAAAGATACGCCCGCCATCGAGGCTGCCAATCCAAAAACAGCCCCTGGTGACACAATCCAAAGATACCCAAGAAGCGCAGGAAGAAAGACCGCTGCGATGTGGTTAATGGTAAACGCCACCGCCGCTGTGGGCGCAATATCCTGCGGATCGGCGATCTTTTGAAAGTAAGTCTTCATCGCAAAAGCCAATGCGAAAAACAAATGATCCAACACATACAGACAAGCCGCTAGAACGACGCCCCAACCAAAGTAATAGATCCCTCCATAGGCCAGAAAAACGAGGATCAGACCAACATACTCAAAGACCAAGACCTTGCGTTCGCCAAACCGCCCCAACGCCATGCCCATCAGAGGCGCGAACAACATGTTCGCAACAAAATTGATCAAAAACAGCGCCGTCAGTTCGTGCACTTCGAACCCGAAACGTTCGACCATCATAAACGCCGCGAAGACCAGAAAAATCTGACGCCGCGCACCGCTCATGAATTGCAATGCGTAATACAGCCAATAGCGCCGTCGCAGCACCATCTTTTTCAATTGCGGCGTCCCTTGAAAATTGGGGAACGCCACCCAGCAATACAGCGCAATCAACGTGCACGACCCACCCGCGATCATGTAGACTGTGTTGTAGGACAGATTGAACACATCCCAAGTCGCGACAAGCGCGCCATACGACACAAGCGATGCGCCCGAGCCCACGGCAACCAGCCAGCCGATCACCTGCGGCGCCCGGTCTTTTGGAATCCATTGAAGCTGCAAAGACTGGTTCACCGTTTCGAAATAGTGGAACCCGATCGAAGAAATGAACGTCATAAACAAAAGTCCGCCAAACGTCGGAAACCAAGCCGTCACTGCTGTCGCAACACCCAGCGTGATCAACGACAGCACCCCCAAAAGCTGCTCGCGCATCACAAACAACAGGAAGATGACAGCGAAAGACAAAAAGCCCGGAATTTCGCGAACAGTGTGCAGCCAACCAATTTCGACGCCTGTGAAACCGGCGCGTTCAATCACAAAGTTGTTCAAAAGCGCCGACCACGTCGCGAACGCCAAAGGCATCGCCATCGCCATCAGCACCAGCAAGGCCACAGGCCGCCTCCAGACCGGCAGCGAATGCGCCGCAGAGAGATCTAAGGTTCCCATGCATTTCGCTTACGCTCATCTGACAAGGATGGGAAGGGAACACATAGCCTGACCCGCGCAGTTCAAATGGTCTTTACAGAAAGCTCTGCGGGTCGATATCGACCGACAACCGCAGATTGGCCGGCAGCTTGACTTGCGCCACCCAAGACGCAATCGCCTGTTGCAAAGGCGCAGTCTTCGCGGCCTTTACCAGCAACCGGACGCGATGCCGCCCCCGCACCCGCGCAATCGGTGCGGCGGCGGGCCCGAACACCTCGGCTCCGATTTGACGCAACGGGCCAGTGCGGGCGGCAAGTGCCTTGCCAACGTCGAACACGTCTTGGACATCGGGTGATGACAAAACGATCCCGGCCATACGCCCATATGGCGGGACGCCAGCGGTCTTGCGTTCGGACGCCTCGGCGGTCCAGAACGCCTCTTCTTCGCCGGACAGGATCGCACGGATCACGGGATGTTCGGGCTGAAAGGTCTGCAAAAGTGCTGTCCCCGGCTTGTCTGCCCGCCCGGCACGCCCGGCCACCTGGCGCATCAATTGAAACGTCCGTTCCGCGGCCCGTAAATCCGAGCCTTGCAATCCCAAGTCCGCATCGATCACACCCACCAGCGTAAGATGCGGAAAATTATGCCCTTTGGCGACAATCTGCGTCCCTATAATAATGTCCGCACCACCTGCCGCGATATCTTCGATTTGAGCTTTCAAAGCGCGTGCCGAGCCGAACAAATCCGACGACAAAATTGCTGTGTTCGCGCCAGGGAAAAGGGCCGACACTTCTTCCGCCAAACGTTCGACCCCAGGCCCAACAGGGGCCAACCGGTCTTCCGCTTCACATGACGGGCATACCGCCGGCAATGGTTTCGTTTCCCCGCATTGATGGCACATCAGGCGTTTTTGAAACCGATGCTCGACCATCCGCGCATCGCAATGATCGCAACCAACCTGGTGCCCGCAGGCCCGGCAAATCGTCACCGGTGCATACCCCCGGCGGTTCAGGAACAAAAGCGACTGCTCGCCGTCTTCGATGCGCCGCCTGACCGCAGCCGCCAGCGTGTCGGACACCCATCGGCTGGCTGGCAAGGTTTCGGCGCGCATATCAATCGCCCGCATCTCGGGCATTACCGCAGCCCCAAAACGCGAGGTCAATTCGACCCGGTGATATTTACCCGCTTCCACATTCGCCCAGCTTTCCAACGATGGCGTCGCGCTGGCCAGAACGACCTGCGCATCAGCAAGCGACGCCCGCAGAACCGCCATGTCGCGCGCGTTATACAAAACTCCATCTTCCTGCTTGTACGACGTGTCATGTTCTTCATCGACCACGATCAAACCCAGCTTCTGGAACGGCAGAAACAAGGCCGAGCGCGCACCAACCACCAGCGATGCCGCCCCTTCTGACACCATTTTCCAGGCGCGGCGTCTCTCGGTCATTGTCACGCCTGAATGCCATTCGGCCGGGCGCGCGCCAAACCGGTCTTCGACCCGGTTCAGAAACTCGGACGTCAGCGCGATTTCTGGCAACAAAACCAAGGCCTGCCGACCCTCGTCCAGACAAGCCGCGACGGCCTCTAGATAAACCTCGGTTTTCCCCGACCCTGTCACCCCTTTCAGCAACGTGGTGCCATAGCCGCCGGACAGCACGCGTTCGCGCAAGGCCTGCACCGCCACCGATTGTTCGTCCGTCAAATCAACAGACGATTTACCCGGGTCCAGTCGTGGATAGGGCAGATCACGCGGGCTTGCTTCTTCGGCCACGACACCTTGCGTGACTAGTCCTTTCACCACGCCCGACGAAACGCCCGCCATTTCGGCCAGTTCCTTCAGCGTGAATGACAGCCCGCCGAATTCGTCTAAGACGTCGACCACCTTGCGTCTTGCATCGGTCCACCGATCAGGCGCATCGACGCTTCCGCGCCGATAGATCACCCGCATCGACGTCGGATCACCCAGACCCGGCGACCGCGTCGCAAGGCGAAGCATCGCGGGCATCGGCGTCAGCGTGTATTCTGCCGCCCGACGCAGAAACAGATTCATTTCTTGGCGCATCGGCACTGCATCCAAAACCCGGAGGACCGGCCGCACCTTGGAAAGGTCATACCCGCCTTCCCCTTCGCCCCAGACAACCCCCAAAACCCTGCGCGGACCCAGAGGCACTTCGACAAACGCGCCTTCAAAACACCCGCCTTCGGGGGCGCGATAGTCCAGCGCCCGGTCCAACGGCTGGGTCGTCAGAACCGAAATCAGATCATCTTCGTTGAAATGCCTCAGCATGGCGCCTGCCATAAGGCTTCACGCCCCGAACCGAAAGCCCCCGACAGCCATTTGGGGGGTTCAGAAACAGGACCGTTTGCGCTATCTGAAGCGCAATTGTTACCCTCAGTGCTAGGAAACCCCATGAAGTTCTTCGTCGATACCGCCGACACCGATGCAATCCGCGAGTTGAAAGACCTCGGCATGGTCGATGGTGTCACCACCAACCCATCGCTGATTATGAAGTCCGGACGTGACATCAAAGAAGTCACTAAAGAGATCTGCGATATGATCCCCGGCCCGGTTAGCGCCGAAACCGTCGCCACAGACGCCGAAGGCATGATCGCCGAAGGGCTGGAGCTGAAGAAAATCGCCGACAACATTGCGGTCAAAGTGCCACTAACGTGGGACGGCCTCAAAGCGTGTAAGGCACTGACCGACAAAGGCCACATGGTCAATGTAACGCTTTGCTTTTCGGCCACGCAGGCCCTTCTGGCCGCAAAAGCCGGTGCCACGTTCATTTCACCTTTCGTTGGTCGTCTCGACGACATCAACCTCGACGGTATGGACCTGATTGCCGATATCCGCGAAATCTACGACAACTACGGTTTCCAGACGCAGATCCTGACCGCCAGCGTACGCTCGATCAACCATGTCAGCGACGCCGCCAAGATCGGCGCTGATGTCGCAACCTGCCCGCCGGACGTGATCAAGAAAATGGCCCAGCATCCGCTTACGGACAAAGGTCTTGATGCGTTCCTCAAGGATTGGGCGAAAACCGGTCAAAGCATTCTCTGACCACAGCTTTCCGTGTCAGAACGAAAGGCGGGGACGGTCCCCGCCTTTTTCATGCGCGATCCATCGCATTGAGACCTGTATCACCCCAATTGACGCGCGAAACCGCTGAACGCCTTTTCAATCGCTTTCGGGGCGGCCCCCATTGTGCGCAAAACGGCAAAAGCAGCCGCGGCACAAATCTGATCAGACGGGTCAGATATGCCTGACATCTGGCGCAGATCGACAGAAGCCACCTGACGGCCCTTGCGATATTCCGCCAGAAACCCCTTTCGCACGAAAATCACCCATCCCGGCCCATCCAGTTTCGACGCCGCCGAGATTTTGATCACCCGATCATCGGCTCCGCCTTCAGCCAGTGAATTGGCCAGATACCGGCCTTCGGCATCGTCCAAAGCGATCACCGCGCGGTCGGGCCCGCCTTCTGCGAACAACCGCCGCATCGCCGCAAAGGTCCCACCAATCCCGCCGTGTTGTTCCGTGTCATGCGGCGCAAAATCCGTGAACACGCCAATATCCGGCGTCAACGCCCGCGCCAGCGCAATGTCGGGTTCAGACAGCTCAACCACGACAGCGCCACCATCACCGGGCGGTACAATATCCAGGACACCGCTGTGGTCCGCACCGGCAAGCTGGCTTTCGCGCCCCACGGTCAACAGGCCATGATGGATGAACGCTGCCGCTTTTGATCGACGCCGCGACCCGGCAACAGCGATTACGCGCGGCGCCACATCAAACCGATCCCACTCTGGCTCTGCCAGCGAACGGAAGAAAAGCCCAAGGGCGTTGTCCACGGATACGCCGGCTGCCATCGCCGCTGCAACCCAACGGTTTGGTTCAGGGTAAAGGGGCGAAACATCAGGGCCGATGATCAAACGATCAACACCGTCCCAAACATCCCGCCGCGTCAGATCGCACAGCGCGACCCCCTCGGCCTCGGCATTCGCGCGCGTCTGTTCATCGTCGTCCCAGCACAACGCCGTCGCACCGCCAGCTTCCAGCGCCCGCGCCACCGACTGGCCAGATGCGTCCAAACCCAAAACAATGACACGCGCCCCGGGCATGCCGCGCACAGGGATCAAGCCGCACCTTCATCATCGACTTCCAGTTGGCCCGATATCCGTCGCCAAAGAATGCCCCAATACATCCCAACCGCCAACACCAGCGAAAGTGCGACAAGCGCCAGCCAGGTGTTTACTGTCGGGTCATCCAATGACAGCCAGCCCAAATCGGCCAAGACCCAGATCAGCGCCGACGTCACGGCAAGGATCAAAAGGATTCCAAGCGTTCCAATGCCACGGAACAAAGCCGTCAAAAACAAGACATAGGCGACCAGCAAGATCAGCCCAAGGAACACCGCGATGGGCAGTTCGCCCGCGCCGTTCCGCATGACCCAGCGCACATAGGACAGCTCGGTCGGGTTATACGTCGCGACAAGCAACACGAAAGCCGCCAACCAACGCAATAGAAATCCCATAAGCCTTCCCTTTTCCTTTAGGCCGAACAGCCTCCGCGTGTGCCGTCAGCCTACCGCACTTTCAGCGTCGCCAAACCGATCAAAGCCAGGATCAGCGAAATGATCCAGAACCGGATCACAATCTGCGGTTCGGCCCAGCCCTTTTTCTCGAAATGATGGTGAATCGGGGCCATAAGAAACACGCGGTTCCCCGTCATCTTGAAGTAGCCCACTTGGATGATCACGCTTAACGCCTCGACCACGAACAGCCCGCCAATGATCGCCAAGACGATCTCGTGCTTGGTTGCCACCGCAATCGCCCCCAAAGCGCCGCCAAGGGCAAGCGAGCCAGTATCGCCCATAAACACAGCGGCAGGCGGCGCGTTATACCAAAGAAAGCCCAAGCCCCCACCGATCAGTGCGGCGGCAAAGATTAGGATTTCACCTGTCCCCGGCACATAGTTGATGCCCAGATATTCGGTAAAATCGGTCCGCCCTACGGCATAAGCGATAACGCCAAGTGAACCCGCCGCAATCATCGCAGGCATAATCGCAAGACCGTCCAGCCCGTCGGTCAGGTTGACGGCATTGGCACTGCCGACAATTACGATCATCGCAAATGGCATAAAAAGCAGCCCAAGGTTCAAAAGCCCCGACACAATCGGGATGGCCAATTGGTTTTGCAAACCCACCGGGTGCATCGACGTCGCCCAAAAGGCGGCAATGGCGGCAATGGCAAAGCCGATGATCAGACGCAAGCGTCCCGACAAACCGGAGTAATTGTCGTTCTTGGCGATTTTTGAATAGTCATCCGCAAACCCAATCAACCCGAAAGAAATGGTCACGAAAAGCACCATCCAGACATAACCGATGTCCAACCGGGCCCATAAAAGCGACGATGTAATAAGCGCACCAAGGATCAACACGCCCCCCATTGTCGGGGTCCCTGCCTTGGTCTCAATATGGCTTTCCGGCCCATCATCCCGGATCGGCTGGCCGTATTTCTGTTTGGCCCGCAAAAGATTGATCAAGGGACGTCCGAAAAAGAAACCAAAGATCAACGCCGTAAAGAATGCGCCGCCCGCGCGGAAGGTAATGTACCTGAAAAGATTGAAAAAATCACCGCCATCCGAAAAGGCCGTCATCCAGTAAAGCATATCATTCTGCCCTTTTATCCGCCACCCGGCCCAGCTTTCGCAACGCGTCCACCACCAGACTTACCCGTGACCCCTTGGATCCTTTGACCAGGACCACATCGCCTGCATCAATCAGCCGGTGCGCTTCGTCAACCAACTCTTCCGCTGTCTCAACCCACCGGCCGCGTTGCTCTGCAGGCAATGCCTCATAAAGCACGCGCATCCGTGGCCCAACGCAATCGACCCGCGCGATAACCGCCATTGCAGGATGATCCGCCAGCCCACGATGCAGGTCTGCTTCATCGCGCCCCAATTCCAGCATGTCACCCAGAATTGCAATCCGCCGACCGGTCGCAATGCGCCCTTGCCCTTGGCGGGGTGAAATAGCCGACAAAACCTCAAACGCTGCCGCCATCGACGCAGGGTTGGCATTGAATGCATCATCAATCAGTTCGATCGAAAAATCTTCGACACGGTCCAGCAACAGCGTTTCGCGCTGTCCCCGTCCGGGAGGCGCGCGCCATTGGCCGATGTCACATGCTGCAATGTCCGGGTCAGCCCCGACGAGGCGCGCCGCGCCATAGACCGCCAAAGCGTTCATCGCGAAATGCCGCCCCGGTGCTCCGATTTTGAACAGAAACGGCGCGTCGGCAAACCGGCCTTCCACAACGCTTGCGTTGTCGCTTAACAGAACCTTTTCGGCGCGCAGCATCGCATCTGCATGTTCGCCAAACCCGACAAACCGCGCCGCATGTTGCGCCGCCTCTGCGGCCAGAATCGGCGCTGTGTCGACATCGGCATTGAAAATCGCGATGCCATCCGACTTGAGCCCCTGAAAAATTGTGGCTTTTTCAACTGCAATGCCATCGACATTTTCAAAGGCTTCCAGATGCGCCGCCGCAACCGTCGTGACAATCGCAACATCCAGCCGCGCCAATTTGGCCAAAGGTGCAATCTCGCCGGGCGCATTCATCCCAATCTCGATCACCGCAAAATCCGTATCTTCCGGCATCCTCGCCAGCGTCAAAGGCACGCCCCAATGGTTGTTGTAACTGGCCTCGGCCGCATGGGTCTTGCCCTGATGGCCCAAAACCCGCGCCAACAAATCTTTTGTCGACGTTTTACCGGCCGAGCCCGTAACCCCAATGACCTTTGCCCCGGTCCGCGCCCGGGCCGCGCGCGCCAAACCTTCCAGCGCAGTCAGCACATCTTTGACAATCAAAAGCGGCGCGTCTTCCGCGACACCAGCGGGGCGATGGGTGACCAGTGCCGCCGCAGCGCCTGCCTCCAGTGCTGTGCCAACAAAGTCATGCCCGTCGCGCATATCGGCCAAGGCAACAAACAGATCACCCGGCTCTAGCGTGCGGCTATCAATCGACACACCACTGGCGCGCCAGTCCGGGCCGTACAAAATGCCAGACGTCGCCGCGCGCGCCGCCTCACTTGTCCAAAGCGCGGTCATAGCCCCCTGCCGTCTAGTGCCGCGACCGCGACACTTGCCTGTTCGACATCGTCAAAGGGCAAAACCGTGTCGCCAATGATCTGTCCGGTTTCGTGGCCCTTGCCCGCAATCAACAACGTGTCGCCTGCGCCCAAGGCATCGACCGCGCGCAAAATCGCTTCGGCCCGGTCACCGACTTCCGTCGCCTCGCCACTTTCGATACCGCCCAGAATTTCACGCCGGATCACATCAGGATCCTCGCTTCTTGGATTGTCATCCGTCACAAAAACCACATCCGCATGCCGCGCCGCCTGGCCCATCAATGGCCGCTTACCTTTGTCGCGGTCGCCGCCTGCACCAAAGACCACGATGAGACGACCCAAAACATGCGGGCGCATGGCCTTCAAAGCAGTCTCCAACGCGTCGGGTGTATGGGCGTAATCCACGAAAACTGCCGCGCCATTGTCGCGACGCGCGGCAAACTGCATACGGCCCCGCACCGTTTCCAGCATCGGCAGCGTGTCAAACACCTCTTGACTGTCGGCGCCTGTCGCAATGCAAAGACTTGCCGCCATCAAGGCATTCTCGGCCTGAAATCCCCCGATCAAGCCCAAACGCATCTGGTGAATGCGCCCGGCCCATTCAAACCGAACCTCTTGGCCCGTCGCATCATAGCGTTGGCCCAAAATTTGCAGCATCGCTTGCGAAGTCCGCCCAATGGTCAGCACATCCTGCCCACGATCCTCGGCAAGTTCGGCCATTTTCGGGCCCCAGTCATCATCAATATTGATGACTGCCGTGCCATCTTCGGGCAAAACGCGGTCAAACAATCCCGATTTGGCCGAAAAATATTCCTCAAAATCGGCGTGATAGTCTAAATGATCCTGCGTCAGGTTCGTGAACCCCGCCGCGCGCAAACGCACGCCGTCTACCCGTTTTTGCGCCAGGCCATGCGACGAGGCTTCCATCGCTGCATGGGTCACGCCTGCATCCGCCGCTGCGGCAAGCACCCGGTGCAAGGTGACCGGTTCAGGCGTCGTATGCGCCAATGGCGCGGTAAAAGCCCCCTCGACCCCGGTTGTTCCAATTGAAACCGCCGCCGCACCCATCTCTGCCCAAAGCTGTCGGGTAAACGACGCAACCGAGGTTTTGCCGTTTGTCCCCGTGACCGCCACCTGAACCTCGGGTTGCACTTCGAACCAAAGCGCCGCGGAATAGGCCAGGGCACTGCGCGGGTCTTCGACAATCACAACAGGCACACCGCTGCCATCCAGTTCATCTGCCGCAATTGCGGCGCCGTCCCGATCTGTCAAGACAGCGCCAGCCTTCATCCGAAGCGCATATTTTATAAACGCCCCGCCATGCAGTTTGGTGCCGGGCAGCGCCGCAAAAAGATGGCCGTCCTTAACGTCGCGGCTGTCCACCGAAAGCCCGGTGATCCGCACGTCCGAGCCTCCGGCAACCGTCAGACCCAATTCGGCAAGCGTCTTTGTCCTAGCCCGGGTCTGCACTCTCTCACCTCTTGATGGTCTAATTCCGCGCGAGTGTTACACCGGCCGAGGCATCAGGGGCCAGCCCCAGCAGAGGCGCAGCCCGGCGAATGACCTCAGCGGCCACCGGAACTGCCGTTCTGTCTGCGGTGCGACGCGGTTTCTTGCCCGTTGTATCAACCGGTTCATCCAATGTGACCACCAAAATATACTTCGGGTCATCCGCCGGAAAAACACTGGCGAAGGTCGCGATGACCTTATCTTCGTAATAGCCGCCCTCGGGCTTTGGCTTGTCTGCCGTCCCGGTTTTGCCTGCAACGCGATAGCCCGCAACTTCGCCAAAAGCCGCCGCCGTTCCATCGGTCACGACGCGCCGCAACAGGTCACGCGCCTGTTTCGATGTATTTTCGCTAATAACCCGTGGCCCGCGTTCAAATCTGTCACGCTTCAAAAGCGTGGGCGTCACCTTATAGCCGCCGTTCAAAAGCGTCGCATAGGCAGATGCCAGATGCATCGGCGAAGCTGACAAGCCATGCCCGTAAGACACGGTCATTGTATGAATTTCGGACCATTTCTCGGGCAGCAAAGGCCGCGCGCCCGGTGCTTCGATCAATTCAACCGAGGTGGGTTTGAAAAAGCCCAAATCGCGAAGGAAATTCTGTTGACGCTCGGGCCCGATCATCATCGCAATCCGCGCTGTCCCAATGTTCGAGGACTTCACAATCACATCCTGAACCGTCAAGGCTGGCCCATGGTCACGCAAGTCGTTAATCCGATGCGTTCCCCATTTCAGCGGCCCTTCGGTTTCGATCCAGGTGGACTGGCTGACCAGCCGTTGATCTATGCCTTGCGCGGCGGCGAAAATCTTGAATGTTGATCCAAGCTCGTACACCCCCTGTACCGCGCGGTTGAACAACGGGCTTTCGGCCTGATCCCCTTCGGTCGCCGGGCGGGGTCGGTCATTCGGGTCAAAGTCCGGCAGGCTTGCCAGTGAAACGATCTCGCCGGTATGCGCGTCCATCAATATAGCCGCCGCCCCTTTGGCGTTCATCAACCGCATGCCACCTTCCAGCACGCGTTCGACCGCCGCCTGAACCGTCAGGTCAATCGACAATTGCAACGGGACATCGCCACGACCCGGGTCACGCAATTCCTCATCCAGCGCTTTTTCCACGCCCGCAACGCCAATCAGTTCAGCACTGTTGACACCTTCGCGTCCGTATCCGGCCCCGCCCAAAACATGCGACGCGACGGCCCCGTTCGGGTAAAGGCGCATCTCGCGCGGACCAAACAGCAATCCCGGCTCGCCGATGTCGAACACCTGTTGTTGCTGCTCGGGGCTGATCCGCTTCTTGATCCACAGAAACTTGCGCTCGCCTGTGAACCGCTTTAGCAAATCCGCTTCGTCAAGGTCTGGAAATACCTTTGCCAGTTCGCGCGCCGCCTTTTCAGGTTCGATCATATGGGGCGGCTGGGCATACAAAGAGTGCGTCGTCAGATTGGTCGCCAGAATGCGTCCGTTCCGGTCTGTGATATCCGCGCGTGCCGCAACAATTTGCGCACCGCTTGCCGCTGCACGCGGTTCGACCGGGTCCGAACCTGCCAAAGCCGCCATACGCACACCCACCATCGAGAATGCGCATAGAAACACGATTCCCAACACCAGCAAACGCCCCTCGGCGCGTTCGCGCGATGCATCGCGCGCCGCTTCATGGCGAGCCGCCAGATTGGCCCGCTCGATTGCATCCGGGTTCTCGCCTTCGCGACGCGCTGCCAGGATACGCGCCAAAGGTCTGAGCGGCGTCCGGGTCATTCGCGCATCTCCTGTGCCATGACATCTGTGATCTTTTCGATCGGATACGACACGGTATCAATCGTCCCGAAATGTTCAGGCCGCAGCGGCAACAAACCCAGCCGGTCAAAATTCATATCTGCCAGATCAATTAACCGCTCGGGCCGATTGAGAAAGGCCCATTCCGCCCGCAAAACGCCCGCGCGTTCGCGCAACTCGGCGATCTGCGCGCGCAGTTCCTTCACCTCGCGCAGCTCGGCTTGCGTTTCATAGTTCTGCCGATAGGCCCAAACAGCCAGCGCCATCACAACACACGCGGTCAGGAAATAGAGAACCGACTTCACGCCACCTCCACCAGTTTGGGCATGCCCAGCGCCCGACGATCGACGGGTGCGGCAGCCGCTTCGGTTCGCCGTCCGACACGCAATTTTGCCGACCGCGCACGCGGGTTCTGGGCAAGCTCGGCCTCGCCTGGTGCAATGGTCTTGTTCCGTGCGTTGAAACGCGCCGGTTCAGCCAGCGTTTCTGGCTGATACCGATTTCCGGCCCGCGACGGACCGCGCGCCTGAAAGAAGCGTTTGACCACACGGTCTTCCAGCGAATGAAAGCTGACAACGGCCAGCCAGCCGTCCGGGCGCAGCGCACGCTCGGCCGCTTCAAGCCCTTGAACAAGCTGACCAAATTCATCATTCACCGCGATCCGCAAAGCCTGAAAGGTTCGCGTCGCGGGATGCGACTGCCCTGGTTTAGGGCGCGGCAGGACCGCTTCGACAATCCGCACGAGGGCCCCGGTCGTCTCGATCGGCGCATCCTGCCGCATTTTCACAATGGCACGCGCGATTGGTCTTGCCGCCCGCTCCTCGCCATAGTGATACAGTATATCGGCCAGCACGCTTTCGCTGGCCGACGCAACCAAATCCGCTGCACTCGCACCTTTTTGGCTCATCCGCATGTCCAGCGGCCCGTCAGCCATGAACGAAAATCCCCGCTCGGCCATATCAAGCTGCATCGACGACACGCCAAGATCCAATACTACCCCGTCCAAACCGCCCGTTGCATAGGCATCCAGATCGGAAAACGTTCCCTCGACCAAGTCCAGCCGATCGGCGTAATCGCCGGCCCAACTGGCCGCCATCTCAAACGCCAATGGATCACGATCCACCCCGATCACACGCTTCGCTCCGGCCTCAAGCAATCCTTTGGCATAGCCACCCGCGCCAAAAGTCCCGTCCAACCAAACGCCGTCGATGGGCGCGCAGGCCTCCAGAATGGCATCCAGCAGAACCGGGATATGCGGCTGACTCATAGGCTATCCGGCCTCCGCCCGCTCAAGCAGCACCCATTCATCCTCGCCCTCGTCCAGATCGCCGAAGTCATCCGCCTCGCTCTCGATCCGGGCATAGGTCTTGGGCTCCCAAATCTGGAACGTGTCGCCAGCCGAGATGAAATAGGCCTCGCCTTCCATCTTCAACTTGTCACGCAGCATCTTCGACAGGACAATCCGGCCCGTGTCGTCAACGGTGGCCTTCATCGACTGCCCGTGAAACAGCTTCTGCAAACGCCGCCGATCTTTCGACCCACGCGGCAAAGCAGCGATACGGGCATCCATATCCATCGCTGCATCCATAGTGAAACACTCAAGGTATTCCCGGCGCTCGCCGCCATAGACAATCACAAATTCCGGAAGCTTGCCTTCAGACCAGTTCGGGTCGCCCGCACGAATGGCAGGACGATAGTCAGCCAGGATCGACACACGACCCTTGCCATCCACCTTCTGGGTGCCATTGCCTCTGAACGTCCCAACCACTGTGCGCGGCGCCCTCTAATTCGTCCCCCCAAAATGGAAACGGCGGATCGGACTGCTGCCAGTGTCCGATCCGCCGCCCGTGTCCCGTTTCCGGGATGTCCAGCTGCGCGCGCCACCGGGGGGGATGTCTGCTCGCCCGCGCGCCGGATCTCGTCAAATGATGCGAAGCCTGTACGAAACCTGCTTTTTATTGGTTCCGGGGTCGTTTGGTGCCCCGTTTTAATATTCGCTCATTTGGTGAAAGATTATGTGCCATGGGAAATCATGGGAATCAAGCTTAATCTGTTGGAATTCTTAAGCTTCGGGGACTCGAGCAACATAGCGATCACGAAATGTTGCGTCAATATTTAGATATTTCCCCGTAAAAATACCACATATTGTGGTAAGAAGATTTCTGCCATTCGACCATGATTTCCCAAGTTATAACACAAAATGTCGGCATGACGATCAAAACAACCAAAATCAGACCGAACAATCGGCCTGTGCCATGGAATGCCAAATGAATCAGATTTCGGGTGTCGCTAAAAGTCTCGCGCCGCATAGGCCGCAAGCGCGCGCTGCCGTCCCTCGGCCAGATCGACAATACGCTCTGGGTACGAATCGTCCGCCGACAAACCCCAGCTTTTGGGGACAGCCTCGAAATAGGCAAGCGCCGTCGCACTGGGCCTCACTTCGCCTTCGGCAATCCAGGCCCGGCGATACGCCCCGTCCCGGTCAAACTTGTCCAACTGCGTCGCGGGATTGAACACACGGAAATAGGGCGCGGCATCTGGACCGGACCCAGCCGCCCATTGCCATCCCATCGCGTTCGATGCCGGGTCCCAATCGATCAGACAATTTTCAAACCACTTCTGGCCAATCCGCCAATGCGCCAACAAGTGTTTTGTAAGATAGCTTGCCACAATCATTCGTGCGCGGTTGTGCATTTGTCCCGTGACATACATCTCGCGCATAGCGGCATCGACAAAAGGCTCGCCAGTCCGACCCCGTTTCCAGGCAACAACCTCGTCGGTCTCCTCTTCCCCCCAGGGAAATCGTTCCCACCCCGCACGCCAGCTTTGCGACGTGATATGGGGCGTGTGCCAAATCAGGTGATAAGCGAACTCGCGCCAAACCACTTCTTTCAGAAAATGTTCCGCGCCGTGCCCGCCGTCTTCCATAGCCCGGACACCCGCATGCCAAAGGGCAGCGGGCGAAATCTCGCCCCAGGCCAGGTTTTCCGAAAGCATCGACGTCGCCGACTCGCCGGGAAAATCCCGCCGCTCTTTATAATCGGCGACCCGGGTCTGAATGAAAGCCTCCAACCGGTCGCGCGCCGCAGCCTCGCCCACGCAGACATGGGCACCGACCACCCGCGCCCCGCGCTGCATTGCAGATCCCAGCGCCCAATCGTCCAGACTGTCACCTTCGGGCCAGACATCCGGCACCGGCAGGTCCGGCTCGGCCTCAAGTGACCGAACATCCATGTTTTTCACTGACCGCCAAAACGGCGTGTAGACCCGGTAATATCCGCCGGCCCCGGTCTCGACCGACCACGGCTCGTACAACAAGTGACCGGCCACGCTTTTGGCGTCAACGCCGGTTTTCTCAAGCCGCGTTTTCACAGCTGTATCGCGCGCGACCTGTTCGGGGTCATAAGCCCGGCCCCAGCGCACTGTGGTCGCACCGGTTTCCGCAACCAGCGAGGCCAACACATCTTCTGCTTTGCCCCGCCGCAGAACCAAGCGCGTGCCTTTGGCCTTTAACGCCTCGGCCAGTTTCTCGACCCCCAGCCCGAACCGCCACAGCGGACAAGCTCCATAGGTTTCGAAAACCTCGTCAAGCACGAACACCGGGATCACCGGACCACCTGCCGCAACAGCTGCCATCAAGACAGGGTTGTCGCCTATCCGCAGATCTTTCCGAACCCACCAAATGACAGGTGCCATGCGCCCTCCGCTTACTGCTGGGCAGTACCTAGCCCGAAACGCACCGCGTCAACGGCACCCGAAAACCCGCGCGGGGTCACACAACGATCAAAGCACCTGATCCAAAGCGGCGATTAAGCGCGCCACCTCATCTTCGTGCGTGTAATGCACGAAACTCAGCCGCAAAACACCGTGCGACGGGTCCACGCCCATCGCCTTCAACGGTCGGACAGCATAAAAATCTCCCCCGCCCGCATTTATTCCATGCCTCGCCAAATCGGCCGCCAAAGCCTCGCCCGAACGCTCGGCCGCAATCGCCACCGTCGGTGCACGGCGACGTGCATCGGACGGCCCGATCACCCGGATATCGTTTCGCCCCGCAACATAAGCCAAAAGCGGCTTTAGCAACGCTTCTTCGCGCGCCCGCATCGCATCATGCACATAGGTGGCCCGCACCTCTGGCGCGTCCGACCCCACACCCAACGACGCCGCCAATGCATCCACATAGTCCGCCATACCGGCGCAGGCAGCGACCTGCGCGTGGTCTGGCCCTGCCGGCGTAAACCGCTTGTCCAGATGGTTGCCGTTGAAAAAATGCCCCTGATTGGGAAGCTGCTCACCCAGATCGCGCCGAACAATCATCAAGCCCTGATGGGGCCCGTATGTTTTATAGGCCGAGAACAAATAGATATCAGCGCCAAGCGCGCCAACATTCGGCAAACCGTGGGGCGCGTAACTGACCCCATCAACGCAAACCACGGCACCTGCGGCATGGGCCATTGCCGTGATCGCGGCCACATCATTGATCTCGCCCACCACATTCGAACAATGCGGAAAAGCAACCAGCTTTGCGCCGTTCAGCAAAGGCTCAAGCTTTGCGGGATCAAGGTGACCGGTCTCGGGGTCGATCCGCCATTCACGAAGTTCAATTCCCGCATCGGCCAATCGCCGCCATGCGCCTGCATTGGCCTCGTGATCCTGTTCGCTGACGACAATCGCATCGCCAGGCGACAGCCACTGCCGAAAAGCCTGCGCCAGCACATAGACATTTTGCGTCGTCGATGGCCCAAAGCTCAGCTCGTCAGACGCCACGCCCATCATTGCGGCCAGCCGCGTTTGCGCCTCGTCCATTTCCTCGCCCGCCAGACGGCTGGCGTTGAACGGGCCATACGGCTGCACTTTGCGTGCCCGATAGAACCGTTCTAACCGGTCGGTGACAAATCGGCAGGGATATGCGCCGCCTGCGTTCTCAAAAAACGCCTGCCCGTCCAGCGAAGGTTCGGAAAACGCGGGGAAGTGCCCGCGCACGACATTGATGTCCAAGGATTTCATAGTGTCAGAAAGAACGCCGGAACCAGCGCGGCGTCAAGCGTGCAAAGACACCTTAAGCGGCAGGCTTGGCCGCCATCTTTGCGGCCAGACGTTCGTGCGCCGGGGTGACATAGTCGTCCATCTTCTCGCGGATAATGCGAATTTCAGCTTCCGTTCCAGTCGCGATCCGCAGTGGTTTTTGCCCATCGATCAAATAGATCAGACAATGACAATCGCCCGTCGTCAGCGACCGTGTAATCCCGACGCCGATGATGGATTCTATATCGACGGTCGCAAGGATCTGCCCGCGTCCCCGCGGATTGCGCGAAACAAACCGGATTTCCTGGCGCGTACGATCGACCTGCACTTCAGGCCGAAACCCACGCGCCGACACAGATATCGCCAAACCGCCCAGCATGCCCAGCACGCAAGTCAGCACCAATTTCACAACCAGCGTATTGCCGACGTAAAGCGACCCCGGCAGCAGCCACTGCGCAAAGGCGCACAAAAGCAAAGACACACCCAACAGGGTCAAACCCCACTCGACAATCAGATCGGTGGCCTTTTCCTTCATATCCGCTGGACGCAGTCGAAACCCCCAAGGCATCTCGATCATCTCAAGAAGGGGGTCTTGATCGTCGTTGCTCGTTATCTCGCTGAACGCGTTCATTGCGCTTTCAGTCCTTGTGTGACCTGCCTGATAGCTACAAGGCGAAAATGGCAACAATGAGACAAGCATCAATGCGCTAAGCTACGGTTAATGAACAGAATTTGTTGCGCTTTGGGAACGAAAAGCGCCGCATCAGCGCTCGCGCGGCCCATCCTTGCCGGTCTTCGCATCAACATAGCTGCGCAAAACCGCATGCATTTTGGTCAAATGCCCGCTGCCCTGGGCTTTAAAAAATTCCAGGATTTCGGGTCCACCCGCAAGCTGACGGCCTGTTTGGCCGCCGGTGTCTTGATCTCGGCGTCGTCCCAAAATTCTTCGGACAAATCCAATGCATCCGCAGCGACGCGGGTGGCCAGCCGCTCACCACATTCACTCACAGAGCGAATATGTATATACATTTTGCATCTCTGTGCACCCAGCTTTACCCCTTGCCTCCCCACCAAACCCCTGTATACACCGCCCGTTCGCCGCAAATTCGTTTGACCGGCGCAGCCTCTCGTGGACAGGCGCGGCGATATGAAACTGTCCTATGAAGTGCGCCCGAAAAGAAGTGGAGCACTCATGCCTCTTTACGAGCATGTGATGATTGCGCGTCAGGACTTGTCCAACACGCAAGCAGAAGGCCTTGTCGAACATTTTGGCACCGTCCTTGCGGACAACGGCGGCAAAGTCGTTGAAAGCGAATACTGGGGCGTCAAAACGATGGCCTACAAAATCAACAAGAACCGCAAGGGTCACTACGCGTATCTGAAAACCGACAGCCCCGCACCGGCTGTGCAGGAAATGGAACGCCTGATGCGTCTCCATGAAGATGTGATGCGAGTTCTGACCATCAAGGTTGACGCCCACGAAGAAGGCCCGTCGATTCAGATGCGCAAATCCGAAGAACGCGAAGGTCGCCGTGGTCGCGACGATCGCCGCTAGAGAAAGGGACACATAATGGCTGCAAAACCGTTTTTCCGCCGCCGCAAGGTCTGCCCCTTCTCGGGCGACAATGCACCTAAAATTGATTACAAGGACACGAAGCTTCTGCAACGCTATATCAGCGAACGCGGCAAAATCGTGCCCTCGCGCATCACCGCCGTATCGGCCAAGAAGCAGCGTGAACTTGCCCGCGCCATAAAACGCGCCCGGTTCCTCGCCCTTCTGCCCTACGCCGTGAAATAAGGAGAGCTGACATGCAAGTTATCCTTCTCGAACGTGTCGCAAAGCTGGGCCAGATGGGCGACGTGGTCTCCGTTAAGGACGGCTACGCACGCAACTATCTGTTCCCGCAGAAAAAGGCGCTCTGGGCCTCCGAAACAAACCTCAAGGCGTTCGACGCCGAAAAGGCACAGCTCGAAGCCCGCAACCTGGAAACCAAAACCGAAGCCGAAGGTCTGGCAGAACGTCTGAATGGTCAGCAGTTCATCGTCATCCGCTCTGCCTCGGACGCAGGTTCGCTTTACGGGTCAGTCACACCGCGCGATGCGGCAGATGCTGCCACCGAAGCCGGGTTCTCGGTCGACAAACGGCAGGTTGCCTTGATGGCGCCGATCAAAGAACTGGGGATGCACAGCGTTTCTGTGACGCTGCACCCCGAAGTTGACGCGGAAATCCAGTTGAACGTTGCCCGCTCGGAAGAAGAAGCCGAACTGCAGGCGCGTGGCATCAACATCGCCGAACAGGCCGCCGAAGACGAAGCTCAGGCCGAACTGGAGATCGCGGAACTGTTCGACGAAATCGGCGCAGCCGAGCTTGACGAACTGGAACGCTCGCCCGACGGATCGGACGACGATTCAGCCGGTTCGGACACGGACGACGCAGGCGAAGACACCGCAGAAGACGAAACAAACTAAGCCAAGCGCTTCGTTTTCGCGACAAAAACCCAAAGAAGGCCACCCAAAACCCGGGTGGCCTTTTCTATCTGGCCTCAGCGGCGGGCGCTGCTTAAACTGCACACATGTGTGGTCGCTTTGCCCTCACCCTGCCGGACGATGCGATGGCGGCGCTTTTTGACGCCACGGCGTCGAATGATCTGTCGGCCATGCCCAACTATAACATCTGCCCCACCAACCTGATCCACACAGTCACCAGCGAAGATGGTTATCGCCGCCTGCGCCCCATGCGCTGGGGTTTTTTGCCCCATTGGTACAAGTCGGAAACCGATGGTCCGCTTTTGATCAATGCGCGCGCCGAAACCATTGCTGAAAAGCCCGCGTTCAAAGCCGCATGCCGCGAACGCCGTTGCCTGATCCCGGCGACAGGGTTTTTTGAATGGACCAAGGACAAAGACGACACCCGCCTGCCTTGGTATATCTATCCCAAGGACGACACCCCATGCCTGACCTTCGCGGGCATCTGGCAGCACTGGGACCATAACGACCAATCCAGCACAACCTGCGCCATCGTCACCACAGCCGCGAACCAGCAAATGTCCAACATTCACCACCGTATGCCGGTAATTCTGTCACCCGATGACTGGGCGCTTTGGCTTGGTGAAAAAGGGAAAGGGGCCGCAACGCTGATGCGTGCGGCCCCTGCCGATGCACTGGAGTTCCATCGCGTTGATCGGGGGGTGAATTCAAACCGGGCAAAAGGCCCCGATCTGATCTCACCCCTTTAGCGACGACGGACAAGTGGGGCTACTCTGCCGGGTCGCCCCACTCCAGTTGCATCAACCTAGACGTCAGACGCCGCAACGTCTGCCGCATCGCTGTCCAGCAAACCGCTGGCAAACAGCACGCCGGCGGCAACCGCACCGATGATTGGCGCGACGATAAACAACCAAAGCTGCGCAATCGCAGTCGTGCCAGCAAACAGCGCCGGTCCAATCGAACGTGCAGGGTTCACCGAAACACCGGTGACATTGATGCCAACCAGATGGATCACCACCAGGGTAAAGCCGATCGCAATGCCTGCCACAGCGGCAGGTGCACCAGCACCGGTCGAACCAAGGATAACAACCATGAACAAGAACGTTGCAACGACTTCGAAGATAAACGCCGACATCATCGAGTATTCACCCAGATATCCGGCACCCCAGCCGTTTTGGCCCAGACCGTTTTCCGCAACGCTATAGTCCGCCTTGCCGCTGGCAATCATCAACAGGATAAACGCCGCAGCAACCGCACCGGCAATCTGCGCGATAATGTATGGAATGGCCTCGGCAAAACTCATGCGGCCCGCGGCCACCATGCCCAGCGACACAGCCGGGTTGATGTGACAACCTGAAACCGGACCGATACCATAGGCCATGCCCATCAGCGCCAGACCAAAGGCAAAGCTGATGCCAGCCAGGCCAATGTCGGCGCCCGCGATAACGGCCGAACCGCACCCCAAAAGCACCAAGGTGAATGTACCAATAAATTCTGCGAGTGGTTTTTTCATAATAAATCTCCCTTCCTCTTCCTCTGCCCGCACGCCTACACGACGGGGATGGGGAATTAAGGGGGAAATAAACCCAAGTGGCGTCACGGAAAAATCAGGGCAATCAAACGATAAACCTGCCGCAGACCAGCAAAAAACCGGTTTTTCACCCGTTCAAAGGCCGCTTTTCAGACCCAGGCCTAAGTCAAGTCTTCCTTAGCCGGATCACCACATCCACCTTGGCAATCTCGGCCCCGGCAGGCGCCTTGGGCAAACGTCGGATTTCCAGCTCTTCTGCGGGGGCATCGGTCAGGCGCGCTTCGTCTTCCCAATAGAAATGGGGATGGTCGTCTGTTCGCGTGTCAAAATAGCTCTTCGAGCCATCGACCGTAATTTCTTTGATCAGACCGGCATCACAAAACGCGCGAAGTGTGTTGTAAACCGTCGCCAGCGACACCGCTTCGCCGGCATTCTGACTGGCCGCATGCAGGCTTTCCGCAGTCACATGCCGGTTCTGCCCGTCCCCCACCAACAAGGTTGCCAAGGCCACGCGTTGGCGCGTTGGCCGCACGCCGGCATCCGCCAGCCATTCCGAACCTTTGTTGTGATGCTTCTCGGACATCGGTGTTTCCCTTACTCTGCTATTGAATATAAGGAGTTTTCCTGCGGATCTACAATGCCTAACCCCAAACCCTTGGGGAATGCTAAAAATTGTCTCCCCTTGCGCGACAATCCACCCCCCTGTTATGGGGCAGCGACGCAAAAAACGACAAAGGCGTAGCAACAGCCATGAGCCAATTCCCCACCTCATTCGACAAAGACGGGCTTCTCGCCTGCGCGCGCGGCGAGTTGTTTGGCCCCGGCAATGCCCAGCTTCCGGCCCCGCCAATGCTGATGATGGATCGCATCACCTCGATCTCCGGCGATGGCGGCGCACATGGCAAAGGCCATGTAGTGGCCGAATTTGATATTACCCCCGACCTCTGGTTCTTCGAGTGCCACTTCCCCGGCAACCCGATTATGCCCGGCTGCCTTGGTCTGGATGGTCTGTGGCAATTGACGGGCTTCAACCTTGGCTGGCGCGGCTGGCAAGGGCGCGGCTATGCGCTTGGCGTCGGCGAAGTGAAACTGACCGGCATGGTCCGGCCCGACCGCAAAAAGCTGACCTATTACGTCGATTTCAAAAAGGCCGTGCAGTCGCGTCGCCTGACCATGGGCGTCGCGGATGGCCGGGTCGAAGCCGATGGCGACGTCATCTACAACGTCACCGATATGAAAGTCGCGCTCAGCGAAAGCTGACGCACAGCCCGTGGGGCCACTGACGTATTCAACCCAAGCTCTGGCGCCAAATCGCGCGCCAGGCTTTCAACCGCACCATAGCAACGCCCAAGGCCAGAATGACGGCCAGACAAAGCCCGGCTTTCGAAACGATTTCCATCGTCCCGTCCACCTTCCAGGCGTGCAGAACAGTGCCCAGAACAGCTACAGTGACAAGCGCGCTGTGCCCCACCCGCCAGACGGCCAACCGGAACCGGCGGCGATACACAGCCAAAACACCCGCACCCACAAGCGCTGCAAACGCCAGAACGCCCCAATTTGAAAACGGCGCAGGCGAAACCAACAGCAATGCATCCACAACATCCGGCGGGCTGGTGACCCAAAGCCCGCCCACATGGATCAACACGCCCAGGATGATCACACCGCCGACCCAGCGGTGCATCCGACACCCTGTAACCAGCGCCACCCCCGGCAATAACCCTGCGGCAAGCATGGGCTGAACCAACATCAAAGCAAATGCGACAACGCCCGCGAAACCAGCCAAGATGTAAACCGGGTCGCGCCACGCCAAAAGCGGGCTACTTGCGGCCAGGGACAGGGGCACAATCAGCCCCAATACAATCAAAAGCCAAAGCACCAACCGCATAGGCGGACCCCGTCTCAGACCGGTTGCAGCACGAAATGCGCCTCAAGCGCGGTGTCCTGCGAACTTGCCATGACGGGCCGCAAAAAGACGGTTTCGAAATCGCTGCTGTCATAGGCCAGATGCCCATGAGCCTGCCCAAAGGCCGGGACGATCTGCGGCATTTCCAGACGAAACTCACCTTTCGCATCGGTCAGCGTCGCGCCATGGCTGTGCCAGTCGCGCTCGTGCCCTTCGGTTGTATGTGCCCAGATTTGAATGCGTTGCCCTGACAACGGGGCGCCGTCGCCGGCCCGCCGGACTGTGCCGCTCATCCAGAATCCACCGCCACCGATCCGGTCAACAATCGGCGCGTCAGGGCGATAGTTGTTCGCCCCACCGCGCATGGATGGTGTCGGCTGAACACCCGCTGCGCGCGCGGGCACAGTCAAACTGGCGGCACCCGCGACGACGAAAGACCGACGTGTCAGACAAGGTTTTCTCATGCGATGGCCTCCGTTCAATAACCGACTGCCAGCATTACACCGCTTTGCCCGAAGACTGAACATCCCAGGCAAAACGCTCACTTCATCGTGACGTTTGTCGGATCAGCGGCGCGCCAGCATCGGCAATCCGAACAGGTTCGAAAAGAACGCCCCGCCTACCTTGCCGCGCTTCACCCGATCGGCGCCGCGCACCACCAAAGGCAACGGAAAGTTCGCCATCCGCGCGTGACGCGAAAAGATCGACGCGGTCATAGGCTTGCGGCGGCTGATCAAACCGATGGGAAAATTCGCCATCCGCGCATGACGCTGGAATGCGAAATTGTCCTTGGGCTTGCGGTCGCTCAGCAGTGGAATAGGGAAATTTGCCATCCGCGGCGCACCAGGCATCAACGCATTGGTCCCGGTCTTGCCATTGATCAAAAGCGGGAACGGCCAGTTTGCCATCCGCTGGTGACGCGGGAATGCAAAACGGTCGCGCGGTTTGCGCCGACTGATCAAGGGGATGGGAAAATTCGCCATCCGCGCATGACGCGAGAATGCGAACCGATCGCCCGGCTTGCGGCGGCTGATCAACGGAATGGGCCAATTTGCCATCCGCTGATGGTCATCAAACAATGAAAACGTAAACGGTTTGCCATCTACTGTCAGCGGCCAGAACACATCCGCCATCCGCGCATGCGGCTCGATCAGGGACGCCTTCATCGGCGTACGACGGCTGATCAACGGAATGGGCCAGTTGGCCATATGGTACGTTGTTGTCCCCGGCTCGCGGAAAGACGACATCATCAAAGGGTGATCGGTGCGAATGCTGGGCGCATGTGACGCGTCTTCCGTGACGGTCACCTCTTCGACAACACCGCCCATATCGACGGCACCTGACATGGCGGCCATATCGCGGGTTGTTTGTGCGACACCCAGAGGGCGGAACCCGGCCTGCACCAGCAAAACCGCCCCACCTTGCGCCAGACGCGACCGATAGGCGTCGATGGTCGACCGAAGAACACCCGCCTCTTCCAACCCGTCGGTCTGCTCAAAGACATGAACGATCTGCTGCGAAAGCCGCTTTACAAACACCAGATCCCGACGGACCGCATGGGCTGTTTCGGCGCTTTCGAAGTACCGAGTGATGATCTTTGTCATAACCTCTCCTCTTCGTCACCGCTTCCAGACCCCGTGCACGAAGACGGAACCGGCGACACTAAAACTCGGCTGGTGGCAGGGCCAGCAGTATGTGATGGGGTCAAACGCCCCGTAATCCGGCGCAAATACAAAGCGCCAAAGCTGGTTCCCTAACCGTCAACTTAACCGGACAAGCGGCACTGTCCAACAAAAATCGCCGATTTCACCAAAACCAATCAACGGCACGGGCGATTGCAGCCAAAGACGCAGCACCATGCGGCAGGTGGCCCACGTGTCGCTTGTTGCCTCTTCCTGCTTGCTCCTCTCTATGGGGCTGGCCTACATAGGCGCGACCAGATTACAGGGAGCCGCCATGCGTCGCGTCGTCATCACCGGGATGGGTATTGTCTGTCCGATTGGAAATTCTGTTGCTCAGGTAGAAGCAAGCCTGCGCGCCGGAAAGTCGGGTATTACCTTCCAGCAGGACTATGCCGACCACGGGTTTCGCAGTCAGATCGCGGGCATCCCGGACATCAAGCTGGAGGATCATATCGACAAACGCCAGCTGCGGTTCATGGGGCCGACCGCCGCCTATGCCTTTCTGGCGATGCAACAGGCCATCGCCGATGCGGGGCTTGACGAAAGCGACGTCTCGAATGAACGCACCGGCCTGGTGGCCGGGTCGGGCGGACCTTCGACCTCGAATTTCTTCACCGCGCATAACACCGTGATCGAAAAAGGCGCGCCCAAACGCATGGGGCCTTTCATGGTCACACGCTGCATGTCCTCTACCGTCAGCGCCTGCCTTGCGACACCTTTCAAGATCAAAGGCATCAACTACTCGATCACCAGCGCTTGCTCGACCACGCTGCATTGCATGGGCAATGGCACAGAACAAATCCAGATGGGCAAACAGGACATCGTCTTTGCCGGTGGCGGCGAAGAGGTGGACTGGACCCTGTCCTGCCTGTTCGACGCGATGGGTGCGATGAGCTCCAAGTACAACGACGCCCCCACCACAGCGGCGCGTGCATTTGACGAAACCCGCGACGGGTTCGTCATCGGCGGCGGCGGCGGCATGGTCGTGCTGGAAGAACTGGAACACGCCAAAGCGCGCGGCGCCAAAATCTATGCCGAGGTGACCGGCTATGGCGCCACTTCA
>CALDUK010000042.1 GCA_937924905.1 uncultured Paracoccaceae bacterium | reverse complement strand
CCCCCCCCCCCCCCGCGTCGCGCTGCGCCAAAGGCGCAGCGCAATCCCCTAGTCGGCCGTTACATCCACTGTGATTTTCGACACCGGGTTCTGTGACGGGATAAGGCCCTGTTCGTTCAGAAACGCCTCAAACCGGGCATAGCGCCCATGGTCAAATCCCGCAGGGCGCAAGGCAAAGCGGGGCAATGTATCGACCCAGGCGCGGGCGTTCAATTCGTCCTGCAACTCAGGTGCGGTGCCCGAAAAGATCTTCCAGGCCTCGTCCGGGTTATTCACGATGAACTGCGTCGCCAATTCGGTTGCTTCCAGAAAACGCGCGATCACGTCCTTGTCCATACGCTCGGGATTGGCGACATAGATCAGCTCGTCATACGACGGCACACCTTCTTCTTCGATGTAGAAACACGTCCCCGGACGGCCTTCGATATCCATCTGGTTCAACTCGAAATTCCGGTAAGCGCCGATCACCGCATCAACCTGACCTGACATCAAGGAAGGCGAGAGCGAAAAGTTGACGTTCACCAATTCGATATCGTCCAGCGTCACGCCGTATTTGCCCAGGACCGCATTCAGCACCGCTTCTTCGACGCCCGCGACCGAAAACCCGATTTTTTTGCCTTTCAAATCGCCAGGCGTCTTGATGGGCCCGTCTTTCAGAACCAGCAAACAGTTCAAAGGTGTCGCGACAAGCGTACCCACACGAACCAGCGGAAGCCCTTCGTGGATCTGCAAATGCAGCTGTGGCTGATAGCTGACCGCCAGATCAGCCTGCCCCGCAGCCACCAGACGCGGCGGCAAGGATGGGTCAGCAGGCGGGACGATCTCGACCTCCAGCCCCTGGTCGGCGAAATACCCCTTTTCCTCGGCGATCAGGATCGGGCCGTGGTCCGGGTTTACGAACCAGTCAAGAAGCAAGGTCACCTTGTCCTGGGCCAAAGCGGGCGTTGCGCAGAGAAACGCCAGAAAAGTAAGCAGTCGTGTCATTGGATTTTCCTTATGGTCAAGAAGCTTTGGCCGCGAGCAACACAATCTCGCCCGGCCAAGTGTTTTGGATGGCGTCAGCCACGCGCCAGGCACGCAGACCGCTGGCGCAGCACAGCACAAGCCGCCGGTCTTCGGGGGCCAGCTTTGTCGCGATATCTTCGGGCAGAATACGCGTTGCGCGATCGGTGATAGGTTTTGGCGTCTCGGTGGTTGGCCGCAGATCGACCACGCGGTCCTCTGCTCCAATCTCATCAAGCGCCACAAACGGGAAATGCGACGCAGGCTCGGGCGCATTGTCAAAGCGGAAGCTGCTGGTGCGATAAGTGCCCATATCGATGCGAAGCACTTGGCCCATGGGCGACGGTTTCAATTGCAGGATACTGGCCAAAGCCATCTGCGCTTGCGCGGCCCCCAGCATAGCAACGACCGGCCCCATCACACCCGCCGTCGCGCAATTCGCCGCGTTTTCGGGCGCGTCCGGAAAAACCGCCCGCAAGCTGGGCGCCATGCCGCAAAAGCCGCCGACATAGCCCGACACGCCAAGAACCGAGGCCGAGATCAAAGGCACGCGCTGCATCGCGCATATGTCGCTGAGCGTATAGCTGACCGCATAGCTGTCGGCACAGTCCAGCACGATATCTTCGGCTTCAACCAACCGTTCGGCATTGCCCGGCGTCAGGTCGCGTCGCCACGGAACCACCGTGACTTCCCGGTTCAACAACCGACAGCGTTCGGCCGCGACATCGGCCTTGGGCCGGCCCTGATCGCCTTCGGTGAACAAGGTCTGGCGGTGCAAGTTCGACTGTTCGACCCGGTCGCCATCTACAATCGTCAGACGCCCCACGCCGGCCGCCGCCAGCAGAGGAAGCGCCGACGCCGCCAACCCCCCGGCCCCAATGACCAGAACCCGGGTCGAAGCGATGCGCGCCTGACCTGCGGTGCCGATTTCGGGCAAAATCTCTTGCCGTTGATATCGCGTCATCGCGTCACCTCAAGCCATTCCCCGACCCGGGCTTCCGGATCGTCATTCAGTGTAATATCAGTTACCGCCGACACGATATCTGCGCCCGCTTCAAAAGCGCCGGCCGCACGCGCGACCGACATGCCGCCGATAGCGACCAAAGGGGTATCGCCAATCTGCGATTTCCATTCCGTCAGTTTTGGCAGGCCCTGTTGGTGCCATTTCATCTTTTTCAGAATGGTCGGGTACACCGGCCCAAGCGCGATATAGTCGGGGTCAAATGACATCGCACGGTCAAGCTCGCCCCTGTCATGGGTCGACAAGCCGACGCGCAGCCCCGCTTTGCGGATGGCGGGCATATCGGCGGTGTCCAGGTCTTCCTGGCCCAGATGCAGCCAGTCGCAGCCCGCGTCGATGGCGGCCTGCCAGTGGTCATTGATCACCAGGGTTGCGCCGGCTTGTTGGCACAAAAGTTTCGCATGCGAAACTTCTTTATTAACAATATCTTCCGGTGCGTTCTTTACTCTTATTTGAACAAGCTTAACGCCAAGCGGTAAAAGCCGGGCCAGCCAATCGGTGCTGTCGAAGATGGGATAGAACCGATCCAGCGTCACGACAAAAACGCCTTTCCGATCACGGGCGTCGACGCTTCTGCCATATCGCGCGGCTCAATCGGGTCGGCAGTATGCGCGAGACGCCCCGCTTCGACCGCGCCTGCCATGGCCTGGGCCATCAAAACCGGATCGCCCGCACGCGCGACGGCTGTGTTCAAAAGCACCGCGTCAAAACCCAGTTCCATCGCCTGGGCGGCGTGGCTTGGCAGGCCGATGCCCGCATCGACAACCAGCGGCGTGTCGGGAAATTCAGCCCGCATTGCCCGTAGCGCATAGGTGTTGTTCAACCCGCGCCCCGACCCGATCGGCGCGCCCCAGGGCATCAGCACTTTGCACCCGGCGTCCAGCAGTCGTTCGCCCACGATCAGGTCTTCTGTGGTGTAAGGAAAGACTTGAAACCCTTCGTCTGAAAGGATTTTTGCGGCTTCGACCAGCTGAAATACATCGGGCTGAAGGCTGTCGGTATGGCCGATCAGTTCAAGCTTGATCCAGGGCGTTTCAAAAAACTCGCGCGCCATATGGGCTGTGGTCACCGCTTCTTTGACGGTGTGGCACCCTGCGGTGTTGGGCAGAACGTGAACGCCCAGCTTGCGGATCATTTGCCAAAAGGCGTTGCCCGCGCCATCGGCCCCTTCGCGGCGCAGCGACACGGTCGCGACCGCGGCTTCGCTGGCCTGAAACGCCTGCGCCAGTATTGCGGGGCTGGGGTATTGCGCCGTGCCAAGCATCAGGGGATTGGCCAGTTCGGTGCCGTAAAACGCGCGCATCGCCCTAGCCCCCCTGCATAGCGCCAAGGACTTCGACGCGGTCCCCGTCTTGCAGATCGACTGTGCCGCGCGCGTCTGCTGACACGAAGCGTTCGTTCACAGCCGTTGCGACACGGCGAGACAGGCCACATTCGTCCAAAAGAGCGGCGAGCGTCTGGGCGCTGACCTCACGCGGTTCGCCGTTCAGTATGATCTTCATCGACCAGCTCCGTTATATTGGCGTTCAAGACAAGTTCGGCCACCCCATGGGCCAACGAGGGCGCCAGCAAAAACCCATGCCGAAACAGACCGTTGGCGTATACAGTTGAACCTATCCGTCGAATTTTAGGCAAATTGTCCGGGAAGGCCGGGCGCACATCGACGCCGATTTCAAGCACTTCGGCTTCACCGAAGGCGGGGTTGAGCGTATAGGCGGCGGTTAACAGTTCCAGCATAGAGCGTGCTGTGATGCGTTTGCGATCGGATGTTTCCAGCATTGTCGCGCCCAGCATGAAAACCCCATCACCGCGCGGCACGATGTAAAGCGGCAACCGGGGATGCAAAAGGCGCACAGGCCGGGTCAGCGTGATATCCGGCGCACGGATCACCAGCATTTCGCCTTTCACCCCGCGCAGGTCTGTCAGAACATCACGCGCCGCAAAGCCCCGGCAGTCAATCACCTGGCCGACCGGACCGCGTGCCGGTGTAGCGCTGATACTGACGCCCTGGCGCTTGAGGGCCAGAAACAGATCGTGCAACGCGTTGCGCGGATCTAGATGCGCTTCTTCCCGAAAATAGAGCCCTGTTTTGAACCCCGGCACGTCGGGTTCCAATGCCGCTATACCGGGCCCATCGACCCAATCAAAGCCATGGGTGCGCCGCGCAAACCGTTTGAGATCTGGCACATCACGGGCAGGCGCGACCACAAGGGTACCGTTTTCGGTCACCTGCGTGTGCCGGGCCCACCACGCTTTCGCGTTCTGTCCCAGGCGCAAAACGGTGTCTTCGGCGTTTTCAAATTCGCAGAACGGGGCAAGCATGCCGCCGGCCCACCAGCTGCAACTTTGCTTGCCCGGCATTTCCATAGGGTCGACGATATCGACGCGTGCGCCACGTGCGACCAGTTCGGTCGCAACCGCCAGCCCTGCCACGCCTGCGCCGAGGATGCGAAAATCGGTCATACCCAGACCTTGTGAAAATGGTGCACCGGCCCATGGCCCTGGCCGATCGTCAGCCTGTCGGCGGCCTGAATAGCCCCTTGCAGATAGGCATGCGCTGCCTGAACCGCGTCGGTGACGCCCTGCCCCTTGGCCAGCCCGGCGGCCACTGCCGAAGACAGCGTGCAGCCTGTGCCATGGGTGTTTCGCGTTTCAATCCGGGGCGCTTGCAGTTCGGCCAGAATTTCACTGGCCGAGACCAGCACATCGGTGCAGACCGCACCCGAGCCATGCCCACCCTTCATCAACACATGCGCGGCACCCAGACCAGCCAGCGACCGGCCCTGTGCGACCATCTGATCGGTGTCTTTCGCTTCGCCCTGCCCCAACAAACGCGCGGCTTCGGGCAGATTTGGGGTCAGCACCACGGCGCGCGGCACCAAAACCTCGCGCAGGGTCGCCACCGCATCATCCGCCAAAAGCGCATCACCCGATTTGGCGACCATGACCGGATCCAGTACGATTGGGCCTTCAAAGCCTGCCAACCCATCGGCCACGGTCTGGATGATCTCGGGCGTGGCCAGCATGCCGATCTTGATGGCTTTGACGTCCAGGTCGGACAGAACCGCATCAATCTGCGCGGCGATCACATCAAGATTGATGCCCTGAACCGCTGTAACGGCTTGAGTGTTTTGCGCTGTGACCGCTGTGATGACGCTTGCGCCATAAACGCCCAGCGCCGACATGGTTTTTAGATCGGCCTGAATACCTGCGCCGCCACCGCTGTCGGAACCCGCTATGGTTAGGGCAATCTGGGCCAAAACGCTCTCCTTTGTCGCATCGGACAAGACGTGAAAGAGCGGGTCTGAAGCCAGCGCACCGTTCCCTCCGCCGGAATTGTCCGGATCAGGTTCGATGGGTTCGCGCGTGCGCATCTCAGCCCGGATCGGGCACCCCAACGGTTAACTGACAGGTAGACGCCCGGGCGGCGGCTGTCAATTCGCTGGCAGAGGCGTGGCTTTTCACCTACATCGCGGACCATGACGGATCAGACCCAGACGCGCGCGGGCTTTGTTGCCCTGATCGGCGAGCCCAATGCCGGAAAATCCACGCTGCTCAACCGGATGGTGGGCGCAAAAGTGTCGATTGTGACCCATAAGGTGCAAACGACGCGGGCGCGCATCCGGGGCGTTGCGCTGGAAGATGCCGCACAGATTGTTTTTGTCGACACGCCTGGACTGTTCCGCCCGCGGCGGCGTCTGGACCGCGCGATGGTCGCCGCCGCCTGGAGTGGTGCGGCTGATGCCGATCTGGTTGTTCTTTTGATCGAAGCCCAGCGCGGTCTGACCGAAGGGGTCGAAGCGATCCTGTCATCGTTGCAGGACCGGGGCGGCACAGCGCCGGTGGCGCTGGCCATTAACAAAATTGACCGCGTAGAAGCGCCGGTTCTTCTGGCGCTGACCGAAGATATGAACGCGCGCTTTCCGTTTGTGAAAACCTTTATGATCTCGGCCGAGAAAGGCCATGGCGTCGGGGCCTTGCGCAGCTGGCTGGGTGAAAGCCTGCCCGAAGGCCCATGGCTTTACCCCGAAGACCAGATTGCCGATATGCCGTTACGGATGATTGCGGCTGAAATGACCCGCGAAAAGCTGACGCTGCGGCTTCATCAGGAACTGCCCTATCAGCTGACGGTCGAAACCGAGGCGTGGGAAGACCGACCGGACGGATCGGTCAAAATCGACCAGATTATATATGTCGCCCGCGATGGCCACAAAGGCATTGTACTTGGCAAAAAAGGCGAAACAATCAAAGCGGTGGGGCAGCTTGCGCGGGTTGAAATTTCTGAATTTCTGGACCGCAAAGTGCATCTGTTCCTGCAAATCAAGGTGCGCACCGGATGGCTGGACGACGCCGAGCGCTATTCGGAAATGGGTTTAAATTTCAAGGACGGGGCACCGTGAACCGGCTGACAACCGAAATCTGGATTGCCGCCTATTTGACCCGTCTGCGCCTTGCCACCATCCCCGCGTTCATTCTTCAAAAAGGTGACCATTCGGCGGGCGCTGTGCTGGTCAAGCTGAACACGCTGGATGGCAACGCGCGCTGCTTTCAGCGCCGGTTTGATTTGATGACCGGCGAACGCGAATGGGCAGTTCTGACCGATGGTGTCGAAGCCGAGGTGGATGCCTCTATCGAGAAACAGAAAGGGTTTGACCCGGATCTCTGGGTGATCGAGGTCGAAGACAAAGCGGGCCGTCATCTGCTGGACGAAGACGGGTTGGGGTAAACCCGAAAACAAGCCACCATCACGGCTGTTGGGTCACTTCACCCGCCCCACCAATTGGATCACGTTTGGCCCTATATCTTCGACGATCAGCGTCACGCCGTCTGCATTCGGATGAATACGGTCTGGTTGCATATAGCGTTCCAAGGTCGCTGCACGGTTTTCCAAGGCGGCGAGACCGCCCAGAAAATTCGCGTGAAAGAGCGTGCCATAAATTTCAGCCAGTTCGGGATACATGGCCTCGAATGCCGCTTCATACGCGGGCCCATAGTTTGGCGGCGCGTCCATACCCACCAGTAAAACCGGCACACCGGCTTCGCCCGCAACCGCCAGAATGCCGTCCAGATTGGCCCGCGACACAGCCGGGTCCACACCGCGCAGCATATCGTTGCCCCCAAGGGCGACAATCAGCGCGTCCACATCTGCCGTCAGCGTCCAGGCAACACGGCTTAACCCGCCCGCCGTTGTGTCGCCCGAGACGCCTGCGTTGATCAGAACCGCCTCGACGCCTTGCCCGTCCAGCCAGGCTTGCAGTTGCGGCACAAAGCCTTGATCTGCGGCCAGCCCATAGCCCTGTGTAAGGCTGTCGCCCAACGCCGCAATCGTCACGGGTTCGGCTGCTGCCGCGCCCATCCAGACAATTGTCGCAAATCCAGCGTTGCGGATTGCGCGTATTGCCCCATATGCAGCTAAGGCCAAACGAAAGGGCTTGCCGATGAGCATGCCGATCCTGTCGCTGAAGGATGCAGACCTGACACTGGACGGCAACGCCGGGCCGGTCGACATCCTGAAGGGCATCACCCTGTCTGTTGTCGCGGGCGAAACGCTTGGGCTGATCGGGCCTTCTGGGTCGGGCAAGTCATCGCTCCTTATGCTGATGGGCGGGTTAGAACGCGCCACCGCCGGGTCAGTCGTGGCCTTGGATCACGATCTGACCGCGTTGGGCGAGGATGCGTTGGCCCGCTTTCGCAGGGATTATATGGGGGTTGTTTTCCAATCCTTCCACCTCATCCCCACGATGACCGCGCTGGAAAATGTCGCGACCCCGTTGGAATTGGCAGGCGCGCGCGACGCATTCGACCGCGCCTCGGCCGAGTTGGAGGCCGTCGGCCTTGGCGCGCGTCTGGGCCACTATCCCGCGCAACTGTCGGGCGGCGAGCAACAACGCGTCGCGCTGGCGCGCGCCGCCGCGCCGCGCCCCGCCATCCTGTTGGCGGATGAACCAACCGGCAATCTTGATGGCGAAACCGGAGCGCAGATTATGGACCTGCTGTTTCAGCTGAACGCCAGCCACAATGCGACACTGATCCTTGTGACCCATGCCGCTGAACTGGCCGATCGGTGTCAGCGCGTGATCCGGCTGGCCGATGGGCAGATTGCCGATGACCACCTGAAACAGGCCGCCGAATGAGCATGGGCGTCGCGCGCCGGATCGCATTGCGCGAATTGCGCGGCGGCTTGGACGGGTTCCGCGTTTTTCTCGCTTGCCTGATCTTGGGGGTGGCCGCGATTGCCGCGATTGGAACGGTGCGTGAAGCTATCAATGCCGGGCTTGACCGCGAGGGCGCCACCATTCTTGGCGGCGACGCCGAGCTGGAACTGACCTATCGCTTTGCGGACCGCGCCGAACGCGAGTGGATGGACCGGCACGCTGCGTCAGTGTCCGAGATCGTTGATTTCCGCTCGATGGCGGTGTTTGGCGGTGAACGCGCTTTGACACAGGTAAAGGCGGTCGATGCCGCTTATCCGTTACTGGGCGAGGTCGTTCTTGATCCCCCCCTGACGCTGGCCGATGCATTGGCGGGCCAAGACGGATTGCCCGGGGCGGTGACCGAGCCGCTTCTGGCCGCGCGGCTTGGCCTGACGATAGGTGAACGGTTCAACCTTGGCGGCCAAGCCTTTGTTTTGATGGCCAAGCTGACCCGCGAACCCGACCGGGCGACTGCAGGTTTTGGACTGGGCCCGCGTACAATTGTGCGCACCAATGACCTGGCCGCAAGTGGCTTGATCCAGCCCGGCACCTTGTTTGAAACCGAATACAAGCTGCGTCTTGCCCCGGATGCCGATCTTGACGCGCTGGCCGCCGAGGCAGAGAGCACCTTTACCGGCCTGCGCTGGCGTGACCGCCGGAACGGCGCACCCGGCGTGCAGGAATTCGTTGATCGGCTATCGTCTTTTCTGGTGCTTGTCGGGCTGGCGGGTCTGGCCGTGGGCGGCGTCGGCATTTCGGCCGCCGTGCGCGCCTATCTCGACCGTAAAACCGGCGTGATTGCCACGCTGAAAACCATTGGGGCGGACCGACGGACGATCTTTCAAACCTATGCGATCCAGATCGGCCTTTTGTCCCTTGTCGGGATTGGCGCGGGGGTGGCCCTGGGGGCCATCGTTCCCATCGTGCTGGCGCCTCTTCTTGAACCCCGCCTGCCCGTCCCGGCCGAGTTTTCCCTGCACATCCGCCCCCTTTGGGAAGCCGCTGTTTACGGCGGGCTTGCCGCCGCCATCTTTACCCTTTGGCCACTGGCCCGTGTCGAAGACGTTCGCGCCGCAGCGCTGTTTCGCGATGGCGCAGGCCCCGCACGCCCCTGGCCCCGACCGTTCTGGATGCTTGTCACCGTCGTGCTGGTCGGCGCTCTTGTCACGCTTGCCGCCGGGCTGTCAGAACTTTGGGCCCTGACCTTCAGCGCCGCTGGCGGGCTTTTGGCTGCGTTCTTGCTTTTGGTTCTGGCCGCGCACGGGCTTCGACGCACAGCGCGCCTTCTTGCAAGGCGGCGTGGGCTTCAGGGCAAAACGGCGCTTCGGCTTGCCTTGGGCGCGGTGGGAGGACCCGGCGGCGAAACGACATCGGTCGTCCTGTCGCTGGGCCTTGGGCTGACGGTGCTGGCCGCTGTTGGCCAGATTGATTCAAATCTGCGCAACGCGATTGCGCGCGACCTGCCCGACATCGCGCCTGCATTTTTCATGGTCGATATACAGCCCGACCAGATAGGACAGTTTGAAACCAACCTTGCCGACACCCCCGCTGTCACCCGGGTGGACACAGCGCCGATGTTGCGCGGCATCATTACACAGATTAACGGACGTCCGGCAGCGGAAACGGGCGGGGACCATTGGGTATTGCAAGGCGACCGGGGTGTCACCTATTCCGACCGGCCGGTCGACGGCACGCTGATCACCGACGGGGCTTGGTGGCCGCAAGGGTATGACGGCCCGCCACAGGTCAGCTTTAGCACCGAAGAAGCGCTGGAAATGGGTCTTGCGCTTGGCGATGACATCACCCTCAACATTCTGGGGCGCGACATCACGGCAAAAATCACCAGCTTTCGCGAGGTTGATTTTTCAACGGCCGGGATAGGCTTTATCCTGTCGATGAACCCTGGCGCGTTGCAAGGGGCACCTCACAGCTTCATCGCCACCGTCTATGCGGACGAAGCAGCCGAGGCTGCTATTTTGCGCGACGTTTCGACCAGCTTTCCCAATGTCACCGCGATCCGTGTCAAGGACGCGATTGATCGGGTGGCCGACGTCCTGGCCGGCATCGCCGCTGCAATCACCTATGGCGCGCTTGCCACATTGGTAACAGGGGGAATCGTTCTGATCGGGGCCGCTGCTGCAGGCGTCCAAGCCCGCACCTTCGAAGCGGCGGTGCTGAAAACTGTCGGCGCGTCTCGGAAAACCATTCTGCAAAGCTTTACCTTGCGCTCGGCCATTCTTGGCGCTGGCGCCGGTTTGGTCGCAATCCTCGCCGGCGCGCTGGCAGGTTGGGCGGTGATGCATTTCGTGATGGAGGTCGATTATACCTTCGAACCCATCTCGGCCCTTGCGATTGTCACAGGCGGCATCCTTGCCACGCTGCTGGCCGGCCTCTTTTTCGCCTGGTCACCGCTGGCCGCACGCCCGGCGCGCGTGCTGCGCGCCCGCGAATAACCGCGCATGCCGCGCCCAAAAGCGCAAGTTTCCCCAGCAACGCATCTGGACATTTCAGCGCGCGCCCGCACAATCGCATCGAAACCAGATGGGAGAGACATCATGCGCCTTGCCTATGCCAGTACCCTCGCCGTTATCCTTGCCACCACCGCCCACGCGCAAAGCGATTGCGCGACCGGGCTGACGCTTGAAGACGGAAAATTGACCATTGCCACCGGCAACCCGGCCTATTTCCCCTGGGTCATGGATGACGCCCCGGAAAGCAAGAAAGGCTTTGAGGCCGCTGTGGCCTATGCGGTGGCCAATGAAATGGGGTTTAGCGATGATCAGGTTGTCTGGACCCGGTCTTCGTTCGACGAGGCGATCCAACCCGGGGCCAAGAATTTCGACTTCAACCTTCAACAGTTTTCGATCACCGAGGAACGCGATGAAATCGTTGACTTCTCCCTTCCCTATTACGCCGCCGCCATGGCAGTTCTGACCCGTCAAACGGCAATCGACAATGGCGCAACCGCCGAATTGGGCGCATTGAAAGGCCTGATCTGGGGCGCAGACGCCAACACAACGGCCGTGCCGATGCTGACCAGCATCATCGCGCCAGACGCCGACCCGCTGTTGTATGGCGACAATGCCGATGTGGTCGAAGCAATGAAAGCCAATCAGATCGACGCGGCCCTGTTTGATCTGCCAACAGCCCTCTATCTGTCAGCCGTTGTGCTGGAAGATGGTGTAATCCTGGGCCAGTTCCCGGCCGATCGCAGCGAAGAACCGGACGAATTCGGTTTTCTTCTGGAAGAAGGCAATCCGCTGAAAACCTGCATCGATGGCGCGTTGACCGCGATGAAATCAAACGGAACACTTGCAGCCATCGAAGCAGAATGGCTGTCCGAAACCACCGGCGTTCCGGTCATCGAATAAACCACCACGGGCCGGATCGGGGCAGGTTTCCTATGCACATCAAGCGCCGCGCCCTTCGCGCACAAGCGTTAACCCTGACGAACGTTAGGGTTAACGCGCGCGCTCCCGCTTCATCTTGCCAAAAATACGCAAACACCGGCGTCCTCATCCTGCGCAGACGTCCATGGTAACGCGCCGCCAAGCCTATGAGACGCGTGTGCGCCGGAAAGCCAATCTGGTCGCCGGGGGCTCGACCGTTCTGGTTCTGGCCGGCCTTTTTATCCTTGTCCCCCTCGCCCCGGGCTGGCCTGCGGTCAAGAAAAGCTTTTTCAACGCCGATGTTTTTATGCAGACCTTTCCGGGTCTTCTGAACGCGTTTCTTCTGGATGTGACCATTTTTGCCTGGTCGGCCCCCCTGATCTTTGCCCTCGGCCTTTTGGTGGCGCTTGCGCGCGATGTTCGCGCCCCGGCGGCCTATCCTTTGCGCCTTGCTGCCATTCTTTACACCGACATCTTTCGCGGCGTGCCTGTGATCCTTGTGATCTATCTGATCGGATTCGGAATCCCCGGGCTTGGCCTGCCGCGCCCTTATAACTCGCCCTATATCTGGGGCACCGTGGCGCTTGTGCTGACATATGCGGCCTATGTGGCCGAGGTTTTTCGCGCAGGCATCGAAGGCGTCCACCAAAGCCAGCGCGCGGCGGCGGCGTCGCTTGGGTTGTCGAATGCCGATGCAATGCGGTTCGTCATACTGCCCCAAGCCATCCGCAAGGTCGTGCCTGCCAATATGAACCTTTTCATCGCGCTGCAAAAAGACGTGGCCCTTTTGTCGTTTATCGGCCCGGTCGAGATCTTTCGTCAGGCGGGCGTCTACAAATCGCTTCTGGCCAATTTCACCCCCTATGTGGGTGCGGCGCTGATCTTTCTGGCCATCACTATACCAGCCACACGATATGCTGATTATCTGCTGTCAAAGCAGCGGCGCGCACGCACATGACGGCGCTTTTGGAAACACGCAACCTTCAGAAAAGCTTTGGGTCTACACCGGTTTGTTGCGGCATCGATCTTGCGGTGAACCCCGGAGAAATGGTTTGCCTGATCGGTGCATCGGGGTCGGGCAAATCCACGCTTCTACGCTGTCTCAACCTGCTTGAGCCGATTGATGACGGCATGATCCTGTTCGATGGCCATGACATATCGGTCCCCGGACTTGACCCGCAACCAATCCGTCAGCGGATTGGCATGGTGTTTCAAAGCTTCAACCTGTTTCCACATATGACCGCTGCGGAAAACGTCATGCTGGCCCCGCGTCGCGTCCATGGCAAAACGCGCGAAGCTTTACGGCCCGAGGTTGAAACGCTCTTTGACCGTTTCGGGCTGGCCGACCGGATGGCCCATTATCCCGATCAATTGTCAGGCGGTCAGCAGCAACGCGTCGCGATTGTGCGCGCGCTTGCCATGCGGCCCGAGATCATGCTGTTTGACGAAATCACCAGCGCGCTGGACCCCGAACTGGTGGGCGAGGTTCTGGACGTTCTGAGACAATTGCGCGAAACCGGCATGACCATGATCCTTGCAACCCATGAAATGGGATTCGCCCGGGAACTGGCCGACAAGGTCTGTTTTCTGGACGCCGGAGTGATCCATGAAGAAGGCACGCCCGAACAATTGCTAAGCAATCCGCAGAAAGACCGCACCCAGGCGTTCCTGCGGCGGATACTATAGCGGGGTTTGCCAATGTCCCTTCCCATCACCGGCGTGATTGGTCGTTCATTGCAAGGCGCACCGGTTTGACTGACCCTTGTTTGGGGCAAGCTGCTTTTGGTGGGGCGTGCGTTCCACGGCTGGGCGTTTTCCGTTGCGGGCGCGCCATTCAGATGGCGGTGCTCGGCATGGCGCTGACGCTTAGCGCCATCGGCGCGCTGGCCTTCGCGGTTATCGTGGTCTCACTCGTCTAGTCCAGTCACCGCAGACGACGGCCGGTCAATCAAATCATAACTTAGCAAATCGCGGATCTCGCGCGGGTCGCGCACCCGTGGGGCAACCTGCGCTTTCAGGTCGGCCAACACCGCCGCATCGCTTTTCCAAAGTTGTTCGGCCTGTTCGACGGTAATCATCTGAAACCGCACGACATCGCCCGGCATGGCCTGCGCGATGCGCGGCAGATCGGCTGGCACAACCGTTCCAATCCGGGGGTAGCCCCCCATTGTCTGACAATCGGCCAAAAGCACATAGGGCGTGCCGTCGCCAGTCATTTGCACATCCCCCTCCGAAATAAAATCCGACACCCGCGTCAATTGCAGCCCCGCCGCAAATGGCGCGCCGTCATGGTCCAGCCGTACGCCCTGACGATTGGCGCGTGCGCTGCGAATGAAAGCGGCGGCTTCAAAGGCCGCGATCTGATCGGCGGGGAACATCGCCGTTTGTGGCCCCGGCATGATACGCAGCGGCGCGGCGCGTGTGTCTGGCCCCCGGAAAATCAACGCCCCGGGCACGGACTGGTCGGGCGCAGCGGGTTCCAACCGGTCGCCCGCCGCCAAAGCGCGCCCTAGCCCGGCAATCTGATGGAACCCGCGCCCGCCAAGTTCGGTCGGGGCCGCGATACCACCGGCCAGCGACAGGTAACCGTAAACGCCCGTTTCGACCGATCCGATGGCCAAGACCTGGCCCGCCCGCGCCTGATAGGTGGCGTTCCAGCCCAATGGCGCACCATCCAGTGCTGCCCGCATCCCGGCACCCGTCAGGGCGAACCACCGGTCTTCTGTGAACCGGAACGTGCCACCAAAGCCCGCCATTTCGACCGCCGCCACACCCATGGGCGCACCCAACAGCGCGCAACCGGCAAGATAGCCAAATCGGTCCGCCGCGCCGCCCCGCGACAAACCAATGCCCAGCCCGCCCGGACGCCCTGCATCCTGCAAACTGACCGAAGGGCCAACCGTCAGCACCTCGACGGTCATGGCAGCGTCTCGGCTTCGGCCCCGCCCCGCGCGTCGCGTGCCAGTTTCGCCCAGGCTGCGGACGGGACAGATTGAAACCTAACCTCGTCGCCCGCGCGCAGCGGCAGGGCCGGGTCAGACTGTGCATCATAGCAGCGAAACGCCGTTCGCCCGATCTGCCACCACCCGGTTGGCGCGGCGTTGGCAAAAGGAATGACCTGGCGCACCGCGACCACGACCGCCCCTTGCGGCACCTGCGGTGTCACCTCGGTCCGGCGCGGAATATTCCAGCGATCCGGCAGGAACCCCAGATAAGGTTGGCCCGGCGCAAAGCCCAAGGCCAGAACGCGCAAGGGGTCTGCGGTAAGTTCGGCAATAGCCTCTGGCACCGATACGCGCAAAAGCCCGGCGACCGCGTCCAAATCAGGGGCTGCATCACCTTCGAACACGGCCGGGATATGCCAAATCCGCCGCCCGCCCGGCAAATCCGCCTGCAGCCAATCCCGCGCGGCAAGAAGTCCACGCAACTGGTCTTCCAAAGCCGCACGCCTGACCTGATCGGGACGAAAACGCACGAAAACCGAAGTAAGCGACGACGCGGTTTCAACCACACCGGTGAACCGCGCCTGGTCAACGCCTGCGCAAAAGGCCAAAGCCGCGCGATTGGCCGGTTCGCGCAAGCTATCGGCAAAGCGGACCAACACGCCATCTGCGCCCAAAGGAAGGATATCGCCCGTTGTCTTGGTCTGAAACTTTCACAGCCAGCGCGCAAAGGGAATGGTCGGGCACAAAGCGGGCATTCCGGGTCTTGACGCTGGCCTGTCACTTCACTAGGACACCCAAGCTTTTGGCGGAGTAGCTCAGTTGGTTAGAGCAGTGGAATCATAATCCATGTGTCGGGGGTTCAAATCCCTCCTCCGCTACCAGCCTTCCCTTGCAACGCATAGCGCTGGATCATCTGAAACCGACCGTCCGTGCGTTCGCCGACCAGCGCAATCGACGCAATTTCGAACGGGCGCGCAATTTTGGGCAAATGCGTTTTCACCGCTTCTGTCGCTTCCATCAGGCGCGCTGTGTCTAACCGGCCAGTCAGGGTCAGGTGAAACCGAAATTCATCCGCGACATAGGGATAGCCCCATTGCATCAGCAACGCGTCCTGGCGCGCGCTTAACCCGGACGCGCGACGACGTGACAGTTCGGCCGCGTCTGCGGGCCGGCGAAACCGGTCAAAGGTTTTGACAACATCGAACGCCAGCTCGGTGATCCCAAGCACCTCGGCCACGGGCACCAGTGCCAGAAACCCGCCCAATCGCGTCAGACACAAACCGCCCAGGGCAACAGGCGCTCGGGCTGCCGCAAATTGGGCCAATGGGCCCTGCAAAGCATCGGCCGTCGCCCCCTCGACCAGTCGAAACGGCGGCTTCAGGGTTGCGTGAAATCCATAAACACGCGCTTTTGCCACCATGGCGGCGCGCTGTTCGACCGATAAACCGGCGACGTCGCGCCCATGCTCAACATCCCAGCCCAACCAGGCCGCGCCAAAGCTTGCAAGTGCCCGGTCGTCGGGCAAATAATAGATGGCATAGCGTTGAAAGTCTGACATGAGCGCCTCCGTCCAAGCCCCCTTTCTGCCAGAGCAGATGAGCCCGCCTGTGGCAAGCGAGCAGTGTCTGGCGAACGCCCGGCTTGTGCTGAAAGACCGGGTGATGACAGGAGCCTTGCACATGGCAGGCGACCGCATCGCGGATATCACCGAAGGTGATCATATCCCAGCGGGCGCAACCGATTGTCAGGGCGACATTCTATTGCCGGGGCTGGTCGAGCTGCACACCGACAATCTGGAACGTCATCTGGAACCGCGCCCTGCCGTCAAGATGCCCCATATCCCGGCAATCCTGGCCCATGACGGCGAATTGGCCTCGGCCGGGATCACGACGGTGTTCGATGCGCTGCGTGCAGGGTCCGTCACGCAACCGGGCGGGACATACAAGAAATACGCGCGCGCTGTTGCAACCGAAATTCTGGGCCTGCGCGCCGCAGGGTGTCTGCGCGCCCGTCACCTGATCCATGTCCGGGCCGAGATTTGTTCGGAAACACTGCTGGCCGAACTGGACGAATTTACCGACCTGGACCACGTTGGCCTGGTCAGCGTGATGGATCACACACCGGGCCAGCGCCAGTTTCACGACATGGACAAATTGCGCACCTATTACACCGGCAAGTACGCAATGACGGATGGGGCGTTTGACACGTTTGTTGCCGAACGCACCGACCTTGGCGCGCGCGTCCGCGCCGCGCATGAAACCGCCGCCATCGCCGCCGCCCAACGCCTGGGTGCAACGCTGGCCAGCCATGACGACACAACAACCGCCCATGTCGATCGTTCGGCGGCACTTGGCATTCGACTGGCCGAGTTTCCGACCACATACGAAGCCGCCGAAGCCTGCCGCGACCGGGGCATCAAGATCATCATGGGCGCACCGAACCTTATTCGGGGCGCGTCGCATTCGGGCAACGTCTCGGCCACCAAGCTGGCCGAAGCCGGGCTTTTGGACGTGATTTCATCGGATTACGCGCCGTCGTTGTTGTTGGCGTCGGCCTTCCGGCTTTCGGCCATGTGGGGGGACTTGCCACGGGCCATCCGCACGGTCACCGCGACACCCGCAACCGCGACAGGCCTGACCGACCGGGGGGTGCTGGCCCAAGGGGCTGTCGCCGATATGATCCGCGTCAAATTGCTGGGCGACACGCCTGTTGTCCGCGCGGTTTGGCGCGGCGGCGACCGGATCGGGTAAAGGTCCAGGGCCGCTGGCAACCGCGCCCCTGACGGGACAATCCCGCCTGAGGCACGGTGCCGCTTAGTTTGCTTTCAGATATGCCACCAGAATATCGCGCGCGGCTTGTAGATCGGTCTTTTCGATCATCTCGGTCACGGTATGGATATACCGCGTACCTACGACAATCCCGATCGCGCGCGCACCAGCTGCGGCTTGTTGCGCGGCCGCGCCATCCTGCCCGCCCGACCGCAGCATGGTCCGCTGATAGGGAATCTTGTTCTTCTCGGCCAAAGCCGCGAAATCCGCCACCAGCCCTTTGTCAGCAATGAAAGACCCATCACGCAGATGCAGGCCAAAGCCCTTGCCTTGCTCGGTCGTTCGGTCCTGTTCGGGCACACCCGGCGTATCGCAGGACAGCGTCACATCAATGCCAATCCCGATATCGGGCTGAACCGCATAGGATGCCGTGCGCGCGCCTCTTAGGCCAACTTCTTCCTGCGTTGTGAAGACCACATGTATCTCGGCCTTAGTCTTGGCTTTGCCCAACCCGCGAATGGCCTCGATCCCCAGCCAGCAGGCAATCCTGTTGTCCAGCGCCTTTGAAACCAACTTGTCGCCCATTTCCAGAAAGGGTTCATCCATGACAACCATGTCACCCACTTTGACGACGTCTTTCGCCTTTTCGCCAAGCCCGGTGTCCACAAAAAATTCGTGCGGTTCCGGCACCTTCTTTCGGTCGGCCGCGCTTGCGATATGCACAGGACGCCCGGCGGGGTTCATCACCGCTTTCAAATCCCCCGTCTCGGTACAAACCAGCACCCGGCGCGAAAACAGATTGCGCGGATCGAACCCACCGACCGTTTGCAGATACAGAAAGCCCTTGTCCGTGATGTGGCTGACCAGAAAGCCGATTTCATCCATATGGCAAAGCAGCATGATCTTTTGAGGGTTCTTGCCCTTTCCTTTGCGCACGCAATGCAGCGAGCCCATCGGGTCTTCGTCAACCGTGTCGAACAACCCTTTGGCTTCTTTGACGATCATCGCCCGTACCCGGTCTTCGTGACCGGGAACGCCCGGGGTTTCGCACAGTGCTTTCAAAAGCTTGATATTCATGGTGCATCCTTTGGTATCCGCTTGGTCCCAAACTGGCGAAAATTGCGCCGCGATGCCAGCACCAGTTAACGCTTTGGTTGGAAATTGACCCCTATCACGCCACCTGTGCGCTTGATCTGGAAAATATCGCTGATTGTCGGCTTGGTCTTTCTGATGCTCAGCATCGTTTTTTGGCAAGCCGATCAGGTACTGGCAATCCCTGTGACCGGCGCGCTTTGCCTTGGTTGTGTTGTTTTGGCGTGGCGCGCAATCCTTCGCCCGCTTCACCGCTTGACCAAGCTGGCAGAACACGCGGATCAGGCCGATTTTGACGCCTTGCGACACCATGATGCGCTGGGGGACTTTGGCCAACTGGCCCGCGCCCTGCACAAAATGGCAAAAGGTTTGCAAGACCGCGCGCTGGATCTGGCCGATGATCACCAAGCACTGGTCTTGCGGGAAGCCCGCTTTCGCGATTTTGCCGAAACCTGCGCTGACGCGCTGTGGGAAACCGACACCGGCGGGCGCATCACCTATTTTTCGGGCAGCACACCCCAGTTTACTGGTGAAGAAGCCGCCCCCCTGATCGGCAAGCCCCTGCGTCGGTTGATGACCGATGCCAACGATCACCGCCGGATACGCGATATGGTTTGCAGCTATGCCACACCAGACGGTGAAACGCGGCACCTGTGCCTGAACGGGCGGGCGTTCTTTGACGCAAATGGCAAGGCACAAGGCTATCGCGGCACCGCCCGCGACATCACCCATCAAATCCGCAGGCGCGCGGATGTGGCAGGGCTTGGGCAGAACGACACGCTGACCGGTCTGCCCGGGGCTGCGCATTTTGCCGAACATATGAAAGCGGCGCTGTCGCTGACCACTGGGGCGGGCCGTCAGGTTGCAGTGTTGATCCTGAACCTTGACCGGTTCCGGGCGTTCAACAAAACCCACGGTCGGGCTGCGGGCGACGTGGTGCTTAACGCCATGGCCGACCGGATTTGCGCGACAGTCAACGGGAAGGGCATGGTCGCGCGTTTGGCGGGCGACAGTTTCGCCGTGCTTTATCCGACTGCCAATACCCCGCGCGATATCGACACCTTGGGTCAACGGCTGCTTGCCACCTGCGCCGAACCAATCACCGTCGGCGGGCAACCCTTGTCCCTGACGGCCAGCATCGGCATCGCGGGGGCCAACCACCCCGACGCGGCGGCGGGCGATCTGCTGCATCAGGCGAAAATCGCCATGCACAAAGCCAAAAACCAAGGTCGCAACCAAGCGCTTTTCTTTGACGAAGCAACCGACACCGCCTGTTTGCGCAGCCGCACAATCGAAGACGATCTGCGCATAGCGCTAAAGACAGGCAAGCTGGCCGTTTACTATCAGCCAGTGTTCGAGACGACCCAGACAAAACCAGTCAGCGTCGAGGCCGTCTTGCGGTGGCCCGGGGCGAAAAATCGACTGAAAAACACCGGCGACCTTTTTGACTTTGCAGAACAAACTGACCTGATCGTCCCCTTGGGACACTGGCTGCTGCGTCAAGCCTGCCGCGACGCGCAGCGCTGGCCCACGCTTGGGGTTTCGATCCCGTTGTCGCCCAAACAACTGTTTGACGCTGACCTCATCACAACCATTTCCGACGTTTTGAAAACCACAAAAACAGAGGCGCACAGGCTGGAATTTCAAGTCACCGAAACTGCACTGACCGACAAACCCGAGGCTGCGTTGTTCCAGCTGGATGCGCTGCGCGATCTTGGGACGCGCGTGGTGCTGTGCGACTTTGGTGCCGACATTGCGTCGGTCACCCATCTCAGGCGGTACCCGTTCGACAAGGTCAAACTGGACCGCCGCGTGATCAGCGGAATTTGTCAAACAGCGCAAGCCGCACGGTTTGCGGAAACTGTCGTGACACTGATCCAGCGATTTGACCTGACCGCGATTGCCAGTGGTGTCGAAAGCGATGAAGAACGCGCGATATTGACCCGGATGGGATGCGATCAGATCCAGGGCAACCGTCTGGGCAAACCGGGGCCGAAAGACCAAATCATCCGTCTTCTGGCGCCCGCCCACAGCGCCCAAAGCGCGCCGCACCCCACACGAGTGCCATAGTCAAAGCGGCCAGATCAGCGGGATCAAAATAGCCGAAATCAACCCCATGCTCAGGTTCAGCGGAATGCCCACTTTCATGAAATCCGTAAATCGATACCCGCCCGGGCCATAGACCAGCATATTGGTCTGATACCCAATCGGTGTCGAAAACGCCGCCGAAGCCGCCACCATCACCGCAATCACCAGCGGCCGGGGGTCGATCCCAAGCGATGTTGCCAGCCCGATGGCAATCGGCGTCACCACAACCGCAACCGCATTGTTTGACACCAGCTCGGTCAGGATCGAGGTCAGGATATACACCGCCCAGACCAGTGCCCAGGGCGGCAGCCCGCCCAGGTAAGGGGCGACAAACCCTACAATTAACTCGACCGCGCCGGTTGCCTGCAACGCCGCCCCAATCGCCAGCATCGAGAAAATCAAGGCCAGCAACCGCCCGTCGATCACTGAAAACGCCTCGTCCGCGTCGATGCAGCGGGTCAGAAACAAAATGGCGACCGCAATCACCGCCAGCGCCAGAATGGGCGCCAATCCAAACGCCGCCAGCCCGACAATCGCCGCCAGCGACACCAGCGCAATCGGGGCGTGCCGGCGTCGATAGGCCCGCGCCGTCGGTTCGACCACATTGACAAGCCCGGCATCGGCCGCCAGCCGCGCAATGTCTTCGGCCGTGCCTTCCAGCAAAAGCGTATCGCCAACGCGCACGACCAGATCATCAAGCTGACGCCCGATATTCTGGTTCTGCCGATGCACCGCAAGCGGATACACACCATAGCGCCGCCGCAGTCTCAGCGCGCCCAGCGACCGGCCCACGATCGTCGCGCCCGGGGTGATCAGCACCTCAACCGTTGTGGTTTCAACCGACGAAAGTTTGTCGACCAGCCGCACATCACGGTTTTCTTGCAAACCCAGCAGTTCTTCCATGCGGGTGCGCAAGACAACCCTGTCACCGGCGGCCAATGTCACCTCACCCAGATTGCGCCTCAGCGACAGATCCCCCCGCAAGACATCGACCAGCCGCACGCCGTCGCGCTTGAAAAGATCGATGTCGGTCACAGACCGCCCGATCAAGGCGCTGTCTTCTGGCAAGGCGGCCTCGGTGAAAAACTTGCGTGGCGCATCCCCGGCCAAAAGGGACGCCATGCTGTCGCGCTTCGGCAAAAGTCGGGCTCCGATGAAACGCATGTAAATCGCGCCCCAGATCACCAGAAAAATTGCCAAAGGCGTGACTTCAAAGATGGTGAACGCCGCCATCCCTTCGGCACGGGCGACGCCGTCAACCAACAGGTTCGTCGACGTCCCAATCAGCGTCAGCGTCCCGCCCAGGATTGCGGCATAAGACAGCGGGATCAACAGCTTGCTGGGCGATACTTTCAGTTTTCGCGCCAGTTGCACAAAAACCGGGATCATCACCAGAACCACCGGCGTGTTGTTCACAAATGCTGACGCAACCACCACCAGCACCATCAAGGCGCCAATAGCAAAGGCCGGGTGCGTGTCAGCTTTGGCTTCGGCGATACTGGTGAACCAGACCAAAGCGCCCGTCCTGACCAGCGACCCCATGACAATGAACATCGCCAAAATGGTCCAGGGCGCAGGATTTGACAGGACGGCAACCGCATCGGCATAGGGCAAAACGCCTGTCGCCAGCAAAATCGCCACGCCTGCGATAGCGGTGACTTCAGGCGGATAGGCTTCGGTGAGAAACAGAAAGAACATGCCCGCCACCACGGCAAGCGCCAGATAAGCCTGATAGGCAGGCGAAAGGGATAAAAGCTCGACCATCAGCGCAGAGCCTCGCTTGAATTTACCAATGCTTCAAGCGTTTCCGGCCGCCGTCAGGCAACCACCTTCGCGCACCGGCTGTATGGCCCGCGCTTTGCCCGTCTTGTCGTCTGTTTCAATTAGTACACCGCAGAGGCTGGCCTCGCCCGAGGCGGGCTGAAACCGCCCCTTGCCCATACCGGTTATGAACCGACGCAAGGGTTCGTCTTTGTCCATCCCAATGACAGAATTGTAATCGCCACACATCCCGGCATCGGTGATATAGGCAGTGCCCGCAGGCAAAACCATCGCGTCCGCCGTCGGCACATGGGTGTGGCTGCCGACAACTGCACTGATCCGGCCATCGCAGAAATGGCCCATCGCCATCTTCTCTGACGTCGCCTCGCAATGGATATCAAGAAGCCCTGCCTGCACCATTCCGCCCATGGGATGTTGGCGCAAAATCGCGTCGACCGCAGAAAACGGATCATCAAACGGACGCTTCATAAACACTTGTCCCAGCACCTGAGCGACCAGCACCTTGCGCCCGCCCGGTGCATCGAACACGCGCGCGCCCAGGCCCGGTGCGGCTTTGGAAAAATTCACGGGCCGCAATAGGCGCGGCTCGCGTTCAATGCCAGACAGCATCTCGCGCTGATCAAACGCATGATCGCCCAGCGTCAGAACATCCGCACCCGCTTCCAGCATCTGTTTTGCATGATCCGGCGACAACCCGGCCCCCGAGGTCGCGTTTTCGCCGTTCACCACAACGAAGTCCGCTTTCAGTCTGTCCCGCAAGCCCCGAAGCCGTTCGGCAATCGCCTTCCGACCGGATCGACCCACGACATCCCCTAGGTAAAGTAGTCGCATGACAGGCCAGCTAGCCCCAAGGTGAGCGATAGGCAAGGTTTGGCGTCAAAATATATTGGTTTTGCTATACGCCGAACGCGTGGGTTTGTCGCTCGGTCACGATGACATCAAGCGGCTGATCGGTCGGTTCGGCTGGCAAATCATCCTCCAGGCGCTGCGCCTCAAAGGCGAAACCGATGGCACGCACCGGCCCATTGGCGCGCAACGTTTCCAGCGTTCGGTCGTAATGCCCGGCCCCATAGCCCAGCCGGTGCCCGGCACTGTCAAAGGCCAGCAACGGGACAACCAACGTGCGCGGCACCACAGGCGCGGTCCCGTCGGGCACTGGCACATTGAACCCGTCCACAGTCATCGGGGCGTCAGGCGTCCAGGTCAGAAACGACAAGGCGCGCCGACCGTGCGTCAGCGGCAGACAAAACGTAAATACGCCCCTAAGCGCGTTTATTGCAGGGCGCGGATCAATCTCGGTTCGGATCGGCCAATAGAACGACACAGGCCCTTCGCAAGGCGCAAGTGTGTTGCGCAACCGCGTCTGTGCTGCGGTTTGATCGGTCGCCTCGAACGCGCGCGCCCGGCGCGCAACCAAGGCTTTGCGCAAAGCCGCCTTATCCATCACAAAAGCACCACCGAGGCCAATCCCAGAAATGCGAAAAAGCCCACAACATCGGTCACCGTGGTGACAAATGTGCCCGACGCAAGCGCCGGATCGACCCCCATTTTGTCAAGCGCCAAAGGCACCAGAACGCCCGACAACCCTGCGACCAGCAGATTGATCACCATGGCCACCGCAATAACGACGCCAATCATCGGCGTGCCAAACCAGACAACACCGACAATCCCCATGATCACCGCAAAAACAATGCCGTTCAGCAGCCCCGCCACGCCTTCGCGCCGAATGACGCGCAAGGCGTTCGACCCGGTCAGGTCGCGGGTCGCCAGGGCCCGGACAGCGACCGTCATTGATTGCGTGGCCGCATTGCCGCCCATTGACGCGATAATCGGCATCAAAACGGCAAGCGCCACAACGGCGACCAGAACATCCTCGAACAGCGATATCACGATCGACGCCAGAATCGCGGACACCAGATTGATCGCAAGCCACGGGAACCGCCGTTTGACGATCTCAAGGGTCGAATTCGACAGGCTTTCATCGCCGACGCCCGCCAGACGGAACACGTCTTCTTCGTGTTCTTCGTCCAGAACGATCATCGCATCATCAATCGTAATGACACCGGCCAAACGCCCATCGGCATCAATCACAGGCGCCGAAATCAGGTGATATTGATTAAAGGCATAGGCCACATCGCCTTCATCCTCATCAACGTCAAAGGTGCGAAAGCTTGTTTCGGCAATCTCGGACAGAGGTGTCGCGCGGGATGACGACATCAACCGCCCAAGCGTCACATAGGTTGTGGGACGGTGGCGGGGATCGACAAGAACGACATGATAGAACTGGCCGGGAAGCCCTTCCTGCGCGCGCAGATGGTCAATCGCGTCGCCCACAGTCCAATGTTCGGGCGCGGCCACGACCTCGCGCTGCATAAGACGACCGGCGGAAAATTCCGGATACGCAAGCGATTGCTCGACAGCGGCCCGGTCGCTTTGGTCCAGCACATCCAGCAAAGCTTCCTGCTGCGGCTCGTCCAGGTCTTCCAGAATGTCGACAACATCGTCCGATTCCAACCCGCGCACCGCTTCCGCCAGTTGATCCTGTGGCAGCGTTTCGATGATCTCTTCGCGCAGGTCTTCCTCGATCTCCGATAGCACCGCGCCGCCCACAAGATCGCCCGCAAGCCCCAGCAATTCACGCCGCTCGCTGACTTCAAGCTGTTCGAAAAGGTCGGCGATATCGGCCGGGTGCAACGGCTCAAACAAATCGTGCAACCGGTCGGCATCGCCCGTGGCAATCGCCAGCCGAACCGCCGCAACGCGTTCGCGGTCAAGCTTATAGTCGGTCTCCAGACCTTCATCCGAAGCTTGTTCTGCGGGCTCGCTCATGGGCTGCTCCTTGCTGGCGCTTACTCCGGTTCTAGCCCGCCCCATGGACAAGCTCAACGCGACATGGCTTACCAGAGCCATGGAATCCGCGCATGAAATCCTGATCGGTCAAACCCTGGAACTTTCCGGCCCCGACCCGACGGCCGCCCGACACAACAGCCGGGGCGCGGTGGTGATCGAAAACGGCAAGATTGCCCGCGTCGGACCCGCCGATGACATCTTGCGCGCCCACCCAAACCTGCCCCAAACCGACTATGGCACGGCGCTGATCCTGCCCGGGTTCATCGACACCCACGTGCATTACCCCCAGACCGCAATCATCGCCAGCTGGGGCAAACGCCTGATTGATTGGCTGGATCAATACACGTTTCCCGAAGAAATGCGCTTTGAAGACCCGGATTATGCGGCACATGCCGCACGTCTGTTTTTCGATCTAAGCCTTGGTGCTGGCACGACAACGGTGTGCAGTTACGCCACCTCGCACCCGGCCAGCGTTACCGCGTTCTTCGAAGAAGCCAACCGGCGCGGCTTGCGCGCCATGGCGGGCAAAAGCTGTATGGACCGGAACGCACCGCACGCGCTTTGCGACACAGCCCAGCGCGCGTATGACGAAAGCAAAGCCTTGATCGAAACTTGGCACGGCAAAAACCGCCTGTGCTACGCCATCACCCCCCGGTTTACGCCCACATCCACAACCGAACAGTTGAATGCACTTGGCGCACTTTGGGCCGAACACCCGGATTGCGCGATGCAAACCCATATCTCGGAACAAACGGACGAAGTCGCGTGGGTCGCCGAACTTTGCCCTGATGCACGCGATTATCTCGATACATACGACCGCGCAGGCCTTTTGGGCAAAGGGGCCATCTTTGGCCACGCGATCCACCTGACCGCCCGCGAAATCGCACGCCTGCAAGACACAGGCGCCGCCATCGCCCATTGCCCGACATCCAACACCTTTATCGGATCGGGCCTGTTCGACATGAAATTGGCCGAGACTATCGCCGTGGGCCTTGCCACCGACACCGGCGGCGGCTCGTCTTTTTCGATGCTGCGCACAATGGCGGCAGCCTATGAAATCGCGCAGTTGCGCGGCAACGCCCTGCACCCGGCCAATCTTCTCTGGCGCGCCACGGGCGGGGCCGCAGATGTTCTGGGGTTCGCGGGCAAGATAGGCCAGCTTGCACCGGGGGCCGAAGCAGATCTTGCGATACTCGATCTTGCCTCGACACCTGTGATCGCGCAACGCGCCGCGCGCGCGGGCGACATCTGGGAGGCGCTCTTTCCAACAATTATGATGGGCGACGACCGCGCCATTCGCGACGTTCGCATCCAAGGCCGTTCAACAGGATCATCCCCATGCTGACCTTTGCCCTTGCTGTTCTTTTCCTGATCGGCACACCCGGACCGGGTGTTTTGTCCCTTGCCGGCGTCGGCGCGGCGTATGGGTATCGCCAAGGGCTTCGATATTTGCTGGGGCTGCTGATTGGCAACAATCTGGTGGCGCTGGCGGTGCTTTCGGGGCTGGCCGCCATCATGTTCGCCCGGCCCGAACTGCGCCTGGTGCTAGCCGCTGCATCCGCCGCCTATCTTTTGTGGCTGGCCTATAAAATCGCGTTCGCCGGCACCCGCATCGCCTTCATCGAACGCCCCAATCCGCCCGGCATCACCGGTGGCATCACACTGCAAGCAATCAACCCCAAAGCCTATGCGGTCAACACGGCGATCTTCAGCAACTTCGCTTTTTTCGCCGCCAGCCCAGTTTTAGAAGCCACGTTCAAGCTGTTGATCTTCAACGCAATCTGGATTGCCTTGCATCTTGTGTGGCTATGGCTTGGCATCACGTTACGACGCCTTGATCTGGCCCCGGAAAAGCAGCGGTTGATCAACATCGGGATGGCGATTGCCATGCTGGGCGTTGTCGTCCTGGCCGCTGTCACTGCGTTTCGCGCCTAACCCGAAAGCCGCGCCACCGCTTGCGCCGCTGCGGCCACAGCGCGCGGAAGGTCCAGTGTTACAACCTGCCCATCCGCAACAATCTGACGCCCTTCCACAAACAATGCGTCCACCCGGCTTGGCCCCGCCAAAAGCAGGGCAGCCCTGTCCCACGACCCGGCGCTGTCCAGACCCGAGACGTCCCAGACCGCGATATCGGCCCGCATCCCCCGGGCCAGACGCCCAATGTCCGACCGGTTCAGCGCCTTGGCTCCGCCAAGCGTTGCCAGTTCCAGCGCCGCGCGCGCGCCCATCGCGTCTGCCCCGCCCGCAACGCGCTGCACCAACATGACCTGACGCGCCTCGTCGATCAGATTGGCCCTGTCGTTTGACGCTGAACCGTCAACGCCCAGCCCAACCGTGACCCCAGCAGCCCGCATATCGCGCACGGGCGCGATGCCGGAGCCCAACCGACAATTCGAACAGGGGCAATGTGCCACCGCCGTCCCGGTCCGGGCAAACAGCGCAATCTCGTCGGGGTTCAGCTTGACGCAATGGGCATGCCACACATCCGCGCCAGTCCAGCCCAGTTCTTCGGCATAGGTGCCGGGCAAACAGCCAAAGGTCGCCAGGGAATAGGCGACATCTTCATCATTCTCCGCCAGATGGGTGTGCAGCCCGACGCCCTTGTCGCGTGCCAAAACAGCCGCATCGCGCATCAGCTCGCGGCTTACCGAAAACGGCGAACAAGGTGCCACACCGACCCGTACCATGGCACCCGGATGGGGATCGTGAAACGCGTCAATGACCCGCAAGCAATCGTCCAGAATAGCGGCCTCGTCTTCCACCAAAGCGTCCGGCGGCAAGCCGCCTTTCGACGTGCCAATCGACATCGCCCCCCGCGTCGGATGAAACCGCAAACCAACGGTGGTGGCAGCTTCGATCGTATCATCCAGCCGCGATCCGTTTGGAAACAGATAAAGATGATCCGAACTGGTCGTGCATCCCGAAAGCGCCAGCTCGGCCAACCCCAATTCCGCCGAAAGCCGCATGTCGTCCGGGCCGAACCGCGACCAGATCGGGTAGAGCGTTTTCAACCACCCAAACAAAACCGCATCCTGCCCACCGGGCACAGCGCGCGTCAGCGTCTGGAACAGATGGTGATGGGTGTTGACCAGACCGGGCGTCATAACGCGCCCCCGCATCTCGTGAACCTCGGCCCCGTCGGCGGCAAGATCAACGCCCACGGCCGCGATGACACCGTTCTCAATCAGAACATCCCCGCCGGGGATATCGTCGCCATCCATCGTGACCACGGCATCTGCCTTGCGAAAAAGCCGACGCGTCATGGTGCCAAAAGCGCCATCGCGGCGGCGTGCAATTCGGGCGTCGCGGCAGCCAAAGCCCGCCCGCCATCATGCGCAGGCCCTCCGGCCCAATTGGTCACGATCCCACCTGCGGCTTCGATCACTGCAATCGGGGCTTGAATGTCATAGGCGTTCAACCCGGCCTCGATCACCAAATCCACCTGACCCGACGCCAAAAGCGCATAGGCATAGCAATCACATCCATAGCGCGTCATCTGAACGCGGGACGCCACCCGCTCGAATGCCGCGCGGTCGTCCGATGTGCCGACTTCGGGGAATGTCGTGAAAAGTGTCGCCTTGTCCAGACCAAGGCCCTGACGAACCGCCAGATCGCGACGCCCCAAAGGTCCGTGCATCTCGGCCCGGCCCAAACCGCCCATGAAACGTTCGCCAATGTAGGGCTGATCGACCAGCCCCAGGAACGGCCCATCGTGATCGGACAAGGCAATCAGCACACCCCAGGTCGGTGTCCCGCTGATATAGCCGCGCGTGCCGTCGATTGGATCAAGCACCCAGGTCAAACCGCTTGTCCCGGCCACAGCGCCAAATTCTTCGCCCAGAACCCCGTCGTGGGGCCGCGCCTTGGCCAAAATCGCGCGCATCGCCTTTTCTGCGGCGCGGTCCGCCACGGTGACGGGATCAAACGCAGCCGATTTGCTGTCCGCCGTCAAAGACGACAAACGAAAATGCGCAAGCGTTTCCGCTCGCGCAACATCCGCCATCTGCTCGGCAGTGGCCCAAAGTTTGGCAATATCATCCGCCGTCAGATTGCTCTGCATTTGCATGACGCCTGCCTAGGAGCGGCCCCAACAGGCGTCAAGTGTCGAACCGCTATTGCGGGTCGCTCAGCACGCGCGCCAGTTCAAACAGGCGGCGGCGCTGTGTTTCGGGGATAGCGTAATACGACCGGATCAAGTCCAGCGCCTCTTTGTCCTTCAGAATATCGTGCGGCACATCTGCGCTCGACATCGGTTCAGCCAGCGCTTCCTCGCCATTCAGGCCATCGAAAAAGAAACTGACGGGAACCGTCAGCGACGCCGCAATATCCCAAAGCCGGGATGCAGAAACACGGTTCATCCCGGTCTCGTACTTCTGGATCTGCTGGAACTTGATGCCGACGCTTTGCGCCAGCTGTTGTTGTGTCATACCAACCAGCCAGCGACGGTGGCGGATACGCTTGCCCACATGGACATCTACGGGGTGCTTCATGGCAGTGCTCCCTTTTCAACCTGCAGCAGGTATGCGCGATGGTCGAAGAACTTGATAGTTGTCTTTTTGGTCAGTCAAAGTTTAGCATCGAGTCCCACTTTTTAGCATATTCACATTCTAAGGACTAAAACACCGAAACATCAAAGGTCTGCCGTCCCTGACTGGAACCACCCCTTGAAACAGTTTACGGAAACGAAAAGCAATATTCAAAATGGGGCATGGCGGCTTGGCACGCGCATACTTGGTAAATTCACCTGAGAATCAAACACTTACCGAAGATTGGGTCGCCCCCGAACCCGGCCCCGATCAACTGCAAATCAGGGTTCTGGCCTGTGGGCTGAATTTCGCTGATTTGCTAATGATTAAAGGAACATATCAAGAAACTCCGCCCTATCCATTCGTCCCTGGCCTTGAAGTTTGCGGCGAAATTATCCAAATCGGCTCAAATGTGAACGCGTTCACAACCGGAGAGCGAATCGTTGCTTACTGCGGCGCCGGCGGCTTGGCCGAAACCGCAACCATCGACGCCGCGCGCTGTATCAAGATGCCTGCCAATATGCCCGCCGACGTCGCCGCCGGGTTTCAAATCGCCTATGGCACCTCGCATCTGGCGCTGACCCGCCGCGCCCGACTTGGCCCCGACGACACAATGCTGGTTCTTGGCGCGGCAGGTGGCGTGGGGCTGACTGCGGTTGAAATCGGCAAGGCCCTTGGCGCGCGCGTCATCGCGGTCGCGCGCGGGGCCGACAAGCTGGACATCGCCCGCAAGGCAGGCGCCGACATCCTGATTGATGCGCTTGCCCCCGATCTTCTCGACCAGTTCCGCGCCCTTGCCCCTATCAATGTCGTCTATGACGCGGTCGGCGGCGACACCGGCGCGGCGGGCTTGCGCGCGCTGGCCCCCGAAGGCCGCTTTCTTGTCATCGGCTTTGCCAGCGGCACGGTGCCGGAACCGAAACTGAACCACGTTCTGGTCAAGAACATCGACATCATCGGATTCTATTGGGGGGCGTATCTGCGCTTCAATCCCGCGCCCCTGCGTGACAGTATGCAATCGCTTCTGACGCTGTACGACCAAGGAAAAATAGCGCCGCATGTCAGCCATGTTCTGCCGCTGTCGCAGGTCGAAGACGGGCTTGATCTTTTGCGCACCCGCACGTCGACCGGCAAGGTGGTGATTACCCCGTAAGCGCCACCGGCTGTGCGTCATAGGCATCCCGGATCAGCCCCACCAAATCGGCCAGCACCTCGCGCTGCGTGATGTCTTTGCGCGCATACATATTGATCTTGAACGTCCCCATATCCGGCAATGTCCCGCCATGCGGCACACGCTCCAGCGGCGGCGAGGCGGTGCCGTCCAGCATCGGCAAAACCGCAAAATCCGCCGATGCCGTTGCCGTCACGGTCGAGGTCGAATCTGAATCCACCGCCATTTCCCAAGGAATCCCCACCGCATCCAAGGCCATCTGCATCGGGCGCCGAAACATGCAAACCGGCTCGGATGCAATCGGCAAGGGCCGCCTTTGCCAAGCCGATCCGTCCGGCGCGCCGTGCCAGACCAGGGGCCGTTCGGCCAAAACCTCGCCCTCTGGGTCGCACTCTCTCTCGGTTGTCAGAATGACATCGCATTCTGAACTTCGGTACATCTCTTTCAAACGGGATGTGGCCGAAGACAAAAGTTGCAACCGCATCCGGGGATGTTCCGCGCGAAACAGCTTCAGCACACGCGGTATGGCTGGATAGACAATATCATGCGGCACCCCCAGCCGCAGCGTGCCCTGATACGCATCATGCGTCATCTGCCGGAACAACTCGTCATTTGACGACAACAGCTTGCGCCCATAGCCCAGTAACTGCTCGCCCGCACCTGTCAGCGCAATGCCCCGTCCGCTGCGATCCAGAAGCGCCTGACCCAGACTTTCTTCCAACCGTTTTAACTGCATCGACACCGCCGATTGTGTCAGGTTCAGCGCAGACGCAGCACGGGTCACGCCGCCTGTGTCGGCGACCATCACGAAAGACCGCAGGGCCGTCATATCGATATTTCTTGCCATATCAATTTTCCTGATGTGTCATTTCAAAAACATTCGTTTTTAAAATGTATCAGAAAATGCGACATCCATCAAGCAATCCGATGGATGAGACGGAAATCATCCGAAATTCGAAAGGAAACGCCATGACCGTCAAAAGCCTGTTCGCC
>CALDUK010000041.1 GCA_937924905.1 uncultured Paracoccaceae bacterium | reverse complement strand
GGAGGTGGTCCAGTGTCAAGAATGATGGTGGAGTATGTGGTCGGAACAGTCATTGGGGCCGTCACCTGAGGGCAGACCCGAAGGTCGAAGAACCATGATTGGGCTCCCGCTCTAACCGGGCCCATCTCCGAAACATTCGAGGGGCTGCCGACTTCCGGTGGCCCCTTTTCGTCGAAAATACCCCGAACAAGGGTCTGAAACTGTACAGACCTGCAAATTTCGCGGCTAAAGTGTACGCTTTCCCTATGCTGAATATCACCGAAACGATTGGCATCGAAGATTGGGAGATCACCGAGCAATTCGTGCAATCGGGCGGTCCCGGCGGGCAGAATGTCAACAAGGTTGCCACGGCGGTCGAGCTGCGGTTCGAGGCAGAAAGGTCCCCGAATTTGCCCGGCCCCGTTAAGGCGCGGCTGAAGCGATTGGCGGGGCGGCGGTGGACGAAGGATGGCGCGCTTTTGATCCAGGTGTCCGAGACACGGCATCAGGCGCGCAATCGGGATATCGCGCGACAGCGGTTGGTCGATCTGGTGCGCGAGGCCACGCGCAAACCCAAACGTCGCATCGCCACGCGGCCCACCCTGGCGTCGAAAAAGCGCAGATTGGCGGCGAAGAAGGCCCGGGGCGAGGTAAAATCATTGCGCAGCAAGATCGAGGACGAGTGAGCCTGCCCATCATCCCGGGCGTGACTTTCGGTGGGCCTGCCGCCCAAGCGCCGTCGCTGGCAGGGTCTGGATGATCGCCTATGTCACCACGTTTGGGGTGGCGGGCATCGGTGTGGCCGTCTTTATGGCGTTATCCCTGCCATTGCCGTGGCTGTTGGGACCGATAACGGCATCCATGTTGGCCGCTTTGGCCGGTGCGCCGATGAAGGGCATCGCCCCGCTGAACGAAACGATGCGGACTATTCTGGGGGTCGCCGTTGGGGCGACTTTCACGCCAGCGATTTTGGCGTCGATGGTTCTGATGTGGCCCACACTTGCGCTGATCCCGGTGATGATCTTGTGCATCGGGCTGATCGGAATTCCCTATTTCCAGCGGATCTGGAACTATGACTTTGTCACCAGCTATTACGCGGCAATGCCCGGCGGCTTGCAGGATATGCTGGTCTTTGGCGAAGAGGCAGGCGGCGATATTCGCACGCTTAGCCTGATCCACGCGACACGCGTGATGGTGATCGTGGCGGCTTTGCCGTTCCTTTTGACCTTCATCTGGGACGCTGATCTGACCAATCCGCCGGGCGCGCCTATCACGAATGTGCCGTTCGCGGATCTGGCTTTGATGGTGGTTTGTGCAGTTGTCGGCTGGCAAGGCGCAAAGCGGATGGGGATGTTTGGCGCGTCCATTCTTGGCCCTTTGCTTCTGACCGCTTTGGCCGCCATGACCGGCTTGATCGGCAACCGCCCCCCGGCCGAGGCAATCTGGGCCGCGCAGTTTTTCCTGGGGATGTCGATTGGTTCGAAATACACCGGCGTCACGATGGCCGAAGTGCGCCGTGACCTGATCGCAGGGCTGGGCTTTTGCGGCATTCTGATTGTGCTGACACTGATTTTTGTCGAGGTGATCTATACCCTTGGGTTTGCACCGGGGCAGGAAACGCTTTTGGCTTTCGCGCCGGGTGGACAAGCCGAATTGACGGTTCTGGCGCTGATCGTCGGCGCGGATGTGGCCTTTGTCGTGGCGCATCACGTTTTGCGCATGTTCGTGGTCATACTTGGTGGTCCGCTTGCGGCGCGGATGTTCAACCGGGACGACAGGGGCTAGCACATTAAGAGCGGCCCATCATGCTGGTTTGCCGACAAGAATTGGCGCTTGGCAGAGCTACGTCCACGCGTCAAACTGATCGCATGAAAAGCAATCACACCCTTTGGGTCGCCGGGGCGTTTGCCTTTGCATTCGGGTTGATCACACAGGTTTTCACCGGGTTTCAGCCCTTTCCGTTCGGTGATGATTTTGCTTATGCGCCCTTGGCCGAACACCGGGCGAACCCGTTGCTTTTCGCCCGCGATGTCCAGCTTGGCACGTTTGCCAGCCACGCCCTGGTCTATGAATGGGTTTATGGTCTGGGTAAGGCAACGCTTGGGGTTGGACCTGTATTTCAGGCCGCCTTGACCGTTCTTGCAGTGTTTTCGGCTTTGGCCCTTTTTATCATCTTGCGCACGCTGGGCGCGCCTGCCGCTGCCCTGCCGCTGGTTCTGGCAATTGGCGTGGTGGTGACCGAAGACGGGTTGGGGCGCGGCGATTTCGGCGGGCTGATCTCGGATTTCTTTCACCACCATAACGTCGCGCTGACGCTTGTTCTCGGGGCGGTGGCCTGTGCACTTCACCGCCGCATCGTGGTGGCAGGCCTGTGTCTGGGCGCCGCCGCCTATGCCCAGCCGATGACCGCTTGGCATGGCGCAATGATTGTGGGCGCCGGTGTTCTGGTCGTGCAGCCGCGCGTCGTAATCCGGCTTGCGCTGATCGCGGCGCTTGTGGCGACCCCGGCAGCGTGGCTGGTGTTTGGCCAGATGGGGGCGGAACCCGGCGGGGTGGGCGGCATCGACGTGATCGAAGATGCCTACCGATTTCGCGCCCCTGCCCATTATGATCCTGAATGGGCGTCGATTGGTTTGACGACGCTTTATCTGTTGGCCGGGTGGGCCGGGGCCGGTTTGCTTTTGCGACCCAAACCGAGCCATGCGCGATTTGCGATTGCAGGTATGGCCGTATTCACCGCGCTGCATCTGGTGAGCGTTGGTGTCTACAAGCTGGGCCTTTGGGAATGGTTGCCATTTTTTATTCTGGACGCAAACCGGTCGACCCCGCTGCTTTTTGTGCTTGGGGCGGGCTTTGCCATTGCGGGATGTTTCCAATCCGGCGCCCGACCGGCCAGCTTTGCGACGGGGCTTTTGTTAACCGCAATTCTTGCCCTGAACGGTACGATCGCAAGTGTCATTTTTCTGGTGGTTGCGGCGTGTCTCTGGGCCCTTGGGCGCGTGCGCTGGGGGCTGCCGGTCGGCGCTGTCGCCCTTTTAGCGGCGGCCCTTTGGCTTTTCCCGCCGACACCGTTTAAAAGCCTGCTTCCCGACCCGACGCGTCAGATGTTTGATCGCATTCGGGCCGAGACCCCGCCAGATGCGCTTTTTGTCATTCCCGTCAGCATGATGGATTTCCGCCATTATACGCAGCGCAGCGTCTATGTGGACTTTAAACTGTTTTCGGTTGCGCAATCCGGTCAGGCTGCGCTGACACGTGAACGGATTGACCAGATCGTGACGCCGGCGTCCGAGCATGCAGACAAAACCGGATGGGCGGGCGTCAGACTTTGGGATGAAGACCAACGCAAACGGGCCGATTGCGAGGTCATGTCGGGAATTTTGGCGAGCACAGGGGCCGAGTATTACCTGCGCCCACGCGGACCACAGGAAACTGTACCGCTTTGTTCCGGTCTTCCAACCGCAATCGAAACGGCGACGCTGGTGCTTTACGGACCTGTCCCATAGCTCGGCTTGAACAGCCAGAAACGGCAAAGCGTGAACGTTGTCAGTGGGACGGCCACACCGACAAGCCCCATTGCATATGTAAACGTCAGACCCGCGCGCATCACCGCGACCTCGGTGATCAGCGTCGACAGGGCAAGCCCCAGCACGGCGATTGTCAGAAAGCGGGGGGCATGAAATCTGTGTTGCAGGCGCGCGCCAAAGGTAAAGCGCCCTTGCCCCAGATACGACAGGATTACAGCGGCGGCAAAGCCTGTGAAATTTGCCCCGAGCGGCGGAAACCCAAGCCACGCGGCAGCGCAGATCGCGACCAGCACATGCATCAACGTCGCCAAAAGGCCAACGCCGACAAAGCGCGCGATTTGGGTGAAAAGCGTCACGCCTACGCCCGGTGCAAGACGCCGCACAGCGACAGGCCAACTGGCATTTTCAACCGACCGACCAAATGACGTTCTGCCGCAAACACGCGACGCAATACGCCGTTTGCCATCGGGCCGGGCATCGTGTCGTCGGCGGCCTTGCTGCCCATCACACCTTTGAGCGCGCGGGCTGCGACCGCCAGTGGGAAAAGGGTGGTGTTAAAGTAAAAGCTGGTTTCAACACGCAACCCCGCGGCATCGGCAATCTGACGCAACGATTGGCGGGTGTAGCGGCGGAAATGGTGGTGGCGCGTATCATGGGCGGACCAAAGCCAGGGGAAGGCGGGCACCGTCATAAGGATGCGCCCGGTGTCTGACAAACGCGTGCCCAAGGCGGACAAAGCCGCCTGATCGTCTTCCACATGTTCCAGCACGTCAAACAGGCCGATCAGATCGAACCGTTCGCTATCAAACGGCAAAGGGCCGGGCAGGGCGCCTTCTGCCACAGCCAACCCGCTTTTCGAGGCGGCGGTTTGGCGCGCGGCGTTGTCCAGTTCAAAGGCGCGCAACGTTCCGTATTTGGCCAGCATGTCCAGATTGCCGCCGGTGCCACAGCCTGCTTCCAGAATGCGAGGAGCCTCGGGCAGGTCAATCAAGCGGTCAATCGCGGTTTGAAGTATGCTCCGACGCGCAGCGAACCACCAATGCACCTCTTCCTGAGCGGCCATACGTTCGAAAACAGCGCGATCCATCAGTCTTTGTCCCCTGCCTTGTGAACGGAACGCAGCACGTAAAGCGGGCGTTCGCGCACCTCAGAGTAAATGCGCCCGATATATTCGCCGACGATGCCTATTGCGAAAAGGTTCATGCCACCAAACAACAGGATCAGAATGATGGTCGACGCATAGCCCGGGACATCAACACCAACGAAAAGCGTGCGAATAAAGATCAAGGCGGCGTAGACGACGGAAAGCGCGGCGAGCGTGCCGCCCACATAGGTCCAGATGCGAAGCGGTGTGGTCGAAGATGAAAAAATCCCATCCAACGCAAAATTCCACAGCTTCCAATACGACCAAGCGCTGCTGCCCGCCTGACGCCCCGGGCGTTCAAACGTGACCTCGGCGGTGTCGAACCCGACCCAGTTGAACAGCGCTTTGTTGAAACGCACACGTTCATTCATATCGCGCAAAACATCGACCACCTGGCGGTCAAGCAATCGAAAATCGCCCACATTCAGCGGAATGCGACGTTCGGCCAGCACGTTGAAGATACGATAGAACCCGCCAGCCGACGCGCGTTTCAGCCAACGATCCCCGTCGCGGCAGACGCGGCGCGCATTGACGACCTGCGCGCCCAGTTCCCAGTGCCGGACCATGTCTGCGATCAGTTCCGGCGGGTCTTGCAAATCAACATCTATCGGGATGCAGGCATCGCCATCGGCATGATCAAGCCCTGCCGAAAGTGCTGCTTCTTTTCCGAAATTGCGTGACAGGTTCAGCAAACCAATCCGCGTATCCGTTTGCATTTTTGACCGGATAGCAAATTCGGTCGCATCCTGACTGCCATCGTTTACAAACAAGACCTGATAGTCATAGGCCGGGCCAATATCGGTAAACACCGCTGCGATCCGATCCAGGAACGGCACAATCGACTCCTGTTCGTTGTAAACAGGCGCAATCAAAGAAATCAGTCGGGTATCCCGCTGAGGTCGTGCACCCGTTGTTGGGCGAGAGGCGGAGGTGCCTGTGATCACTGCCAACGTCCTTTGGCATCTTTGCGCTATTGTTTCTTTTTGGTGGGGAATTCAGGCCAAAATATGAAGTTTGACTGCGGATCCGCGAAACTTCGGCGGATTTTGAGGCGTTTCTTGCGGTGCCGCGTGTGGTCACGCTCTGGAAAGGCTGGCACGGCCATCTGAAACAGGCAATAAATCCGTCAAAACGCGCTTCAACAAGCGCAGCTTTCAAAGGGAGCGCGGCTTGAACATTTTGTTTGTGATGTATGATCAGCTTCGGTTCGATTACCTAGGCTGTTCGGGACATCCGCATCTGAAAACACCGCATTTCGACCGGGTGGCGGCGATGGGGGTCAGGTTTTCGAACGCCTTCGTTCAATCGCCGATCTGTGGGGCAAGCCGCATGTGTTTTTACACCGGGCGTTATGTCGCTTCGCATGGCGCAGCCTGGAACGGGTTTCCCTTGCGGGTCGGCGAACAAACCATGGGCGACCATTTGCGACGGGCTGGCATGGGCTGCTGGCTGATTGGCAAGACGCATATGCGCGCCGATGCGGATGGAATGCAACGCCTTGGGCTCAGCCCGGACAGCGTGATTGGCGCGCGTCAGGCGGAATGCGGCTTTGATGTCTGGACCCGCGACGATGGACTTTGGGCCGAAGGTCCGGACGGGTTCTATGACGAACGCCGCTCGCCGTATAACGAGTACCTGAAAACCAAAGGCTATCCTGCGGCCAACCCGTGGGCGGTGCACGCGAATGCAGGTGTCGACGATGACGGAGACATCGCATCGGGATGGATGTTTGCGAATGCGGACAAGCCCGCGAATATCCGCGAGGAAGACAGTGAAACGCCTTGGCTGACCAGCCGCGCGATTGATTTTGTGGACAGCGCCGAAGGCCCGTGGTGCGCTCATCTCAGCTATATCAAGCCGCATTGGCCCTATATCGTGCCAGCGCCCTATCACGACATGTACGGGCCTGCGCAAATCCAACCTGCCATTCGCGACGCGCGCGAACGCGATGACCCGCATCCTGTCTATGGCGCTTACATGGAAAACCGGATCGCCGCTGCGTTTCAGCAGGACACCGTGCGCGACAAGGTCATTCCCGCCTATATGGGGCTTATCAAGCAATGCGATGATCAGCTTGGTCGGCTGCTTAAGCATCTCGAGGCGACAGGTCGGATGAAAGACACAATGATTGTGCTGACTTCCGACCACGGCGACTATCTTGGTGATCACTGGTTGGGCGAAAAAGACCTCTTTCACGACCCATCCGTCAAAGTGCCGATGATTATCTATGATCCCCGTGCCGAGGCTGAAGATACGCGTGGCACGGTTTGCAATGCGCTGGTGGAATCCATCGATCTGTTGCCCACATTCGTCGAGGCCGCCGGCGGCACGGTGGCAGACCACATTCTGGAAGGGCGGTCGTTGACCCCGTGGTTGCATGGCGAACGCCCGGAATGGCGGGACTATGTGATTTCAGAATTTGACTATTCCCCCACCCCGCAAGCGGTAAAGCTTGGGTTGTCGCCGAAAGAATGCCGTCTGTTCATGGTCTTTGATGGACGTTTCAAGATGATGCATGCCGAAGGTGGCTTTCGACCCATGTTGTTTGATCTTGAAAGTGACCCGAACGAGTTTGTGGATTTGGCAAAATCGGATGATCATCAAGACGTTATAGATCGTCTTTACAGTCATTTGGCCGAATGGGGGCGGCGCTGTTCGCAACGCGTAACCCGATCGGATCACGACATTCAGAACATGCGTGGTAGATCGGTGCGTCGTGGAATTTTGCCGTTCTTGGTTGATGGCTCGGAAGTCCCCGAAGACCTGACCCAAGCCTATCGCGGCCCTGCGCCTGCGCGCTTTACGGATGACTGACACACCTTTGGAACAGGCCGACATCGTCGTCATCGGCGGCGGCAACGCTGCGCTTTGCGCCGCAATGACAGCCGCCGAAGCTGGCGCGCGGGTGTGCATATTGGAAGCGGCGCCAAAACCTTATCGCGGTGGCAACTCGCGCCACACGCGCAATTTTCGTTGCATGCATCGCGGCCCGCTAGGACCGTTGATCGAAAGCTATACCGAAGACGAATACCTGGCCGATCTTCTGAAAGTCACCGGCGGCAAAACCGATGAAGCCTTGGCGCGTATGGTGATTAATGCCTCGGAAGGCTGTCTGCCCTGGATGCAGGCACGCGGCGTCCGGTTTCAGCCGTCATTGTCTGGAACGCTTAGCCTTGCGCGCACCAATGCGTTTTTCCTGGGCGGTGGCAAAGGGCTGGTAAACGCATACTATCGAACAGCGGAAAAGTTAGGCGTTGCAGTCCGTTACGACGCAAAAGTCACCCACCTAGAGTTTGAGAGCAACCAAATCGTGCGCGTGGATTTCCAAGAAAATGGCGAAACCCGTTCCCTGACCCCAAAAGCCGTTGTCGTCGCCTCGGGTGGGTTTCAGGCCGATCTTGACTGGCTTGCGCGCGCTTGGGGGCCTGCGGCGCGAAATTTTCTGATCCGCGGCACGCCTTATAACCGGGGCGAAGTCCTGTCGAACCTTCTTGACCAAGGCGTTCAACAGGTGGGCGACCCGACGCAATGCCACGCGGTTGCGATTGACGGGCGTGCTCCGAAATTCGACGGCGGCATCGTTACGCGGCTGGATTGCGTGCCGTTTTCTGTCGTCGTTAATAAACACGGCGACCGGTTCTATGACGAAGGCGAAGACGTCTGGCCAAAGCGATATGCCATCTGGGGGCGGCTGGTGGCCGATCAGCCCGATCAGGTGGGCTATGCCATTATTGATGCCAAAGCATTGGATTTGTTCATGCCGTCAGTCTTCCCACCGATTAAGGCCGACAGCTTGGCGGCGCTGGCACAAGCGCTGGGGGTGCCTGCTGACAAGCTTGAAACAACAGTTCACGCGTTCAACGCTGCTTGCAATGACACGTCAAATTTCCACCCAACTCAATTGGACGGTGTCGCAACGACCGGCCTTGAGCCACCCAAAACCAATTGGGCTCGTCCCATCGATCAACCGCCATACTATGGCTATTCGCTGCGCACCGGTGTGACATTCACCTATCTGGGGCTCAAAGTGGATGAAAATGCACAATGTTCTGTCGGCAATCAGGCGGTGTCCAACCTTTGGGCGGCAGGCGAGACGATGGCAGGCTCAATCCTGGGGCAGGGCTATCTGGCGGGGTTCGGTATGACCATCGGCACGGTTTTTGGCCGCATCGCCGGGCAAAAGGCAGCGGCTTATGCAAACTGATCTGATCGCCGAGGCGCGCCGACAGGCCCAGATTTGCAACGCCTGCCGCTATTGCGAAGGCTATTGCAGCGTTTTTCCATCCTTGCACCGTGAACGGGCCTTCAGCGATGGCGACATCACCCATTTGGCAAATCTCTGCCATAACTGCCGGGGCTGCTATTACGCTTGCCAATATACGGCACCGCATGAATTTGACCTCAACATCCCGCAAGCTTTGGCCAATGTGCGCCACGACAGCTGGAAAGCCTTGGCCTGGCCCCGGGGATTTGCCCGGGCGTTCGATTCAAACGGAACCCTGATCGCGGCAGTTGCGGTCGTCGCGTTTGCCCTTTTGTTTGTGCTGATCCAGACGCTTGGGCCCAGCGGGGGGGCAGGTTTTTATGCCTATCTTTCCCATGGGGCGATGGTCGCAGTGTTTGCGCCCGCTTTCGTTTTGCCGTTGATCGCGTTGGCTGTGTCGCTCGGCCACTATTGGGCCAGGACAGGCGGGGGGGCGTTCAGACTGTCCTATCTGCGCCAGGCATTCAACTCGGCCGCGCGGATGAAAAACCTCTTGGGTGGTCATGGCGATGGCTGCAATTTCGAAGATGAAGACCGGTTCAGCCAGACGCGACGCTATTTTCATCAGGCAACACTATGGGGCTTTGTTTTGTGCTTTGCCTCAACATCCAGCGGAACTGTCCTGCACTATGGGTTTGGGGTCGAAGCGCCGTACGGGTCGTTCAGCTTGCCCAAAATGCTTGGTGTGCCAGGCGGTCTTCTTTTGTGTGTTGGGACAGCGGGTCTTGCGTGGCTTAAATCAAAAGCAGACCCGCAACTTGGCGCAGACCGGGTGTGGGGCGGTGAAATGGCCTTTGTGCTTTTGCTGTTCGCGGTCAGCGCCACGGGTCTTGCGCTTTATATCGCGACCGGCACCGGCGCTGTGGCGGTTTTGCTGCCCGTCCATCTGGCGACCGTGCTGACGCTGTTCCTGCTTACCCCGTACTCCAAAATGGCGCATGGGTTCTACCGTCTGGCAGCATTGGCCCAGGAAGAAGCCAGAAAGGACCGTATCGCATGATTCGACATATCGTTCTGACAAAATTCAAACCCGACGTGCCCGAAGACCGGATCGCCAGGATTTATGCAGGCCTTGCGGCCGTGACCAAAGCACTGCCCGGCGCGCGTGACTTCAAAGGCGGGCGCTCGGACAGCCCTGAAAAGATTGAACGCGGCTATCAACATGGCTTTGTCATTGATTTCGACAATTGGGATGCATTGGCAAACTATGCGGCCAATCCGGATCACAAGGCCTTGGGGCAACAACTGGTCGACAATGCCGAAGGCGGGATTGATGGCATTCTTGTGCTGGACATCGACCTGTAACACGCCTGACCCAATCGCATTTGGTGTTTGACGCATTCCTTATTGGCCGTCACGATGCTGGGCGAAACCGGGATTGGGAACCTTTGGCATGCGTTTTCAAAGCACAGCCTCGACGGGCAAAAAGACAGTCTGATGCGGATCGATGGGCTGCAATACGCCAATTGGTCCGAGAAAATCTTCCGCCAGATGCGCAAAGGCAATCTGGACGCCGTCCATGTCACCATCGCCTATCACGAAAACTTCCGCGAAACGGTGTTGAACTTCGAACGGTGGAACCGTTGGTTTGAAACCTGTCCAGACCTGATTATGAAAGGGCAAAGTGCCGCTGATATCGACACCGCCCGGGCCACCGGCCGCACCGCGATTTTCTTTGGCCTTCAAAACCCCAGCCCCATCGAAGACGACATCGGCCTGGTCGAGATCCTTCACACGCTGGGCGCGCGGTTTATGCAACTGACTTACAACAACCAATCTTTGCTTGCGACCGGATGCTATGAAGATGAGGACACCGGGCTGACGCGCATGGGTAAACAAGTGGTGCGAGAAATGAACCGTGTCGGTCTGGTCGTCGACATGAGCCATTCTGCAGACCGCTCGACGATAGAGGCGGCCGAGCTGTCAGACCGGCCCATCGCCATAACCCACGCCAATCCGCACGCCTGGCACCCGGCCCGCCGGAACAAGTCTGACGCCGTTCTGCGCGCTGTCACGGAAAACGGCGGAATGCTGGGCTTTTCGCTGTATCCGCATCACCTGAAAGACAAGTCGAACTGCACGCTTGTCAGCTTTTGCGAGATGATTGCGCGTGCCGCTGACCTCTATGGCCCGGATCATCTTGGGATCGGCTCCGATCTTTGTCAGGACCAACCCGACAGCGTCGTTGAATGGATGCGCGTCGGGCGCTGGACGAAAGAGATCGACTATGGCGAAGGCTCGGCCAGCGAGGCGGGTTTTCCGGCGATGCCCGACTGGTTCCAGGACAGCCGCGATTTCGGGAATATCGAAACCGGTCTGCGGGCCACTGGTCTTGGCGACAGCGAAGTCGCGGGGATCATGGGCGGGAACTGGTTCCGGTTCTTTGCCCAAAACTTTAAGCCCCGCCCGATGTGATGGGGGACGGGCCCGATATCAAGCGCCGCGCGCCTGACATCGTCATGCGCCTCAAACGATTGGGTTCACTTCATCAAAGCCGTCTCAGTTTTATGCGCATCCTGACCCGGCGGCTGGCGCGCGACGCCTGGCGCTTTGAACAACGCGCGTTTCAGATGGACAGGGGCGGCGTCGGCCATGCGGTCTATACAGCCCACGGGCCAGATCGCGCCTATTCGCTGGTGGCCTTCGCCCATGACTTGCCCGACGATCAACGGTCAGACCGGGTGATCGCCGAAGCATGGGACGCAACCTTCACCCTGTTCGATGGCATTCCAACCGCGCAAGATATCGCGCGCCTTGCGAAAAACGTGCCATTGCAAGAAACGGGCCGCGTCAGCGAAACCGAATTGACGCTGTCGCGCGCCAATCGGTCGGTCCGTCTTTGGGCGCATGTAATCGAACGACTGGCGGCAGGCTTGCAACCCGATCCCCAGATGATCGAAAGCGTCGGTTATCTGATGCGCACAACGGCTGTTTATGGATCTGGCAAGTTCGGGGCCGCCGACCGCGCCATGATCGCCGATCGGCCTGAAATGCATGTCCCTTTTCAAGCCGAGATGTTGTCGGTCTATTTGATACGTTGGTTTGTGCGCGATCTGGTGCAACATATGGCGGATGCGCGCGGCGCAGGGAAAACGGCCAAACTTGCCCCGGACATCGCGCGGCGCCTGGGCATCGGCAATTCGACGGGTCTTGGCATGGCGCCGTTCTTGATCAACCACCCGGTGTTGCTGAACAACTGGATTTCGGTTCGCGAAGACGCCATTGCCCAGGTGCGCGCGCTTGCGCAGGCAACCCCGGGCGAAGCTGACGTATTTCGCGATATATTCAGGCGCGCCAAAGCCTCGGTCGCCGTCTGGCGGTCTGACCATCCGATCCAGATCGAAAAACTCGCCAGCCTTCGCGCTGATCTTGCGGCCTTGTCCGGTAAGCTGAGGCAAACGAATTTCGCCCGGTCCCATCCGTGGGATCACCTGATGCGCTGGGCCGAAGACACGCTGTCCGAAGAAGGGCAGGAATTTTTGGCGTCTCTCATTCTTGAACCCTATGGGGCGCTTGTCGATCATCTGGCAAATCACATGGCGTCTGACGCCCCCGAACCGGCGCGCATCAAAGGCACCATGCCCATTGCCAGGGTGCGCGCTCTGGTGCGGCAAAATTTCGGCTGGTCAGAAGATTTGGACTGGTCCGCAAAAGAACACACGGCGCGGGCGTGGTACGTTTCGGAAGAAAAGCTTGAGCCCCGCTTGGGCGAAAGGTTCGATGAACCCATCGCCGCTTATGAACAGCCTCTTGCACCGGCGCGCGATGCTATTGCGGCGCTCAAAGCGCTTAAGCCTTGGGAAGATACCGCGACCATTGCGGCGTTTTTACTGCGCCATCCCGAGCATCGCCATATCATCCGACGTGTCCAGATGACCCGTCACGCGCCTTACGCAGAAATTCGCGACAACACGATTGGGGCCGAGGTTTTGCCGATTGATATGCTGCGCGCCAAATTATCGTTCTTTGGAGCGACGCATTTCGACCCACGGTCGGATCGTTGGGTGCGAATTTGCATGTTTGCGGGTGCGCCTTACCCGGATGACCTGACAGACAAGACCTCTGATCTGTGGGTTTACCCCGAGACACCCGCATGAGCTTGTCATTGAACGAAGTCGAAACGCTTGCCAAAAAAGCCGCGCGCGGTGCCGGATACCCCTGGGGCCTCGCCGAGGAAGCAGGTCTTGCCACGCGCTGGCTGTGGGGTCAGGGCATCGACGGATGCCAAGAAATAGCGGGTCTGTTGGGCATGTGCGACGGCAGCGATCTTTCAGGATGGGGGCCACGTCCGGGCGCGCATTGGGTTGCGCAATACGGCACGCTTTGCCCGATTGCAGCAGGCGCGGCATTGTCTGACCACGCCAGACTTTTGCCTGATGAAACGCTGACGCTGGAAAATGTAGCGCGCCCGATGTTGCTGGCGCCATTCGCCGCCCTCGCCGCGCGCCGGTTGCAGACGCAGATTGCGCTTAGCTGGCCGGAAACACGCCTGACAACCGATGGCGAAACGCTGCACATTCAAGGGCCTGCCGGGGCAGCCCGCGCCACAGTCACCGTCGCAAAAGCCGAAACCCTGAACAATGCTTGCCCCAAGTTGACCCGTGCCAATCCTGACTCCGACACGTTGAAATGCCTCGAAACCTTCGCCCACCGCACCTATGCGCCCGCCACGCAAGCATCGCGCTTGAATGGCGCGGGCGCCGGGCTTTCGGACAACGACTGAACTGGACCACACCATGACTGACACAGAAACCCTGACGCTTGACCAGATCGAAGACCTCGCCTTTCGTGCCCTGACCGCAGCAGGCACAACGCCGGACAACGCGCGCCCGCTGGCCAAAGCCACAGCCGGGACCGAAGCAGACGGCGTTGCCAGCCACGGGCTTGCCTATATCCCGATCTATTGCGAGCATGTCGCGTGCGGCAAGGTCAACGGCGCTGCAATGCCGGTGCTCAGCCATCCGCGGCCGGCGTATCTCAGCGTTGATGCGGCCACGGGTTTTGCCCATTCGGCGATTGATTTGGGGTTTGAAAAACTGGTCCCCCTTGCGAAAGAACAAGGCATCGCCGCGCTGGGAATTCAGAACAGCTATAACTGCGGTGTCCTTGGCTATCACACGGCGCGTCTGGCTGCGGCGGGTCTGGTCGGGCTTGGCTATACCAATGCGCCTGCGTCCATCGCCCCGTCTGGCGGGGCCAGGCCGGTCGTCGGCACAAACCCGTTCTCGATTGCAGTGCCGGGGGCGGACGGCGCAGACCCAGCCATCCTTATCGACCAAAGCGCCAGCACCATCGCCAAAAGCGAGGTGATGAAACACGCGCGCGAAGGCAAACCCATCCCATTGGGCTGGGCGCTCGACGCGGACGGCACTCCAACCACCGATCCCGACATTGGTTTGAAAGGGTCAATGGCACCGTCCGGCGGGTACAAAGGCGTCGGTGTCGCGCTTATGGTTGAAACCATGGCAGCCGCACTCTCGGGCGGGCAATTGGGCATCCATGCCGCGCCGTTTTCTGGCACGGCGGGCGGGCCACCCCGCACCGGGCAGTTCTTTATCGCCATAGACCCGGGCGCAGGCTCGGCCGAAGTGTTCGCAGCACGCATCACTGATCTTGTGCAAGCAATCCATGGCCAGGACGCGGCGCATTTGCCGGGCGATGGTCGGCGCGCGGCGCGGCAAAAGGCGGCCCAGCAGGGCGTTGCCGTCAACCGGGCCACGTTGGAAAAGATCAGGGCGCAGTTGAGCGCCGGGTAAAACAAGCGCCATTTTTGGGCCGCGCGAATTGTGGCACGGCCAAGGCAATTTCCAAGGTTTGGCCATGTTCTGACCAAACTGTCCGGTCATCTCTTCGAGTGCGGAGGGAAGCCAATGACCATCACTGACATCGTTGCCTCGACATGCGATCTATCGGCCCCACCGGCCGGATCCATCAATATTCTGCGGGGGGATGCGGTGACGGGCCCTGGCGGGCGCTGGATTCCATGCGCGACGCTGACACCGTCAGGGACATATGTCTCGGGGTTGTTTCAGGTGGCACCGGGCAGCCGACAGCTTTGCGCGAATCATGGGCGCTCGGTCACAGCCGACGAAGCATTGTCGCATGCCGTCAAAATGGCCCGTTCAGCCGCCGCTTAGGCTTTAGGATTTAGCCCGACGCGCAGGCCGCAACAGCGGCAGGCCAAAGTCGCCGCTTTTTGCATAGATCGCCTGATCAGCTGTCAGACCACCATCGATTTCATCCGGGGTGGTCGTTTCCGACACCACGTCTGCAAACCCCGGATTTCTGCTGAACAACCGC
>CALDUK010000040.1 GCA_937924905.1 uncultured Paracoccaceae bacterium | reverse complement strand
TATTTACCCCTGTGATCGCCCCTTTGATCCCGCCATGACCCCGACGGCTGTGTTTTCGCAGCCGACCAACCACGAAGTGTCCACCTTGGATGGGCGCCAGTTTATCCTTCGCTCACGAGCGATGCCGGATGAAGGCTGTGTTGTGGCGGCGTCGGATATCACGCAGGTCAAAGTTAACGAACGTGCTTTGCGCCAAAGACTGGCCGCGATTGAGCGCAGCCAGGATGGTGTCGCGATAGGCGATGCCGATGGGCGGTTGATTGATGTGAACCCAAGTTTGCTGTCGCTTTGGGGTTTGGCGTCCGAGGAACAGGTGCTGGGCCGGAAGTGGACGGCGTTTTACGACCCGGCGTCGCTTGATGATCTTGCCGCGCATGAGGCCTGGCTTCAAAGAACCGGGCTTTGGCGCGGTGAAATGGAGACAACGCTGGACGGGTCGGTTTTTGTCCATGACGTTTCGCTGAGCCTTGTCCCCGATGTGGGCAGCGTGCTGATTGTTCGGGACATCACCGAACGTCGCCGCAACACCGAAGACCGTGCGCAGTTGCAACGGCGTCTGGATCGCGCGCAGATACAGGAACGTTTGCATCAGGTGTCAGCCGGGTTGGCGCATGACTTTAACAATTTGCTGTCCGCCATTTTGGGCTCGGCCTCGTTGATTGAAGCGTCACAGGGGCTTGATCCTTCGGCGCGCGATGCGGTCAACCGGATACAACTTGCCGCGCAACGTGCGGCTGAATTGACGGATGGGTTTCTTGATCTTGGGGACCGCGAGAAATCGCCCGAAGCCGTCGAACTGGGGGCCATTCTGCGAAATACTGTGGATCTTGCCCGGGGGGGTGCGCCGCGCGGTGTGCGGTTGACCGCGTCACTTCGGGACACGCCGCTGATTGTGGAAGCCAGCCAGACTGACATTTTGCAAGTTGTTATGAACCTGGTCGTCAACGGGATCGACGCGCATGAAGGCATGCCGGGCGAAGTGCAGGTGTCGGTGCGCCGCGCTGTGCCGTCCGAGGCTGATGGCAAGATTGTTGTGGGCAGTGCGAAACCAGATCAAACCTATGCTGCGATTGCGGTTGAAGATGCCGGAAAGGGCATGTCGGAGGACACGCTGGAGCGGGTTCTTGAGCCGTATTTCACGACCAAAGGCAATTCCGGCACAGGGCTGGGACTGGCGATTGTCGGATCAATCCTGAACAACAACGATGCGCTTCTTGAGGTCGGCACCCGGGCCGGCGGGGGCACGCGGTTTACCGTGTGGTGGCCGATTTCACCCAAAGGTCCGCAGACCAAGCGTCGCCCGTCCCGGATTGAGAAACCCCGGGTCAACTTGCCCATTCTTGTGTTGGATGACGTGCCAGACGTCGCCACGGCCATTGCCACGGTTTTGTCTGATGGCGGGTATGAGGTTGCCGAAACCAACGCACCCGAGATTGCGATTGAAACGATTGAAGAAGACCCGGACGGCTGGGCCTGTTTGATCACGGATTATGATATGCCCGAAATGAACGGCGGCGATCTGATTGCGCGTCTGGAACAGACCGTACCTGACTTGCCCGTGATCGTCGTAAGCGCACTTGCGCGCCGCCTGACAGACCGCAGGCTGTCCAATGCGGTCGCCGTTTTGCAGAAGCCGGTGAACAAGGATAAGCTGCTGGCAGCCGTTCTTGAGGCAACAACCTAAAGCAGAATCTCACGGAGGCGTAAGAGTTGCGCATATTGCTGGCGGACGACCACGAACTGGTCCGGGATACGATCGAAGCCTTTCTGACCCAACAGGACGACTTTGACGTCGTGGCGGTGAATGATCTGCACGAAGCCCTTGCCCGGGTTGAGGACGGGTTTGATCTTGTCCTTTTGGATTACAGCATGCCGGGGATGGATGGGCTTGCCGGTTTGGAAAAGATGAAGGCTGCGACAAGCGCCCATGTGGCCATTCTGTCAGGTTCGGCGGACCGAAGCGTCGCGCAACAGGCGCTGGATGAAGGTGCGATTGGGTTTGTGCCAAAAACCATGGGTGCCAAATCGCTGGTAAACGCGATCCGGTTCATGGGCGAGGGCGAAGTCTATGCCCCGGTCAAGTTTATGACAGAGGTGACAGAAGACGAACCCCATGAACTGGCAAAAGTGCTGACCGAACGGGAAATGCAGGTTGTTGATGGTTTGTGTCGCGGGTTGTCGAACAAGGAAATCGCGCGCGAGGTCGATTTGCAGGAAGTCACTGTCAAGCTTCACGTAAAAACCGCCTGTCGCAAGCTTGGGGCAAAGAACCGAACCCAGGCAGCTTTGGCGGCAAAGGAAGCCGGGCTTTTCTGACCTATCCTTTGGTATAGGCTGCGATGCTTCCGGGCATGCGTTCTATACCTGATCGACCGCGCGCGATTGCGATCCATGCGGTACATATCTGGGCAAAGGAGCGCCCAGATGTTGAAGACTTTCAAACTGTTTCGAACCCGCCCGAACCTTGCCCGGCTTTTGACCGGCGGGCGCGTCGATGATGCTGGGCGATTGCCTCGATATGCCTTGATTTTTGCTCTGGCGGCCTCCGCGCTTTGGGCTCCGATCATTGCATATGTGCGCCTGACCCCTGAAACGTTCATTTCAGATGTCTCTCTCATTCTACCCGGGTCGGGTGCACAGGCGTCGGTCAATCTCACGGATTTGGGGCAGGCGTCTTCGTCGGCGTCGTCGGCATTTTCGTCGTCCCGGATCAGTCCGACGCAAACCTATAAGCGGCTGCTGGCGGCCAATCGCACGCTGGAACGGGCCGCCGCAGCCCTGGGCGTGGCCCGCGGTGCGCTTGGCAGCCCGCGTATCAAACTGGTGGATGAAACGTCTTTGATCCACTTTTCCATGTCGGGCCCGTCGCCCCGCGACGCGCAGGCCCGTGCGGCCGCCATATTGACTGTGTTTGCCGAAGAACTGGACGCATTGCGGCAAGATGAACTGGACCACCGCGCGCGCGCCGCCGAAGTGGCCATTGTTGATTATCAACAGGCGGTTGACGATCTGCGCGAGGACATCGCCTTGGTTCAAATGGACAGTGGTCTTCTTAGTTATGACCACTTTAAAGATATTGTCGCCGAACGGGACCGTTTGGTGGTGCGCGTCCAGAACGCGCGATCCGAAAAAGCGGCAGCGGACGCGTCGATGGGCGCGCTTGCGGGTCAACTGGGAACGGATGCTGAAACCGCATCGGTAAACCTTCGCCTGCTGGCGGACCCCGAGGTCCGCGTTCTGGCGCAAACGCTGGCGGAACAAACATCTGTTCTGGCAGAAGCGCGGGGCCGGTTCGGCGCGCGCCATCCGGTGGTCAGCAGTGCAGGGCATACGGTGGCGGGGACGCAATCCCAGCTTGCCGCGCGCAGCCGCCAACTGGCCGGTGACCGGGTTGCCTTGATGTCCACCGAATTGGATTTCGCACCGGGGGCCGCGCGCACCGCGTTGTTGTCCGAATTGGTCACGTTGGCCACGCTTTGTGAAAACAAGGCCGCGACATTGCGGTCGGTCGAATATCAACTGAATGCGCTGGACGAGCGGATTGCCCGTCTTGCCCCGCAGGCCGCGCGGCTTGACGATCTTTCGCGGGATTATCAGGTGGCCGAGGCGGTCTTTGCATCCGCTCTTGCGCGCACGGATACATCCAAGGCCGAGGTTTATGCATCCTATCCGCTGGTTCAGGTTCTGGCGGATGCGTCACTTCCCGAACGCGCCAGTTCACCGCGCCCGAAGATCGCTGTGGCGGCCGGGTTTGGATCGACGTTCATGGTGCTTATGGCACTGGTTCTGACCTGGGTGAGACAGCCTTTGATCGCACGGCTTTTGCACCGGGCTGCCACGTGACTTTGCCCGAACGCATCGTGGCCGGCACCCTGGTCTGGACATGGGGCATTTATGCCTTTGGCGGGTTGTATGTTGTGGGCCCGGTTTTGGCCTGGGTTCTGGGTGTTCTTGCGATTTTGTCCCTGTATCTTGGCCCGGCGCTTCGTGCAGATTTGCGCCCCACGGGCCGCGTTCCTTGGCTGGTTTGGTTGTGGATTGCGGGGATGGCCGCGATGCTGATCGCGCTTTGGGCCGGTCATCTGGATTGGGAACTGGGGTTGAAAAAGACCATCAAGTCGACGGTCGGATGGGCCAAAGGCTGGGCGCTGCTGGCGTTGTTTCCATTGGCAGGCGCCGTGCTTCAACTGCGCCGCGAGGTTTTGGTGCGTGCCCATTCAAAACTGGCCCTTGCCACGCTTATTCTGTTGCCCATCTTCGCCGTGGCGCCGTTCATCGGATTGCCCGAGCGTATCTTTACATCACCGCTGAAAGCTGTGGGTGGGCCGGGGCCAGAGTATTTTACCGTTTATCTATATACACTTGACCCCGAAAGCTGGACACCGCGTTGGCAGTTTTATGCACCTTGGTCACCCTTTGCAGGGCTGTTGGGCGTGATTATGGTTTTGTTTGCGTTGGAAGACCGCCGAACCTTTTGGCTGGTCATCGGATGCGCCGCGGGCGTGGCGATGATCCTGATGTCAAAGTCGCGGATGGGCCTTGTGGCTTTGGTCGTGGCCACTGTCGGGCCGCGCATGATGCCTTTGATGCTGAAGGTCTGGGCCTGGAGCGCGGGGGCGGTCGTCACCGCCATGATGGCGGCGGCCTGGACGACGGTTACGGTTTTTGTCGAAGATACGATCGATGGGTTTCGGACCGCGCGTGCTGACAGTTCGCGCGTGCGCGCCACCTTGCAACGCATTGCCCGCGAACGCTGGCAAAACGAAAGCGTTTGGGTCGGGCACGGGCAGGTTGAACCGGGCCCGCATCTGGTCGAATACATGCCCATCGGGTCGCACCATACCTGGTGGGCCTTGTTGTTCGTTAAAGGTGTTGTGGGCTTTCTTGCCTTTGCGGTGCCGTTTGTCGCGCATTTCCTGTTCACCGCCAAAGACGCAGTGGTTCATCCGGGCGGGCGTCTGCCCTTTGGCATTCTTCTGGTGTTTCTCATTCTGTCTATGGGTGAGAATATCGAGATTGAGGCCTATCTGCTGTGGCCTGCGCTTCTTATGCTGGGCATTCACCTGCGCGAAGTGGCCGAACGCGGAACGTCCTAGACGTTCAGGTCTGCCAGCAGGCTGGTCCATCCATCAACCAGATTTTGCGCGGCCCGAGACGCCAGTTGCCGGGACTGCTGTTGTCTTTGAACATCTGTGCGACGTGGCAGGTTTTGCAGGGCATTGCACCAGTCTTGTGTCGTCAGCCGATCGACGGGCAGGGCCCCGTTCAATATGTGGTCGATCAAGCCATCCACGCGTGAGACAAGCAGCGGGCGACCGGCAGCCAGTGCTTCCAGGGCGACCAGACCGTAAGGTTCGCGCCGCGATGGCATAGCGACCGCATCCACGCGCGACATGGCACTGCTCGGGTCGTCGGTAAAGCCATGGAAGATGATGTTCGGGTCGCCCTTGGCCAAAGCTTCGAGGTCAGCCCGCATTGGCCCGTCGCCAAAGAGATCAAGGGTGACATTTTCAAAACCGGCTTGACGAAAGGCGGGGATCAGGATGTCGAAGCCTTTCTGGGTGTCGAACCGCCCAAAGGCCCCGATGGACCGAATTGTGGTGTCAGGTGCCGGTAATTCCAGATAGCCGTCCAGCGCAACGCAGGGCGGGATCTGCACCATCTGCCGGGTTGGCACACCGACGGCTGTGTGCAGCCAATGCTGTTGCGCCGAGCAAATCGTAACCACCCGGTCGAACAGGGAAAGCGAGATATTCAGCATCGCATGAAACCGCCGTGGTGATTTGACCAGCAATCGGTCAAAGGCGGGCGAATAGCTGTGTTCCATATGAACCAGCGGTGTGCCGGGATTGGCGCGCCGCAGGGCCAGAAGGAAGGGCAGGTTCTTCCAGGCCAGCACCACATGCGACACAATCACATCGGCGTCTGGCCGTGGGGCGCGGAAAACACCGCAACTGACAGGCAAAATCTCATGCTTGCCCAATTGGGATGTCAGCGGAGAACTTTGCATAAAATCGAGAAACCGTTTCACCCCGCCGGGGCTTGTGTCGTCGATCAGATGACAGATCTTTGTCATGCCAGGTGACCTCCGAGAGCGCGGCGCACAATGGGGCCACCACCAAGAACAAGCACGAGACCAGCCGCAATCGTCGATCCCGTCTTAAAGGGTTCGTTTATGACCGGATGCAAAGACGACACGACCGACTGGCGCATCAGCGACAGCGCGGTCCGACCCGCGCCAAGCGTAACGGCGCGCCGCGCAAGATAGCGCAGCTGATAGGCCCGGGCTGCCGGCACATGCGCACGGGCAAAATCGGGCGAAAGCTCGGACACGCGGTCCGCAACCCGGGTCCATGTCTCGAATTGTTTGATAAGATTGGCGGACAGACCGGACGAGATGATGCGATACCGCGTCAAAGGTTCGTCCGTTCCGGCGATCTGCCAGTTTGTGGTCAACACAATACGCAACCAGCATTCGATATCTTCGGATTGGCGGAACATTTCATCAAACCACTGAGTACGCGTTTCGCCTTTCGGGCAGAACATGATTTCATCAAGGCAGGCACGACGCAGAACGGGTGCAGACCCGTTCCCAACCGGATTGCGCAACAACACATCGCGCGCAGTGATATCCGACGTTTTCGGCGATTGTGTGACCCCGATTGGAACACTGTGCGCATCAATCAGCATGGATCCCGAATAGGTCAGGCCCACCTTGGGATTGCCGTCAAGAAACGCGACATGTTTCGAAAGCTTCTGCGGTTCCCACAGGTCGTCGCCGTCACAGAACCCGATATAGGTGGCATCGGTCGCGGCAATCCCGCCGTTTCGCGCGCCAGCCAGGCCACGGTTGATCTGCCGGACCAGCCGAAGACGCGGATCTGGATGCGACTGAACCCAGTCAGAGGTGCCGTCGCTTGACCCGTCATCAACAACAATGACGTCGAAATCATCATAGTCCTGTGCCAGCAGGCTTTCGACGGTTTCAGGCAGTGTTTTCAGCGTATTATAGGCAGAAACGACAATAGAAGCGCGGGGCATGAGACACCTCGTTATGCGAAAATTCGGTTGCGAAGGGCGGCGGGGCAAAGCGGGGCGACAAGACACCCTACAAGCGTAAGCAGGCCGCGATGGCCGTCGCCGAGAAAAGTGAAGGGCGACAGGCGGACGCCCCGCGCCATCAGGCGCAAGGCGACGCCGGATGGGGCGCTTGTGCGCAGGGCACGGCGCGCCAGATATCTTAGATGGGTCGCTTCGGCTGCACGCATCTGCCGGTCGGTCAGCTTGTTGCCGGCCGATTGGATGGCTTGCGTCCAGCCGTCATGCATCGCCGCAAGGTCAGACGACAGGCCGTACATGCTTGTCCGGTAGCAGACGTGCAGCTCTGGTGTGCCAAAGATCTTTAGGCCCTTCATCTGGGCGCGGATCAGCCATTCAAGGTCTTCGGCATAGCGCATCGAAACATCAAAGCCGCCGCTGTCGAGAAACGCGTCGCGAGACACCGTAAGGTTGGACAAGGTGCACACCGGGTTTTCCCCGATCAGATCGGCAAGCCTGGCGAACCCCGGACGCACCGTCGAGGTCGCGGTCGGAACCGACGGATCGTCCAGAAAGAACGCGGCCTGGCCGAACACGGCCTTGGCCTGCGGTTGCGTCGTCAGAACAGACCAAACCGACGCCAGCTTTTTGCGCGGCCAGATATCGTCGGCATCCAGAAAGGCGACATGGTCGGCCAAGGCATGGGTCACGCCGGTATTGCGCGCCTCGCTTGGGCCCGCGTTTCGCTGCCGGATGACACGAATACGGTGATCCCATGTGGCATAATCTTCAAGCAAAGACAGGGTGTCATCGGTAGACCCATCGTCCACACATATCGCTTCCCAGTCCTGAACGGTCTGCGCCATGAGAGACGCGATGGTCGCGCCAAGCGTTGCGGCGCAGTTGTAGCAGGGGATGACAATAGAAAACCGTGGCATGTCAGGCCTTTCTTGCTGTGTTTGGAAGAAGAAGAGGAAGCGACGCGGCGACCTGAATGACAGTCGATACGGCCAGATAGCCCCAGGCGATTGTCTCGATGCCGAAAGGCGCCAAAAGCCATGTCGACATCAGCAGGGCAAAGGTCATCGCCAGCGTCACATGAAATTCTTGCCCGGCGCGATCTTCTACGCGAAGCCATTGGGACGTGCCGGCCCACAGCATCGACGGAATGGCGGCCAGACACAGGATCGAGACTGTGCCGGACATAAAGCTCCAGCTGTCGCCGAACAGAATGGGGACATAATACGGGGCCAAAAGCGCCTGTAGCAGGATGACCGGGGTTGCCACCAGTGTTGCAAGCCAAACGGCGTCTTTGGCGGCTTTCGACCGGTTTGTAGCGTTTGCGATGCGGGGATAGATCACGCGTGAAAAAGCGATCGAGGCCGATGTTGCAAGGCTTAGCCCGGCGTTGAAAGCAAAGAAATAGATACCAAGCGCTTCGGCGCCCAAAAGCGCGCCGATCAGCAATTTGTCAGCCTGCAAGCGCAATGTCTTGGTCACTTCACTGGCCAGCACCCAGGCGCCAAAGCCCACAAACGGGCGTGTCGGTGCCATTTTTGCTGTGTGATCAACGGTATATGGATGCAGGCGACGCATCCCGATCAACCAAACAGGGGCTGTCAGAACCCGCGGCAGGATCAGCGCGAACGGCGACGGCCAGACAAAGGCCAGAACGGCGGTCAGCACATTCGCCAGAACGATTTGGCCCCCGGCGACGGTTGTGGTTCCCGTCAGTTTGCCTGCCCGCATTGCCAGCGCGCAGTTCACAATACCGGGCGGCATCACAATGTATTCCAGCGCCAGAAGCGCAATAAGCAGGGGGACCACAACGCCGCCCGTCCAGACCCAAAGAACACCGGCCAGCGCGCATTGGGTCAGAAACAACCCAATACACCAAAGCGTGAAAAGACGATGGCCTTTGCGGACGACGCCTGCCAGTTCTGCCTCGGGCGCCGAAATAATGCGCTGGACCACGCCGTTTTCGGTCAGTGACTTCAGGATATCGCCGGCGGCAATCGCGGCGGCCGCCAATCCTATCGTTTCGGGGTCCATCACCCGCGCGACGGCAACGACAACGGCGATCCGCGACAGCTTTTGAACGATCTCAGACAGACCATTTGTCGCCAAGGCGGTCAGAAAGCTGCGCTGTGAAGTCATCGTACATCTCCATTCGGATGCACAGGACGTACCGCGTAAGCGCTTGTTTTTCATTGTCTCTGAAGGCGTTTCCGATGCGCATAAGGCAAGCAGGCCTATGCGTTCGGATAGGTTTAAGGGGGATTGAGCGATAAACGGTCGTTTTCCGGTCCGGTTCGCGATACGTTTCGGGAAAATTCTGAACCGGAAGACGCTATGGCGATGTCCAAACTCTATGTTGTCGCACTGTTCGCTGTGCTTCTGTCAGGATGTGCAAGCCAAAAGACCCCGGACAACAACGAGACCGCCAGTCTGGGTCAAGCCTATTCCGCGCGATATCGATCGCCCGGGGATGGGTTCGAGAAAAGTTCGGGTTTCATTGATGCGCAGCGGTGCCGTGGTGCTGGCCTGATCGGTGCGGAAAGCGCTGGCGCATCAAAGGGCGAGTTTGTCTCGAACCTTGGGGTGCGGGAGGGCGAGGTCTTGTCGATTGGGGATCTTGTCGAGGTTTTCGTTGAACAAGACGAGACGTTCACAGGTGCCTATGTCGTGGGTGTTGACGGCACTCTTCGTTTGCCCTTTGCCAAGCCTGTCCGCGCGGTTGGCCGGACGCCCGCGCAGATCGAAGCAAGCCTTGCGCAGGCCTTGGTCGACGAACAGCTTTACGATGCAGCGCCGCGGGTTTCGGTTTTGCTGGCCGATTACGCAGAAGCCGAAGCCTTTGTCGCGGGTGCGGTTTATGAACCACGGCAGGTCATCATTGGCGGCGCAAATGCGCAAACCCGTGATGTCGAACGCCAGCGCGCGCTTGGCGCGGCAACGCTGACGCGCACATTGTCGGCGGCTTTGCGGAATGCAGGGGGTGTCAGACCCGACGCTGATCTTTCGCGTGTCCGCGTTATCCGGGGGGGACAGCGGCTTGAATTTGACATTCGCAACGCGGTCCAGGGGCGCGCCTTTCCCGACCCTGTCCTGATCAGCGGTGATCGCATCGAAGTGCCATCGCTGGGCTGCTTTCAGGACTCGCTTATGGTGCCGTCTTCGGTAACAGCGCCCGGTGTCAAAGTGTTCCTGTCGAACTTGTCCGAAACTGCATTGGCAAACGCGCCCGCCGCCGTTCCTGACGCGCGCGAGATGCGATACGGCACACGGTTTTTGCAGGCCGTGTTCGGTCTGAATTGCGTTGGCGGATCGAAACTGACCAATGCAAACCGCCGCGCTGTCCTGTTTTCGCGCAATCCGATGACGGGTGAATCCATCGTTATCGAACATTCGCTGGAAAGTCTGTTGCGCCGCGCCGACCGCGACGAATTCAACCCGTATATACTGCCCGAAGACGCCATTGCGTGCTATGACAGTTCGGTCATCAGCGTGAAAAACCTTGCGGCTGTCCTGGGTGTGGGTGCGGCTGTGATCTATGCGTCGGAAAACTAGCCCATCGTGATTTGCGGGTCGTGGTGATTGAATGCGGGCCAAGGTGTTTTTCAACCGCACCGGGCATCATTCTTGCGAAAACGATTGACATTTGCCCTGCAAAGCAACACGTGCCACCTACGTCATCGCTTTGCCGCGTGAGCAGGCGGGTCTTCCCGCTCTTGGCCGTGACGTAAAGTTTTCCCACATCACGCAGGGGGGACGCCGCCCAAGCGGCTCTTGGCACAATACGGTGCCTGGGGTGATGGCTTTGGGCGCACCCCAACCGATCGATCGCAGAGGCGGACGTCGGTGAGACCGGATGTCTATCCGGGCAAGGATTGAAATGACATTTACTGAACTTGGGCTGAATGCCCGTATGGTGACACGGCTTGAAGGCCGGGGCCTGACACAGCCTACGCCGATCCAGGCCAAGGCCATACCCCACGCGCTGGAAGGCCGTGACATTCTGGGCATTGCCCAGACCGGTACGGGCAAGACCGCCGCTTTTGGTATTCCGCTGGTCGTGACGCTTTCGAAGCGCCCCGAAAAAGCGGCCCCGAAATCCGCGCGCGGACTGATCCTGGCCCCGACGCGGGAACTGGCAAACCAGATTGTGGAAAACCTTCGGGGTCTGACAGCTGATCTGCGCATCTTGCTTGTCGTCGGTGGCAAATCGATCAAGATGCAGGCTCAGAAATTGAACCGGGGCACCGACATTCTTGTTGCGACGCCGGGGCGTTTGATTGACCTGATGGACCGTCAGGCCGTCGATCTCAGCCACACGCGTTTTCTTGTGCTCGACGAAGCTGACCAGATGCTGGACATCGGTTTCGTCCATGCGCTGCGCCAGATTGCACCCAGATTGGGCAAAGACCGCCAGACGATGATGTTTTCGGCCACCATGCCAAAAACGATGGCCGAACTGTCCCGTGACTATCTGACAAATCCGGTGCGCGTCGAAGTCTCGCCACCAGGCAAAGTTGCCGACAAGGTAACCCATTCCGTGCATTTTGTTCCGAAAGAGAAAAAGCAAAGCTTGCTTATTGATCTGCTGGACGGTCATCGCGATGATCGGGCGTTGGTCTTTTTGCGCACAAAACACGGCGCCGAACGGTTGATGAAACATCTTGAAGAAATCGGCTTCGCGGCGACCTCGATCCATGGCAACAAAAGCCAGGGACAGCGGGACCGGGCGATTGCGGCGTTCAAGGCAGGCACCGTGCGCGTGCTGGTCGCAACAGATGTTGCGGCGCGTGGCATCGACATTCCAGGCGTCGGGCATGTTTACAACTATGACCTGCCGAATGTTCCCGAAAACTATGTGCACCGCATCGGTCGCACTGCACGGGCTGGTAAAAGCGGGCAAGCCGTTGCGTTCTGCGCCGCCGACGAAATGGGTGAATTGAAAGCCATTGAAAAAGTGCTGGGCAGCCGCATTAAAATTGCGGGCGGCACAGCTTGGGAAGGCAGCGGCGACAAGGCCAAATCCAAAGGCAAAGCCAGACATCGCCCGCGGCGTCGCCGTGGCGGACGGTCTGACCGCATGGCCGCCTGACCTTGGGGCCGGGGTGACGTGGTGCAATCCGACACCACGTCCCTTTTGCCGTGGGTTACTTTTTTCGGTGCCGATACCAAGCCGTGAAACCGGCCAGCGGAACAGCAACCAAGGCTGATATAAGCGGCAACACGGATGTCACGACGACAACCTCGTGATGTGCAAGTGCCGGGCTGGCCATAAGGCAGAACAGGGCTGGCAAGAACTGTTTCATGCGGTCACCTGTTCGGCGGCGTCGTGGTTTTTCATAAAGTTGCGCAGATCTTCCACATGTTTGACGCGCAACGACACATAGACCAGCCCCATGTTCGTGCGTTCCGTCACCATAGGGCCGGGATAGGGCAGATAGCTAAGCTCGTCCGAGCCGAAGGACGGCGAGGCGGTGCCCACCTGCCATTCGGTGGTCAGCGTCACATCCACAAGTTTCAGGGCCGGCCCGCCATTTGGGTCCGCCATTTCAAGCGGCACGCCCGCGATGCGCAGATAAGACATTTTGTCTTTTGCGTCGATGAACCCTTCGATGAATTGCGTAGTCAAAACCCGCAGCTCTTCGGCGCGGTCCGCGTCGGGCATGTGGCTGTGCAGGTGATCCCCGTCATGGGGGTGGTTGTGTCCGATATGGCCGATATGGCCGTTCACGATGTCATGTGGCATTTGACCACCGCTTTCCTTCAAAGTCGCCGTGCGGGATGGTCACGGGTTTGTCCATGTGCCGCTTGTGTGCGCCCATTTTGCCCGAAGACACCAGCGACCCCAGCACATCGACGATGACGCGTGTACCCATCAATGCAGTGATTTCAGACTGGTCATAAGGTGGCGCGACTTCGACCAGTTCCATGCCGCAGATGCCTTCGGCGGCGACTTTGCTGACCAGCGCCAGCGCTTCGCGTGGCAGGAACCCACCCGGTTCGGGCCAGCCGGTGCCGGGGACAAAGCCGCAATCGATGCTGTCGATGTCGAACGACAAATAGACCATATCCACACCGTCCCAAGCCATCTCCAGCGCCATCTCGACGGTTTTGTCGATGCCCATCTTTTCCATGTCACCCATGGTGATGATGTTGGTTTCGCGTTCACGGGCGACCTTCACGGCGTCACGCGGGACCTGCCAGCCACCAATGCCGATCTGCACAAGGTTCTTGGCTGGCACGTTTTCCATATTGGTGGCGTGAAACCACGGCGTTGTGTGCATGCGTTCGTCCAGGTCTTTTTCCTGAATATCTGCATGGCGGTCAAAATGGATGATGCCGATTTTCTTTGACGTGCATTCCGCGATGCCGCGCACGCAGGGAAACCCGATGGAATGGTCGCCGCCGATCATAATCGGCAAAGACCCAGAAGAGGCCACGTGACTGACACCCCGGGTGATCTGGTCAAAGGTCTTTTCGATATTGCCCGGGATGGTAAAGACATCGCCCGCATCGCAAAGCGTCATCTGTTCGCGCAGATCAACAGCCATTTCATAGTTGTAAGGCGTATACAGCGCCGAGATTTTGCGCAGGCCCTGTGGACCAAACCGCGTTCCCGCGCGGTAAGTCGTGCCGCCGTCGAAAGGAATACCCAGCACGGTTGCATCATAGTCACCAACCTCGGTCACATCCTCGGTATAAGGCGCTTTCAGGAATGTGTTGATCCCGGCGTAATGGGGCAACTCGCCCCGCGCGAAGGTCGGGATTGATTTGTCGTCCAGGCTGTCGGCACCGGTCAGGCCCATGCGCAGCGCCCATTTCTTTTCCTGATCCCAACCGGTTTCGGGCAGGTCTTCTTCGGCCTGCATCGCCTTCCAGCCCCGCAGTTTGGTCAGGTCGGGGTGGTGATACCGCTGCCCGTCAGACAGATGGTCGCGTGGATGGTGCGACCGTGTCCGATCATTGGGTCCGTAAAACATGGGTGTTCTCCTCAAGGTCTTGGAACGGGATGCCGCCATCGCGGGCATCGAAATCATATGTGATGGTCGCGCCATAGGCGTTGGGCTCGTCGGGGTCCCAGCGTGGTTTGTCGAAGACAAGGACGCGGTCGCCCAGTTTGAAAGCCTCGTGCAGGTCATGGGTGACCATGAAGACCGTCATGCCAATCTCGGCCTGCAGGTCCGTCAGAAACGCGTGCATTGAAAGCCGGGTGCCGGGATCAAGCGCGCCAAAGGGTTCATCCAGCAGCAGCACGCGCGGGCGCGCTGCCAGCGCCTGACCGATGGCAAGACGTTGTTGCATGCCACCCGACAAGGTTGCGGGGTAAGTGTCGGCCACGTGATCCAGCCCGCAACGGGCCAGCGTTTCATCCGCCCGGACCTGTGCGGCCTTGCGTTCGGCCCCGAAAAAGCGGCCCCAGGGTTTGCGCAGGCTTTCCCCGGCAATAACATTTTCGCGCACCGTCATATGAGGGAAAACAGAATAGCGTTGGAAGACGACGCCGCGGTCCAGACCGGGTTCGGTTGCGGGCGGGGCACCGGCGATGTGCACTGACCCTTTCGTGGGCAGCTCCTGGGCCAACAGCAATCGCAGAAAGGTCGACTTGCCACAGCCAGACGCGCCGACGACCGAAATGAACTGGCCTTCCTCAACCTCGACATTGACGCGTTCCAGAATGGGGCGGCGGTCATATGTCTGAAAGACATTCCTGACAGTGACAAAGCTCATAACCCCTCCTGCGCCCAGGGGAAGAACCGCCTTGATGTCCAGCGCAGACCCCAATCGATCAGAAAGGCCAGCACGGTGATCCAGATGACGTAGGTCAGGATGACATCCATCGCCAGATAACGGCGCACCAGAAAGATCCGGTAGCCCAGCCCAAGATCCGATGCGATGGCTTCGGCCGCTATCAGAAACAACCAGGCCGGGCCCAGTGACAGACGAACCGCCTGAATGAGACGCGGCATCAATTGTGGAAGCGCGACGCGGATCGCAATCACCCAGCTTGACGCGCCAAGGGTCTGCGCCTTGACCAGCAATTCATGCGGGACTTCGATCACACGTTGGCTGAGATCGCGGATCAAGAAGGGCAGGGTGCCTACAACGATCAACACCACCTTGGACAATTCGCCCAATCCAAAGACGATAAACAGGATCGGCAGCAACGCCAGCGGCGGGATCATGGACAGAACCGCCACAAATTGCGCCAGAAAGCTGCGCACCAACGGCAACAGCCCGATCAGCAACCCAAAGACCAACCCGATGCTTGCGGAAATGCCGACCCCGATCGCCAGACGTTGCAGGCTGGCCCAGGTGTCGTGCCAAAACAGAATGCGCCCCGTGCGGCGGTCACCTTCGCTGACCAGACGCACCATGGTGTCCCAGACCGTGCCTGGCGCTGGCAGCAGCTTGTCTTGCGGGTTCGCGGACAGCCGGATGTCGGACCCGATGGCATAGGCCACAAAGACCAGCACGAACGGCAAAAGCGTCAGGGCCATCGCCAAAGGACGCGCGGGTTTTATGTTGATCAGTCGCATATTGAACGCCCGCTGAGGAAAACCCCCAGCGGGCTTTTCCCTTACAGCGCGCCGTCGGCAGCCATCTGCATATAGGTCGTGTCAAACCGGAACGTGACGTTGCCCGCGTCGCCCGTGACACTGCCGTCGGGATAGGCAATGCCCACGAAATCAGCCGATGGCGCGCCTTCGCCCAGAATACCCTTGTCGAACAGGAAATCGGCAACAGATACCATCGTTGCGGGCAAGGCCGCGTCAGACGTGAACGCCACCGCATCCGCCGGGGTATAGAACATCTCGGTCGAGTCCAGCTGTGCCTTATACCCGGCCAGATCCGTGCCCGAGGCTTCGGCCATGGCGGTCAGCACGTCTTCGTCGCCGGCGGCCATCAGGCCCATCACTTCGTACCAGGCCCCAACAAGCGCTTTGCCAAAATCAGGGTTTGCGGCCAGCGTGTCGGTGTTCACCACCATCAGGTCGATAATTTCACCGGCAATGTCGGAACTGTCGAACAGTTTGTTCGCCTCGGGGCTTTCCAGGATCGAGGACACAAGCGGGTTCCACGTCACCACCGCTTGCACGTCATCAGTGGCAAAAGCCGCAATCATATCGGCGTCAGACGTGTTGATAACACCGTCAAGATCGGCCTCAGACAGACCAACGCTGTCCAGCCCGCGGGCCAGAAGATAATGCGACACAGACAGTTCGACCAAATTGACCGACATGCCGTCAAGCGAGGTCAGATCACCGTCGCCCTTCAGGATAATCGCGTCGTTGCCGTTGGAAAAATCCCCGACAATCAGCGCAGTGGTGTCCACACCGCCACCTGCGGGAATAGACAAGGTGTCCATATTCGTGGCCGAAACACCGTCGAATTGACCGGCGGTATATTGGTTGATGGATTCAACATAGTCATTGATCTGCACGATCTCGACATCGATGCCGTATTTATCGGCCCATTTGTCCATGATCCCGCTGTCTTCAAGATAGCCCCAGGGCATCCATCCGACGTAGATAGACCATGCGACCTTGAACTCGGTTCTCTCTTGCGCGGCCGCGCCAGTGGCCAGCCCGGCCGCCAAACAAACGGCCATCGTCGTGGTGGTGAAAGTCTTCATTTTTCGGTCCCCTGTTCCGTGTTCCAGAATGGATTGACCGCGTGGAGGGCATAGCGGAGCGCAGGTCAAACCAGCGCAGTAGCCTCCCGGGATTTTGCCCCGCCGTGTACCATCCTGCCTGCGGGCGGACGGCGATAACTCTTGGACCTGTCCCCGAACGTTGGGCGGAACCCTAGTTATCCTGCGCTGTCAGGAACGCCAACTTCGCCGGGCAAGACAACGATGCGCAGGCAAATCAAAGCCGGCCCACAGTGATTTGCATCATTTTTGGGCAAACCGGGGTGCGATGGCCTAGCAATGCACCGGTTTCTGGTAAGTTTTGCGTTGAACTGGTCCCGCAGCTGAAAATTTGCGTCTGTCGTGGTGGTTGACGAAAGCGACCGGATTGCGAACACTGCAGAGCGTTACACTTGCGTAAGGGGGGTCATATGCGCGGTCTTGTATTTGTCAGTTTGTTTGTTGGAAACACGGCATGGGCGCAGAGTTTCGAGGACACGGTTGCCGCAGCGCAACAGCAGGCTGGCGATCTGACGCGCTATCAACAAGCGCTGCAAAATCCTGATCAAAGGATGCAATACGCTCTCGTTCAGCAAATGCTGGTGCACTCTGATCCTGCAATTCAGCGGATTGCCAAGGAACACGCGCTGTTTTCAACCAACCCAGTGATGCGGGAAGCGGCGGTCAAGGCAATTCTGGACGCAGGTTCAACCCTGAGATTTCAAGTGGCGGTAACGTCGGAGCTGTCAGATGGGGTCGCAAGTTGGCTAAATGAGGTTGGGGGCGTCTTCGATGCGGGTCGCGGCGAAGCCTTGATTGCCGCACCGCCTGCAGTTGACAGTGATTGTTGGGGCACAAAAAAGGGATCGTGTACGTTTCAACAGGTCGGCAATACACTACAATACAACTATCGGTCCATCCGAGTTGTCGTGACGCTGGGCAATGACGGGATCCTGCGCGGATCACTGACATATGATGTCAACAGGCGGATCAACACGGCCCAGGTGCAAATAGACCTGAAGCAGTAACTATTCCACCAAGAGGCTGTCTATTCGCAGCGGGCGTTCGGGATACCACACATCGTTGATGCTGATCCGCAGGCGGCGCGCAACCGTGCCGCCGGTGAATGTTTCGAATACACCAGTTGGCGACATATCGGGTGTCGCGATACGGCGCCAGAACGCATTCCCAGGCAATCCGCGGTCCACCTCCAGGAATATTTGACGTGCAGGGGTCACAGTCTCGGAAAGCAACGACGTCATAACAATCCGGTTTATCTGAACCAAGCGGTCGTTTGAGAGCGTAACTTCAAACACCATGGGTTTTCCTGTCCAAGGCGTGATCCAAGGCTCAGACAGGCTTGAAGGCTCCAATGTCGTCACCGATGAAACCCCGCCCGTTCCACCCGTGATGCGAAACCCGTCTATTGCTTTTTGGCTGGGATGCGCTTGATCCCGAAACGTCGATCCAATGATCGCTGATATGCGGTCCATACGAAGAAAACGCGCTTCAGCCGTGTTGCCGGCATCGATTGCAATACCGGCTATTTGGCCGCCCACCGAAAGCATAGCACCCGAAAGCCCCTGCATGACCTCGGCATCGACACCCGCGTCTGTGATCCGTACCGTGACAAAGTTATCATCGACATCAATAAGCGCTGCACCGATCCGGTCGAAAAATTGTCCGTCGAAATGGACGGCTTTGATCATGCCGCTTTCGGTTGATTGTAATCGCGCTGATAAGTCTGACGTCAGGTCCGTAAACGGGACGATACAGCGTGACGCGACGTCGCCTTCGACAAAGGCAACGGCAAGATCAATTTCAGGGGATCGCCAAAAAATTTCACCGGCTCCAAGCGCTGCCGGAGCAGGAACAGCTAGGGTGACGCGGGACTTGTCCTTGGAAACATGGTTCGGAAGCACCGCATAGCAAAGACCGCGATTTGAAAACAAAACGGCCTGACCAAGGTCGCCATCGACCAACGCAACATCAGCTGCCTTCGCCTGCAAGCTAACGAAAATGCAGCAGAAAAGTATTCGCAGTCGCATAAGAATCGCCTAATCTCATCCCAATGGGGGAATAATATGAAAAATGGTGTTTACGCGCGAACTTTAATCGCAGGCCTTTTCATGTTTGGGGTGTCCGCCGTCGCAGCACAGGAACGACTGGTTCTGCAGGGCAAGGTGATCGAAGAAAAAATTCACGATCGCACATTGATTTCCAAACCCGGCTGGCTGCGTGGTGTCCATATTGTCGGCGCAGTCCAGGCGGCGTCACCGCAGCTGGTGTCTGTTTTACCGTCAGGTTGGTCTGAATTTTGTGGAAAATTGACGTCGATCGGTGGCGATTACTCCGCGACGGTTCAATTCAGTCAAACTCCGCCGATGGCCGAAACAACGACGGCAGAGTTGAAATTCGATACCCAGTTTGATTTTCCATCTGAGGCGACGCATGAAAATGGCGGTGTGGTCCTGGAACAAGGCCGGTGCAATACAAATGCCGAAACCGAGGCTGTGCGAAGTTTTATGGCCAGTTTCTGGAACCAAGCACCGGAACCAAAACTTGAACAAGGTCATTTGCAGATCGTTCTCAATATGAATGTGGCACGTGCAGAAAGGCTCGAGCACGGGGCATCTCTTGGGACCGACGCACTTCCGGTACGATGTGACAAGCTGCTTTCATCCGATGCGTTGGCTTTCAATTATCGCTGCTCGGTGTTCGTTCCTGAACCGCTGATGTCGCAAATTGCAGATTTGCCGCTTATGTTTCAGTATCAGCGCTTCTATCGGGGCCGTCTATCTAAACCGCGCACAGCAAAAATTTATGTTGGACTAGGTCAATAGCGGTCTCACCAAATAAACTGGCGGCGGCTGCACGGTGGCTATTTGCGTTTCGTGTACCGACGGATCGAGCAAGCAAAATACTGGGTTATTTTGCGGCATTCGCAGTGTCGCTGATCTTCCTGCTGTACATAGTGGAACGAAAACAGTCCTTCGCGGTGTCTGCAATCACGGAACATCTCAGGGTGGAAACGGTGAGCGAAGGTGCCGATGACTGGAGCCTTGTTGCAGCACATATCTGTATACCGAAAAGCGCAACCACACAGGAAAGCGCCGCTGAATCTGACGCAGATTCCAGCGATGGCGAACAGCAAGGCAAAAAACCGCTTTGCGAAACTGCTTATTTTGACCAAACGACCTTCAACATTGAAGACGAAGATGAAGAATTGACGTTGCGATGGACGGATGACTACGCTTTGGAAATCCGACAGTTCGACAAAGACTTTTTGTATATCTACATCACGCGAAATCCGCCGCCGGAAGACGAAGACCCTCAGCCGGTGTTTTTTCAGAGGCATGAAATTCCCGACGGTGCGATCATCTATATTCCTTTGTCCGAAGAGGAATCGCCCAGATTGGCTTTGCGTGGGTACATGTCTCTTGGAGAAACGCCTGTTCGCTCGGATGCTATGGTGGTGCGTGAAGGCCAGTATGAAATACGCCAAGACAGCTGGCGTCAAAGCAAACATGTTGTGGCCACAGGTGAACTTTTCCCCGGGGACAAAATAACGTTTGAGCAGGAAACTGTGCCATTCTGGGCGCGCTTGCAAAAACAGGCAAAGGCAGAACGTTCGGACAAAATTGTCTCGCGTGTTTTCGTATCCGACCTTGTGCCGCGTGTTGCAGGCTTCAACGTTGTCGCAACAACCGATCCGCAATTCAGCAGCATCTATTTGACGCGGGTCGGCGGTCAACCCACGCGCGTTCCGGTAAGCTGGGGGCAAAGACTTACAACAGACCCGTTGATTGCCGGAATCGTGACAATTTTGGGTTTGATGGCGACTGTATTGGCCTTAAGAAATAGCTTTTTCCCTCGATAGGGCTTTTTCAGGCACAGTTGAAATACGTGGACGGTTCAGCCTCTCTGCTATACCGTGTAGCTAGTATCTTTCTGGGGGAAAAATTATGAAATCACATTCAATAGCTTGTGCTTCTGCTGCGGCACTTCTTGCGCTTACGCCAGCGCCTGCTGCGGCTGATACCAAAGACGCAATCGTTGGCGGCATCATCGGCGGTATCGTCAGTGGTGCTATCCAGAACCAACAAAGGAAGTCGAGCCAGCCGAAAACCGCCCGCAAGCAAGCGGTGCGTCAGGCAGCTCCTTCGCTGAACAGCCAGTATTCCCGAACCGAACGGGTTCAAATTCAGTCCAGCCTGCTCAACCAAGGTTATCCCATTGGAACCGTCGATGGCATCCTTGGTAAAAACAGCCGGACGGCGATCCGGATGTTCCAGGGCTCGATCGGCGAAGCGCAGACCGGTCAGTTGACGCCCGCGCAATTTGCGCGCTTGACCGGCGTTGCCGGCACTCAGTTTGCGCAGCCTCAATTGGTCAACCGTCCTCTTGGCCCGAACGAAGTTGTCATGATGCAGCAAAGCCTGCAGCGTCTCGGCTTTTATCGCGGGCCTATCGATGGCATCGACGGCCCCAGCACGCAAAATGCAGCGGCAGCTTTTCTTGCAAGCCGGGGGACAAACCCAGCCGGCCTGACCAATGTTCAAGCCCTGGTCACGGTTGCGTCTGCCGCCGGCATGGTCGCGCCAGCATATCTTGTGCAGGAAGCGAACGGATCGACCGGCTTCGGCGCACCGCAGCAGCAACCGTTTGGCCAGCAACCTCAGACGCAACAGGCGTTCGGTCAACAGCCGCAGACCCAACAGGCGTTCGGTCAGCAACCACAGGCTCAACAGGCGTTCGGTGCGGCCCCGGCGCCGCAGGCGTTTGGACAACAGCCATTGGGAAACCCCCAATCACAGCAGGCATTTGGACAACAGCCGCAGGGACAGCAAGTGTTTGGCGCACCGCAAACACAACAACCAGGAACCGCTTTCGGTACGCCACAACAGGGGCAGCAACCCTTGTTTCAACAGCCAGGGCAGGCTGTGCCACAGCCGCAGGGTGGCCAAGGATCGCCACTTTTCGCGTCGGGCAATCCAACAGGCCAAGTGCAGCCGCAGACGCAACAGATCGGTGCGCAAGGGCAGCAGCAACCTCTTTTCCCCCAACAAGCAGGGGGAGGGGGACAGCAGGCTATGCAGCCGGCGTTGCAGCAACAGCCGCAATCAACGCTTGATGTCTATGCGCCCTCGACCACAGATGCTTCGGTTGCTGTTCAACCGCAAAGCACGTTCGGCAACACAAATAACTAAGTCAATGATCGGGCGGGATGCGACAAACGTCTCGCCCGTGCTCTTTTTCTAAAGCTCTTCTCCAAGAAGCTTGTCGTCCAATTTAATTGCAGGTTCGGATGGTTTGTCTGACGACGGCGCCGGGATGGCTTCTGCCTCGGGCGCTTCAGGTGCCAGCTTTGGTGTAAACGCACCCGAAAACCGCATGGGCTGCGAATCGGCCATCTGACCGCTTTGCGGATCCACATGAAGAACAATTGCGTTCCCTGACACAGGCGCTCGATTTGCCGTGGCTTTCTCGAAATCGATGGCGCCTATAAGTGTCAGATATTTCTCAGCATTCGCTCCCAATGGCTGACCGTACCGTGTCGTCAACTCCAACTGTGGGGCAAATATACGCATGATGAACATCGAACTTCCAACCGCCGCCGAGCCGGCGACGGGCACTGATCCACCAAGAGTGATCCCGGTACCTGGATCTTTTCGTGTTCCCGTTCCAACGGCACGAAAACCCTGTTGTTGAAACGTCAGATTGGCTTCCAGATTCAACTCTGCAACATCAATTTCCAAAGGATTTGTCAAATCCAGATACTGCGGCTGGCTTAGGCTTGGATGACGAAACTCTTTGACAGCAACCACTGAATTGGCGGAAAGCCCAAACAACTGGCCGTCTGTTGGGATGACTTGAATTTTCTCGTCGCCGTTGTTCGCAGCCTGAAACTGATAACTGACAATTCCGTATAGCTGGCGCCCGAATTGCGAAAATAAAACACGCGCATCATTGGACGGTATTTGCAACTGGTTCCCGAAAGGGAAGCCAGGGTGTTTTTGCTGGCCGCTTTCGGTGACAATGCTGAAACGCCAGGGAAACGGTTTGGTATCTACACCTGTACCTTGCAATATGGTCTGTGCGCACCGCACGCTTGAAGACTGGACCGTGGCAGACAACCCTTCTGTGACACTTACCGCCCGAATGTTGGTGAAGGGCAGGGACTGTTCTTCAAACTTATAGGCCGCTGTGTTGACAGTGTAAGCAATATCGAACCGCTGCGGGATGTTTACCGAATTCACAATCTGACGAAGCGGCTCTTTAAGTTGCAGAGCTTTTGTGAAGAAGTCACGCTTCTCGAATTCATTTCCAAATGCTCTTTGGCAGTCAAATTTAGGACTGCGCGTCATCAAATATATAATGAAATTTACAAGGATTCCCTGATCATCCAAAGCCCGAGGATTTGCCCGCAGATGAAGATACAAGGCGCGCGCATACATATCCTGCATGCTTACCTGCTGAGCAGCCCTCAGCAGATCGACGTCAAGCGCTGTTCCCCGTTGCTGTGCAAGCTGTTGCGCTGCGGATTGCGTCAAAGATGCTGCCAATATCGCAACCGCGCACATCAAACGCCTTAAGATTGACATCCGGTATTCCCCCTTACTCGCTGTCACGCCTAAAAGTTTGCACCGGGTACCGTGTTGAATCCAGAAAAATGTGCAAAGCGAAAAGCGGCCCGATTTTAAGGGTAGCGCGCTCGCGGGCCGTCCACACACCCGCATAACACTGATTATGTAAAGCAGTCCGCGCATTTCAACCGCAGCGCCCCCGCGCTTTAACCCGATAGAAACAAGCACGGGCGATTGTTTCGCAATGCAAAATTGACCCTGCGGCAATTGTGGTCGTAACATGGCGAAAAGGTGTGATGATTGTGTTGTTTCGCGTGTCTGGCTGGGTTTTGGCCGTCTGTTTTTTATGTGTCGGGTCGTTGCAGGGTTTTGCAAATGATCATGTGCGCACATCTGGCGTCTTAAGCGACGAAAGCTTTTACCGACTTGTGGCCTGTGGGGCCAAACCCGATCGACCCTGCCAACATGCGATGGTGCGCTGGCCGGTGGGCAGGCTATCGGTGGGCATTGTTGATGTGGATGCCAGCCTTAGCGAAACGCGCCTTGGCATGGCAAAAGCAGCCCTGCGTCATGCAGTTGATCAAGTCAACCAAAGCGGCGCGGGCCTGAAACTGCGTATCGACGGGCGCGCGCCTGATATCGAAGTTTTTCTGTCGGCCTCGGGCCATGTCCGCAATCACAGCGCCTTGAATGGCCTGCAACGCAACATCGGACGCCGCCCGATTGGCGCAACGCGTATATTTTTTCAGGATTACCGGATTCAACGCGCTGTCGTCGTCATTGCATCGGGAATGGGCCGGGACGTGCTGACATCGGTTATGCTGGAAGAAGTCACACAGGCCCTTGGTCTGCCGACCGACATTCAGAACCGCCACTACCGGGGCCGCTCGATCTTTTCCGAAGGCGGCAATCGGATGACCACGCTTGGCGCTCAGGATGCGCGCGCACTTCAGCGCCACTATCCGCGCCGCTAGACCCGGCTGCTACTCTTTCGCGGCCTGCAAGGCTTCGCGCAAAATCGCGCGGTCGCCCACATGGTTCGCAAGGATCAGGATCAACCGCGCGTTCAACGCGTCACTTTCATCTTTCGACAGCCCCTCGTGGGTCGCCAGAAGTTCGTCATAGAATCCGTCCGGGTCTTGGATATTGGAGCTTAGCGTCAAGGCCATGGCTCAGGCTCCTTGTCCGGTCGCAATGCGCATCGCGGTTTCTACGTCGGTGGCAGTCGCCTTTGCCCAACGGGCGGCGATATGTTGATCCGGGCGGATCAGATACAGCGCGGCCGGGGTATCACCCAAATAGCGCGCCGTCAGCGCGCCGGTCGGGTCATCCCCCGTCGTCAGGGTCAGATGCGACACGGCAATGCCACCGACCTGTGCAATGTCAGGCGTCGCGGTGTTGATCGCCAGTAAGGTAAACCCACCCGTCAGACGGTCCAGAAGATAGCCGTCCCCCAAAGGCGCATCCGGGCACGCAGCCCCGGTGCGGGTGCGTTCCGGCCCAGCCAAACTGTCTGGGCCATTCAGCGACAGACCGTCATAAACGCAAGGCACCGACAGTCGGCCAGAATTGACCATCGGTCGGGCAAAGGCGTGTTTGCCTGCCAATTGCAAAACAGCGTCGCGGAAGATTTTGCTGATATCGCTTTTGGGCGTCAAAAAATCCGTGGCCCGGGTCGAGTTCAGGATATTCTCATCCGCCCCATAGATCCGTTCTTCCGAATAACTGTCCAAAAGCCTGTCAGGCGCCTGCCCTTTGACCACCAGATCCAGTTTCCACGCCAGATTGTCGGCATCCTGCACGCCCGAATTTGCGCCCCGCGCCCCAAATGGCGACACTTGATGCGCGCTGTCACCGGCAAACAGAACCCGGCCATGGCGAAAGGTCTTCATCCGACGGCACTGGAACGTATAGATCGAGGTCCAATCAAGCTCATAATCCACATCGCCGCCCAGCATGGCATCGACACGGGCGCGGATATTGTCTTCTTTCAGCTCCTCGTCGCGGTCGATGTCCCAGCCAAGCTGGAAATCAATGCGCCAGATATCATCGGGTTGTTTGTGCAGCAAAGCAGACGCGCCTGCGTTCTTGAACGGGGGTTCAAACCAGAACCAACGTTCGGTCGGAAAATCAGCGGTCATTCTGACATCGGCGATCAGGAAATTGTCTTCAAACACCCGCCCGTCAAAACTCAGACCCAGCATGTCGCGCGCCGGCGACCGGGCCCCGTCGCAGGCGATAACGTAATCCGCCAGCGCGTCGTACTGGCCATCCGGCGTTTCCACGGTGACCCGGACGTGATCGTCTTGCGGGTCCAGCCCGGCCACGACATTGCGCCCCCGGATCTCGATCGGTGCGCCGTCGGCCCGGGCTTTCTCGATCTCTTCCACAAGGAAACGCTCGAAATGCGGTTGTTGCAGATTGATGAACGCCGGAAACCGGTGGCCGTCTTCCGGCAGAAGGTTAAATTCAAAAACCTTGTCAGGCCCGTGAAAGACCTTGCCAACATTCCAGACCACGCCTTTTTCCAGCATCGCCCGCCCGGCTCCAAGCCGGTGGGAAATTTCCAGCGTCCGCTTGGCAAAACAAATGGCGCGGCTGCCAATCCCGACACCTTCGTGATCGTCCAACACCAGAACGGGGGTGCCTTTCCGCCCAAGATCCAGCGCGGTGGCCAGCCCGACCGGCCCGCCCCCGATGATCAAAACCGGGTGGCGCACAGGCGGCGCGCCCAATGCGACGCACGTGCGATAGGGATAAAGCGTGAAGGCCAGCGGATAGGTTGCACCCACCATCGCCGTCAGCCTTGCAACGCGTCCCACATCTCCAGATCGCGTTTGTCGGTCCAGATGCGGGGATGCCAAATGCCACGCGCTTCGTCATAGGCGCGGCTGACGTTAAAAGGCAGGCAATGCTCGTAAATGGCATAGTCCTTGAACTTTGGATCGCACGCCGCGCGCACAGCGTCCCAGGCGTCTTTCAAGCTGCCGCCTTTTACAGCAACCTGCGCGGCGGGCTGATAGGTCGAGGCGACGAAATCGCGTGTGCTTTCAATCGCGCGGCCAACGGCATCGCGGCCAATCAGGGCCCCGCCCCGCCCGGGCGCAATGGCATCCACATCATAGGCTTTGATCGCGTCCAGCGTCGCACCCCAATCGGCAAAATACCCGTCACCGCAATAACAGGCCGAATGGTCTTCGACGATATCGCCGGTGAACATGACATTTTGATCCGGCACATGGATCACCGCGTCACCGGCTGTATGCGCGCGCCCGACCTGTTTGATATCAACCCGGCGATTGCCCAGAAATACGGTCATGCTGCCGGAAAATGTCGTGGTCGGCCATGTCAGGCCGGGGATGCTCTCATGCCCTTCGAACAGGCGCGGAAACCGCTGAAATTCACTATCCCAGTCTTCCTGCCCGCGTTCCACAACCATCGCGCGGGCGGCATCAGACATGATGATCTGCGACGCCCCAAAGGCCGACGCGCCCAGAACCCGCACCGCGTGGTAATGCGTCAGCACCACATGGGTGATCGGCTTGTCGGTAACCTCGCGCACCTTTTCGATCACCTTGCCCGCCAGACGCGGCGTCGCCTGTGCTTCGACGATCATCACGCTGTCATCACCGATGATGACGCCCGAGTTTGGATCCCCCTCGGCGGTAAAAGCCCAAAGCCCCTCGCCGATCTCGTCAAAGGTGATTGTCTTTTCGCTCAGATCACCCTGAGACGCGAATGCCTTAGCCATCTATTTCTCTCCCGGCGTGCCGTCGAACTTCTTTTCGATATCGGTCCAACAATTGATATAGTCGTCCTGCAATGGTGCCTCTTGCCCGGCAAAGGCGGTCAGATGTTGCGGAAAGCGGGTCTCGAACATAAACGACATGGTGTTGTCCAACTTGTCGGGCCCCAGATTGGCGTTCGACGCGCGCTCAAACGCATTGCGGTCCGGGCCATGGGGCAGCATCATATTATGCAGGCTGACGCCCCCCGGCACAAAGCCCTGCGGCTTGGCGTCATACTGCCCGTAAATATTGCCCATCAATTCCGACATGATGTTCTTGTGATACCAGGGCGGGCGGAATGTGTTTTCCGCCACCATCCAGCGTTCGCGGAACAGCACAAAATCAATATTCGCCACACCCGGCTGTCCCGATGGTGCGGTCAGCACGGTAAAGATCGACGGATCCGGGTGATCGAACAGCACAGCGCCCACCGGGCAATAGGTCCGCAGGTCGTATTTCAGCGGCGCATAATTGCCGTGCCAGGCCACGACATCCAGCGGGCTTTGACCAATCTGTGTTTCGTGGAACTGCCCGCACCACTTTACAGTCACGGTCGAGACGACCTCGCGGTCTTCAAATGCCGCCACAGGGGCTTTGAAATCGCGTGGGTTCGCCATGCAATTCGCGCCAATCGGCCCGCGCCCGGGCAGTTCGAATTTCTGACCATAGTTCTCGCAGACAAAACCGCGGCACGGCCCTTCCAAGACCTCGACCCGGTACACCAACCCACGCGGCAGAATGGCAATTTCCTTGGGCTCGATGTCGATCACACCCAGTTCGGTGCAAAACCGCAACCGGCCTTCCTGTGGGACGACCAGCATTTCACTGTCGGCGGAATAGAAATAGGCATCCACCATACTGTCCGTCACCAGATAGATATGACTTGCCATGCCGACTTGCGTGTTCACATCACCCGCCGTCGTCATCGTGCGCATACCAGTCAGCCAGGTCAGCGGCGCATCACCATGCGGGACCGGATCCCAGCGATATTGCCCAAGCGATGGGACATCATCGACAACATGCGGCGCCGATTTCCAATGCGGCAGGTCGATCTTTTCGTACCGGTGCGAATGCTTGACCGATGGGCGAATGCGATAGCACCAGGTCCGCTCGGGGCGTTCATGGGTAAAGGCGGTTCCGGACAGCTGTTCCCCATACAGCCCATAATTGCATTTCTGCGGGCTGTTCATCCCTTGTGGCAAAGCCCCCGGCAAAGCTTCGGTTTCAAAGTCATTGCCAAAGCCCGGCATATAGCCTTCATGCGGTCCGGGCAGCGACGGGGCCTGGATCAGCGACAGTGCTGCGGATTGCGTGTTCATATGCGCCTCCTTTGAAAAGAGTGCGACTCAGCTATCAGTTGCTTTTGTAACTAACAACGCGCAAACCCAAGAAACCTCTGCCCCCGGACCCCGGGCGGGCACGCCCTTGGGTAAGTCCAATTTTCCGATCAGAGTATAACCAGATGGCGCAGAAAATTGCAGAAAAGCGCTTTTGTTAAGCTGCATTCGCCATAGGCAAGCGTTTGTGAACACGCCCGTTTATTGCTCTTGCAGGGGTCATATGCCAAGGATCTGTTTGACTGCGCTGCGCGCGCGCCCGTAGTCTGCGCCTCGCGGAACGCAAAATCCGCGTTCATAACAAACGTACGTCAACGTGCGAGACATACTCGATAGGGAGATGAATATGAGGAAAACAACGTTAGGGGTGGTTGCAGGTCTTGCAACGGCACTCTCCGCGAATGCAGCGTTGGCAGAAGGTCACGGTGAAATCACCGTCGCTTATTTCTTGGAATGGCCTATGCCCTTCCAGTTCGCCAAAGCCGAAGGCATCTATGAAGAAGCTCTTGGTGTGCCAATCAACTGGGTTCCGTTCTCGTCAGGCGTCGATATGTCGGCTGCCATGGCATCGGGCGACGTTCAGCTATCGGTCAGCCAGGGTCTGCCACCCTTCGTGGTCGCCACATCGGCTGGTCAGGATCTTCAGCTTTTGGACGTGGCCGTGTCTTACGCAGACAACGACAACTGCGTCGTCAAGGAAGACCTTGAAATCGACGCATCGTCGGCCGCTGAACTGTCTGGCAAGAAAGTTGGCGTTCCACTGGGCACAGCCGCGCATTACGGCTTCCTCAAGCAAATGGAACACTTCGGTGTCGACGTATCCTCGATGGATGTCGTCAACATGAACGTCGAAGAAGCCAGCGCTGCGATCTCGCAGGGCTCGATCGACATGTTCTGCGGCTGGGGCGGTTCACTGCGCCGCGCGCTGGAACATGGCAACGTGCTGCTGACCGGCGACGAAAAGACCGAACTGGGCATTCTGGTGTTCGACGTAACCTCGGGCCCGGCGTCCTGGGTTGCTGAAAACTCGGAAATGGTCGCCAAGTTCCTGAAAGTCACCGCAGACGCAAACGCGATGTGGGCTGACGAAGCGAACCAGGCAAAAATGCTGCCTGTCATCGCCAAGGACGCGGGCATGGATGAAAAGGCCACCATGGAAACCATGGCAACCTTCACGTTCCCAACAGTCGAAGATCAACTGGCCGCCAAATGGCTGGGCGGCAACGCACAGACCTTTATGAAAGGCGTCGCTGACGTCTTCGTTGGCGCAGGCTCGATTGACGGCGCGCTGGAAAGCTATGCCAACTCGGTCAATGTCGAACCGCTGGAAACAGCCAAAGGCATGTAAGACGGATTGGGCGGGCACAGTCCCGCCCAGACCTATTTGGCGTGCAGGGCAAGCTCTGCACGCCTTCCTTTCGACATGCGGGGAACCATGTCCGGCCTAACAATCTCAAATCTATCCATGCGCTTTGATCTGCCGAATGGCGATTATGTGCAGGCCTTGCAGGACGTGTCCCTGGAACTGGCCCAGGGCGAACTGCTCAGCGTTCTCGGACCATCAGGGTGCGGCAAGACCACACTTTTGAACATCGTGGCGGGCTTTCTGGCACCCACGTCGGGCGACATAACCCTGAATGGCCATGCGGTGACCGAACCCAACGCCGAACGCGGCATGGTGTTTCAGCAAGGCGCATTGTTTGAATGGATGTCAGTGCGCGACAACGTCTCGTTCGGGCCGCGCATGGCGGGCAAGCCGCAGTCCGAATGGGGCGCGAATGTCGATCATCTGCTGGATGTCGTCGGCCTTCAGGACTTCAAGGAAAAAGCGATCTACGAACTGTCCGGCGGCATGCAACAGCGCGTGGCACTGGCCCGCTGTCTGGCCAATGACCCCGATGTCATCCTGATGGACGAACCCCTGGGCGCGCTTGACGCGCTGACCCGCGAAAAGATGCAAGGCCTTGTGCTGAAACTCTGGAAAGAGACCGGCAAAACCATCATCCTGATCACCCACTCGGTCGAAGAAGCGCTTTTGCTGGGCGAACGCCTGCTTGTCATGGCCCCCCGCCCCGGCCGCATCCACAAAGAATACCGCCTGCCATTCGCCGATCTCGGCGTCGGCGCGGATTTGCGCGAAGTCAAGAAACACCCCGAATTCAACGAACGGCGCGAGGAAATCCTGGGCATGATTTGGGACATGGAAGAAGAAATCATGGGCCGGACGGAGGGCGAAGCATGATCCCCTTTCTGATCTACATCGTCATCTTCATCGTCGCCTTCCTGGTCGTCCGCACCGTGACTGATCAGGCGCAAAAAGGCTTCAACGCCCGCAAAACCGTGACCTTCGGCGACGAAAGCGCGGTCCGCTCGAACCGGGTCGCCAGCGTCATCTCGATCCTGACGCTGTTCCTGCTCTGGGGCACCTTCACCGGGTCGTCACTTTTGCCCGGTTTCCTGCACATGCCAGGCGCCTTCACCGGCACAACCACGTTCGAATACACCGCCCGCGCCGACGACGGCAGCGAAGACACCGCGACCGTCACCGTTCTGGTCCACCCAGCCCAGGAAGACGCGGACGCGCCCGAAGTCGACCCCGGCGACGGCTGGGCCAAGAACGACGCCGCCGCCATCGGCGCCTATCGCTCGGGCCTGATCCGCGTCGACAGAAACGACGAAAAAGGCCGCGACCAGGGCCACCAGATCATCGCCGTCAACGGCCAGCCGATTGCGCCCGGCGGCGAAGTCTTTGTCGACAACGCCCGCCTCGGCATGAGCGAGAAAGGCACGCTCAACTTCGTCCCCGCAAAAGGCTGGCAAATGGAAGCCATCTGGCTGCCGCCACCCGAAAAAGTCGTCGAACGTCTGGGCGAAATCGCATCCTCGGGCTATCGCGACAGCACCCTTTGGGAACACCTGGGCTTTTCCCTGTTCCGCGTCATCGTCGGCTTTGTCTGCGGCGCATTGGTTGGCATCCCGCTTGGCTATGCCATGGGGCTCAGCGGCTGGTTCCGCGGATGGTTCGACCCGATTGTCGAATTTATGCGCCCCGTCCCTCCACTGGCTTTGATCCCGCTGATCATTATCTGGTTCGGCATCGGGGAAAACGGCAAGATCATCCTGCTTTTCCTCGCCGCGCTCTGGATCATGGCGATTGCAGCCCGCGCAGGCGTCTCGGGCGTTGCAATCTCCAAGGTCCATGCGGCCTATTCGCTGGGGGCATCGAAATGGCAGATCATGCGCCATGTGATCGTGCCCAATTCCCTGCCCGAGATATTTACCGGCGCGCGCGTCGCAATGGGGGTCTGCTGGGGCACGGTGGTTGCCGCCGAACTGGTTGCCGCCGAACAAGGCGCCGGCATGATGATCATGGTCGCGTCCAAGTTTCAGCTGACCGATATCGTGATCCTTGGCATCATCCTGATCGGCATCATCGGCTTCGGCATTGATGTCCTGATGCGCATGGGCGAACGCTGGCTGGTGCCGTGGAAGGGCAAGATTTAAAGGGCCTAGCCCGCCCGCCATTTGATCGAACAGCCCATCGACGGCGTCTGATGGCGCGGACCCTGCCCTGTGGCCGCAATCTGACGCATCGCGTCGACCAGCTCGGGCGTGCGGCCTGTGGCATCACCCATCCGCGCATCGTCCAGACGACCGCGATACTGCAACCCACCCGCCGCGTTCAGCCCGAAAAACTCGGGCGTGCAAACCGCACCCCAACTTTTGCCAACCGCCTGATCCTCATCAACCAGATAGGGAAAGCGCCAGCCCACCTTGGCCGCATATCGCTTCATGTTGGGCGGGCTGTCGGCGTGTACATACCGATAATCATTCGACATCACCGCCAGCACGCCAATGCCCTCGGCCATCAACGTGTCTGCGTCTTCGGCCAGACGCTCGGCAATCGCTTGTACATAAGGGCAATGGTTACAAAGAAAGGCCACCAAAGCACCCTTTTCGCCCAGATGATCCGACAGGGTATGCGCCGCACCATCGGCATCCCGCAGGGTGAAATCAGGGGCTTGCCAGCCAAAGTCGCAAACGGGTGTGTCCAATAGCATGGGAAACCTCTTTCAATGAAAGCGCAGGCTCAAAGATAGGGCAGACCGCCAGACCAAACAACGCCCGCCCGTTGCAAAGAACATGGCCCGCGCCGATAACCGGTCAGGCAGAACATTCCGGAAGGGCCGCCATGAACTTTCTCATTCTGATGGTCGATCAGTTGAACGGCACGCTTTTTCCCGACGGTCCGGCCAGTTGGTTGCACGCCCCAAATCTGAAAGCACTGGCAAACCGGTCAACCCGCTTTGCAAATTGCTATACCGCCTCGCCGCTTTGTGCGCCGGGGCGCGCCAGTTTCATGTCCGGGCAATTGCCATCGGTCACGGGTGTCTATGACAACGCGGCTGAATTTCCGTCGGACCTGCCCACCTACGCCCATCATTTGCGGCGCGTGGGCTATCAGACATGTCTGTCCGGCAAGATGCATTTCGTCGGCCCCGACCAGATGCACGGGTTTGAAGAACGCCTGACAACCGATATTTACCCGGCCGATTTTGGCTGGACCCCGGATTACCGGAAACCGGGCGAACGGATCGACTGGTGGTATCACAACATGGGGTCAGTCACCGGCGCGGGTGTCGCGGAAATTTCGAACCAGATGGAATATGACGACGACGTCGCGCACCACGCCTGTGCCAAACTCTATGATCTGGCGCGCGGGCAGGATGATCGGCCATGGTGCCTGACGGTCAGCTTTACGCACCCCCATGATCCCTATGTCGCGCGCAGGAAATACTGGGATCTCTACGAAGACTGCGACCATCTTCTGCCGCAAGTTCCCGCGATGGACTATGCCGACCACGACGCCCATTCCAAACGCATTTTCGACGCCAATGACTGGCAAAGCTACGACATCACCGCCGATCACATCCGCCGCGCCCGCCGCGCCTATTTCGCCAATATCAGCTATCTCGACGACAAGATCGGGCAAATCCTGAACGTGCTGGATACCACCCGGCAAAAGGCGACGATCCTCTTTGTCTCGGACCACGGCGATATGCTGGGCGAGCGCGGGCTTTGGTTCAAGATGAGCTTTTACGAAGGCTCAGCCCGCGTTCCCTTGATGATCGCCGCACCCGGCATGAAGCCGGGCCGCGTTGAAACGCCGGTGTCCACCATCGACGTTTGCCCGACGCTGGCCGATCTTGCCGGTGTGGACATGTCCGAAATTGCGCCCTGGACCGAAGGCACCAGCCTGACCAAGGGCGCAAAAGGGCGCGGACCCGTGGCGATGGAATACGCCGCCGAAGGCTCGAACGCGCCACTGGTTTGCCTGCGCGACGGGGCGTTCAAATATACCCGCTGCACGCTGGACCCTGACCAGTTGTTTGACGTGAACACCGACCCCCACGAACAAACCAACCTGGCCGAAGACCCGGCCTATGCCGACGTGCTGGCCAGACTGCGCGCCATGGCGGACGCCCGTTGGGACCTCGACCGGTTCGACGCCGACGTCCGCCGCTCGCAAGCCCGCCGCTGGGTGGTCTACGAAGCCCTGCGTAACGGCGCGTATTACCCGTGGGATTATCAACCCCTGCAAAAAGCATCGGATCGCTATATGCGAAACCATCTGGATTTGAACACGCTGGAAGACAAACAGAGGTTTCCAAGGGGCGAGTGACGTTTTCAGGCCGTGCGTTGGATTGCAACACCGCCCGCGTCGGCCTCAAAATCCCCAAGGTCGCAATCGAACGCGCGCGCGCCTGAAACCCTGCCAGACTTGGCCTGAACGACGCAGGGTCATCCCAAACGATGCAAGCGGACTACATCATCATCGGCGCTGGCAGCGCCGGATGCACCATCGCCTATCGATTGGCCGAGGCAGGCAAACGCGTCCTTGTGGTCGAACATGGCGGCAGCGACCGTGGCCCGTTGATCAATATGCCAGGCGCGCTCAGCTATCCGATGAACCTGGCGCGCTATGACTGGGGCTATCAGACCGAACCCGAACCGCATCTTGGCGGGCGACGGCTGGCCGCGCCGCGTGGCAAGGTTCTGGGCGGATCGTCGTCAATCAACGGTATGATCTATGTGCGCGGACACGCCCATGACTTTGACACATGGGCAGACATGGGCGCCGCTGGCTGGTCCTATGCCGATGTCCTGCCCTATTTCCAGCGTCAGGAAGACTGGCACGACGGCGGCCACGGTGGCGACCCGGCGTGGCGCGGGCAAGGCGGCCCGCTGCACGTCACCCGTGGACGCCGCGACAACCCGCTGACCCGCGCCTTCGTCGAAGCTGGCAGGCAGGCGGGTTATCCAGTCACCGGCGACTATAACGGCGCCCAGCAAGAAGGCTTCGGCCCCTTCGACAGCACCATCTGGCAGGGCGAACGCTGGTCCGCCGCAAAAGCCTATCTCCGCCCCGCGCTCAAAGGGCCCAACTGCGACCTGATCCGCGCCTTCGCCCGCCGCATCACCTTTGACAACGGCCGCGCCACCGGGGTGGAAATCGAACGCGCCAGCGGCATCGAAACCCTCCACGCCCGTGCCGAGGTCATCATCGCCGCCTCTGCGTTCAACTCGCCCAAACTGCTGATGCTGTCCGGGATCGGCGCCGGCGACCACCTGCGCCGGCATGGCATCCCCGTCCGCGCCGACCGCCCGGGTGTCGGGCAGAACCTGCAAGACCACCTCGAACTCTACGTCCAGGCCGCTGCCACCCAGCCGGTCAGCTTGTACCGCTACTGGAACCTGATCGGCAAAGCCTATGTCGGCGCGCGCTGGTGGCTGACCCGCAGCGGCCCCGGCGCTTCAAACCAATTCGAAAGCTGCGGCTTCATCCGCTCGGCCCCCGGCATCGCCTATCCCGACATCCAGTTCCACTTCCTGCCGATCGCGGTTCGCTATGACGGGCAGGCCACGCCCCACGGACACGGCTTTCAGGCCCATGTCGGCCCGATGCGCAGCCCGTCGCGCGGGGCGGTCACGCTGCGGTCTCCCGACCCTGCCGACGCCCCCGTGATCCGCTTCAACTACATGAGCACCGATAAAGACTGGGATGACTTCCGCACCTGCATCCGCCTGACCCGCGAAATCTTTGCCCAACCCGCCTTCGCGCCCTTCTTTAAACACGAAATCCTGCCAGGCCAGGCAGATATCGACACCACCATCCGCGACCATGCAGAAAGCGCCTATCACCCCTGTGGCACGGTCAAAATGGGCAGAACCGACGACCCGATGGCGGTGGTTGATGCACAGACCCGCGTCATTGGCGTCGATGGGCTGCGCGTGGCTGACAGCGCGATCTTCCCGCAGATCACCAATGGCAACCTGAATGCGCCATCCATCATGGTCGGGGAAAAAGCAGCCGATCACATTCTGGGCCGCACCCCCCTGCCCCCGTCAAACGCGATACCCTGGGTCGCGCCAAACTGGCAAAGCCGGCAACGTTAGACAGGCCCGGCAAACCCCGCAAGACGCCCGCCAAACCTGGCGCAACCGGCAAGATCCCACACTATATGTGGAATTCCCTTGCGCGAATCCCGCGAATTAGACAATAGTCACGGAAAAGGGTGTCAAAACGCCCTAAACCGTGAACACGTCACGAGGCATAGGGCAGATGAACAGGCACTTTGTGCAGGATACACTGAACGCGGTGATCCGCCAGCAGTCCGAACAATTGGCATCGCAATTGCATGCGCAAAGAGAATCTCTCTTTCCGCCGGATGCAGCCAAGGAAATGCGCAAATTCACCAGCGGCGAAGCGGCAACGCTTCTGGGGGTGAATGACAGCTATCTGCGCAAACTCCATCTGGATGGCAAAGGCCCCTCCCCTGCCCTAACCCCCGGAAATCGCAGGCTTTATACAGCCCAAGATATCCAAGACCTGCGGGTGCTTCTGGAAAAGACCGCGCGCAAGCCGGGCGATTATCTGCCCGGACGACGCGATGACGACCACCTGCAAGTCATCGGTGTGATGAACTTCAAGGGCGGCTCGGGCAAAACCACAACAGCGGCGCATTTGGCGCAACGGCTCGCGCTCAAAGGCTATCGGGTGCTGGGCATCGACCTTGACCCGCAAGCCTCTTTCACCGCTCTGCACGGCGTTCAGCCCGAATTTGACCTGTTCGACGGCGGCACGCTCTATGACGCCATCCGCTATGAAAATCCGGTCGGGATGCGCGATGTAATCCGCAAAACCTATATCCCGAACCTCGATCTTATTCCGGGCAATCTGGAACTGATGGAATTTGAACACGAAACACCCCGCGCGCTGACGCAAGGCAATGCTGGTTTGTTCTTTTTCCGGGTGAAAGAGGCACTAAACCAGGTGGAAAGCGACTATGACGTCGTTGTCATCGATTGTCCACCTCAGCTGGGCTTTCTGACAATGTCCGCCCTGTCCGCCGCAACCGGCCTGTTGGTTACCATCCACCCCGAAATGCTGGACGTCATGTCGATGAGCCAGTTTCTGCGTATGACAGCCGACCTGATGGATGTGATCGCAGAAACAGGCGCGGATATGAGCCACGACTGGATGCGGTATCTGTTAACAAGATATGAACCCACCGATGCCCCGCAAAACCGGATCGTAGCATTTCTCCGCACCATGTATGGCGACAACGTAATGAATGCGCCCATGCTCAAATCAACCGCTATTTCCGACGCTGGCCTGACCAAACAAACCTTGTACGAGGTCGAACGCAGTGCTTTCACCCGGTCCACCTATGACCGGGCGATGGAAAGCCTGAATGCGGTGAATGATGAAATCGCGGCGCTGATCCAGAAAACCTGGGGGCGCACATGACCGACAGCCGCAAGAAACGCATGACGATGCTCGACAGTCTCGCCGCCGCCGGGGCCCCTGCCCCTGTGGCCACGCCGATGATGGCGTCCAACCGGGCGCTCCGCTCGGCGCGCGACGCGGTCGACAGCCACACTGTCTGGGAACTTGATCCAAAATCAATCGAAGACACACGCCCCGAAGACCGGCTTGATCCGGCCGATGTCCAGGATCTGATGCGGGCGATTGAAACCAATGGGCAAACCGTGCCCATTCTGGTCCGCCGCGACCCCAACAATGCAGATCGCTATTTGCTGGTCTATGGCCGTCGCCGGCTGGAATCGATCCGGCAATCCAGCAAGGTCGACAAGGTCAAAGCCCTGGTCGCGACCATGGATGACGACGGCGCGGTACGCGCGCAAATTTCGGAAAACATGGCGCGGCGCGATTTGTCTTTCATCGAAAAGGCCCTGTTCGCGTCCTCGCTGATCGAAAGCGGCTTCGGCAAACAGAAACATGTCGCCGAAGTCCTGACGATCACCAAATCGGCTATTTCAATGTCTCTGGCCGTGGTCGAACAGGTCGGCGCTGACCTGATCCGCGCCATCGGCCCGGCCCATGGGATTGGCAGGCCCCGGTGGGAAGCCTTGGGAAAAGGCATCGAGGACGCCAAGCTGTCAACCGACTATCTTATTGAAATAGCAGAGAAAAACTATGCTTTCGGCGAATGGTCCGAAGTGTTGGATGACGCCCCCGTCGATGACCCTTCGGTCGCGGCCTTCGAAGCGGTCTTTGCCGAAGTCGAACGCGCCCAACCCCGCACCACGCCCAAACTGGCCCCACCCAAAGCCCCGCCCGCCATGCCGCTTCGGATCGAAGGCGCCAGGGCTGGCAGTGTGCGCCGGACGGCCACGGGTCTGAAGATTGAACTTCAGAACAGCGCCTTTGCGGACTGGCTGGAACTGGAAGCCGAAACCGTCATTCAAGACCTTCACGCGCGCTGGAAAGACGCCGCGGAAGAGTGAGCAAGAGCAGTTAACAACAGGAGGCACGAGCAGCGACAAAAGAAAAGGTCCCGCAAAGCGGACGCCCTACGAGACCCAGACTAAGTTAGCACCTTCAAGTTAAGGGTCGGCGTTCATCCCCGCAAGTCTTAAGTGATTCGCGGCAGGGTTTTTCTTTGTCTTCGTGAAATTTTGGCATGGCTTACACGCCCGTAACGCCGTTTCGGCGACCAATGAATGCTGTCCGCATGGAACATCCATCGCAAAAGGACAGCACCTTGCCCGGTGCGATCAACAAATGGGACATACTGAACGACCTGCGCAAGGCGTCTAAGTCGTTCGGCCTAAGCAACCGTGAACTGACCGTGCTGCAAGCGCTTCTCAGCTTTCATCCCGGCACCGATCTGGACCCGGTCAAAGGCAAGTTGATCGTCTTCCCGTCGAACGCCACACTCTGCGACCGGCTGAACGGCATGCCCTGCTCGACCATGCGCCGTCACCTGGCGCGTCTGGTCAGTTCAGGCCTGATCCTCCGCCGCGACAGCCCCAACGGCAAACGCTACAGACGGCGCGCCGATGGCAACACATTCGGCTTTGACCTGACGCCCTTGCTGGTGCAACGGCAAACAATTTCCAAAGCCGCCGACCGCGCGCTTCAGGAAGAGGCAAGGATCAAGGAACTCCGCGAAGACGTCATGCTAATGCGCCGCGACCTGATCGCACTGGCAAACCTTAACACTTCCCCAACCCCGCGCACGACCGCCATCCTGGCCGAAATCACCGAAGACACGATGTTGTTGCGTCGGAAATTGGGTGTCGAAACTTTGGAAAGGATGGCTGAAAAACTGACAGAACTACTCGCTCAATTGCTCAAACCGAGCAGCAATGACGCCCAAAATGAGCAGCACATTCATAGATCAGATACAGATCATAAAGATAAGAGCGGACAGTCCGAACTCACCCTCAAAACCACCCTAGAAACCTGTCCCACATTCCAGGCCATGGTCGAAGAACCAGTCCGCAACTGGCACCAACTGATACGCGCAGCGCATGTGTTGAGTCCTATGATGGGGATTGGGTCGGAGCTTTGGAATGAGGCGCTTGAGGTTTTGGGGCCGAAGAATGCGGCTGTGGTTTTGGTGGAAATGCTGGAGCGGTATGCTGAGATCAGGAATCCGGGCGGGTATTTTCGGGAGTTGGTTCGGAAGGCGAAAGGACGTCAGGCTTGGGCGGTGAGCGTTGGGGGAAAGCGGGTGGCTTGAGAAAAGTTCACAGCTGTGAACTTTTTGGAACACTACATGTTGTGTCCGTGGCCCTTCAACTATACTTATATTGTGTCTTACGCCGAAATTCGGGGGAAATACATGCCAAATCGCCCCAGTTCTGAAAGACGTTGCCCTTGGGCGTGTGCGCAGTATGTTGCGCGCGAGTTTTTAGTCCTGGAAGGTGGCGCTTGATGTCTGTTGTGGATCGTTTGTTCCCCGAACCTTTGCCAAGCGTTGCTGATCTGAAAGCGCGGTTTCCTAACCGGGCGCTGGCCGATGATGCGATGGTCACCCGGGTTGGTCCAAGCCCGACGGGGTTCATGCATATCGGGACGCTATACACCGGCCGCATCTGTGCTCAGTTCGCGCGGCGGACAGGTGGCGTATCGATCTTGCGTATCGAAGACACCGACAAAAAGCGCGAGGTCGATGGGGCCGTTGGTTTCATCATTGATGCGTTTGATCAGTTCGATGTGGCCTTTGACGAAGGGGCAGACCGGAACAAGACCGATCGTGGCGCCTATGGGCCGTATCGGCAAAGTCATCGCGGCGACATTTACCAAGCCTTTGTTCGGTCGCTGGTCGAGCAGGGGCTGGCTTACCCTTGTTTCAGCACGGGCGACGAGCTGAATGCGATGCGTGAACAGCAAAAGGCCTCTAGCATCCGAACAGGATACTACGGCAAATGGGCGCTTTGGCGGGACCGGCCCGAGGCCGATGTTGTCGCCGCACTTGATGCGGGCATTCCTTTTGTGATCCGTTTCCGCGCGCCCGGAAACCACGAGACGAAACTGACGTTTACTGACCTGATCGCGGGCGAACGCGACTTGCCGGAAAACGATGTTGATACGGTCATTCTGAAATCCGACGGCTTGCCGACCTATCACATGGCGCATGTGGTCGATGATCATCTGATGGGGGTCACACATGTGATCCGTGGGGATGAGTGGTTTTCTTCGGTGCCCACGCATTTGCAATTGTTCGATGCCCTTGGGTTTGACCGTCCGCATTTCGCGCATATCGCGCCGATCATGAAAATGGACGGCACCTCGCGGCGGAAATTGTCAAAGCGCAAAGACCCCGAAGCCACCGTCGGCTATTTCGAGGAACTGGGATATCCAAGCGAAGCCGTGATGGATTATCTGCTGACGCTTATGGACCCCGAGTTTGAAACCTGGCGGGCGGACAACCCGGACGCCGCATCCTGGGATTTTGAGCTGACGATGAAAGGTTTGCAAAGCTCAAGCGGGCCATTGTTTGACTTTGATAAACTGGGCAGCATCAGCCGCGATGTGATTGCTGGTCTGTCGAGCGATGCGGTTTACACGCGCCTGCTGGGCTGGGCGACCACCCATGACGCGGATCTTGCCGGCTTGATGACGTCCGAGAAAGACAAGGTTACGGATATTCTGTCGATTGAACGCGGCGGGCCAAATGCGCGCAAGGATTTTGCCATGTGGTCGGGGATCAAGCCTGATCTGGCCTATTTCTTTGATGACCGGTTCGATCTGAGCCGCGAAACGGCGCAACAAATGCTGGACTATCTGACGCCGGATGAACTGGGCCGCTTGGTGCAGGAGTTTCTGGATAGCTATGACCCGTCTGACGACAGCGCGACCTGGTTCGGCAAGCTGAAAGAACTGGGTGGCAAACACGGGTTTGCGTTGCGTCCGAAGGATTACAAAAAGAACCCCGATGATTATAAAGGCGCGGTGTCGGACGTGGCCAAGATCTTTCGTGTGCTGCTGACCGGGCGTGAGCGGTCGCCAGATCTGTATTCGGTTATGCAGGTGATGGGCCCCGATCAGGTCGCGCGGCGCTGTGCGCTGGTGTTTTGAGCGAGACCGTCGAACGTTTCGCACCGTCGCCCACGGGGCATTTGCATTTGGGTCATGCCTATTCCGCCATTCTGGCCCATGACGCCGCCCGCAGAGCAGGGGGGCGGTTTCTGCTGCGGATCGAGGATGTGGACACCACGCGCAGCCGCGACAGCTTTGTTCAGGCGATGTATGACGATCTGCACTGGCTGGGCCTGAGCTGGGACGGCGCGGTGATCAGGCAATCTGACAGGCGCGCGGTTTATGAAGCTGCATTGGCGGAACTGGAGGCACGCGGGCTGGTCTATGCCTGTACCTGTTCGCGCAAGGACATTCAGGCGGTCGCCACAGCACCGCAAGAGGGCGGTGAGGTCTGGCCGGTCTATCCGGGCACCTGCCGGGGCAGGGCGCGTCCTGAGGGCGCTGCGCCTTATGCGCTGCGGCTGGATATGGCGCGGGCACTGGACGCGCTTGGCGGGGCCGAGACTGTTGGCCGGTTTGGGTACAATGAGATTTCGGATGCACCGGGGGCCGGGCAGGGCCGGCATGTTCTGGATGCCGCCGATCTGGTCGCCACCGCAGGCGATTTCGTCTTGTCGCGCAAAGACGGTGTGATTGCCTATCATCTGGCGGTGGTTGTTGATGATGCCGCGCAAGAGGTCACCCATGTCACGCGGGCGCTGGATCTGGCGTCTTCGACGCCCGTGCATCGGCTGTTGCAGGCATTGTTAAGCCTGCCGACCCCGATTTATCGCCATCACCGGATTATTCGTGACAGCGCCGGCAAACGGCTGGCCAAGCGCGACGCGGCCACATCGCTGGTTCAGCTTCGCCGCGCTGGCGCGACGGCCCTTGATATCCGTCAACGGCTGGGTTTGGGTTGATTTGCAGGGCCGGAACCGCCGGCCGCATAACAAGGACGGTCTGGTGACCCTAAAGCTTGACGCCACGCAGCCGCATCGCCGGTACAACCCGCTGACCAAAGCGTGGGTGCTGGTGTCGCCGCATCGAAACAATCGCCCGTGGCAAGGCAAGTCGGAAGACACCGCGCGCGTGGTCAAGCCCGCGCATCATCCGTCGTGCTATTTATGCGCATCGAACACGCGGGCGACCGGCGATGTGAACCCGGCCTATGAAGGCCCTTATGTTTTTCCAAACGATTTCCCCGCGATGTTGGAAGATACGCCTGACGGCGCAGACGCCCATCCGTTGATGCGCGCCGAAGCGGTGCAGGGCACGTCGCGGGTGATTTGCTTTTCCGAACGCCATGACTTGACCTTGCCGGAATTGCCGGTGCCGGCCATTCGCGATGTGGTGGATTGCTGGTCTGCTCAGCTGGAAGAATTGGGCGCGACCTATCCCTGGGTGCAGGTGTTTGAAAACAAAGGCGTGGTGATGGGCTGCTCAAACCCGCATCCCCATGGGCAGGTTTGGGCGTCGTCTTTTCTGCCGAACGAGATTGTCACCGAAGACGCCGCGCAGCGCGATTATCTGGCCACGCATGGCACATCGTTGCTGGTGGATTATGCCGCCCTGGAGGCCGACAGCGGTGTGCGGACGGTTGTGGAAAACGACGACTGGATCGCCGTTGTGCCGTTCTGGGCGGTCTGGCCGTTTGAAACGCTGGTTTTGCCAAAGCGCGCCGTGTCGCGGATGCCCGATCTGACGGGGGCCGAACGTTTGGCGTTGGCGGCGCTGTTGAAGCGGCTTTGCACGCGGTATGACAATTTGTTCCAGACCGAGTTTCCATACTCGATGGGCTGGCATGGGGCGCCGTTTGTTGATGGGGCTGTGTCGCATTGGCAGTTGCATGCGCATTTCTATCCGCCGCTGTTGCGGTCGGCGACGGTGCGCAAGTTTATGGTGGGCTATGAGATGCTGGCCGAAGCGCAGCGCGATTTGACGGCCGAGACGGCGGCCGAGCAGTTGCGTGCTTTGTCCGACGATCATTTCAAGGGGGCGGGATGAGCGGTTTGGTCCAGACGGCGCGGGCCTTGTTTGCCGATGCGTTCGGGGCAGAACCGGTGGCCTGCGTCTTTGCGCCGGGGCGGGTGAACCTGTTGGGCGAGCACACGGATTACAACGGCGGGTTTGTGTTGCCGATGCCGTTGACGCTGGGCACGGCGGTGGCCCTGGGCTTTGGCGGGGCGCCGGGCGCGGTGGCGGCGACCAGTGCGGTGTATGACGGTGTCGAGACGCGGACGCTGGCGGATGCGCCGTCGGGGGGGTGGACGGATTACATCGTGGGCAGCTTGCGCGAGGCACGCGATTTGGGCCTGGGCGACAGGGGTGTGCGGCTGGCGGTTGCAGGTGATTTGCCGGTGGGCGCGGGCCTGTCCAGCTCGGCGGCGCTGGAGGTGGCTGTGTTGCGCGCTGTGACCGAGGCTTTGGGCGCTGTGCTGACACCTGTTGAGATTGCGGTGCGGGCGCGGCGGGCTGAAAACGATTACGTCGGAATGCCTTGCGGGATTATGGACCAGTTCAGCGTGTCGGTCGGGGTGCCGGGGTCGGCGTTGTTTCTGGACACGCGGACGCTGGAACATCGCGCTGCGCCTTTGCCGGACACGCACCGGTTTGTTGTTGTTCATTCGGGCGTCGGCCACAAGCTGACCGAAGCGGGTTATTCCGAGCGGGTCAGGGAATGCCAGGCGGCTGTTTCGCAATTGGGCGTCGGCATCCTGAGCGACCTGTCACATGCCGATCTGGACCGTGTCGCGGGTCTGCCCCCGCCATTGGACGGGCGCGCGCGGCACATCATTACTGAAAATGACCGGGTCTTGCGCGGTGTGGACGCGCTGACGGCGGGCGATATTTCGACCTTTGGTCAGTTGATGATCGAAAGCCACAACTCGCAGCGCGATGACTATGAGGTATCGGTGCCGCAGGTTGATGCGCTGGTCGAAGGGGCTTTGGCCGCCGGTGCCGAGGGCGCACGGCTGACAGGTGGCGGCTTTGGCGGGTCTATCGTGGCACTGGTCAAAACCGACCGCATCGCGGCCTTTGAACACGCGCTGACGGCGGCGTTTCCGCAAGCGCGGGTGTCCAGTTACTGATCAGTCAGCGGTCTGGTCATCGGGTGAATTCAACGTAGACCAGGTGTCATCCTTGGGCGGGGCAGGGGGCGTTTCGCAGGTGCCACGGTGGATGGTGACCTTGGCGATGAAATGCGCCGAGACCGGGGCAGTGACAAAGAGAAACGCCATGATCAGCAATTCATGGATCGACGTTTGCCCTGATGCGGATGCAAAGAGGATTGATCCAAGCAGCATCATCCCGATGCCGACCGTTCCGACTTTGGTAGGGGCGTGAAGCCGCGTCATCGGGTCATTGAATTTCAACAGCCCGATCACACCGACCAAGACAAAGCCCGATCCGATCAAAAGCGACAGGGCCGCAGCATATAAGGCAAGCGCGTCGAGCGTCATTCGATGATGTCCCCCCGCAAGATGAACCGCGCAAGGGCGACGGTCGATACAAAGCCCAGCATGGCGATCAAGAGGGCGACTTCGAAATAGACTTTTACGCCCTGATGGATGCCAAGCACGATCACAAGACCGATTGCGTTGATCACCATGGTATCCAGCGCCAGAATCCGGTCGCTGGAGGTCGGACCGATCACAAAGCGGATCATGGACAGCACTTGCCCGGTGGCCAATGTGATCATCGCAATGATCACGGCGATGCTCAGAAATTCGTCTGGGCTCATGCGAAAATCTCCAACAGGCGGCGTTCGTACCGGTCCTTGATGTCGTCCCGCACACTGTCGGGATCGTCGGTGTGCAGCACATGGACAAGCAGGCTGTGTCCTTCGTCGGACAAATCGGCTGATACCGTGCCGGGGGTCAGGGTGATCGTGCCCGCCAGCACGGTGATGGCTTCGGGGGCCTTCAGTTCCAGCGGCACGACAATCCAAGCAGGCTTCAGCTTGGCATTCGGGACGGTCAGAACGATCCACGCGACCTGAATATTCGCCACGATGATGTCCCAGATCACCATGACCGAATAGGTTGCCATTTTGCCGATGCGAAACCCGTTGGGCTGGTCGGGCCACCAGACCGATGTGACCCAAGGGATCAGAATGCCCAGGATCACGCCGAACACGGCCATGCCTGCGGTGATTTCGTTTTGCAGCAGAACCCAGACGACTGCGAGGATCAGCGTCAAAAGGGGGTGCGGCAAAACCCAGCGAAAGGCGCGTTCCATTTTACTGGGTCTCCTTCGGCTTTGACAGTTTGCCCGGTGTTTCCAGCACGACCGAGATATATTCGTCGGGCTGGAACAACTGGCCAGCCATCTTGGTGGTATAGTCATGGACCGGGCCGGCAAAGACCGTATGCGCCACCAGAAGCGCGAACAGCCCGCCAACCGCGCCATAGGCCAGAATGCCGGGTCGGGCGGTGTCGGGGGCTGATTGATCGTCTTGGTCGGGCGGGTCGATGCTGTGGGCTTTCCAGAAGACAAGGCTGCCTGCGCGTGCGAACCCGACCACGCTGATCAGGCTGGAGGTCAGGACGATGGCCCAGACCCAGACCATAAGCGGGCGGTCAAAGGCGGCGTCCAACACCAGAAGCTTGCCGAGAAAGCCTGACAGGGGCGGCAGGCCCGCCATGGCAATGGCGCCCGCAAAGAAAAATGCGGCGGTCAGATAGGTGCCTGCCATGGGCGATTGTACGGTCAGATCGACATTGCCGCGCCCGATGCGCACCAGGTCAGAGACCAAAAACAGGATGGCTGCGGCCAGTGTGGAATGGACGATGTAATACAGCGCAGCCGCGATGCCTTGGGGTGTGAACAGCGCGATGGCGACCATCACCATGCCCATTGAACCGACAACAGAATAGGCAACCAGCCGGTCCATTTTGCGCGCGGCCAACACGCCGATGGCCCCTATGGCCAGCGACACAAGCGCGGCGGGCAAAAGCCAAAGGTCATGCAGACCCGATGTGGCGTCTACCTCGGGCGGGAAGACCATCGTATAGACGCGGATGATCGAATAGGCACCAACCTTGGTCATAATGGCAAAGAGGGCTGCGACCGGGGCAGGGGCCTCGGCATAACTGGACGGCAACCAGAAATGCAGCGGCACCAAAGCCGCTTTGATGGCGAAGACCAGCAGCAACAGAACAGCGGCCACGCGGATGCCGACGGTTTCGGCCGGATCGACAAAGGCCAGCCGTTGCGACAGGTCGGCCATGTTCAGCGTGCCTGTTTCGGCATAGATCGACCCAAGCGCGAACAGGAACAGTGTCGAGCCGATCAGGTTGAACAGAACATATTGCACGCCCGCGCGCAGACGCGCCTTGCCGCCTGCGTGGATCATCAACCCGTAAGACGCGATCAGCAGCACTTCGAAGAAGACAAAGAGGTTGAACAAATCGCCTGTCAGGAACGCGCCGAGAATGCCCATAAGCTGAAACTGAAACAGCGCGTGGAAATGCCGGCCCCGGTTGTCCCAGTTCGAGCCGATGGCATAGAGCAGCACAAAAAGCGCCAGCACCGAGGTCAGAAGGATCATCATCGTCGACAAACGGTCGCCGACAATCACAATGCCGAAGGGCGCGGCCCAGTCGCCCAGCCGGTAATACATGACCGACCCGTCGGTCACCTGCCAGGCCAGCGCGGCGGACAGCGCGATCAGCGCGACCACACCGGCCACCGACAGCACCCGCTGAATGCCGATGTGATACCGCGCGGCCAGAACGATGAACGGCGCCAGAAGGGCCGGAAGAATGATGGGGGCGATGATCCAGTGGCTCATGGCTGGCCCCCGGTCGGGGTTTCATCCGGCTGGTCGTCGATGTGGTCATCTTCGGAGTTCAGGAACGCGCCGAGGCCAATCATCACCACAACGGCGGTCATGCCAAAGGAAATCACGATGGCTGTCAGCACCAGCGCTTGTGGCAGTGGGTCGGCATAGCTTGTCAGCGTGTCGCGCAGGACCGGTGGTGCGCCCACCGTCAGACGGCCCGAAACAAACAGGAACACATTGACCGCATAGGTCAGAAGCGAAATGCCCAGGATCACCGGGAAGGTGCGCAGGCGCAGCACCAGGTATATCCCGGCCGCGGTCAGCAGCCCGATGGCAGAGGCGACAAGAAATTCCATGGCTCAGCCCCCCCCTGTTGGTGCATCCGCGCGCGCATCCGGCGGGTCATCGCGCGATGGGTCGATGTCCATCGGGTATTCGCTGTCCTCGACATTTGCCCGGCGGGCCAGGCGCGAGAAGCTTTCGAGCGACAGCATCACCGCGCCGACGACGGCAAGAAAGACGCCGAGGTCAAAGAGCGCGGCGGTGGCCAGTTCAAACTCGTTGAAGGGCGGGATGCGCACATAGGTGAAATCGGACGTCAGGAACGGCTTGGTGACGAACCACGACCCGATCCCGGTCAGGCCCGCGATCAGCACGCCCGCCCCGATCACCCCGTGATAGGGATAGCGCAGGCGATCCGAGGCCCAGTGAAAGCCGCTGGCCATATATTGCATCACAACCGCGATCGACACGATCAGGCCCGAGATAAACCCGCCCCCCGGTTCGTTATGACCGCGCAGGAAGATGTAGAACCCGACCAGCAGCACCACCGGCATGGTCACGCGGGTCAGGACCACCATCATCATCGGGTGCATGTCGCCCGCGCGCGGCTGATCGGGCACGCGGTTCAGCAATTTGCGGCGTACGGGGCCATCAAGCAGCGTTTCGGTCAGCGCATAGATCAAGAGCGCGGCGATGCCGAGCACGATGATTTCGCCATAGGTGTCGAACCCGCGAAAATCGACCAGGATGACGTTGACCACATTGGTGCCGCCGCCGCCTTTGTAGGAATTGGCCAGATGAAATTCGGATATCGGGGTCGTGACCGCGTCGCGCAGCATATAGTGAAACGCCAGGGCAAAGGTCGCCAGACCACCGATGATGGCCACGCTGGCGTCGCGGACGCGGCGCAGGGGCGTGCTTTCGATGGGGGTGCCTTTGGGCAGGAAGTTCAGCGCCAGCAACAAAAGGATGATGGTAACGACTTCTACCGTGAACTGGGTCATCGCCAGATCGGGCGCGCTGAAATAGACGAACCCGACCGAGACCATAAGACCGACGATCCCGATCATCATAAGTGCCAGAAAGCGGTTGCGGTGCAGGATGACCAGACCGCAGGTCGCGGCCACCAACATGGCCCATCCGGCAATCGGCACGGGCCCCACCTGTTGCATCGCGCGCGTCGCATCGCCCACCGTGCCTGTAACCCAGGCATGATACCCGGCGGCCACGATGGTGACAAAACCAATCATCGCATAGCGGGTGAAGGCGCCGTTGTGCAGCCGATGCGTAACAAACCGCGCAATGACGGCAATGCCTTCGACAAACCCTTCGAACATCGGTTTCGCTTCGGGCCGGGCCCGGCTTTCCCAAAACCGCAGCAGCGGCTTGAAGACGGCCATAACGAAAAGGCCACCGATGATTGCCACAATCGACATATACAGCGCCGGGATCAGACCATGCCAGATCTTGATATGTTTGTCCGGCACCTCGGCCGCGGTGCCCAACACTGCGTTGGTCACCAGTTTGACGAACGGTTCGGCCAGGGCAGGCGCGATACCGATCACAATCACCAGCACTACAAGGATGGCAGGCGGCATCCACATGCCGGGGTTCGGATCATGGGGCTGGGCCGGATAGTCGTCGCGCCTGGGCCCAAGGAATGTGTGCCCGATAAACCGAAAACAATAGGCCGCCGACATCAGCGAGCCGAACGTCGCAAGGGCCGGCACCAGCCACCAGATGTCGAACAAAACAGTCTTGGTCGTTGCCTCCAGCATCATCTCTTTTGACAAAAACCCGTTCAGCAGCGGAATACCCGCCATCGACAGCGCGGCGATGGTCGCGATGACGAAGGTGACCGGCATCAAGTGGCGCAGCCCGCCCAATTGCCGGATGTCGCGGGTTTTGGCTTCGTGATCGACGATGCCCGCCGACATGAACAAGGCGGCTTTGAAGGTTGCGTGGTTCAGGATGTGAAAGACGGCGGCAAAAACCCCAAAGGCCGTGCCGGTGCCCAAAAGCATGGTGATCAGGCCCAGATGGCTGACCGTGGAAAACGCCAGAAGCGCCTTCAGATCGTGCTTGAACAGCGCAATGACCGCGCCCAGAACCATGGTGACCAGCCCTGCCGTTGTGACGATCACGAACCATTCCGGGGTGCCTGACAGCACCGGCCACAAGCGGGCCATCAGGAAAATACCGGCTTTGACCATGGTTGCCGAATGCAGATAGGCGCTGACCGGGGTTGGCGCGGCCATGGCGTGGGGCAACCAGAAATGGAACGGGAATTGCGCTGATTTGGTGAAGCAACCCAGCAAGATCAACAAAAGAGCGGGCGTATACAGAGGATCGGCCTGGATCGCTTCGCGGTTTTGCAGGATCACGCTAAGCTCATAGCTGCCGGCAATCTGGCCCAGCATCATCAGCCCGCCGATCATTGCAAGCCCGCCCATGCCCGTGACCGCCAGCGCCATGCGCGCGCCCTGGCGACCCTCGGGCAGGTGTTTCCAATACCCGATCAGCAGGAAGGACGACAGCGAGGTCAGTTCCCAGAACACCAGAAGCAGCAGGATATTGTCAGACAGGACAATCCCGACCATCGCGCCCTGAAACAGCAGGAGATAGGTGAAAAATTCGCCCATATTGTCGTTGCGGCTTAGGTAGTGCCGCCCATAAGCGATGATCAAAAGCCCAATGCCCAGGATTAGAAAGGCAAAGAAAAAGCCCAGACCATCCAGCATCAGGGTGAAATTCAAACCCAGCTGCGGCATCCAGTCGATGCGCGCCGTCACCACCTGACCGGCGAGCACGGCCGGCAGGTTCGTCAAAAGCCCGACAAAGGCCATAAGCGTGACGACAAATGTTACGCCTGCGCAAGCGGCGCGCCCTGCGGCATTCATCACGCCGGGCAGCAAGGCACCAAGGAAGGGAAGTGCGACAATGAAAAAGAGAGACAACGTTCAGCCCTGTGGTTTCAGTTGAATGCTTTCATAAGCACCATTTTTGACCTGTTGCCCCACCTTGGCAACTGGGCTTTATCTAAGTCTTTTTGTCAGAAACTCAAACAGAATCGACCGGCAGGTGAGCGGCGTGGGCTTGCGATGTGCGGCGCTTTCTTTTTGTGGGGACCGGGACGAATGCTGCATACCGGCTTTCATAAAATTTGACGTTCTCGGTTTCTTGGTGGTACGCGCTTTTTGGACAGGAAACGGGTGCGCGATGGCAGAGACCTTGGAAGAACCGTCGGACGACGTTCGCATCAGGCGGTCGTGGGCAAAGGCAGTGGCTGCCGGGGATCTGGTGGGGCGTTTGTTTTATTCGAACTTGTTCGAGATAGCGCCGGCAACCCGGCCGATGTTTCCCGAGGTGATCGAAGATCAGGCCAAGAAACTGCTTCAGACGCTGAACTGGATCATCGACCATCTGGACGACATGGAAACCCTTGTGCCCGCCGCGGAGAGCCTGGCGATCCGGCATATTCGATATGATGTGAAGGCGGAACATTATCCGGCGGTGGGCGAGGCCCTGATCGCCACATTGCGTCAGGGCCTTGGGCCCGCGTTCACGTCCGAAGACGAAGCGGCCTGGTTGCGGGTTTATGCGCAGCTTTCTCAGGTAATGACGACGGCGGCCTATCCGACCCGTTAAGCGGCCAGCGACAGCCGGGCAGGTGCCAGCCCTGCCATCGTCATAGTGGCCTGCGCAAAGCCTGCAGGCTGTCCGCAATCAAAGCGCTGGCCTGCAAATTCGAGACCAAAGAGACCAGAGGTTTTGGAATCTTCGGCAATCGCATCGGTCAGCTGAATTTCATTGCCAGCCCCCGGACGCGTTCGGGCCAAGGCATCCATGACGCTGCCTTGCAGGATATAGCGGCCGATGACGGCATGGGTCGACGGGGCATGGCGGGCGTCCGGTTTTTCGATCACGCCATCGGCGGACAGGACGCGCCCGCGCTGTGATGTCACGTTCAGGCATCCGTAAGCCGAGACTGCGGAGCGCCCGACATCGACCGTGGCTACCATATTGCCGCCGACGCTCTGCCAGGCCTCGACCATTTGTGTCATGCAGGGTGTGTCGCACAGCAGGAAATCGTCAGGCAAAAGCACGGCGAAGGCGCTGTCCCCGACCAGGTGTTTGGCGCATAGGACGGCATGCCCGAGGCCGAGCGCGTGATCTTGATAGACAACCTTCAAGGCGTCGCCCAAGACGGTGTTACGGATCTTGGCCAATGCGGCGTGTTTTCCTTTCGACTTTAGGTCGGCTTCCAAGACGGGGGCGGCGCGAAAGTGGTCTTCCAGCGCCTGCTTGCTTGGGGCATTGACGAAGATGAAGTGTTCGATGCCAGCGGCGCGCGCTTCTTCGACGGCGTATTCGATCAGCGGGCGGTCGTGGACCGGCAGCAGTTCTTTCGGCACAGATTTGGTGACGGGCAGGAAACGGGTGCCAAGGCCTGCGACGGGGAATACGGCGGTTTTCAAACGTGTCATTTGGATGGTCCTTTCAGGGGAGGTCTCAGGGGAAACTGCGTTTTGCCGGGTCAATATGCGCCCCGGCCTGTGACCACAGCCCGCACGGTCAGTGCGATCAGCATCAGGTCGAGGGTCATTGATTTCGACCGGAGATAGGCGATGTCCATCGCGACCATGCGGTCAAAGCTGACTTCGGCGCGGCCCGAAACTTGCCAGATGCCGGTGATGCCGGGAACGCCGGACAAGCGACGAAGCGCGCCTGTTGGATAGGCGGCCACTTCTTCGGGCAACGCCGGGCGCGGGCCGACAACCGACATGTCGCCGCGGATGACGTTCCAGAGCTGTGGCAATTCGTCGATTGAAAACCGTCGGATGAACTTGCCAACGGGTGTCAGGCGCGGGTCGTTTTTCATTTTGAAACAGACGTCATCGCGGTCGCTTGCGCTTAGCAACTGGTCGCGGCGGGCTTCGGCGTCGACATGCATCGACCGAAACTTGAGCATTTCGAATTTTGTGCCGTCCAGTCCGATGCGGGCTTGCCGAAACAGAACCGGGCCCGGGCTTGTCAGTTTTACCGCAAGCGCGGAAGCCGCGAGAACGGGTGTCAGGGCCAGCAGCGCAGATCCGGCAACGGCCACATCAAGCGCGCGTTTCGAGCGCGGCATTGCCGTCTTGGGCGTGGGCATGCGGACCGCGTTGACCATTGCGCGCAGGACAAAGCTGGGATTGCCAATAAGATAGCGCGCGGCCATGCGGCGGGGTTCCATTGCAAGACGCCAGGTCCATTCAAGGCCGTTTTCGCGCAACGCTTTTGGCGCGCGGGCAACGGCACCGGCTTCAAAGTCGAACAAAGCCCCGACGCCCATCACCAGTTTGGCGTTCAACTGGCGACGATGGCGGTAGATCCACACATCTTGCAGCGGCACGCCCATCGCGACCATGACAATGTCAGCGCCGCTGTCGTTTACGGCGCGGATCACATCGCCCGAGGTCTGGTCGTCAAAATATCCGTCGCGTGTTCCGGCGATTTTCAACCCCGGCACTTTGGCCATCATGTTTACTGCCGCGCGTTCGGCGATGCCAGGTTTTGCGCCGAGCAGGTATATCGACAGGCGTCGCTTGGCCGCCGCTTCGCAAAGCGGACGGCACAGATCGGTTCCGTTCAGGTTTTCGGTCAGCTTTTTGCCAATCAGCTTGGCAGCCAGCGAAATGCCCGAGCCGTCCGGCAACACATAGTCAGCCGCGCGAAGCGCTGTTTTGTACTGGCGATCTTTGGCAGCACTGTTGACGCAATGGGCGTTCAGAAACGCGGCTGTCGCGCGGCCGGGGGCATCCAGCATCGCGGCGATGGCGGTTGCGCGTTTGGCGTCGACCAAAGGCAGGCCGAAAAGAGAAAGTGTCTTGAGCATGGCATGTCACCTCGTGTTTCAATTCGAGGCTGACCATGACGGATGAATCGCGCTTTCTCGACGTCGCGGACGGGCAGTTCTTGGTTACTGAAGCGTTAAGAAAATGCCAATAGATCAATGGATTGCGCCGATCGAGACCCAAGACCTATCCTTTCGTATAGCGGACCTCTACGGATGCGCCTTTGCTTTGGCATTTCACACGCGTTAGGCGCGAGGCGGAAAGGATTTCAAATGCAGATAGACGTGTTCACCACTAATCTTCCGGCCGAACGTTCGGCGCATGATGCGCTGCGCGACTGGCTTTCGCACCATGACACTGCGCCCAGTTTTCTGGCCCTTCATCAAAGCGTCCGAACTTTGGACGACACGCGCAGTGATCTTGGTTGCCCCGATACAGCATTGCATGGGGCAACGTCCTGTCTTGGTGTAATGGGGGCCGATGGGCCAAAGATCGAAAGCGGGCTTGGCGCGTTTGCCATTTGGGACGCGGACGGTGACTATGGAACTGCCATTGCGCCGATCAAAACCGATGCGCGGACTGCGGCCCGCATTGCCACGGCAAATGCATTGGTCAACGCCGGTCGGCCTGGCGAGGCCCCTGACCTGATCTGGATTTCGGCGTCGCCCGGGTGTGAAGAGATTGTCTTGGCCGGTGTCGAGGACATTGTGGGCGAAAACGTTCCTGTCGTCGGGGGCAGTGCGGCGGATAACGCGGTTGCCGGCGAATGGCGCGTCTTTGACGGGGCCGAAACGCTGGCCGATGGTGTGATTGTTTCGGCGCTGTTCCCGTCGAAGCCCATCGGCTTTGCCTATCACAACGGATATGCGCCGACGCAGCACAAAGGCACGGTGACGGCGGCATCAGAACGGTTGTTGAAGGAGATCAACCATCGTCCCGCCGCCGAGGTTTACCGCGAATGGACGGGTGCCGGTGTGATCCCCGACGCGGTCGTGGGCACGACGCCGATCTTGTCGGAAAGCACGATGGCCCCGTTGGGCCGTTATCTGGATAGTTTGGGCGATGTGCCTTTCTATCTTTTGGCCCATCCGGCGGGTTTGACGGCGGATGATGAACTGGAACTGTTCGCGAATATTCAAGTGGGCGACGCGTTGACGCTTATGTCAGGCGCACCGGATCAACTGACGCGGCGGGCTGGCAAGGTCGCGGCTTTGGCCGCTGAAGCGTCCGATATGGAACCGTCAGAAATCGCCGGGGCGCTGATGGTCTATTGCGGGGGGTGCATGCTGGCCGTGCAAGACAGCCTTTCGGATGTAACAAACGGTGTCGTTGAAGCATTGCCCGGTGTGCCGTTTCTGGGAATTTTCACCTTTGGGGAACAGGGCGTTGCGCTGGATGGTCGAAATCGACATGGAAACCTGATGATCTCGGCGATAGTGTTCGGCGCATAGATGCCGGAGGCAGTGCATGAAGGACGACGAGCGGCTTAGAGAAGCACTGCTTGAACTTGGCCTGTTGCGTGCAAAGGAAGCCGAGCGGCTTCGCGAAACCAGCACCTTGCTTTCGGCGCTAGAGGCGTTGACGACATCGCCCAGCGTGGAAGAGAGCATTCAGGCGCTGCAAACCTCGCTTAAAGAGGCGTTGAATTGCGATGCGGTTGCGCTGTTTGAAAATCAGAACGGTTATCTGGAAGATCAGGCTGGCTATCGCTGGACCGCGCCGGGGTTGTTGACGCGCGCACGTCGTATTGTCGATGCATCAAATCTGGTCGGCCTGTGGGACGATCCGCCCGCGCCTTACCGGGGCATGAAATCGCTGTTGTCTGTGCCTTTGGGGGATGGATCGCACAGCGTCGTGCTGGCGGCGTTTTCGAAAGAAAGCGGCAAATTTTCAAAGGCCGATGCCGATTTGCTGGGACGCATGGCCACGGTTGGCCGTCAGGCGATTTTGCGGCGTTCCCTGGAAAGCCGAAACGCGTTTCTGGCCGCTGTGATTGATAATTCACCTGTTTCCGTGACGATTGCGGATGCAACACCCGAATTGCCGCTGGTGTATGTGAATGGCGCGTTTTCTGATCTGACCGGATACAGCCGGGATGAAATTCTGGGCCAGAACTGCCGGTTTTTATCGGCAGAAGACCCCGACAGCGCAGTGCGTTCGGATATTCGAGCAACGGTCGAAGACCGGACGTCCGGCACCTTTGTCTTGCGCAACCGCAAGAAAGACGGCGAGATTTTCTGGAACGAACTGCAGCTTTTCCCGATCTACGACACGCTGGGGCAGGTCAGTCATATTGTGGCGACCCAGACGGATGCCACGCAACGCATGCAGGCCGAAATGGATCGCGATGCCGCGCGCCAGAGGTTGGAAGGCGCGCTGGCGGCGACGGCTGAGGCGTTCATGATCCTTGGAAAAGATGGCCACGTCCGGTTTGCGAATGCGTCTTTTGAGACGGTGTTGTCGCCGATTGACTTGCCCCGGGACGAGGTTTTGTCAGACGAAGCGGTTCGGTTTCTTATGGGTGATCGCCCCTTTGATCCCGCCATGACCCCGACGGCTGTGTTTTCGCAGCCG
>CALDUK010000039.1 GCA_937924905.1 uncultured Paracoccaceae bacterium | reverse complement strand
GCGATCATGCATGTGATCGTCGAAGAAGGGCTGTATGACGCACAGTACATCCAGGCCATGACCGAAAACTGGCCCGCGATGAAATCCCATCTGGCCGATTTTCCGCCCGAAAAGATGGCCGAGATCTGCGGCATTGACGCTGATGTTTTGCGCGATGTGGCCCGCACCTTTGCCAGTGCCAAGGCAGGCATGATCTTTTGGGGCATGGGTGTGTCACAGCACATTCATGGCACCGACAACTCGCGCTGCCTGATCAGTCTTGCGTTAATGTGCGGCCATGTTGGTCGACCGGGCACAGGGCTGCACCCTCTGCGGGGCCAGAACAACGTACAAGGCGCGTCGGATGCAGGTCTGATCCCGATGTTTTTGCCAGACTATCAGACGGTGACCGATGACGGTGTGCGTTCGGCCTTTCTGGATGTCTGGGGCGGGGAAGATTTCTCGAACGAAAAAGGTCTGACGGTCGTTGAGATCATGCACGCCATTCACGACGGCGATATCAACGCGATGTATATTCTGGGTGAAAACCCCGCAATGTCGGATCCGGATGTGGATCACGCCCGCGATGCGTTGGCCAAACTGGATCATTTGGTGGTTCAGGATATATTCCTGACCGAGACCGCGAATTACGCGGATGTCATTTTGCCAAGCAGTGCATGGGCCGAAAAATCCGGCACGGTGACCAACACCAACCGGCAAGTGCAAATGGGTCGCCCGGTCGTGCCGCCGCCCGGCGAGGCGAAGGAAGACTGGTGGATCACCGTCGAACTGGCCAAGCGACTTGGGCTGGACTGGTCCTATGCTCATCCGCGTCAGGTGTTTGCCGAGATGAAGCTGAATATGGGGTCGCTGGATAACATCACATGGGACCGGCTAGAGGCCGAGAATGCGGTGACCTATCCGTCGCTTGCGCCCGATGATCCGGGCCAACCGATTGTGTTTGGCGATGGCTTCCCGCGTCAGGACGGACGCGCGCGGTTTACCCCGGCCAATGTCACACCACCCGATGAATGGCCGGATGCCGATTATCCATTTGTCCTGATCACCGGGCGTCAGCTGGAACATTGGCACACCGGATCGATGACGCGGCGCACCACCGTACTGGATGCGGTTGAACCGGAGGCAAATTGTTCGCTTCACCCCCGCACTTTGCGTGACCTTGGCGTCGCGCCGGGCGGGTTTGTTCAGCTGACCACCCGGCGGGGCAGCGTAACCGTGATGGCACGGGCCGACCGCGCAGTGGCGGAAGGTCAGGTGTTTTTGCCCTTTGCCTATGTGGAAGCGGCGGCGAACATCCTGACGAATGCGGCACTTGACCCTTTCGGAAAAATTCCGGAATTCAAGTTTTCAGCCGTGCGGGTGGAAGCGGCCAAGATCACGGCCGCGGCCGAGTGACCCCTTCAGTTTTCGCGCGGCGGTTGACGATCCAGTTCGACCGTAAAGGTCAGACCATAGCGTAGGCGTGGGGTGAACTGTTCGCGGCCTTGGTCCGAAAGCGCATGGGCACTGATCAATGATTTGACGCCATCGCCGCGTATGCGGGACACCTCGCCGATCGTGCGGATGATCGAGCCGTCAAGGGCGCGGTCCAGCGCCGACAGGTCCGGGTTGTCGCCAAGAAACAGACAGGTTTGCAACCCTGACCGACCCCGTCCGACAAAAACGCCGGCGCGCGCATCGGGGCTTTCCAGATAGGTGACATTGGCCTCGCGCAACCCTTCGCCGGACAGGCCCTGCGCCTTGGCAAATGTATCCGCCCAACCTGTGGGGTCGCCCGCGCTGATCCAGGTCAGCGTCAGGGCCGCCGTCAGCGCATCCTGTCCATGGGTACCTTGCCAGCCGCTTGATTGCAGGACTTCGATGCGTTCTTCAGGGATCAAATTGGTGTTCAGGCATAGGTCCAGAACCTTGGCCGTGTCGGCGAATGTTGGTGACACGGCGAACAGGGTGACCGCAATTGTCAGGGCAGCGCGTTTTGTCATGGCAGCAGCATATCGGCTTCGCCGCCAAGGTCACGCGCCGACGCTTCACAATTTGGACAGGGTGCAAGCCGGGTCGACAATCTGACCAGCCGGGGCCTGATTTTGCCGCACCGGTGCAAGCGCTGGTCGCGTTAAGCGCTGTAAAGCTTGCGTAAATACAATTTTAAAGCGAATACTGGTGCCGCTACAGCCTTGCCAAAAGCAGAGCGCCCCGGCGGATATCAGGTGGTTTTCCATGGCACATGCCGAAATTCTATCCGACAAGGCCAATGCCGATCAGATTGGCGCGCCCGAGATTGATTTTCCCATCATCGGCGTGGGCGCCTCGGCGGGTGGTCTGGAAGCCGTCACGGCAATGTTTCACAACATCGAAAAAGGCACCGGCATGGCCTTTGTTCTGGTTCTGCATCTGGATCCGAACCACGAAAGCCTGATGGCCGAGTTGTTGGGGCGCAAGACCAACATCAAGGTGCGCCAGATCTCAAACGGCGACGGCGTCGAGGTTGATTGCCTGCACGTCATCCCGCCCGGCTACAGCCTGCGGATCAGCGAAGGCACGTTCCACCTTGAAACCTTTGCCGAACCGCGCGGTCTGCGCCGCCCGATTGACAGTTTCTTTGCATCACTGGCCGAAACGCAAAAGAACCTGGCCGCTTGCGTGGTTTTGTCTGGTACGGGCGGCGATGGGTCGAACGGTTTGCGGGCGGTCAAGGAATTTGGCGGGATATGTGCCGTTCAAAAACCCGAAGAAGCCCGATACGATGGCATGCCGTTTTCGGCGCTTTCGACGAATATGATCGATTTCACCCTGACGGCTGAAGAAATTGTTCCGCGTCTCAAGGTGTTCTTTGACGGGACATTCAAACCTGAATTTCCCGAAGACGCCGATGATTTCGAACGGGTGCTTCTGGAAATCTGCCGCATTTTGGAACGCGCGAACGGGCATGATTTTTCGGGGTACAAACGCTCGACCCTGTTCCGTCGGCTGGAACGGCGCTTGCAGGTTCTCGAATACACGCAAGTTTCACAATATGTGAAATTTCTGCAAAGCGACCCGGCCGAACAACTTGCGCTGTTTCACGACTTCCTGATCAATGTAACGTCGTTTTTCCGCGACAAAGAACAGTTCGAAGCGCTGGAAAATCTGGTGCTGGTGCCATCGATTGACAAGCTGGAACCGACGGACGAGCTGCGCATCTGGGTGCCGGGATGTTCCAGCGGGCAAGAAGCCTATAGCATTGCGATGCTGGTCGATGACATCTGCCGTGCAACCGGTCATCGCCCATTGGTGCAGATATTTGCCACCGATCTGGACGAATCCATGATCGCGCAAGCGCGTCAGGCGGTGTATCCGGCCTCGGTCTTTCGGGAAATTCCCGAGCGCTTTCGCGAACGCTATACGTTCGGACTGGATGGCAAATTCGAGATCGCCAAAAGCATACGTGAAATGGTGCGGTTTTCCGTCCATAACATCATCCAGGACGCGCCGTTTTCCAAAATTGACCTGATCACCTGCCGCAATTTGATGATCTATCTTGGCGACCAGTTGCAAAGCGAATTGCTGCCTTTGATGCATTTCAGTTTACGCCCCGGCGGGCATCTGCTGCTTGGAAATTCGGAAAGCGTGACGCGCCGCAGCGACTTGTTTGCCCCACTTGAACCAAAGACCCGCCTGTTCCGCCGGGTCGACAGCGCCGCGCGGGCGCATGTGAATTTGCCGCTGGGCAACACGCAGGCACGGTCCTTGCCGCAAAAAATGCCCGAAACACAGGATTTTCCCGGACACCGCAGCCGCGATGCCTCGAACGCATTGATTTTTGAAGAATACGCGCCCCCGTTCATACGCATTGCGCAAGACGGTACGATCATTGATTCATCGGGCGACCTCAGCCTGTTTCTGATGTCGCGCCCCGGCGATGAAAGAAACATTTCCGCCCTAGCGCGCCATGATGTGCGTGACGTGATCACGCCGCTGTTGTCAGAAGTGTTTGCAACCAAAACCCGGCAGGCGCTGAAGAATATCGAAGTCTCGTCCCAGTTCGGTGTCCAGACCTGCGATATCATTGTCCATCCGCTAAAAGATGAAACGGTCGCTGTGATTTTTTTGGTCAAGGGCAGGCTTGATCCTGTCATTGACGAATTCGCCATCCCGCCCCGGTCGCGAGACAAGCAACTTGCGGATCTGCAGGACGAGCTGCGCGGCACGCGGTTGTTGTTGCGCAGCAAGCTCGAAGAAATCGAAACGGCGAACGAGGAACTCAAAAGTTCGAACGAAGAAATGATGTCGATGAACGAAGAACTTCAATCGGCAAACGAAGAACTGACAACGTCGAATGAAGAGCTGAAAAACAAGATCGACGAGCTGACCTTGGCCAATGCCGATTTGGACACATTCGTGCATTCGTCCGATCTGGCGATGATCGTTCTGGATCGGTCGATGCACATCCGGCATGTCACAGCTGCTGCACAACGGATTGTCCCGGTCGCCCGCACCGACCGGGGGCGCATGCTGAGCGAGCTGAACATCACCTTGAACGGGATTGATTTTTTTAAAGAAATCACCAACGTGATCGAAACCGGTGAACCGTTTAGCGGCGTGTCATCGGGTGGCGACAGTGAGGGCGCGAAAACGCTCTTTGTCCGGGCGGTTCCCTATTACTTCGTCGATGGCTCGATCGAAGGGACGACAATCACCTTTGTGGATATGACGCAGGAAACGCGTTTGCGCCAAGAGCTTGCCTTTGAATCCGAGCAGCTGAAACTGGCGATGCGCGCGGGCCGGATGGGGATGGTCGAATTTTCAACCGACGCCAAAGAAATGGTCGCCGATGCAGTCTTGGCCGAGCAGTTGGATCTGGATGGTCCGGGCCAGGTACCGCTTGAGTATGTCTTGCAAAAGATACGCGCCGACCTGCGCGGCGATCTGGAAACCGCGCTGGCGGCGGCCATCGAAGACGGCGCCGAATACGAAGTGACCTTCTGCGTTCCGCGCAAGGATGGCACGTTGCGATGGATACGCCACCGCGGGTTCCCGGTTCAGGGCGCCGACGGAGCGCGCCGGATTGTTGGGCCGACAATTGATGTAACGGCGCAGGAACACCGCGAAATGTTGATTGGTGAAATGAGCCACCGGGTCAAAAACCTGTTCGCTGTCATAAGCTCGCTTTTGCAATTGGCGCCCAAGGCGACAGACGAAACCAAACGGTTCAGCGATGATATGACCGCGCGCATCGCATCGCTTGGCTATGCGTATGATCTGGCGCGTCGCAACGGTGATCTGCGCAGCATTGATATGGGCGATTTGATCCACAAAATTCTGGACCCGCATATCACATCGCAAGCGGTACAAATGGCCGGCCCTGATCTGACGATTGGCAGCAATGCCATCAACGCCCTTACCTTGGTCATTCACGAACTGACCACCAATGCCGTGAAATACGGGTGTTTTTCCGTTGGTGGTGGGCGACTTGATCTGGGCTGGCAGGTCCAGGATGCGGCGAAAGTCGTGCTCAGCTGGCGGGAAGTCATCCCCGATTTTGAACCGCACGAAGACAAGCCGGGCTTTGGCTCGCAGGTGATCCAGATGGGGTTGCTGCAACTCAACGGGTCGGTTCAGCATGAACTGACCGCAGAGGGCATGCAGATCACCATCGAGATTGACGAAAAGAAGTTGACCCATTGACCGGGGAACACTGTCTGACACAAGCATCGGCGCTGATTGTCGAAGACGAGGTGTTCATCGTTGGCTTCATTGAATCTGTGCTGAAGAATGCCGGATTTGGCCGGGTTGAATACGCTATGACGCTTGCCGATGCCTGCGACGCCCTTGATCAGCCGGGCGGCTTTGATGTTGTTATTCTGGACGCGCGCTTGCCCGATGGGGATACACACGCTTTGGCGCAAGACCTGCTGGGGCAGGGTCAAAGTGTGGTCTTTCATTCCGGCACCGCTGAACCGCAACTTGTCTCAAAGTTTCAGAAGGCGGTGTTCTGCCAGAAACCCAGCACACCCGAAAAGCTGCTGGACGGCATCAAGACGTCGCTTCGTCTGGCGGGCGAGGCGTGATCGGTTAAAGATCACCCAGCAAGACCGGCTGGCCTGTCTGATGCGACCGCGTCGCCGCTTCGGCCATCTGAAGCGCCGTCACCCCGTCGTCCAGTGATACAGGCAGGGCACTGCCTTGGGTGACGGATGTTGCGAACCCGTCCCAGAGTGCCGCAAACGCGGGCATGTAGCGTTCCAGAAAAAAGTACATGGGCTTCGCGGCGGTCACGCCATCTGCTGTGGATTTGACGACAGAATTTTCAAGCATGTTCTGTGCCTGAAGCATCCCGTCTGATCCCAAAAGCTCGATCCGCTGATCATAGCCATAAGCTGCGCGCCGCGAATTGCGGATCACTGCGATTTGGCCACCCGCATAGGTCATCGTCACGGCAGCAGTGTCGACATCCCCTTCAGCCCCGATCCGGGTGTCTATGATCGACGATCCCACAGCCGAGATCTTGACCGGAGGTTCGCCCATCAGAAAGGTCGCGATATCAAAGTCGTGGATCATCATGTCGCGGAACAACCCGCCCGAGACTTTGACATAGTCAATCGGCGGTGGAGCCGGGTCAAACGATGTAATCGCCAGCATTTCGGGCGCGCCGATCTCGCCAGCGTCAAGTGCGCCTTTCAAATCACTGAAATTGCGATCAAACCTGCGGTTGAAACCAACCATAACAGGCACCCCGGCACTTGCGACCTGGGCTTGGCAGGCGCGCGCGCGATCCAGGCTGAGGTCCACCGGTTTTTCGCAAAGCACCGCCTTGCCAGCCGCCGTTGCCGCTTCGATCAGGTCGGCATGGGTGTCGGTCGAGGTCGCGATCAAAACGGCGTCGATGCCAGGGTCGGCAATGATCTCGTCACTGGTTTTTACGGTGCTGGCATAGGTCTTTGCCAGGGTTTCGGCCGAGGCAAGATGCACATCTGAAACAGCCGCCAGCCGTGTTTTCGGGTGGGCCGCAATATTCACGGCATGCACCTGACCGATGCGCCCTGCGCCCAGAAGTCCGACGTTCAGCATGGCGTATCTCCTCTTCGCTTATATGCGTCCTAGCGCTATGCGCCGGGGCAGAAAAGCATCTTTTGCAAGCGGTTGCCAAACGCAGGCCATCGCTTCGCGCTTGCACGCGGGCGCAATAGTTCCCAGCATGGGGTAGCGGCCCGATTGGCAAAGGACACAGCATGACCACCGACCCCAATGTCTCAACCCATGATGCGGCCCAGGATGACCGGAACGACGATATCCTGATCTATGTGAATGGCGACATCGTGCATCGTGACGATGCGAAAGTGTCGGTCTATGACAGCGGCTTTTTGTTGGGCGACGGGGTGTGGGAAGGTTTGCGGCTGTATGACGGGCATATCCCGTTTCTGGACGATCATCTTAACCGACTGTACGAGGCCGCACTTTTCATTGATCTGGATATCGGGATGGACCGCGCGGCACTGACCCGTGCCATCCACGAAACACTGACAGCCAATGAGATGATCACAGATGTTCATATCCGGCTGATGGTGACGCGGGGCAAAAAGAAGAAACCGTTTCAACACCCGCATCTTTCGGTCCATGGCCCTACCATTGTGATCATCGCCGAACATTCCAAGCCGGACGAAACCGTGATCGCGCGGGGCATCCGGCTTTTCACCGTGCCCCATCACCGGGGGTTGCCGCTGACACAGGATGCAAAGCTGAATTCGCATTCAAAGCTGAACTGCATCATCCCCTTGACCCACGCGGTCCGGGCTGGCGCGGACGAGGCATTGATGCTGGACCCGTTCGGGTTCGTGAACACCACAAACGCCTGCAATTTCTTTATCGTGCGCCGGGGCGAAGTTTGGACCTCGACCGGGGATTACTGCATGAACGGGATCACGCGGCAGAAGGTGATCGACCTCTGCCGGGCGGAGGGCATCGCGGTCCATGAGCGCAACTTCTCGCTGGTCGATGCCTAC
>CALDUK010000038.1 GCA_937924905.1 uncultured Paracoccaceae bacterium | reverse complement strand
GTCATGGACGCCGCACAAGTTGAAGCTCGGCGTGTCGGGCTGCCCGCGCAATTGTGCTGAGGCCACGTGCAAAGACATCGGCGTTATTTGTGTGGAGTCCGGCTATCATATCAGCATCGGCGGTGCCGCTGGCATGGATGTGCGCGAAACCGAACTTCTGATCCAAGTCCCAACCGAAGAAGAGGCGATGGCTGTGATCAAAGCCGTCACCCAGCTTTACCGCGAAAACGCCAAGTATCTTGACCGGATTTACAAATGGATGGGCAAGGTCGGGCTGGATTGGATCAAGGAACGTGTTGAAACCGAACGGGATGCGCTGGTTGAGCGATTTGAACTCAGCCAGACGATCTATCGCCATGATCCATGGGCAGATCAGGTCGTAAAGCAAACCGAACGCTACCAGCCCCTTGCCAATCTGTCATTGGAGGCCGCCGAATGACCGATTGGATCGATATCGCCCCGCTCGCAGACGTTCCGGCGCGTGGCGCACGGGTGATCAAGACCGCGCTTGGCTGTGTGGCTGTGTTTCGGACTGCGGATGATCAGGTCTTTGCGCTTGATAATGCCTGCCCGCACAAGGCGGGGCCTTTGGCTGAAGGGATCGTGCATGGCACCTCAGTCACTTGCCCGCTGCACAACTGGGTGATTTCACTGGAAACCGGCGAGGCGCAGGGCGCGGATGAGGGCCGCGTGGTAACCTATCCCGCCCGCGTCGAAAGGGGGCGCATCCTGCTCAACCGAACCTTCCTGCAAGCGGGCAGAACTGACGGGGCCGCCGCGTGACCCTGACCCGCACAACCTGTCCCTACTGCGGCGTGGGCTGCGGGGTTCTGGCGGGGGCCGACGGTACGATCAAGGGCGACCCCGACCATCCGGCGAACTTCGGGCGGCTGTGCTCCAAAGGGGCTGCCTTGGGTGAGACGATTGATCTGGACGGGCGGTTGCTCGCGCCCAAGGTTCATGGGGCGGTGACCGATTGGGACAGCGTCCTTGATCTGGTGGCCTCGAAATTCAGCGCGGCAATTGCCGAACATGGCCCCGAAAGCGTAGCCTTCTACGCGTCGGGCCAGCTTTTGACCGAGGACTACTATGTCGCCAACAAGCTGATGAAAGGCTTCATCGGGTCCGCCAACATCGACACCAATTCGCGTCTGTGCATGGCCTCCAGCGTGGCAGGCCACAAACGCGCGTTCGGCACCGACACCGTGCCCGGAACATACGAAGACCTTGAGCAGGCGGACCTGATTGTGCTGGTGGGATCGAACCTCGCGTGGTGCCATCCGGTCTTGTACCAAAGAATTGCCGCTGCAAAAGAGGCGCGGCCCGCCATGCGCATCGTCAACGTTGACCCGCGCCGTACGGCCACCAGCGATCTGGCCGATCTGCACCTGTCCATTGCCCCTGACGGCGATGTCGCCTTGTTCAACGGGTTGCTGGCGCATCTGGCAAAGACAGAACAGATCGACGCGGCCTTTACATCCGCGCATGTGAACGGCGTGGCCGACGCAATCCGTTCGGCGCGCGCTTCGGACCTCAAGGACACGGGCCTGACGGCGCATGACCTTACCGCGTTCTTTCAGCTCTGGGCTGAAACGGACAGGGTTGTCACCGTCTATTCCCAAGGGGTGAACCAGTCCCAAAGCGGCACTGACAAAGTCAATGCGATCCTGAACTGTCACCTTGCCACGGGGCGGATCGGCAAGCCCGGGTGCGGTCCGTTTTCTGTCACCGGCCAACCCAATGCCATGGGAGGTCGCGAGGTGGGCGGGCTGGCCAACATGCTGGCCAACCATCTGGAGATCGACAATCCGGCCCATCGCGCCGCCGTGCAAGAGTTTTGGAACAGCCCGGCGATCTGCCCTAAACCAGGGCTGAAGGCGGTCGATCTGTTTCAGGCCTGCGCTGACGGAAAGATCAAGGCGCTCTGGATCATGTCCACCAACCCCGCCGTGTCCATGCCCGATAGCGATGCCGTGGCGAAGGCGATTGCCAATGTGCCGTTCGTCGTCAGCTCGGACATGATCGAAAAGACGGACACCAATGCGTTGGCCGATGTGCTTTTGCCCGCCGCTGGCTGGGGCGAAAAGGACGGCACCGTCACGAACTCCGAACGCCGTATTTCGCGCCAGCGGGCATTCTTGGACACACCGGGCGAGGCGCGCCCCGATTGGCGGATCGTAAGCGATGTGGCCGCTCGGATGGGATATGGTGAGGCCTTTCCTTATCGTTCACCAGCCGATATTTTCGCGGAATACGTGGCGCTGGATGCTGCTCTTTCCCCGTTCTCGCGCGATCTGGACCTTAGCATCTTTGCCGACGCCGACTATGCCAGGCTGATCCCGACGCAATGGCCACAGAACGGGAAACGTTTTTTCGCGGATGGGCAGTTCTATCACCCCGACGGCAAGGCGCGGATGATTGCAGTGACGTCGCCCAAGCTGTCAAAGCCAAGATTTACCCTGAACACCGGCCGCAACCGCGATCAGTGGCATACGATGACGCGCACGGGAAAATCCGCACGGTTGGGCGCGCATCTGGCGGAACCTTACGTTGAAATCCAACCCGCCGATGCGATGGAATTGGGTGCCTTCCCTGGTGCAATCATCGACGTCGAAAGCCTCTATGGCGCGTCTCGGCTGCGCGCATTGATCACCGATCGCGCCCCAAAGGGCCAGTTGTTTGCGCCGATGCATTGGACACGTCAACAGACCAATCGCGCGACGATCAACAGCCTAACTGCGCCTGTGGTTGATCCCGTTTCAGGGCAGCCCGCGCTTAAGGCTGGCGCGGTGACGGCACAGGTATATCGCGCAAAATGGTACGGATTTCTTGCCAGCGGCCAACACCCCAAGGCGCAAACGCCTTATGCAGTCACGGCCCGCACTGCGACAGGGTGGCGGGCGGAATTGGCGGGTCGAAAGACGCCCGCAGATTGGGTGGCCGAAGCGCGAAAGCTCACGGGACTGGAAATGGCCGAGGCGTCAATCCAAACCGACGCCGCCAGTGGTGCCACCCGTGTGGCTCTTGTGCGGGATGGCGTGATCGCCGCACTCTTGTTCGTCGCACCGCGCCCCGTTGTGGTTGCCCGCACCGCTGTTATCGCGGCCATCGGCACCGACACCGCTCCGCTTGCCGCGCTTGCCGGACGCAGTGCCGCCAATCTGCCCGATCCCGGGGCCACGGTTTGCGCCTGTTTCAATGTCGGGCGCAACACATTGATCTCGGCCATTGCAAATGGCGCAGGCACCGTTGCGGCCTTGGGCCAAGCGACCTGCGCGGGCACGAATTGCGGGTCGTGCAAACCCGAACTCCAATCTCTGATTGCCGGGGCATCGACCCGGATGGCCGCCGAATGAGTATCGCACCCTTCGTCCGGATCGTTGCCCGTGGCGCAGGCCGGGCTCGGCCCTTGACCCTGCCCGAAGCACAGGAGGCCATGTCGCTCATCCTGCAAGGTGAGGCCGCACCCGAGGCCATCGGCGCGCTTTTGATGGTCCTGCGGATGCGTGGCGAGACACCGGAAGAGATTGCCGGATTTACCGCCGCTCTGCGGCACCATGTGTCCGGCACACTTGCTGCAGCAGATCTTGATTGGCCATCTTATGCCGCAGGACGCAGCCGCGGTGCGCCGCTGTTCCTTCTGGCGGCACGCTTGGTCGCGCAGGCGGGATATCGTGTGTCAATCCACGGCTGGAACTCCCATCAGGCCTCCAGCGCCTCGGTGCGCGAGGCGATCGATCTGGCCGGGCCGGCCGTGAGCTATACACCGCTTGAAACGCTCAGCCCTGCGGCTTTCAACTTGCTGAATTTGCGCGACACCTTCGGCCTTCGCTCGTGTATCAACACCGTCCTGCGGATGTGGAACCCGTCGCAGGCCCCTGTCAGCGTGCAGGGTGTATTCCATCCATCGTATCGCGGTCTGCAAGCACAAGCGGCTAACCTGTTGGGCCAACGCGACTTGGCAATTATCAAAGGCGGCGGGGGCGAATTTGAACGCCACCCCTCAAAGGACGTTGCGGTCTTCGGTCTGCGCGACGGCGCCCATGTCAAACATACCGCTGCCGCTTTGCTGGACGACAAACGCCGTTTGCACGAACAGGGCAGCGGCGTGGACCTGCGCAGCCTCTGGCACGGGGTGATCGACGACGACTTTGCAGTTGCGACCGTCACCGGCACTGCCGCACTCGTGCTCTTTGCGCTCAAAGCCGCACCTACCCTGGACGATGCCAATCACATGTCCCGCGCCCTTTGGGCCGTCCGCCGCCCGCCAGAAAGCCTCTCCGCATGAAAACCTTTCCGATGTTCCTGCAAATGAAAGGCCGCCGCGTTGTCATCGTGGGCGGCGGGGAACAGGCCGCGCAGAAGACGCGGCTGATCTTGAAGACCCAGGCGAAGATTGACGTTCTGGCGCAAAACCTGGAGCCTGAACTCTCGGACCTCGCAATGGCGGGGCGGATCACCCACCATGACGGCGCAATCTCACCAGCCAACTTTGAAAACACTGCGCTGGTCTTTGTCGCGACTGGCTGCCCGGGTATGGATATGGCGCTGCACGCCTTGGCCAAAGCGGCGGGGGCCACGGTGAATGTGGTGGACCAACCGGACATGTGTGACGCGATCACACCCTCTATCGTCGACCGCGATCCGGTCGTTGTCGCTATCGGAACGGAAGGCACAGCGCCCGTGCTGGCCCGTCAAATCAAAACAAAACTGGAAGAAGGCCTTGAGCCTCGATTGGGTGATCTTGCCGCCCTCGCAGGCCGAATGCGGTCGGCCGCAGCCGCAAGACTTGGCCCCCGCGCGCGGCGTGACCTGTGGCGCTGGGTGTTTAACGAAACGCCGCGCCACCTGTTCGCAAACGGGGCCGAAAGGGAAACGGCAAAAGTCATCAAGGCGGCCATTGAGACGGGTGAATTTGGCAAATCCGACGGTGGCAGCGTCAGCCTTGTGGGCGCGGGGCCGGGTGCGAAAGACCTTGTCACGCTACGCGGTGTCCAGCGCCTGCAAGAGGCCGACGTAATCTACTACGATCGTCTGCTTGACCCTGAGATCCTCGAACTGGCGCGGCGCGATGCCGAGCGTATCTATGTCGGCAAGGCGCCCGGCTGTCATTCATGGCCGCAAGAAAAAATCACGCAGACCTTGGTTTCTGCAGCCAGACGCGGCCAGCGCGTTGTCCGCCTCAAATGTGGTGATCCCGGCATCTTCGGACGCAGCGCCGAAGAAACCGATGCGCTTAAAGCGGCTGGCATTCCGTTTGAAATTGTCCCCGGTGTCACAGCGGCCTGTGCCGCGAGCGCAAGCGTTGGCCAAAGCCTCACGGATCGGGGTGAAATTGACACGCTGGTTTTGACAACGGGACACCGCACAAAAGGCTACACTGTCCCCGATGCCATCGCCGATATCCGGCCCGGAACCTGCGTTGCCCTCTACATGGCAGTCGGCGCTGCTGAGCAGATTGTCGATAGATTGAACACACAACACCCGCAAATTCAGTTCGACGTGCAGATCGCCTCAAAGGCGCAACGAATGGGTGAAGTCCTGCTCGACTGCGCGCTTGAGGATTTGCCGAAGGCGCTCAAAGAAAATGAAATCTCTGGTGAAGCGATCATATTCATCAGATGGCCGCGTGGGCACGACGGCACTGAAAGAAGGGCCCTAGGTGCGGTATCGTAGGTGGTGATCCCAATGAAGGTTAAAAGATCGCGGCCTGTTGTCGGGCGAGAGTGTCTTAGGTCAAAGGCGCGTTTTAACCCTGCACGCAGCAACCCGCCTGCACAATTTGGGTTAGGGCTCGGTCGACTGAGATGCCGTCCGCGGTATCCCGACGAGAGCCTCCCAAGAGAAACCCACGTTCGAACCATACTGAAAATGGGTCTTGTTCAGCGAACGGTCGCTTCGAACCGAAGACAGCAGTTTTCAGAAATCTGCGGCATTGGTCAAATTAGGCGCACCGTTGACTGGCGCCGCATCAAAGACAAACCGCCGCAACGAAATGACGAACGACGGAGAAGTTCGCCAAAGGTAGGTCAGATGTCTATGCGCTCTGCAATGCTCAAAGCATCTTCAAGCTCAACGCCGAGGAAACGAACAGTGCTGTCGACCTTGGTGTGACCAAGCAAGAGCTGGACGGCACGAAGATCGCCAGTTTTTCGATAGATTTCCGCGGCCTTCGTCCGGCGCATAGAACGCGTGCCGTATCCGCTCGGCTCTAACCCGCTCGCGCGCGCTCCTCTTCAACAGCATCAAAGCCCCGCAAACTGTAAATTGCCCTTTAAAGCGTCGCCAAGTGTTGCACCAATGACCGGTTTTTTTGTTGCCGTGCAGCGCCATGAACAACGCAGATGCAGCGCACTTCATGCTGCGCGCGCACGCAGCGAGAAAGCTGAATTCACAGATTGGACTCATTCCAGACCTTCTCCGGACCGCAGTAGTTGCCAAACCTCATACGTCGCTGCCCCCAGCCAAAAACCACCGGCTCTGGCGCTTAGGTGTTGCCGAGGGGCCGTGTCTTTTCGTCAAAAGAAGCGGCCAGGATCAGACATCCACCTGCAATGGCCCAGTTCTTGAACATGATCGATATTTGCCACGGGTCGGACGGCACGAAATGAAAAACGCTGGTCACAATGCAATAGAATGCCAATGCCCTGCCGACCGGTTTCAGAAAGCTGCCGGTAATCAAAAGACACGCAGCCGCGGCGTTGAACAAAAGCGCGGGCCAAACAAGCCATTCGGGCAAGCCGTATCCTGCCAAAAGGGTTTGCGCCGGTTCTGGATCAAGGGCTTTCTGGACGGCACCCGCCGCGAACAGCATCGCCAGAAGATACCGTCCGGCGATCCATTCCATCTGATGTCTCATGCCGTGGGGGCAAAGCGCAGGCTAAGCCCGTTCAGACAATGACGTTCGCCGGTCGGCTTGGGCCCGTCATCGAAAATATGCCCCAAATGGCTGCCGCAACGGCGGCAATGAACTTCGGTGCGGACCTGAAAGATAAACCGTCGATCATCTTTCGTCCTGACTGCATCCGGCAAGCTTTCAAAAAAGCTCGGCCAACCCGTTTTGCTGTCGTACTTGGCGTCTGCGCTGTAAACCGCAAGCTCGCAGCCTTGGCAGTGATAGGTGCCCGCGCGCGTTTCGTCATTCAAGGGGCTGGTATAGGGGCGCTCGGTCTCTTCCTCGCGCAGAACAAGATATTGATTTTCCGTCAAGCGTTCGCGCCATTCAGCGTCGCTTCGACAAATCTCATACTCACAGGTTTTGGCATAAAGAGGTTTGGCGAACAGGGCCGCGCCGGTTGTCATTAGAAATGCTCTGCGTTTCATGTTTGCGTCCTTCGAAAAAGCCTCGGCATGGGCCAGCCATCTTCCAGGCTGGCCCACGCGAATTATGCCGGGTGGCCCGACTTATTTTGGAACCAGAACGGCATCGACGACGTGGATCACACCATTCGACTGATCGACATCCGCGATTGTCACGCGGCTGGCGTTGCCGTTTTCGTCGTAGATATAGACATTGTTGCCCTTGACCTGTGCCGACAACGCGTCACCTGAAACGGCATTGAAATGGTAAAACCCGTCGGACGAGGCGCGCGCCTGACGTGCGATCTCGGCGGCGGACCAGTCGCCCGCGACAACATGTGCCGTCAGCACTTTGACCAGCATATCCTTGTTTTCCGGCTTCAGCAGTGTTTCGACCGTGCCCTCGGGCAATGCCGCAAAGGCATCATTCACGGGTGCGAAGACCGTGAAAGGCCCAGGGCTTTGCAGCGTTTCGACCAGGCCTGCGGCCTGAACAGCCGCGACAAGCGTTGTGTGGTCGGCCGAGTTCACGGCGTTTTCCACAATGTTCTTGGTTTCGAACATCGGCGCGCCGCCAACCACAGGGTTTTCGGCGTAAGCCGCCGTCGCAAGTGTCAGTGCAGTGACGGCAGTGGCCAGTTTGGATACGATTTTCATATGTCTTTCCTCTCAAAATTGCCCGCTATTTTTTGCGGTCATGAGAGCCACGGCAGGATGCGCGGATAAGTTTCAGCCCGCCTGAAATAAATCTGCGTCGAAAAATTCGTCGGTTGCCAGTATGGCCCCGGTCGGCGCGCCAGTGGGCGAACCTCCTTCGGGTTCATCCGAAACAGCCAGAACGCCGCCATCGATCAAGGCTGCCATCTCGGGCGTGATCTCAAACAGGCTTTCGCGATCCGCCGGAACAACACCCAGGGACACAGGGGCGTCAGCATTCGCGCCAATCACCCAAAGTTCGAAATCCCGGCCCGTCGCGGGCGTACCCTGTTCGGGAATAACTTTGAACAGGTTTCCATCCGGGGAATAGCCGGCCTCAATATGGACTGCGCCGTCTGGCGAAATCAACGTGGCATGAAGCGTCGGATCAAAGGTCGGGCCGCGCAGCATCGGGCTAAAGACCAGAAAGGCCGCAACGGCAAGGGTGGCCAGCGCAGGAAAGCTCAGCCAGCTCCAGCCGCGCTTCGAACGTGGTGCCTCACCCTTTAATTCGGCTAAAAGCGCGGCTCTCACCGACGGCGATGGTGCGTCTTCGGGCACATCATCCGCCAAAGCCGCGAACTCATCCTCCCAGAACTTCACATGCGCCCGAAGGTCCGGCTCTGTTTGAAGCCGCGCCTCAAAGGCCCGTTCTGCGTCCGCGTCCAGCAGGCGCAAGACGTATTCGGCGGCCAACGCCTCGTCTTCCGGTATGTCCTGTGGGTCGCTCATCGCGAAAGGCACTCCTTCAATGATAACAGGCTGCGGCGCAGCCAGGTTCGCATCGTGTTCAGCGGCACATCAAAGCGGTCCGCAAGCGCTTGATAGGTTGCCCCGTCCAGATAGGCGGCGCGCACGGCATCCGCGCGGTTGGGCGGCAGTTCGTCAAAGCAGGCGCTGATCCGGCGCTGTTCTGACGCTGCAATACTTGCAGCTTCGGGGCCAGGACGCTTCTCGGCAAGCTCACCAACGCTGTCGAGGTCTATGTTGTTACCCTTCCGCGCGCGCAGCCGGTCAATCGACAGGTTCCGCGCAACAGTGATAAGCCATGTCATAGGCGAGTGGCCCGTCACTGCGTATCGGTCGGCTTTGCTCCAAATCCGAAGATAGACGTCCTGCAGGGCATCCTCGGCCTCGGACCGGTTCTTCAAGACACGCAGACAAACGCTGAAAAGTTTCCCGTTTGTGGCATCATAAAGAGCGGCCAGCGCAGTTCGGTCGTCCAGGGCGACCCTGCCGATCAGCTCTTCAATGTCCTTGCGGTCTGCCATGCGCACTTAAGCCGTTCAAATAGCTTCTTTTCTCTGCCTGACTGACAGAAATGGCCCCAAACGGCAATCTCTGGCCGTTGGGGCCATCCTGAACAGGTGTCGACCAAGTCAATACCCGGTCTTCGTGGCTTACTTGCCAAGCGATGCGGCAAAGCCTGTAATGCCGCCCATCCCAAGGTCGGCTTTCATCGTGGCTGCACCGGTTTCAAGGTCGATCTCGTAAAAGCCAGCGGTCTCTGCGCCTTCCATTTGCAGGATGGCCAGTGCCATGTTCTCGCCTTCCTTGGCCGAGATGATGTCGAAGCCACCCATGGGGGCCAGATCGACAGCTTCGCCATCAACCGTAATCTTGGCGATGGTTTCTAGCGTACCGTCATTGTTGGCCAGGCTGACCAATGTGTCGGTTGCAGCATCAAGTGCATACTGGAACGTCGCGCCCGCTGTCTCGCCATTGATGGCGTTTGTATAGGCATTGGCAAAGATCATCGGCGTTGTGCCTGTCATCGCGTCACCGTCAGCATATGCAAGGTCGGTAAAGCGGCGCACAGACCCGGCGCGTTCATCATTGTCGCCAAAGCCTTCGGGGAAATAGACAAGATTGTCGCCCGCAGACGTGACAGCGCGCACAGCGTCGATCTTGTTGTTGAAGTCAAACGCAACCATCTTTCCGTCGCCGATCATCGCATCGTCCATAAACGCAGCGCCCAGATCGGACATCTCGCCCGACATCGGATCAATCGTCGCGATCATGCCGTCCGAAAAACCCAGCAGTTCACCCGTCACCGGACGCCAGGCAATCGCTTTCAGAGGGGATGCCAGACTGTATGTCATCACGTCGCCGGGGGCATTCACATCGCTCATCACAACCAGCGTTGCACCATCATCAGCAAGGGCATAACCGGAAACAGCGGCGTGACCTGCAGCAAACGCCGGGCCGGTTGCAAAAGCAATCAAGGACGTCACAAGGGCTTGGGTTTTCATCTTTCTTCCTTTCAAGTTGGTCTCAAAACGCACTTTCAGGTGCGCTTGTCTTTCACTCACGAAAGGCAACGCGGAATAGTTTCAACACGTTCCAAATATTTTGAAGATTGTGCGACGATGGCGCCGGAACCAACGCACGATCCCGGCCCGAACCCATCTGTTTTGACACCGGCCATAGCCACCGGTTTTGGCGATGGGGTCTGACAGGGGCGCGCTATGGCGTCAGAAAAAGTACTCTTGGAAACCACGCTGACCTGTCCATCTTGCGGGCATGTCGAAACTGAAACCATGCCCGCCAACGCCTGCCAGTGGTTCTGTGAATGCACGATTTTCTGGCATCGCCATAAAAGCTTCACTTTGCATGTCCCTGTAATTCATATATTCGTGAATTATGGAAACACAGATTCCAAACCGCCTTTCGACCCTCGGCCACCCGCAGCGGCTGTCGCTGTTCCGGCTGCTGATGCGCCGCTATCCTGACCGCGTTCCGGCGACCGAGCTGGCGCAGGCACTCGGGCTGAAGCCCAGCACATTGTCCACTTACGTAAACGCGCTGATGCACGCCGGTCTGATCCGCCAAGAGCGCGTCGGAACATCCCTGCGCTACGCCATCCACATAGAGGCGGCCCGCGAGACCATTGACTATCTCATCCTCGACTGCTGCCGCGGCCGTCCCGACATCTGTTCGCCTGAGCTGTACCCAACCCCTGTTGGAGAGACCGCCACAAGCGACAGCAAATTCAACGTCCTGTTCGTCTGCACCGGAAATTCCGCCCGGTCGATCTTTGCCGAAGCTATCCTGCGCGACCTGGCCGGGGATCGCTTCGCCGCCTATTCGGCAGGCACCAAGCCCGGCTCGAAACTGAACCCTTTGGCGGTTGAGGTGCTGGAACAGAAGGCCCATGACGTGTCGGCGCTGCGCTCGAAAAACATCTCCCAGTTTCAGGGGGCAGACGCGCCGACATTCGACTTCGTCTTCACGGTCTGTAACAGGGCGGCGAACGAGGAATGCGCCTCTTGGCAGGGCCAGCCAGTCACCGCCCATTGGGGGTTGCCCGATCCGGTCAAGGTCGAAGGCTCGGACGCGGAAAAAAGCCTTGCCTTCCACCAGACATACGGTGCGCTGCGCACTCGCATGACCGGCTTCATTCATCTGCCCATCGCATCGCTCAACCGCATATCCTTGCAAAAAGCCGTCGATGATCTGGGCCAATCAAAAGAAGAAGGAACGGCCTTATGACCGTCTATGCCCTGAATGGCCTTGGCCGCATCGGCAAGCTTGCCTTGAAACCGCTATTGGCCCGGATGGCAAAGTCGAGCGTGCAGATCGCCTGGATCAACGACGCCGTTGGTGATCCTGAAATGCATGCCCATCTCCTGGAATTCGACACCGTGCATGGGCGTTGGAACGCGGATTTTTCCCATGACGCAGAAAGCGTGACCATCGACGGCACCCGCATCCCTTTCATCGGAACCCGCGACATTGCGGACCTGCCGCTAGACGGTGTGGATGTGGTGATCGACTGTACGGGGGTGTTCAAGAGCGAAGCCAAGCTCGCGCCCTATTTTGAGGCAGGCGTGAAAAAAGTTGTCGTCTCGGCCCCCGTCAAGGACGGCGATGCCGCGAACATCGTTTATGGAGTGAACCACGACATATACGAACCTGACCGGCACCGCATCGTGACCGCGGCCAGTTGCACGACGAATTGCCTTGCTCCAGTGGTGAAGGTGATCCACGAGAGTTTGGGCATCAAGCATGGCTCGATCACCACGATCCATGATGTGACGAACACCCAGACCATCGTGGACCGCCCTGCCAGGGACCTGCGCCGTGCGCGTTCGGCACTGAACTCACTGATCCCGACGACGACAGGCAGTGCGACGGCGATCACGCTGATTTATCCCGAACTCAAAGGGCGTCTGAACGGCCACGCCGTTCGTGTTCCGCTCTTGAACGCATCGCTGACCGATTGCGTCTTTGAAGTCGGGCGCGAAACAACGGCCAAAGAGGTCAATGCCCTGTTCAAAGCGGCGTCCGAAGGGTCGCTCGCCGGTATCCTTGGCTACGAGGAACGCCCGCTGGTCTCAGCCGATTATACCAACGACGAACGCTCAAGCATCGTCGATGCGCTTTCTACGATGGTCATCAACGGCACGCAGGTGAAGGTCTATGCTTGGTACGACAACGAAATGGGCTATGCTCACCGCCTTGTCGATGTGGCGTTGATGGTCGGGGACAACCTGTGAACGACAGGACGACCCGTCCCAAGGGACTGTCGGCCTATATTGCCGTAACGGCGGCCTATTGGGCGTTCATGCTTACCGACGGGGCACTCAGGATGCTGGTGCTCCTGCATTTCCACACGCTGGGGTTCAGCCCCGTACAACTGGCCTATCTCTTTGTGCTATATGAAATTGCGGGCATGATCACCAATCTGACCGCCGGATGGGTCGCTGCCCGGTTTGGGTTGACCTCGACCCTTTATGCGGGGCTGGGCATTCAGGTGCTCGCACTTCTGGCGCTGACGCAGCTGGACCCGACATGGGCGATCGGTGCGTCGGTGGTCTTCGTTATGCTGGTGCAGGGGGCAAGTGGCGTGGCCAAGGATCTGGCCAAGATGTCATCGAAGTCGGCTGTCAAGCTGCTGGCCCCTGAGGGCGCGGGGCTGTTTCGGTGGGTGGCCTTGCTGACGGGCTCAAAAAACGCGGT
>CALDUK010000037.1 GCA_937924905.1 uncultured Paracoccaceae bacterium | reverse complement strand
TGAAACCCAGACGTTCAGGCGACCCGCTTTAGGTCCTTCTTCTTGGCGGCAAATATGTCGGGGTTTGGGGCAGCGCCCCAATCAACCCAACCTCAGCGCAAGGACGGCGGACGGGCATCAACCCAGGCCCCACCCGCCTTGGCCGAGGCCACCGCCTGATGCACTGCAGCCATCGACCGCAAGCCGTCTTCTGCCTGCGGGAACCGGCCATGCGCCTCGCCCCGCAGGGCGGCGGCGAGATCGACATAGATATTTGCAACCGCCAGGGGGAAGCCTTCGGGATGTGCAATCGCGACGCGCGACAGACGGCCCGCCTCATCCGACAACCCGCCTTCGCCCTTTTCCATAATCTCGGTCCGCCCGCCAGTGCGGGTGTAAAACACCTGGTTCGGCTGCTCGGACGCCCAGCGCAACCCGCCGGTTTCGCCGAAGACCTGAATGTCAAACCCGTGCTGGCGCCCAATCGCCACCGACGATGTCCAAAGCCGCCCGACCGTGCCGCGCTCCATGCGAAAATTGACCATCGCATCATCTTCCAATTCGCGACTGCCGATGGTCGACGCGAAGTCCGCACTCAACGTCCGCACTTCGTCGCCGGTGATAAACGACGCCATATGCAGCGCGTGAATGCCGCAATCGGCAAACTGACCCGACACACCGGCCATCGCCGGATCATAGCGCCAGCGCACCCGTGGGTTGTCAGCATCACCCGCATCGCCGTGATGCCCGTGGCTGAAATTCGTGACCACCAGACGCACTTCGCCAATCTGGCCCGAAGCCACCATCGCCCGCATCTCGCGCACCATCGGATAGGCCGAATAGCAATAGTTCACAGCACAAATCTTGCCCGCGCTTTTGGCGACGCGAACAATCTCTTCGCCCTCTTGCACGCTCATGGTCATCGGCTTTTCGCACAGCACATTGAACCCGGCTTCCAGAAACGCCTTGGTAATTTCAAAATGCGTCGAATTGGGGGTGGCCACGGTCACCAGATCAACCCGGTCATCGCGCAGACGCTCGCCGGCCAGCATATCTTGCCAATCGCCATAGGCGCGGTCCGGGGCGACGCCCAGTTCCTCGGCATAGGCCCGGCCCCGCTCGGCATCCACATCCAAAGCGCCAGCGGCCAGCACAAAATTCCCATCCGCCCGCGCGCCAAGCAAATGCGCCGGTCCAATCTGACTGCCCTTGCCGCCGCCGATCAAGCCCCAGTTCAAACGTGCCATGTCAAAATCCAATCGACTGCAAATAGGCCCGGTTGGCGCGGGCATCATCCACCGGGTTCACATCCAGCGTCGGGTCGCAATCCTGTTCCACCGTGCACCAGCCTTCGAACCCATTGTCCAAAAGGATCTGCCGCACACGCGGAAAATCGACATCGCCATCGCCCAGGTTGCAGAAAATCCCCTGCCCGCAGGCTTTGTAGAAATCGGTCCGGTTCGCCACCACATCAGCCTTAACCTTGGGATCGATGTCCTTGAAATGCATATAGGAAATGCGCCCGATGTATTTTTCCATGAATGCCACCGGATCAAAGCCCGCATAGGAATGATGCCCGGTGTCGAAACATATCTTCAAAATGTCCTCGGGCACCTCGTCCAGCAAACGTTCCAGTTCGGGCTCAAAGTCCATAAAGCCCGCTGCATGGGCATGCATGCCAACTGTCAGCCCGTGATCCACGCCAATCTTGGCCGCTTCGGTGATCCGGTCGCGATAAGCGCGCCATTCGCCTGTATCCATCTGTTCGGCTTCGGCCGCCCGGCCCGCCGTCGGCGCCCGCCGTGGCGAGATGCTGTCGATCAGCACAAGATGTTCAGCCCCATGGGCCACCAGCGCCTTGCAGGTCCGAACCGTGCCATCCAGCACATCGTCCCAGGCATCCGGGTCATGGAAAGGGCGGAAAACAACGCCGCCGATCAATTCAAGACCATGTTCCGCCAGGCCATCTGCCAGCACCGCCGGGTCCTCGGGCATAAACCCGACAGGGCCCAGTTCAATCCCGGTATAGCCCGCTGCGGCGTTTTCTTTCAGAACTGTCTGCCAGGTTGGGTTGCGTGGGTCATCCGCAAATTCGACCCCCCAGCTGCAGGGCGCATTGCCGATCTGAATCATGGGTTTCTTCCTTCTTCAGAAGTCTTTCACTGATGTCCAAGCCCGGTCCGTGCTCGACGCATGCGCCGCCGCGATCACCCGGTTCACCTCCAGCCCGTCCCGGAACGTCGGCCAGCGCGCCGCGCCTGCCGCAATTGCTTCCAGAAAATCCTTTGCCTCGATGATAATCTGATCCTGATATCCGGTGCCATGTCCCGGCCCCTGACAAAACGGCAAATAGTCGGGATGATTGGGCCCCGTCAATATCTTGCGAAACCCCTGTTCCGCCTCGGGGCCTTCACGGAAATAGACAAGCAGCGCGTTCTGATCTTCGCCATCAAACCGGATTGCGCCGTGGGTGCCGTCAATCTGATACGCGTATCCCATCTTCCGGCCCGTCGCGATGCGGCTGGAAAAGATTGTGCCCAACACACCGCTTTCAAACCGCACAAGAATAGCGGCCTGGTCATCATTGGTCACCGCCACGCCGCCCCGGTCGGTGTGTACCGTTTCCACGGCGGCGGACAATTCGGCAATCGGCCCCATAAAGGTCAGCGCGCAATTGATCACATGCGGGGCAAGATCCCCCATATTGCCCGAAGCAATCCCTTCGGTCCGCCAGGTTGCGGGCAAATCAGGGTCGGCCAGAAAGTCTTCTGTCATTTCGGCCCGAAACGACGTGACACGCCCAATCCGGCCTGCGTCCACCAATTGGCGCGCATATTGCGTGGCCGGGGTGCGGATATAGTTGAACCCGATCATATTCACACAGCCCGACGCCTCGGCCGCCGCAACCATGGCGCGCCCGTCTTCCAGCGACGCGCCCAGGGGTTTTTCACACAGCACCGGCTTGCCACGCGCAAAAGCCGCCTCGGCAATCTCGCGGTGCAGCGCTTGCGGGGTGGCGATCACAACCGCCTCGACCTCAGGCGCCGCGACCAGCTCGCGCCAGTCGCCTGTGCCGCGTCTGAACCCGAACGCCGCGCGATACCGCTCACCACTTTCAGCGGACGACCCGGCGATCATTTCCAGCCGGGGTCGCAACGCGGTGTTGAACACAGCCCCCACCGAGGCCATCGCCACGGAATGCGCCTTGCCCATGTAACCGCCGCCAACGACGCCAATTCCAATCTCGCCCATGGTTGCTCCTCTTTCAGAAAACCGCCCACGCCCCTTTGCAACCGGTTGCAAGCGCAGTAGCGTCAGATTAGATCCTGCACAAGCTGTAACTTTCGAGATTCGCGTGTAAACCCGGATTGCAAGGGAGCCGACCATGACCGACACCGTCACGCTGACCACCGCCCAAGCCGTCATCCGCTATCTGGCCAACCAGTTCATCGAAATCGACGGCGAAAATCACCGTCTCTGCGGCGGCGGGTTCGGCATTTTCGGCCACGGGAATGTCACCTGTCTGGGCGAAGCGCTTTATGATCACCGTCAGGAATTGCCGCTCTACCGGGGCCAGAACGAACAAGGCATGGGCT
>CALDUK010000036.1 GCA_937924905.1 uncultured Paracoccaceae bacterium | reverse complement strand
CCAGCGCGGCATTGGCTTCGGCAAAATGATAATGCGAGCCCACCTGAACGGGCCGATCACCCGTATTGGCCACCTCCAGCACACACACCTCCGCGCCTGCGTTCAGCTCCAAATCGCCCTCTGCCGGGAAAACCTCACCTGGGATCATCGCGCGACATCCTCCATCACTGCTTCAAAAATACTCATGGCTCACCGGATCGGGTCATGCACTGTCACCAGTTTGGTGCCGTCCGGGAAGGTCGCCTCGACCTGGACGTCATGGATCATTTCGGCCACGCCGTCCATGCACTGCGCGCGCGTCACCACCTGCGCTCCGGCCTCCATCATGTCGGCCACGCTGCGCCCGTCCCGCGCGCCCTCGACCACCGCGTCCGTGATCAGCGCAATCGCTTCGGGGTGGTTCAGTTTCACGCCCCGCGCCAGCCGTTTGCGGGCCACCTCGGCGGCCATCGCCACAAGCAATTTGTCGCGTTCGCGTGGGGTCAGGTTCATCTCAGATCATCCATGGTCGGGGAAGAATATCGTCGTGCAACAGGTCAATCACCGGGATCAGCGCGCGGCGCAGCTCGAAACTGTCGCGCGCCAGACAGCGCGCCACCAACAGGCCTTCGCGCAACAGGCTTGCACCCGCCGTCTCGGGCAAAAGCGCGCGCACAGCCGCCAGCCGCGCATCGGCATCAGGTGCAACATAAACCAAAACCGCCATAGCGCCTGCGCCATCGGCCACAGCCGGCCGGGCCAGCATCGCGGCCACGTCCCCTGCCAGCCGCACCCGGTCCAACAAAACCGGGACGCCGTCCTGCGTCACTTCGATCCGGTCGTCGAACACCCCTTGGATGACACGCTCGCCCATCGCGGTGCGTCCAAACACCACCGGTTCAACAATCAGCGCGCGCGCAGGGCCGTGCAGACCAACCGTCAACCGCCGCCGCAACGCGCATCCGTCAAACAGGATTGTCTCTTGCGGCAACCAGTTCAGCCGTGCGGCGGGCCCAACGCGCAAACGCGTCTCGACCCGTCCGGTTTCGCCTGGCTGCGCGCGATAGGCGCGCTCGGCGGCCTGCGTCGTCACCGACACGCCCGCGCACCCGTCAACGGAAATCTCGGTCGTAAACCGGTCGCCGCCCGTGATCCCGCCCGATGTATTGGTCAGCACCATCTGATAATGCGCCGCGTCATTGCGCGGAAAAAGCGCGCGCAGCGAACCCGCCTGCCGCAGATCCCGCAAACGCGTGACCCCGTCGCGATCGTCAAACGACACACGCACCGCGCCCCGCGCACGCGGCTGCACATCCAGCGATGTTGGCAGTTCCGTCAAACAACCCCCCGGGTTCGTCGTTCACCCTTGTTTACACAAGGAACGCAGGACACGGAAAGCACACCAAGGCCGCGCCCGGCAATATTCCCGAAATTCGCACGGGCTTGCTCAAAAATTAAGCGCCGCTTGCCAGAACCTGCCGCGCGCGCGCCACATCTTCGGGCGTGGTGATTTTGAAATTTGCCTCGGCCCCGTCGACAAACCGCACGTCCAGCCCGGCGGCGCGCGCCACCGCCACATCGTCGGCGGCCGTGCCATCATGCGCGCGATGCGCGGCCAGTATGGCGTCAAACCGAAAACCCTGCGGCGTCTGCGCCCGCCAAAGCCCGTCGCGCGACACCGGCGCACCGGCCATGCCATCCGACGACGACCAAAGCGCGTCTACAACCGGCAGCGCCGCGGCCGCGCCGGGGGCATCATCCAGCGCGCGCAAGACAGATTGAACCACCGCCACCGGCACGAAAGGCCGCGCGGCGTCATGGATCAAAACCGCCTCGGGCGCGGCATCGGCCAACGCCTCCAACCCGTTCTGCACCGACAAGGCGCGCGTGGCACCACCCAGAACCGGCGCGCGCAATCCGCCATCTGTCACACTGGATACAGCCGCTTCATACGCCGCCCGATCATCGGCATGAATGACGCAAAGCACATCCGTCACCTCGGGCACCGACAACAGCCGGTCCACCGACCGGCGCAACACCGTCTTGCCGTTCAGATCCAGATATTGCTTGGGCGCCCCGGCCCCTACCCGCGTGCCGCGCCCGGCGGCAACAATCACAGCCGCGATGCTCATGGCAAGGCAGGTTTCGCAAAGATGGGCAGGGTCATAAACCGTCCTTTTCACCGCAGTTTTCTGACCCTAACAGCAAGGCCACAACGCTTTCAAACGCCTATCCCAAAAGCACCTTGCCTTCGGGATACTGGACCTTGGGTTTGCTTTGCGAGGCCAGAAAAAACGCCAGCGTCAAAGGCCCAAGTCGCCCGACAAACATGATCAAACAGATCATCGCGCGTCCAAACCCGTCCAACTCGCCTGTCGCGCCGCGCGACAGGCCAACGGTTCCAAAGGCTGAACAGACCTCGAACACCAGATCCAGAAAATCGCCCTTGTATGTGATGGCGGTCAGGAAAAGCCCAAGAAAGACCAGAAAGATCGACAAAGTCGTCAGGGCCAGCACCTTCATCACCTCTGAAATGCCAATGCTGCGTCCGAAGACATTCAACCGTTCCTGCCGCCGAAAGAACGCCAATGTCGCAAGCCCCAAAACGATCAGCGTCGTGACCTTGATGCCCCCTGCGGTCGACGATGGGCCACCGCCGACCAGCATAAGCGCCATGGTCATCACCGTTGTGCTGTCCTCCATCGCGGCATAATCCAGCGTGTTGAAACCGGCGGTGCGCGGCGTCACCGCCTGAAACCAACTGGCCAGCACACGCGCGCCGTGACTGTCCAGAGCGCCCAGCGTCGCGGGGTTCGACCATTCCAGCAGTGCGAAGATCACCCAGGCAAAGCCGCATAGAAACAGCGTCCCCGACAACATCAGCTTGCTATGAAGGCTCAGCTTGGCCCAGCGCCGTTGCCGGTTCAGATCGGCCAGAACCACAAAGCCAAGCCCGCCCAAAATGAACAAGCCGGTGATTGTCAGCGTCACAAGCGGGTCAGCCACATAGCGCGTCAGACTGTCTGAAAACAGTGAAAAGCCTGCATTGTTAAATGCGGAAACCGCATGGAACAACGCCTGCCAAAAGCCCTGCGCCCATCCGAATTCGGGCACGAAAACCAGCATCAGAATGGCGGTCGCGAAGGCCTCGGCCAGAAAGGCGACAATCACCACCACTTTGACCAGCGCCAGCAACTCGCGCAGGCTTGTCTGCCCCAGCTCATCGCGCAAAACCAGCTTTTGCGGCATGCCAATCGTCTGGCCCAGCATGGTCAGCAAAAGCGCGGCAAAGGTCATCAGCCCAAGCCCGCCAATCTGGATCAACACCGCAACAATAATCTGACCGGCCAGCGTGAAATCGCTGCCTGTATCCACCACCACCAGGCCGGTCACGGTCACTGCGGAAGCGGCCGTGAAAATCGCGTCGCCAAAAGTGACAGCGCCGGTGTGGCTGAACGGCAGGCTCAGCACAATCGCCCCAACACCAATGAACACCGCATAGATCAGGGCCAGAACCGCCGGGGGGCTGACCCGTCTTCGCTTTATCGACAGCTTGTAGGTGGGCATAGCGGGCTACAATGCGCTGGCAAAATCGCGCAGCTCCTGACGGGTTCCCAAAAGCAACAAGAGATCCCCCTTTTCCAGCGTGCAACTGGCGTCGTCATGGCCGATGTATTCTGTGCCGCGCAACACGCCGATACAACGCAGGTTGTGATCAGCCTGATAGGACAATTCCGACAAAGCCTTGCCTTCCAGACTGTCCGGCACGCGAAAATTCACCACATGCTTGCCATTGCCCAGACTGACATAATCGCGCACCAGCGGATTGTTCAGCACCTGCGCAATATGCTGGCCGACCTCGCGCTCGGGATGGATCACGCGGTCTACGCCCAGCTTCGACAGAATACGGTGATGGTTCTTCGACGTGGCCTTGGCCCAGACGGTGCCGACACCCACGGTTTTCAGATTGATGCTGGCCAGAACGCTGGCCTCAATATCGGTGCCGATGCCCACCACCCCCACATCCACGCCGTCGATGCCCGCATCGCGCAATGCGCCATCGTCGCGCGCGTCCAGGATCAACGCCTGGCTCAGATCATCCACAAACGGCGTCACGTGACGCTCGGCGATATCAATGCCGATAACATCATTGCCAAAGCGTTGAAGATCCCGGGCCACAGTCCCCCCAAAGGTTCCCAACCCGATGACAGCAAAGGTGCGCGTTTTTCTGGCCATAAGGGGAAGTCTAGTCCATGGCCCCCAAATGAAAAGGGCGTGCCCGCAGCACGCCCTTGGAAATCAGCAAACCGACGCCTCAGGCCACCGACAAAAGCGCCGCTTCCCCTTGGGACAACACCCGACGCGAGGTCGGACCATAACAGGTCGGATCATCCTCAAGCCCCGGCAGAACATCAAAAAGCCGTTCGCGTTGATCTTCCTCGATCGTCTCAAGCGAGGCGGCGGCCGGGTGAAAGCTTTCGGTTTCGACGCCATTGGCGACCAGAATATGATGTTGTTCCAGCATCAGGTGACAATAGGTCACCGATTTTGCCGCCAGATCGCGCGCAATCCGTGTGCCGTCTATTAAGTCGCGGGCGGCGGCCAACACCTCGGCCTCGCCCCAAAGCGCCTGCGCTGCTTCGCCACGCACCACCATCTTGTGATCGGGCGAGACGATCAGATCATCGCTGGGGCGACCATCACCCAAAGCGCCCGCGCGAATGCGAACGGGCCGCAAATCCGGCATCGCATACAGCCGCGCGCCGGACACATTGCGGTTCCCCGCCCAGACAATCGGCTGCGCGCCCCCATCCTTGGTCACCACCAGATCGCCCGCCACCAGCGTTTCGACCGGTTTCAGACCCTCGGGCGTTTCAAGAACGGTACCCGGCGTAAAACACACCACCCCTTCGGCGGCATCCGCAATCACCGATGGCAAAGCTTTCGCCGCAACCCCGCTGCAAATGCGCAAGGGCACATCGCGCGGCGGCAATTGACCGGTGAACATCAAAAGCGGGCGTGCAATCTCGGCCATTTCGATCAGCGTCACCATCCAGTCGCTCTGGCCATCGGTCACGCGAAACGTGCGATCGAAATCTGCCATAAATTCCGAATAGGGCGTCCGCACGCCCTCCATCACCAGGGCCCGCGACACGATGCGACGGGCGCTCGCGGCCGCGCGTTTTCGATAGCTGTCCTGATGTCCAAAACGAAGGTCATTCCGAAAACCCGACGCACCATCAATGCGCACCGGCTCTCCCCGCCAAATCCAATAGGCACCCTCGTCAAGCGAAGCGACCGGAGCCGCTGCAATACCATCCACCTCGGACTGTGCCCACGAAATGACGTACGTGCCCTCGGGGCTCGCCATCATAGTCATTTACCTGCCTCGAACTTATTTTTTAGTTCTTTGTTAACGAAGGTTAACGGAACTTACCCACAGGGCAAGCCGAAAAGGCCGCCCCCGGCAGGTCTGAGTCTTTCTTGCAACGTCAAACGGGGTTTACCCGCATTTCGAATGCCCGCAACTGGCGCAGGTCATGCAGCCTTCGATCATCTGCATGCCAAATTGCCCGCAACTCGGACAGGCGGGACCAGGGTTACCGCCAAGGTTCACCACCTCGGCCTGCGGGTCGGACTTCAGCCCCATGCCCTCGCCCTCGATAAACCCGATATCGATCAGATGCCGCTCGATCACCCCGCCAATCGCGGCCAGGATCGACGGCACATATTTACCGTTCATCCACGCGCCCCCGCGCGGATCAAAAACGGCCTTCAGTTCTTCCACCACAAAAGACACATCACCGCCCCGGCGGAAGACCGCGCTGATCATCCGCGTCAACGCCACGGTCCAGGCAAAATGCTCCATGTTCTTCGAATTGATGAACACTTCAAACGGTTGCCGCCGCCCACCGACCATAATGTCATTGACGGTGATATAAAGCGCGTGCTGGCTTTCGGGCCACTTCAGCTTATACGTCTGCCCCTCCAGCGCGCCGGGTCGGTCCAGCGGCTCGGCAATATAAACAACCTCATTGCCCGCCTGCGCCGCGGCCAGTTCCTGCCCACGGGTTTTGGCGGTATCTTCAGTCTGCGCAGGCGTTGCTTCACTCACCGACAGCACAGACCCCGTAACGGCGTTGGGCCGATACGTTGTGCAACCTTTGCAGCCGCTTTCATACGCCTGAAGGTACACATCCTTGAACGCGTCAAAGGATATGTCTTCAGGCACATTGATGGTCTTAGAGATAGATGAATCCACCCACTCCTGAGCCGCAGCCTGCATACGGACATGATCACCCGGCGACAAAGTCTGGGCGTTGACAAAATGCTCTGGCAGCTCGGCATCGCCGAACTTGTCCCGCCACAGCTGAACCGCATAATCGACCACTTCCTCCTCGGTCCGCGTGCCGTCCTTTTGCAGGACCTTGCGGGTATAGGCGAAAGCAAACACCGGTTCGATGCCACTCGACACGTTCCCGGCGTACAAAGAAATAGTCCCAGTTGGTGCAATAGACGTTAAGAGAGCGTTCCGTATTCCCTTGTCGCGAATCAAGTCGCGCACATCAGCGTCCATTTTCCGCATCGCACCGCTGTCCAGAAATGCGTCTGCCTCGAACAGGGGAAACGCCCCTTTCTCCTCGGCCAGATGCGCCGACGCGCTGTATGCGGCGCGGGCAATCCGCTGCAACCAGCGCTCCGTCAGACGCGCCGCTTCTTCCGACCCATAGCGCGACCCAACCATCAAAAGCGCGTCCGCCAGACCGGTCACGCCCAGCCCGATCCGACGCTTGGCGGCGGCTTCGCGCGCCTGTTCTTCCAGCGGAAAGCGCGATGCATCCACCACATTGTCCATCATCCGCACAGCCGTCGCGACCAGATCGTCCAGGGCGGTTTCGTCCAGATCTGCGCCATCCTCAAACGGCGCATCCACCAGCTTGGCCAGATTGATCGACCCCAGCAAACACGCGCCATAGGGCGGCAAAGGCTGTTCACCACAAGGGTTTGTGGCGCTGATCGTTTCGCAATAGGCCAGATTGTTCATCGCGTTGATGCGGTCAATAAAGATCACGCCCGGCTCGGCGTAATCATAGGTCGCCCGCATGATACGGTCCCACAACTGGCGGGCCTGCACGGTCTTATAGACCTTGCCGTCGAAAATCAGATCCCATGGCCCGTCCGCCTTCACGGCCTCCATGAACGGGTCGGTGACCAGAACGCTGACATTGAAATTCCGCAACCGCTCCGGGTCGGCCTTCGCGGTGATAAAGTCTTCCACATCCGGGTGATCGCACCGCATCGTTGCCATCATCGCGCCGCGCCGCGACCCGGCGGACATGATCGTCCGGCACATGGCGTCCCAGACATCCATGAACGATAAAGGCCCGCTTGCATCCGCCGCGACACCCTTCACATCGGCGCCTTTCGGACGAATGGTTGAAAAATCGTAACCGATGCCACCGCCCTGCTGCATGGTCAAAGCGGCCTCTTTCAGCCCTTCAAAAATGCCCGACATCGAGTCGGGGATGGTCCCCATCACAAAACAATTGAACAGCGTTACAGACCGCCCCGTGCCAGCGCCCGCTACAATCCGGCCCGCCGGCAAGAAACGAAAATCTTCCAATGCCGAATAAAATTTGTCTTCCCAATGGGTTGCGTCTTTCTCGACCTCTGCCAAAGACCGCGCGATCCGCCGCCAGGTGTCTTCGACGCTGCCATCAATCGGCGTGCCATCACCCTCTTTCAGGCGATATTTCATATCCCAGATCTGTTCAGCAATGGGCGCGGCAAAACGGGTCATGGCGATTCCTTGGAAGCAGGACAGCAATCTACAACAAGTTGCAGCCGGTGGGCAATGCGCTACCATATAAGGTACAGTCTGTGGGTGAATCTGTGGATAAGTCGCTACATCTCATAAAGCTATGCGTCGGGGCCGAAACCGTTCAGGACCTGATTGACTGGCAGGAAAACCCGCGTGCCAAAGGGCCAGACGGGGTGCCTCGGCATGTCACCCGTATGTGGCCCAAACGAGAAGCCGAACTGTTGGACGGCGGCTCTTTATTCTGGGTTTTCAAAGGGGTAGCGCTCTGTCGTCAGCGCATTATCCGTCTCGACGAAGTCATCAGATCCGATGGAATCCGGCGATGCGGCATCGTACTGGACCCAAATGTGGTGCGCGTTGAAGGTATGCCAAAACGCCCGTTTCAGGGGTGGCGATACCTGCCAGGCAAAGACGCCCCCCGCGATTTGGCGGCAGGCACAGCAAATGACGATCTGCCCCCAAAACTGGTTTTAGCGCTGTCCGAAGTCGGCATACGCTGATCGCGTAAATATCTGATATCTTTCAGATTTTCAGCTTTTTGCAAAACGCCGCAAGCGCGGCCTGATCCGCATCTGTCAGCGTCGCCATCTTCGATTGAAACAACGTCGCCTGACTGGAATGGATGACATCGCCAATAATCTTCAAATGGTTCGCATCCAACGTCGCCCCGGTCGAGGTGATGTCGGCAATCGCCTCGGCGGTGCCATTCGCGACCGTTCCTTCGGTCGCCCCCTGACTGTCAACCAACTGATATCCCGCGATTTCTGCCCTGCGCAAATGGGCGCGAACCAAACGGTGATACTTGGTCGCAATCCGCAACCGCATCCCATGCACCTGCCAAAACGCCTGCGCCACCGCGTCCAGATCCGCGACATCGCGCACATCCGTCCAGGTTTTCGGCACGGCCAAAATAAGATCGGCCTTCCCAAAACCCATTGAAATCAAAGGTGAAATGCGATCTTCCCAGCCCGCGATTTTCTCTTCGACAACATCGGTTCCAGTCACCCCCAGGGCAATCCGTCCGCTGGCCAATTCACGCGGAATCTCACCGGCCGACAGCAAAACCAGCTCAATCCCGTCAACACCATCCACACGACCGGCGTATTCCCGGTTGGTGCCCGTACGCTCAATGCGCACGCCACGATCCGCGAACCAGTCAAAAGTTTCCTGCATTAACCGACCCTTAGAGGGCACGCCAAGCTTGAGCGTCATGCCCCGCCCCCCCGAATATCCAGCGCAATTTCAGGCCGGATCACACCGCCCACCGCCGGAATGTGGCGTCCATCTGACAAGGCTCGCGTCAGCAAATCATACCGCCCACCCGTCGCCACCGGGGCATATCCGGGGGCCGCGAAGCCAAAGACAAAACCGGTGTAATATTCCAGCGTGGTCAGCCCGAAAGTCGCGTCAAACATGACGTTGGTCGTGTCGATACCCTGCGCCTTCAGCGCCTGACAAAGCGCCCGAAACCCGTCCAACGCCTGCGTCACAGACGCACTTCCATCGGCAATAATTTCCAGTCTTTCCAGCGCCTTAGGCAAAGAATCCTTAATCGCCATCAATCCGCGCAGGCGGCCCACATCGGCCTGCGACAGGGGGGGTGTTTCCGCTTCTTCGGCCAGCACGGCGATGCGTTGCGAAATCTCTTTGCGCGACCGCAATCCAACATGCGGCAAGTCCGGGTCAGGCGGCAGCGGCGGCGATTGGGCGGGGATTGAAAAACGGTCCAGCAAGGCATTAAACCGCGTCGGTCGCCAGATATGACGCAACAACGCGTCCTTGCGTCTTTGCGGCGTGTCCAGCCCGCGCACAGCGCTTTCGATCAGCCCCAGATCTCCGATGGTGGACACAACGGGCAAATCGCCCAAGGCTGTGGAAAATGCTTTAAAAACATCAGCATCCGCGACTTTCGTATCTGCGTCGCCGATCCGCTCATATCCGACCTGAATATATTCACTCGGCCGGTTTTCATCTTCTTCCTGCCGCCGAAAAACCTCGCCCGCATAGGTGTAAACCGCTGGTTTCGCGCCCATTTCCAAGTGCCGCTGCACCAAAGGCACGGTGAAATCCGGACGCAGCATCATCTCACCCTTCAACGGGTCTTGCGTTACAAAGGCCCGCGCGCGGATATCCTCGCCATACAGGTTCAAAAGCGCGCCTGCATGCTGCAATATATCGGCTTCAAACACTGCCGCCCCACGCGCCTCGAACCCGGCGCGCAACCGGTCGGCTTCCGCCCGGATGTCGGATTTAAGCGTCACCGCTCCAAGATCTCGCGGACCTTCGCCACCAAATCGGTGCGCTTGCATTCAAACTGCTGTTTTTGCTCTTTCCATTCCTCAACCGAGGCGGTTTCCGCAATCTCGGCACCAAGCACCAAGTCTTTGATTTGCAAGACATCTCTCGCGGCTTCGTCACTGCCCTGAATGATGGCAACCGGGCTTTGACGCCGGTCGGCATATTTCAACTGATTGCCGAAATTCTTGGGGTTTCCAAGGTAGACTTCCGCGCGAATACCCGCCGCGCGCAGCTCGTGCGCCATGGTCTGATAGTCGGCCATGCGGTCGCGATCCATGACGGTGACAACCACAGGGCCGTGGGTTTCCGCATCCAGCCGCCCCTTGGCTTCCAGCGCCGCAAGCAAACGGTCAACGCCGATCGACACACCAAGCGCAGGTACCGTCTGGCCGGTGAACCGTTTGACCAGATCGTCATACCGTCCCCCGCCTGCGACTGACCCAAACTGACGCGGGCGGCCTTTTTCGTCCTTAATTTCAAAGGTCAGTTCGGCTTCGTAGACCGGACCGGTATAGTAGCCCAGGCCGCGGACGACGGACGGGTCGATGATGATGCGGTCGGGACCATACCCTTGGGCCGTGCAAAGCTGGGCGATTTCGTTCAGTTCCTGCACCCCTTCGGCGCCTGTTTGATTGTCGCCGACAAGCGCGCTGAGCAGCGCGATTGGGTCGCCATCAGATTGTCCGGCATCGACAAACCCCATGATCACATCGGCCTGCGCAGCATTCAGCCCGGCGCCTTTGGTGAAATCACCACTGTCATCCTTGCGCCCGTCGCCCAGCAAAGCCCGCACACCTTCGAGCCCCAAGCGGTCCAGCTTGTCGATGGCGCGCAAGACGATGCCGCGTTCGCGTTCGGCTTCTTCCGGCAAACCCGCGACTTCCAGCACCCCGTTCAGCACCTTTCGGTTGTTCACCCGGATCACGTAATCCCCGCGCTCGATCCCCACGGCTTCGATCGCGTCGGCCAACATCATGCAGATCTCGGCATCCGCCGCGACGCTTGCCGTGCCAACCGTGTCTGCATCGCATTGATAAAACTGCCGAAACCGCCCCGGACCCGGCTTTTCGTTCCGCCAAACAGGGCCCATCGCATAGCGGCGATAGGGCGTTGGCAGATCGTTGCGGTGTTGCGCATAGACGCGCGCCAAAGGGGCTGTCAGATCATAGCGCAGCGCAAGCCAGTCTTTGTCTTCTTCCCAGGCAAAAACGCCTTCGTTCGGGCGGTCGACATCGGGCAGAAACTTGCCCAGCGCTTCGACGGTTTCAACGGCCGAAGATTCCAGCGCTTCGAAGCCATAAAGATGATACACCTTGGCAATACGATCCAGCATGGCCTTGCGGCTTTCGACCTGTGCGCCGAAATAGTCGCGAAAGCCCTTCGGCGTTTCCGCCCTGGGTCGGGGTGTCTTCTTGGTCTTGGCCATAAGGCATTACCTTGGTGATACTGCGCGCAAGCGCTTTAGCGCGGCCTGCATAAGGGGGCAAGATGAGCACGGAAATCGAAGAACGCATGGCGCATCTGGAACGCACGCTGGACGAGCTGAACGACGCCTTGTCAAAGCAGGCCAGCGAGGTTGACCGGCTGCAAGCGCGGATCAAGCTTTTGATGGAGCGCGAGGCCGAACGCGAGGCTGCAGGTTCGGGCGGGGTTGTTCTGGGCGACGAACGGCCCCCACACTATTGACGGCACTGGACGCGTCTGCGCGCACTGCCTAGGGTCGCCTGACACGGGGAGGACCGCATGGCATTCGGCGACAAAGTCAGAACCTATTTCAACGGCACATGGCATGACGGCGACGTGCCGGTGATCGGTGCCGCAGATCACGGCGCCTGGCTGGGGTCAGGTGTGTTTGACGGGGCGCGGTATTTCAATGGTGTTGCCCCTGATTTGCTGGCGCATTGCACGCGTGTGAACGCCTCGGCCGACGCCTTGATGCTGAAACCGACGATGACGCCGCAGCAGATGGTCGAGATTATCTGGGACGGTATTCGCGGATTTCACTGGGACAGCGATATTTACCTGCGCCCCATGTATTGGGGCATCGATGGTGACGCGACCGCGATTGTGCCGGACGGCAATGTGGGTTTTGCAATCTGCCTTGAAGAACGCGCAATGGCACCGTCCGAGGCGTCCGTCCGGGCGACGACCACTCGGTTTCGGCGCCCGGTTTTGGAAGATGCGGTCGTGAACGCCAAAGCGGGCTGTCTGTACCCCAACAACGCGCGGATGCTGCGCGAGGTGAATGCGCAAGGGTATCAGAATGCGTTGGTTGCCGATGCGATGGGCAATCTGGCCGAAAGCGCGACGGCGAATGTGTTTCTGGTCAAGGACGGCGAGGTTTTGACGCCAATCCCGAACGGGACGTTTCTGGCAGGGATCACCCGCGCACGGCATATGACCAATCTGGCGGCCGATGGGTTGCCCGTGACCGAAAAAGTGCTGAGCTTTGATGATGTGCACGCCGCGGACGAGGTGTTTTTGTCAGGCAACATGAACAAGGTTACACCGGTGACTGAATTTGCAGGCACCCAGTATCAAGCCGGGCCGATCACGCGCCGTGTCCGCGACATGTATTGGGATTGGGCTGCGGGCGAAAAAGCGTGAGCGCGCTGTACCTGCCGGATGCCGTTCTGGACGAGCTGGCTATTGCGCCGCCCGAACTGGCCGACGCCATCGAAGCCGCCTTAATCGACAAAGCCGAAGGGCGGCTTCATGTGTCGCCCAAGTCCGCGCTTTTGCCGGGCGAAGGGCGTTATATGATGTCGACGCTTGCGGTGGGCGACGTAACGGTTGTCAAACAGGTGACCGTGTCGCCCGAAAACCCAGGACGCGATCTGCCCGCCATCAATGGGGCCATACTGGTGCTGGATGCCCAAACCGGGCTGTTGCGCGCTGTGATGGGGGCCAACTGGGTCACCGCGCATCGAACCGCCGCGCTGTCCGCCGTTGCCGCGCGTCGGCTGGCGCCCGCGGGGGCCGAGACCATCGCTTTTGTGGGCTGCGGGGTGCAGGCGCGCAGTCATCTGGCGGCGTTTCAGGCGCTTTTCCCGTTGAAACAGGTGGTGGCCTTCGGGCGTGGTCCGGCAAATGTCGATGCGCTTTGTGCCTATAGCGAAGACAGGGGCCTGGCCGCGCACGCCGCGCCATCGGCAGAAGACGCGCTGCGGGCGGCGGATATCGTGGTGACATCGATCACGCTTGATTATGCGACCGCGCCGTTTCTGGATGCGCGCTGGCTAAAGCCCACAGCATTTGCCGCGATCACCGATCTTTGCATCCCGTGGATGCCGGACGGTATGGGTGCGTTCGGCACGGTCGTTGTGGACGATATGGAACAGGAACGCGCAAGCGAAACGCCGATGTTGCCGGCCGATCAGATTGCAGGCGATCTGACCGATCTGGTGACCGACCGCATCGAGATACGCGACGCCAGCGGGCCGACGGCATTTGCGTTTCGCGGGATTGCTTTGGGCGACTATGCTGCCGCCAAGCTGGCGCTACGGCGTGCGGTGGATGTTGGCGCTGGACAGACACTGGCTTGAGGCCCAGTATCGCCCCCCGCGAAGGAGACCTTATGCACAAATTTCTGGTCGTTCTGGATGACAGCCGCGAATGTTTGAACGCGATGCGCTTTGCCGCCATGCGGGCCGCGCGGCTTGGGGCCGGCGTTCAAATTCTGGCGGTGATCCAGCCCGAAGAATTCAACCACTGGATCGGTGTGGGCGAAATCATGCGGGAAGAGGCGCGCGAACGGATCCATGCCCATTTCGAAGTGTTTGCCAAATGGATGCGCGATAAACAGAACGTGGACCCGGAACTTGTCATTCGCGAAGGCGAGCCGGTGCCAGAAGTTCTGCGCCAGATCGAGGAAGACGGCCAAATCGGCATTCTTGTGCTGGGCGCGTCAGCCGAAAAAGGCGGGCCGGGGCCGATTGTGACCACCCTGTCGCGCAGTTTCGGGTCGTTGCCGATCCCCCTGACCATTGTGCCGGGCGAACTGTCGAAAGAACAGCTTGCGGCGATATCCTGACCGGTCTGCGGGCCAGGAGTTGTCCAGCCCCGCAACCCGCGACGGTTTCTAGGCCCTGCCGTCAGTCATAGCGCAGCTCTGTCGCCTTGCCGCGGAAAATAATGTAACTGAGCGCTGTATAGGCCAGAATGGTTGGCAACACGAAAAGCGTGCCGATCAGAATGATCATCAGGCTTTCCGGGGCGGACGCTGCCTCGTAAATCGTCAGCTTGTCCGGCACGACATAGGGGTAGAAGCTGTAGGCCATACCCCCGAAGCTAAGTGCGAAAAGCGCCATGATCGCGGCGAACGGCGTCCAGGCATGGCGGTCGTCTACCATCGGCATCCGGCGCAGTTTCCACCACAGGAACCCAAGCAATGCCGCCGACAAGACCGGGAATGGTGCCAGATACAATAGCTGCGGAAAGCCAAACCATTTCTCAAAGATGCGCGGGCTGATAAACGGCGTTGCAAGCGAAATCGCCGCGATACCCAACAGCAAGCCCCACAGCCCGCCTTTCGCCCAACCGACCGCTTTGATCTGCAACGCGCCCTCGGTTTTTGCAATCAGCCAGGCCGCGCCAATACAGCTGTATCCCACGGTCAAAAACACGGCTGTCAGCAGGGCAAAGGCCACATGCGGCAAGGTCCAGGTCAGCCCCATCACATACATGCCCAGCATGAACCCCTGCGCCATCGACGCCATAAGCGAGCCGGTGAAAAACGCGCCGTTCCAATAGGGTTTCTGCCCAATCGGGGCTTTTGCCCGAAATTCGAACGAGACACCGCGCAGGATCAAGCCGATCAGCATGACCGCGACCGGCAGATAAAGCGCGGTCAGGATGACCCCATGCGCCACGGGGAACGCGACCAGCAACAAGCCAATGGCCAGTACCAGCCAGGTCTCGTTTGCATCCCAGAACGGCCCGATCGAGGCGACCAGACGGTCTTTTTCATCATCATCGGAAAGCGGCATCAAAAGCCCGACGCCCAGATCGAACCCATCGAGGATCACGTAGATCAGAATGGACAGCCCCATAAGTGCAGCAAACACCCAAGGCAGCCAAAGATTGGGATCGTTGAACATGTCCATCGGTTATTCTCCTGGCACCGCGATCACTTCCGCCTCGCCGCTGCGCGGATATTGGCGCGTCGACAAAGGCTCGCCCTTACTGGCCTTCCACGCCAGATAGGTGATCGTGCCCATATAAGCGAGGATCAGCGCGACATAGACCACAAGATACGCAACCAGCGTCGCCATCACGATGGGGGCCGGCACGGCGGCCACGGCCTCTTTCGTGGTCAGCACACCTTGCACCAGCCACGGCTGACGGCCGATTTCGGTCGTGTACCAGCCAGCCAGCGTCGCGATCCAGCCCGAGAACGCCATTGCCGCAAAAGCAAACAGCATTGGCTTGGGCATGAAACCCGCGCCCCTGCGGCGCAGGAAATAGGCGCCGGTCCAGGCAAGTGCCAGCATCGCCATGCCGGTGCCGACCATGATCCGGAAGCTCCAGAAGACAGGCGCGACCGGCGGGTGTTCTGGCGTGCCGTCTTCGGCAACAAAGTCATTCAGACCCGGCACGACGCCGTCCGCCTTGTGCTTCAGGATCAGCGACGCGCCATTCGGAATGCCGATCTCGAAACGGTTTTCGCGCGCCTCTTCATCGGGCAGTGCAAACAACAAAAGCGGCACATTGCTTTGAGTGTCCCAGTTGCCTTCCATCGCCGCGACTTTCTGTGGCTGATGTTCCAGCGTGTTCAGCCCGTGCATGTCGCCTGCAAAAATCTGGATCGGGATCAGTCCGGCGGCCAGGATAATTCCGACACGCAGCGCCGACTTGACGCTTTCCTGCCGGTCGCCCCAGATCATCCGCAACGCCGAGATACCCGCGATCAGGAAGGCAACGGTCAGGCCCGAGGCCAGCAGCATATGCGCCAAACGATAGGGCATCGACGGGTTAAAGATAATGGCCACCCAATCGGTCGCAAAGGCAATACCGTCCCGAATTTCGTATCCCGCAGGTGTGTGCATCCACGAGTTCAGGACCAAAATCCAGAAGGCCGACATAGTGGTACCGAAGGCCACCAGAAACGTCGCGGTCGTGTGCAGCCAGTTCGGCACGCGCGACGCCCCGAACAGCATGATCCCCAAGAAGACGGCTTCCAGGAAGAAAGCGGTCAAAACCTCGTAGGCCAGAAGCGGGCCAGCGATATTGCCCACGCGTTCCATAAACCCTGGCCAGTTGGTGCCGAACTGGAACGACATTGTAATGCCCGACACCACGCCCATGGCAAAGGACAGGGCGAAGACTTTGACCCAGAACAGATAGGCCTCCATCCATTTTTTGTCGCCAGTCGCGTTGAAGCGCAGCTTGAAGAACAAAAGCACCCACCCCAAAGCGATGGTGATCGTCGGGAAAAGGATGTGAAACGAGATGTTTGCCCCGAACTGGATCCGGGAAAGAAGGAGCGTATCCATTGAACCAACCGCGTTTGAACGTTTGTCTGTGTTACGATGGATATAGTCCCATGGACCATACCGTCAGGGGATCTGCGACAGAACGCCCGGAGCTGAATCGGCGCAAATGCAGCGGCCAGACCGCAGTGCAGAGGACGCAGGGCTTGACAGGGCATCGCAATTGTCTAAACACCGCGCTTCATTGGTGTTGGTGGACCCCGCAAGGGGAAACCTGTCGCCCCGGCCAAATCCGGGGAGAAGGACAACGCCCTCTCTTGCGCGTCTTGGCCCTGAGTGTGGGAAACCACCCCAGGCAATGCGAGGCGGCAATACAAAGAAGAGGAGATCAGCCGTGACCAAACGCACGTCTGCCAAATACAAACTTGACCGCCGGATGGGTGAAAACATCTGGGGTCGTCCGAAATCCCCCGTCAATCGCCGCGAATACGGCCCCGGACAGCACGGTCAGCGCCGCAAAGGCAAAATGTCTGACTTTGGTCTTCAGCTGCGCGCCAAGCAGAAGCTGAAGGGTTACTACGGCGATCTGACCGAAAAACAGTTCCGCCGCATCTATGCCGAAGCCGAACGGGTCAAAGGCGACACGGGCGAAAACCTGATTGGTCTGCTGGAACGCCGTTTGGACGCGGTGATCTATCGCGCCAAGTTCGTGCCGACCATCTTTGCGGCACGTCAGTTCGTGAACCACAAGCACGTGCGTGTGAACGGTCAGGTCGTGAACATTGCGTCTTTCCGCGTGAAAGAAGGTGACGTGATCGAGGTTCGCGACCGGTCCAAGCAACTAGCCATCGTGCTGGAAGCCGCTCAACTGCCGGAACGCGACGTGCCGGATTATATCGAAGTTGACCATTCCAAAATGTCGGCAACCTTTGTCCGCACCCCTGGTCTGGGCGATGTGCCTTACCCGGTGATGATGGAACCGAACCTGGTCATCGAATATTACGCGCAGAACTGATCTGATATCGGTTTGGCAGGAAAGGCCGCTCGTCCGAGCGGCCTTTTTCGTTTTCTACGGCCCGGTTTCGCAGCCGTTCGTTTTACCCTAAGCATGGCCTGACAAAAGGAGTGTGCGACGTGTCGGACATCGTGACCGTTGAAAACCTGAGCAAAACCTATGACGGCGGATTTCAGGCGCTGAAGAATACGTCGCTTTCGATCAGGCAAGGCGAGATTCTGGCCCTGCTTGGCCCGAATGGCGCTGGCAAGACAACGCTGATTTCAACGATTTGCGGCATCACCGCCCCCACAGCAGGACATATCCAGGTGGGCGGGCATGATGTGGTGACCGATTGGCGCGCTGCCCGCAAACTGATCGGGCTTGTACCGCAGGAAATCAATCTTGAGCCTTTTGAGCTGCTGATCAACACCGTTCGGTTTTCACGCGGGCTGTTCGGCCAGCCGCCCAATGCGGCGTTCATTGAGAAAATTCTGGAAGACCTGTCCCTGGCCGACAAAAAGAACGCGCGCATCGCCGAACTGTCTGGCGGGATGAAGCGGCGCGTTCTGATCGCCAAAGCGCTGGCGCATGAACCGCGCGTGCTGTTTCTCGACGAACCGACCGCAGGGGTCGATGTAGAGTTGCGGCGCGATATGTGGCAGTTGGTAGAACGGCTGCGCGCCGACGGGGTCACGATCATCCTGACCACCCATTATATCGAAGAAGCCGAAGCGATTGCCGACCGGATCGGAGTGATCCGCAAGGGCGAGATTTTGTTGGTCGAGGAAAAGACCAAGCTGATGCAACGGATGGGCAAGAAGACCCTGAAGATTGAATTGCGCGCCCCGATTGATGCCCCGCCCGACGCTTTGTCCGAATTTGATCTTTCGCTTGCAGATGGTGGCCAGGCCTTGATCTATTCCTATGATGCTGCGGGCGAGCGCACGGGGATCACACGGCTTCTGGCAAGCTTGCAATCCTGCGGTCTGGCGATGGCCGATTTGCAGACCAGCCAAAGCTCGCTTGAAGATATCTTTGTCGATCTGGTGCAGGAGAGCGCGGCATGAACTGGTATGGCGTTGCCGCAATCTGGCGGTTCGAAATGGCGCGGTTTTTCCGATCAATCATTCAATCGATCGTATCACCTGTCCTGTCGACATCGCTTTACTTTGTCGTTTTCGGGGCCGCGATTGGAAGCCGCATCCCCGAAATCGAAGGCGTGTCTTACGGCGCTTTCATCGTGCCCGGTCTGATCATGCTGACGGTTCTGCAACAATCCATTCAAAACGCGGGCTTCGGCATCTATTTCCCTAAATTCATCGGCACGATCTTCGAGATCCTCTCGGCCCCCTTATCATCTTTTGAAATTGTGCTGGGTTATGTGGGCGCGGCGGCTGTAAAATCGCTTTTGATCGGCATGATCATCCTTGCGACATCGTTCTTCTTTGTGGACATCACGGTCAAACACCCGTTGTGGATGATGGCCTTTTTGCTGCTGACGGCGGTCAGTTTCGCGCTTTTGGGCTTTATCCTTGGGATATGGGCGCGGAACTTCGAACAGTTGAACCTGGTGCCCTTGCTGGTGGTCACGCCCTTGGTGTTTCTGGGCGGGTCGTTTTATTCGATCACCATGCTGCCACCGTTCTGGCAGACGCTGTCAAAGTTCAACCCTGTGCTTTATCTGGTGTCCGGCTTTCGCTGGTCGTTTTTTGGCACGGCAGACGTGCCGGTGGCCGCCAGCCTTGCCGCCGTGCTGATCTTTGCAGGCATCTGCCTTGCCATTGTCACCTGGATTTTCCGAAGCGGCTATCGTTTGAAAAGCTAGAGCTTAGTAATCGTACACGCCCGGCGCTGCTCAGCCGTCAGGGCGGGATCGCACAGCTTGGTTGCTTCGGTCATGGTGGCGGCACTTGCGGCTGCCACGCCAGAACGCAGGCATTCATCAACCGGGTCTTCGCGGGCCAGGCCCAGCGTGAAGGCGCCGACAAAACTGTCGCCTGCACCGACTTTCGAGACGATGGGCGCAGGTGGGCTGACCCCGTGCCAGGCCCCGTCTTCGGTGGCCATAACAGACCCGTCCGCGCCACGCGCAACAACGACAATCCGCGCCACGCCTTTGTTGATCAAACCCCGGGCAAAAGCAGCGGTGTCTTCGCGTGTGATCAGGGAACGGCCTGCCAGTTCCTCGCCTTCTTCGCCGTTCATACGCAGGACAAAAAGCGAGTCGCGCGGTTGTTCCGCCAGATGGAACAGCGCCGGTCCAGAGGTGTCGACAATCAAACGCGACCCGCGCCCGGCAACGTGATCGGCCATAATTGACGGAAATTCCTTTGCAACCCCCGGCGGCTGGCTGCCGGACAGGACGACCAGCGTGTCGCCCGTTGCCGCCTGATCCACAGACGCCAAAGCCCGTGGTACGTCGTGGTCCTGCCATTCCGGACCTGGCATGACGAACCTGTATTGTTGGCCCGATGTTGTATCGATCACAGACATGGATTGCCGGGTTTCGCCGGGGCCCTGAAAGGCCACCGTTGGCACGCCTTCCAGCGCCAAAAGCTGTAACAGTTGCGCGCCGGTTCCGGCACCGATTGCAATCAGCGCCGTCGCCTGCCCACCCAGCAAACGGATGGCGCGCGCCACATTAATGCCGCCACCGCCCGGATCGACCTGAGGCTCGGTACAGCGCAGCTTCAGGTTCGGCTGAATGCCGTTTGCAGTCGTGCAATAGTCGACCGTCGGGTTAAGTGTGATCGTCAATACATGCGATTTCATGTGCAACGTCCCCTGTCCGCGCGCACCATGGCTTGATAGCGCAACCACGGCAAGGGGGATCCCACGCGTCGCGCGCACTGTGCATTGCTGTTCCGGGGTTCTGCGGAATTGCACATGGAAGACCACCCCCAGCACGCTACCTTTTGATGACCCTCAATCGGAAGGAACGTCCATGACCACGAACGGAATAACACGTCGCACCGCCTTGATTGCCGGCGCAGCTATGCCACTTGCCGCAGGCATCGGGGTGTCTCGCCCTGCTATGGCGGGCGGTCACAGCGCGCCTTCGAACGCCATTCAGAATACGTTTGGCCTGGGGGATTTCCAGGTCTCGACCCTGTTGGCGGGCACCCGTCCGGTTGAAGACGTTCAGGGCATTTTCGGCATGAACGTTTCAGCCGACGAATTTGCCAAGGTCAGCGAAGAGAACTTCCTGCCCACAGACAAAGCGCAGTTCTTCTTCACGCCTACCGTTGTCCGCGCCGGCGACGAGGTCGTCTTGTTCGATGCCGGCCTTTCGGCCGGTGGCACGCTGGCGGCGTTGAATGCCGCCGGGATTGAGGCTGACGATATCACCATTGTCGTGATCACCCATATGCATGGAGACCACATCGGCGGGCTGTCCGACGACAGCGGCGCAGTCACCTTTCCCAACGCACGTTACGTGACAGGTCAGGCCGAATACGACCACTGGGCTGCGGCTGGCAACGAACGCTTTGACGGCAAGGTCCGTCCGCTGGCCGAAAAGATGACCTTTCTGGGCGACGGCCAAGATGTGGCATCCGGCATCACAGCGGTGTCTGCCTTCGGTCATACGCCGGGCCATATGACCTATTTGATCGAATCCGGTGGTGAACAGGTTTTGGTTATGGCTGACACGGCCAATCACTATGTCTGGTCACTGGCCTATCCTGAATGGGAAGTTCGCTTTGACATGGACAAGGCAGCCGCCGCTGCGTCGCGCAAGAAAGTTCTGAGCATGGTCGCCGCAGATCGTATTCCGTTGATTGGCTATCACATGCCATTCCCCGGCGTCGGCTATGTTGAACAGGTCACCGAAGGACGCTTCCGCTATGTGCCCGCGACCTATCAGTTGATGCTGTAGACCCCACGTTTCCCGGCGGGCCTAGCGTTCTTTGACGTAAGGCTCGCCGCCTGCGCGCGGTGGCACGGCCTTGCCGACAAAGCCCGCCAGAATGACCACTGTCAGAATATAGGGTAACGCGTCCAGAAGCTGGCCGGGGATGGCAACGGTTGTCACCGTTTCCACGACATCGGGGCGAAATGACAGGGCCTGAAAGAACCCAAAGAGCAAGCAGGCGAACAACGCATACCAAGGGCGCCATTTGGCAAAGATCAACGCCGCCAGCGCGATGAAACCCCGCCCCGATGACATATCTTTGACAAAGCCCGCCTGTAGACCGGTCGCCAGATAAATACCCCCCAGCCCACAAAGCACACCACAGATCATCACAGCCGCATAGCGCAGCCGCACGACCGATACACCCGCTGTATCGACGGCTGCCGGGTTTTCGCCGACCGCACGCAACCGCAAACCAAAGCGGGTTCTGAACAGCACCCACCACACAAGCGGCACGGTCAGAAACCCGACATAGACCAAAAGCGAATGGCCCGAGAACAGTTCGGAATAGCTTTGCCCGATGTAAGGCAGCCCCGAAAACGCATCGGCAAAGGGCAGTGTGATTTCCTGAAACCGGGCGTCATCGGCCAATGATGGCGTGCGCCCGCCTTGCTGAAACCAGCTTTGCGCAATCAGAACGGTCAGGCCTGCGGCCAGAAAGTTGATCGCCACGCCCGAGATTAACTGATTGCCCCGAAAGGTGATCGACGCCAGCCCGTGGATCAGGCTTAACGCCAGCGACGCCAGAATACCGGCCAGCAAGCCCACCCAAACCGATCCGGTCACAGCTGCAAACGCCGCCGAAAAGAACGCCGCCGCCAACAATTTGCCCTCCAGCCCGATGTCAAAAATGCCTGCGCGTTCTGACACCAACCCGGCCAGGCAGGCGAACAGCAAAGGCGTTGCAAGCCGCACCGTCGTATCAAGGATTTGAAGCAGTGTTCCGAAGTCCATCACTCAGATCCTAGACGTTGCCAGTTTAAAGGCTGCGAAGGCAAAGAAGCCGCCCAGCACCCCTTCGATCCACCGGCGCGCTTTTTGATAGAGCCCCAAAAAAGACCGCGACGACAGGGCTACGGCCCAAAGCCCGTGGCCCAGAAACGAATTGGCAAACGCGCCAGCAAGGAAAATGCCGATGACCCAAAGTGGCGCAGTCTCAAGCCCGGCGACAGATATCGCCGCGATCCAATACACAATGGCCTTGGGGTTGGTGATCTGCATCGTGAACCCGATCAACGCCGCATGTCCGGTGCGGGACTGACGGCCACCCAAAGCCAAAGGAGCGGTTGATTGAAACGCACGGCTGAAAGACTTCCACGCCAGCCACGCCAGAAATGCCGCGCCCGCCAGTTTCACCACCATCATGGCCCAGGCGACATCCGCCAAAAGCGCGGAAAGCCCCAGAATGCCCAGCGTCGCCAACACCACGGCCCCAAACCCAATGCCAAGACAGGTTGTCAGGGCAGGCACACGCCCCCGCGATGTCGCCACCGACAAAATCAATGCCACGCCCGGGCCCGGCGACAAGACACCCAAAAGCTGGACACCCCAGCCAATGGCCAGTTGCGGAAGCCAAACGTCGATCATGTCGCCCCTCCGGACCGTCCGCGCCCGAACATCAGAAACAGACGCGCCAGCGGCATGCGCACCATATTGTCCAAAGCGCCGGTGAACAGAATGACAAGCGCCTGAATGACGATCACCAATTCGCGGGGGATGTTCGTCCAAAAGTCGATCTCGGCCCCGCCTTGAACCAGAAAGCCGAAAAGCAGCGACGCCAGCAGAACACCGACCGGGTGCGACCGGCCCATCAAGGCGACCGCGATGCCGATAAAGCCTGCCCCTTCGACTGAATTCAGAACCAGACGTTCAGCCGCCATGACGTTGTTGATTGCCATACAGCCCGCCAGCCCGCCCGATATCATCATCGCAATCAGAATGATTTTGGTCGGTGAAATACCGGCATATTCGGCTGCCGTTTCGCTGTGGCCATAGGCGCGAATCTCGTACCCCAAGCGGGTGCGCCAAACCAACAGCCAGAACAGAAAGCAGGCCAGAAGGGCGACGAAGAAACTGACGTTGACCGGCGCTGCGCTGCTGAAGGGAATGCCGACAAGGCCAAGCATATCCGACATTTGAGGCAGGCTGGCCCCCGGCGGAAAGCGCGGTGTCGCTGGATCCATCGAACCGGCGGGTTTCAGAACTTCGACCAGCAAATAGACCATCAGGGCGCTGGCGATAAAGTTGAACATGATCGTCGTGATCACGATATGGCTGCCCCGCCTGGCTTGCAGATAGGCCGGAATCAGCGCCCAAAGCGCCCCGAAGACCGCGCCGCCGACCAACGCCGCTGGCAAAGCAAGCGTCCAATGTGGCCAAGGCAGGGACAGACAAACAAGCGCGACCCCCAATCCCCCAAGCGTCGCCTGTCCTTCGCCGCCAATGTTGAACAGCCGCGCATGAAACGCGATGGCGACCGCAAGGCCCGTAAAAATATAGTTCGTTGCGTAAAAAAGCATGAATCCGATGCCGGCCGAATTGCCGAACGTGCCGTTGATCATCAGCATCAGTGCTTCGACCGGGTCTTCCCCGATGGCAAGAATGACCAAAGCCGAGATGAGAAAGGCCAGAAGGATCGAGATGAGCGGAATAAGGATTGCATCCGCCCATTTTGGGATCACATCCATTACGCCGCCCCCTCGGTCACGCCTGCCATCAGAAGCCCAAGTTCGCGTTCATCGGTGCTGTGCGCCAGTCGTTCGCCCATGATCTGCCCGTCGAACATCACCACGATCCGGTCCGCAAGCGACAGGATTTCATCCAATTCAACTGAAACAAGCAGGATCGCTTTGCCCCTGTCACGCAGCGCGACGATCTGTTGGTGAATAAACTCAATCGCGCCAATATCGACGCCACGGGTCGGCTGGCCGACCAACAACAGATCGGGGTCACGCTCGATCTCGCGGGCCAGAACGATCTTTTGCTGATTGCCGCCCGAAAAATTTTTGGCGGCCAGCCCCGGCAGCGGCGGGCGCACGTCGAACCGTTGCATCTTGGCTTCGGTGTCCGCGCGGATGGCCGCGTTGTCCATAAACAGGCTTGAGGCTTGGTATTCCGGCGCATGGTGATATCCGAAAACCATATTTTCCCAGGCAGAATAGTCCAGGATCAGCCCTTCGCGCTGGCGGTCTTCGGGAACATGGGCGATGCCACGCGCGCGCCGCGTTCGCCCGTCGGATTGCGACCCTGTCAGATCAATCGTCTGACCATTCAAAAGGACCGACCCCGTGGCGGCCCGATAGCCGCCCAGCACCTCAAGCAGTTCTGATTGCCCATTGCCCGCGACGCCGGCAATGCCCAGGATTTCACCGCCCTGAATGCTGAAATCTATGCCTTTCAAACGTTCGACCCCGTCTTCATCGACGACGCTTAGGTTTTCGACCTTCAGCACGTCGCCCCTTGGCTGGGCAGGCACTTTATCGACGCGCAGCAAGACCTTTCGCCCGACCATCAATTCGGCCAGTTCTTGTGGATTGGTTTCGGCTGTTTTGACGGTTGCCGTCATTTCACCGCGCCGCATCACGCTGACCGTGTCGGTGACATCCATAATCTCGCGCAACTTGTGGGTGATCAGGATGATCGTCTTCCCTTCATCGCGCAGACCTTTCAGAATACGAAACAGATGATCGGCTTCCGATGGCGTCAGCACCCCGGTTGGTTCATCGAGGATCAAAATGTCAGCCTGACGATACAGCGCTTTCAAAATCTCGACGCGTTGTTGGTGACCAACCGACAGTTCTTCGATGGTCTCATCGGGATCGACACTCAGTTCATATTCCCGCGCCAGATCGGTCAGAAGGGCCCGCGCCTTGGCCAAAGACGGGCGCAGCAAGGCTCCGTCTTCTGCGCCTAGCACAACGTTTTCCAAAACGCTGAAGTTTTCGACCAGCTTGAAATGCTGGAATACCATCCCAATGCCAGCGGCGATTGCGGCCTGACTGTCAGGAATCTCGGTCTTTTGACCGCTGATAAAAATTTCGCCTGCGTCCGCTTTGTAAAACCCATACAGAATGGACATCAGCGTGGATTTGCCCGCGCCATTTTCGCCTATGATGCCGTGGATCGTGCCCGGCATGACACGGATAGAGATATCTTTGTTCGCCTGAACCGGGCCAAAGGACTTGGAAATACCCTTAAGCTGGATGGCAGGCGTGTCGTTCATTCGGGTTGTCCCGTCCCCACGAAACCGGTCATGCGGGTGATATTACCCCGGGCCGGTTCAACAAAATACTGGCCCATCTGTTCCATGCCATTTGGCATTTTGAAAGCAACCGTCACGCGCCGCATATCGCCCGAGGTATCGCTTTTCACCACCTCGGCTACCGCGCCCGGGGCCGATTGGCTGAACATCGCAACATAGTCGGCCAGCGCGTCTGGCCCGACAATCGGCGCGTCCGTTCTCGGGTCGACATAGACTGCATCTGCTGCGACAGTCTTTCGGATTGCGGCCACGCGTTCATCGGCATCAGCCATGCCCCACGCGGAGAAGAACGTCTCAACCTCTGCCATATCACCCCCGTTTGAGTGAGGCCGCGCCAAAGCGCGACCTCGCTTCATCAATCAGAAATCCAGTGCGGGACAACTGTCATTTTCGTAATAGGCCACGACGTTCAGCTCGCCATCAATGATCTGCTGGCGCGCGGTGTCGACGGCTGCTTTCATGTCGTCCGAAATCAGCGACGCGTTGTGTTCGTCCAGCGCATAGCCGACGCCATCGTTGCCAAGCCCCATAACGGTTACGCCCGCCTCGAAGCCTTCGACACCTTTTTCAAAAACGTCATAAACAGCGTTATCAACCCGCTTCAGCATCGAAGTCAGAACTTCGCCGGGGTGCAGATAGTTCTGGTTGCTGTCCACACCGATCGACAGAATGTCAGCATCGGCTGCGGCTTGCAGCACACCAACGCCCGTGCCACCGGCAGCGGCGTAAACCACATCCGCGCCCTGGCTGATCTGGGCTTTTGTCAATTCGCCGCCCTTCACCGGGTCATTCCAGGCCGCTGGCGTTGTTCCGGTCATATTGGCGACCACGTTGATATCCGGGTTTACCGCCTTTGCGCCCTGGGCATAGCCGCAGGCAAAGTGCCGGATCAGCGGCACATCCATTCCGCCAATGAAACCAACAGTGTCAGTTTCGGACGCCATCGCGGCCAGCATCCCGACCAGATAGCTGCCTTCATGTTCGGCAAAGCTGATCTGACGCACATTCGGGAAATCCAGCCAGTTCACATCGATGATGGCAAACTTGGTGTCCGGGTATTTCGGCGCAACCTCTTCGATGGTGGCCGCGTTCTGAAAGCCCAGAACGACGATCGGGTTAAATCCGCCTTCGGCCAGACGCGTTGCAAACTGCACGCGCTGCGCTTCGGCCGTCACTTCGATCTCGCGATAGGAATTTCCAGTGTCCTCGCCCCAGCGCTTGGCCCCGTTAAAGGCAGCTTCGTTGAACGATTTATCGAACTTTCCGCCAAGGTCATACATCAAGGCAGGTTCGGCAAAAGCAGCGCCCGCCATAAGGGCAAGACCAGCCGCGCTTCCGACAGCAAGTTTAAACAATGACATGAGTGTCTCCCAGTTGGTAAACTCTGGGCACCTGTTTGGGCCTTTGCCCCCCGGCGCCCTTGATCCCCTGATTAAGGCGTCAGCGACGGGAAAGGGCAATAGGGGACATGCGGGTTTCTTCGAAAATTCCACAGGTGACCTGTGGTTAAGCACCTGTCAGCGATTTGCGCATCGCGAGGGCATCGTGACGTTCGCCGTTGACGGAATAGTAACCGCGACGGTGCCCCACTTCGGCCCAGCCAGTGGTCATATACAGCCTCCGCGCCGGTTGATTGGCGACGGCAACCTCAAGAAACGCGGAGGCGGCCCCTTTCAAAGCGGCCTGTGCTTCAAAGGCGGCAAGCGTTTTGCGGCCCAGCCCCCTGCCTTGTGCGTCGGGGGCGACCGCCAGCGTCAAAAGCTCGGCTTCGTCCAAAACAACACGTCCCAACGCAAAGCCGTCGATCTTACTTTCAGATGACGGCGCCCTTTCATCCGGCAACACCAGAAAAACACCGGGCCCGTTCAGCACGTCGCGCAGTTCATCCGCGCGCCATCCCTTGGGTATGACCATGGCGCGGGCGTGTATATTTGCCAGCCGGTCTTCGATCACGACAGGATCACAGGCGGCGGGTCCGAGGCTGGCGCGGCATCGGGCGGGTGGACGTAAAGCGGCGCGGGTTTCGTGCCACCCTGGCCAGTCTTCAGTCTTTGAGCCGCAAGGTGCGCGATGGTTTGAGCGGGATTTACAGGCAGTGTCACGGACGCGACGTCCAACGCATAGGGCGTGGCAAGACACTGCGCGACATCCGCCGCACATGCGCCGGTAATCTGCGCGACACCGTTTGGAACATCGACGCCCGACAGCGCGTCTTCAGTGATTTCCGTCAATACCGGATCACTAACCTCTGACCCGTTGAACACCTGCAGATAGACCTGCTGGCGCGGGGCGGGCAGGCAAACGACCTCGGCCAGTCCGTCACCTGCCAATGCACCGCGGCACGTTTCGAACGACGACACTCCGACTGCCGGGACATCCAGCGACATCGCAAGCCCCCGTGCCGCGCTGACCGCAATACGAATGCCGGTGAAATTGCCGGGGCCAATGCCCACACCGATGGCGGTTAAGTCAGCCCAGTTGCTGCCCGCATCCGTCAAAATCTCATCAAGCATCGGAAACAAGCGTTCGGCTTGGCCTTTGACCATCTCTTCGCATTGCGAGGCGATGATCTTGTCGCCCCTTAGCAAAGCGGCCGCGCAATGCGCGGCCGATGTATCGAATGCCAGAAGAACGGGGTCAGGCGGCAACCGGGCGCACCTCGACCACTTCGGGGATATAGTGGCGCAAAAGGTTCTCGATCCCCATTTTCAACGTCAGCGTCGAAGACGGGCACCCCGCGCAAGCCCCCTGCATGTGCAGATAGACGATGCCGCGGTCGAAGCCGTGAAACACAATATCGCCGCCGTCCTGCGCCACAGCGGGACGCACGCGCGTGTCCAAAAGTTCTTTGATCTGGTTGACGATCTCGCCGTCTTCACCGTCATGCTCTGCGTGACCCGACGCGGCAGGGCCATCGCCTTCGATCACCGGCTGACCGGATTGGAAATGTTCCATGATCGCGCCAAGGATCGGGGCCTTCAAAACATCCCAATCCATGTCATCGCCTTTGGTCACAGTGACAAAGTCGGTACCCAGAAACACACCAGTGACGCCATCGACAGCGAATATCCGTGTCGCAAGCGGCGATTTTCCCACCGTTTCGGCGCTTGGAAAATCGGCTGTACCTGCCCCAAGAACCGTCTGTCCGGGAAGGAATTTGAGCGTCGCGGGGTTCGGCGTGGCTTCGGTTTGAATGAACATGTCACATCCTCTGGTCAGGCCTTAAGATATGAGGACAGGGCACGCGCCTGTCAATAGTTTGGAACGATTCTAAACTGTATCTACCGCCCTATTCTGCCGCCTCGGCATAGTCTTCCAGCGGCGGGCAGACGCAAACAAGGTTGCGGTCGCCAAACGCATTGTCCACCCGATTGACCGGCGCCCAGTATTTGTCGACCCGAAACGCGCCGGGGGGATAGCACGCCTCTTCCCGGCTATAGGGGCGGTCCCATTCGCCCACCAGATCTTCGACTGTATGTGGTGCGCGTTTCAAAGGGTTGTTGTCGCGTTCTGATTTGCCGTCTTCGATGGCTGCGATTTCTTCGCGAATGGACAGCATCGCATCGCAAAACCGGTCCAGTTCGGCCTTCGTTTCGCTTTCGGTCGGTTCGATCATCAGGGTGCCCGCAACTGGCCAGCTCATGGTTGGCGCGTGAAACCCGTTGTCGATCAAGCGTTTCGCGATGTCATCAACCGTGACGCCGGCTGTGTCGTCATAGGGCCGTGTGTCGATGATGCATTCATGCGCCACCCTGCCCTGCCCGCCTTTGAACAAGACGTCATAGGCGCCTTCCAACCGTTTGGCGATGTAATTGGCGTTCAGAATTGCGATCTTTGTGGCCTGCGTCAGCCCATCGCCACCCATAAGCAGCAGATATGCATAGGGAATGACCAGAATGCCGGGCGAGCCATAGGGGGCCGCGCTGACTGGCCCTTCGCGGCCGCCGGTTTCAGGGTGACCCGGCAAGAACGGGGCAAGATGGGCTTTGACGCCAATCGGCCCCATCCCCGGCCCCCCGCCGCCATGGGGAATGCAAAACGTCTTGTGCAGGTTCAGGTGACTGACGTCTGAACCGATTTCGCCCGGCTTCGACAATCCCACCATCGCATTCAGGTTCGCCCCGTCCAGATAGACCTGCCCGCCATGTTCATGTGTAATGTCGCAGACTTCCCGCACGGTTTCTTCGAACACGCCATGCGTTGACGGATAGGTGATCATGCAAGCCGCAAGTCTTGACCCCGCAGCTTCCGCCTTGGCGCGGAAATCATCCAGATCGATATCACCGTTTTCGGTGCATTTGGTCACCACCACCTGCATCCCGCACATCTGCGCACTGGCCGGATTGGTGCCATGGGCGTTGATGGGGATCAGACAGATGTCCCGATCCGCATCGCCACGCGCCCGATGATAGGCCTGAATGGTCAACAATCCTGCATATTCGCCCTGTGCGCCCGAGTTCGGCTGCATCGACATCGCGTCATAGCCGGTGATCTCGCAAAGCTGTTTGCAAAGATCGTCGATCATCACGGTATAGCCTTTGACCTGATCGCCGGGGGCAAAAGGATGGATGTTGGCAAATTCGGGCCAGGTCACCGGCATCATTTCAGCGGCCGCGTTCAGTTTCATGGTGCAGGACCCAAGCGGGATCATCGCGCGGTCAAGCGCAAGATCACGATCCGCCAGACGTCGCATATAGCGCATCATCTCGGTTTCCGCGCGGTTCATATGAAACACCGGATGGGTCAGAAAGCTGCTGGTGCGATGATATTCAACCGGCAGGCGGGTATAGCCCGCTTCAAATTCTTCCGCTTTGTAATCCAGCCCGAACGCGCGCCAAACGCCCTCCAGCACGGCAGGGCGCACGGTTTCATCAACCGCAATGCCGATCTTTGTGTCACCCACTTTGCGGAAATTGATCCGTTCACGATGACCCGCCTCGATGATGACGCCTTGCAAAGCGCCGACATCGACCGTGATCGTGTCAAAAAACAGTTTGGGTTCAACCTTGAAGCCCCCAGCTTCCAGCCCCATGACCAACCGTTCCGTTTTGCGGTGAATGCGTTGCGCGATGGCTTTCAGACCTTCTGGTCCATGAAATACAGCGTAAAAGCTGGCCATCACCGCCAACAGCGCTTGAGCGGTGCATACGTTTGACGTCGCTTTTTCGCGCCGGATGTGTTGCTCGCGCGTTTGCAGCGACAACCGATACGCCTTGTTGCCACGCGCGTCGACAGACACCCCCACCAGACGTCCCGGCATGGCGCGTTTCAAAGCGTCGCGGCACGCCATGAACGCCGCGTGAGGTCCGCCCATGCCCATTGGCACGCCAAACCGTTGGGTCGACCCAACGGCAATATCCGCCCCCATCGCGCCCGGTTCTTTCAAAAGCGTTAATGCCATCGGATCGGCGATGACGATCCCCAGCGCTTTATTGTCATGCAGCGCGGTCATTTGATCGGTGAAGTCGCGCACATGGCCATAGGTGCCGGGGTACTGGAATACGGCGGCAAAAACCTTGTCTGCCTTTAATGCCCCAGGCGCGCCGACAATGCACTCAATTCCCAGAGGCTGTGCCCGGGTTTGCATGACTGCGATGTTCTGCGGATGGCAATTTTCATCAATGAAAAACGTCTTGGACTTGGACTTGGATACACGCTCGGCCATGGTCATCGCCTCGGCCGCCGCCGTTGCTTCGTCCAGAAGGGACGCATTGGCAATTTCCAGCCCTGTCAGATCCGAGATCATCGTCTGATAGTTCAGCAAAGCCTCAAGCCGCCCCTGGCTGATTTCTGGCTGATAGGGCGTATAGGCCGTGTACCAAGCCGGGTTTTCCAGAATATTCCGCAAAATCGCAGGCGGCGTCGTTGTGCCGTGATAGCCTTGCCCGATCATCGTTGTGAAAACCTGGTTCTGCGACGCGATTTGACGCATTTCCCACAACAGCTCGCGTTCGGACCTTGGTTTGTCGAATGACAAAGGTTCGGCCTGCCGGATCGAGGCAGGCACCGTCTGGTCAATCAAGTCATCCAGCGACCCGACGCCAAGCGCGCTCAGCATCTGCGCCATCTCTTTGGGTGATGGGCCGATATGGCGGCGGTTGGCGAAATCGTAAGGCAGGTAATCGGTCGGCGTAAACGTCATCTGGGTCTCCGGGTGGAAGAAGTTCTGCGCAGACGGTTTGCACGACACTGCGCAGAAAATTGCGGGCTCAGGCGATCATTTCCTGGTATTCGTCTTCGCTCATATACCCATCAAGCTGGGCCATATCTTCGACCTTCATTTTAAAGAACCAGGCGGTGCCGGTCGGGTCTTCGTTCACCATGCCGGGATTGTCGGACAGGTCGTCATTCACCGCGACGATTTCACCGTCCAGCGGCGCAACAATGTCCGACGCGGCCTTCACGCTTTCGATGACGACAATGTCGTCGCCCTTGGTCACTTTGGTTTCCGTCTCGGGCAGTTCGACAAAAACGACATCGCCCAATTGTTCAGCTGCGTGATCGGTGATGCCAACAACCACAACGTCGCCATCGACACGCAACCATTCATGGTCTTCTGTGAATTTCATCTGGGGTCTCCTTGTTCAGCGTTTGTAAGTGGACGGGCGAAACGGCAGGTCAGCGACGGTCACAGGCATGCGTTTGCCGCGCACCTCACCTTCCAGGGTCGTTCCTGTCGTTGCATGGTCAACGGCGACATATCCCATGGACATCGGTGCCCCAAGCGACGGGCCAAATGCGCCCGACGTGATCGTTCCAACCTGGGTGTCGCCTGCGAAAATCTTGGTGCCAGCGCGCATCGGCGCGCGCCCTTCGGGCCGCAATCCAACGCGACGGCGCAAGACGCCGGTTTCAAGTTGTCCAAGAATAACATCCGCGCCCGGAAACCCCCCGGCCCGTTCGCCACCGGACCGGCGCGCTTTCTGGATGGCCCAGTTCAAAGCGGCTTCAATCGGCGTCGTGGTGTCGTCAATGTCCGACCCATAGAGACACAACCCGGCTTCCAGACGCAGGGAATCGCGGGCACCCAGCCCGATGGGTTCGACTTTGTCATCTGCCAAAAGCGCCTGTGCCAAATCGACAGACTGCGGCGCGGGGACAGAAATCTCAAACCCGTCTTCGCCCGTATAGCCCGAACGCGACACCCACAATTCGACATTGTTCCAGTCAAAGACGCCAACATCCATAAATCGCATATCCGCGACATCCGGCACCAAAGCCGCAAGCACACGTTCAGCGTCAGGCCCCTGCAAAGCCAGCAATCCGCGATCCGTGACAGGCACCACCTGCATTTGGTCGGACAGATTGGCCGTCATATGCGCGATATCGGAATCTTTGCAGGCGGCGTTCACGACCGCGAACAGATGATCACCCCGGTGCGCGACCATAAGATCATCCAGAATGCCACCCTGGTCATTGGTAAACATCGCATAGCGCTGCCGTCCTTCCTTTAGCGAAAGAAGGCTGACGGGCACCAAAGTCTCGAACGCGCGTGCGGCATCGGCGATGTCGCCTGACACCGGGCGCAAGATGACCTGCCCCATGTGGCTGACATCGAAAAGCCCGGCATGGTCCCGGGTCCAAAGATGTTCTTTCATCACCCCGGGCCCATATTGCACAGGCATCTCATACCCTGCGAACGGCACCATCTTCGCGCCAAGCGCGGCATGCAGATCGTGCAGCGGGGTTCGGTTCAACGCGGGCATCGGCACTCCTTCTCTCCGGCAGCTTGTGCCGGGGCCGTGCCCCCTCTGTCCTTTGGCCTGAGATCGTTATCCCGTCGGCGCCTCAAAAAGGTCTCTCCAGAGTGTTATCGACGAACGGTCCTTTGGCCTGAGAGTTTACCGGGGCGCTTGCTCCTTCGGCACTGGGTTGCCCCAGATTCTCCCGTTCGACAGGGATTGGATACGCCTGAACGACCGCATCTGGCAAGCCCTTGTGTTCCACGGCATACAAAGACACATCGCCCAATGCGTGCGCACAGACTGCTCTGCGAATGCTGAGACACCCAAAGACTACCACGATATGTCGCACCTGGACTGATCCCCACCGTCAAATTGGTCGTTGAACCCTGTGGATGCGCGGGCGTATGGGAAGCGGCATGCAAATCTATCTGCCGATTGCCGAAGTTTCGGTGAACGCATTTCTCTTGCTTGGTCTTGGCGGTCTTGTCGGCATTCTGTCCGGCATGTTCGGCGTGGGCGGCGGTTTTTTGATGACGCCGTTATTGTTCTTCATTGGCATCCCGCCCGCTGTCGCGGTCGCGACCGAAGCCAACCAAATCGTGGCCTCATCCTTTTCGGGCGCGCTGGCCCATTTGAAACGCAAGACCGTCGATTTGCGCATGGGCACCGTTTTGCTGATCGGCGGATTGATAGGCGCGGCTTTGGGGGTGCAGATCTTCAACACGCTGAAAGCCGCCGGACAGGTGGATTTGCTGGTCCGCCTGTCCTACGTGATCTTCCTGGGCGCGATTGGTGGCCTGATGTTCATCGAAAGCCTGAATGCCCTGCGAAAATCACGGGCGGGCAAACCGGTTTCAACGCGCCGCAAACACGGGTTGGCGCATTCCCTGCCCTTTAAGATGCGGTTCCGCACTTCGGGGCTTTATATCTCGGTCATTCCGCCTGTTCTGGTCGGTGTGCTGGTTGGCATTCTTGCCGCCATCATGGGCGTCGGCGGAGGGTTCATCATGGTGCCCGCGATGATTTATCTGCTTGGCATGCCGACCAAGGTTGTTGTCGGCACCTCGCTTTTTCAGATCATTTTTGTCACAGGCTTCACCACACTTCTGCACGCCACCACCAACTTTACCGTAGATATTGTTCTGGCCGTCCTTTTGCTGGTCGGCGGTGTCATCGGCGCCCAGATCGGCACGCGGCTAGGTGCCAAATTGCAGGCCGAACAACTGCGCATCCTTTTGGCCATCATGGTGCTGGTCGTCTGCGGCAAGCTGGCGCTGGACCTTCTGTTGCAACCGTCCGAGCTGTATTCGCTGGGCGCAGCAGGGGGCCACTGATGGTGCGTTTCCTGGCCCTTTTGATGTGTCTGGCAAGCCCGGCTTTGGGCGAAGAAGTCGTCGCAGGCCTCAGCCAAAGCCGCATCGCCATCACAACCGATTTCGATGGATCCGAGATTCTTATCTTCGGTGCGGTCAAGCGTGAAGCCAAGATTGTCACAGACCCGCCCTTGCAAGTCGTCATCGCGGTCGCTGGCCCGTCGCAGTCTGTGACCGTGCGCCGCAAAGACAAGCGCCTTGGCATCTGGGTCAACACCGACGCCGTCAAGGTCGACAGCGCGCCAAGTTTCTATGCGGTTGCCACATCGGCCCCCTGGCCCGACGTGCTGAACAACGAAGAAGATCTGCGTCATCATGTGTCTATCCGCCGCGCGATCCGTTCGGTCGGGGCCGGCGTTGCGGACAGCGAAGACTTCACCGAAGCCCTGATCCGCATTCGCCAAAGCAAAGGTCTGTACCAGACCAATATCAACGCTGTTCAACTGGACGAAGAAACGCTTTTCCGCACCTCGGTCCGGCTGCCTGCAAACCTGACCGAAGGCGACTACCACGCGCGGTTCTACCTGACGCGAGGGGGGCGCGTGCTGGACAGCCACGACAGCGTCATTGCGGTGCAGAAAGTCGGGTTGGAACGGTTTCTTTATCGCATGTCACGAGACACGCCGTTCTGGTACGGGATCATGTCGCTGGCGATTGCGATTTTCGCGGGGTGGGCAGCCTCGGCCGCGTTCCGTATGTTCCGCGCCTGAACGCGCTATCCGCGGCCGACAAACGGCATCTTGTTCGCCATCACGGTGACAAACAGGATATTGGCGCTGATCGGCAAGTTGGCCATGTGCACCACAGTATCGGCGGCGTTTTTCACATCCATCACCGGGTTCGCAGGCTTGCCCTGTTCGACCAGGCGTTCGTTGGTGGCCGCGACCATGTCGGTTTCTGCATTGCCGATGTCGATTTGACCGCAGGCGATATCCAGATCACGCCCATCCAGATTCAACGACCGTGTCATTCCAGTGATCGCGTGCTTTGTCGTTGTATAACACAAACTGGTTTCACGCGGGGTATGAGCCGAGATTGAACCGTTGTTGATGATCCGCCCCCCTTGCGGGCTTTGCAGCTTCATCTGCGTAAATGCCGCGCGGGCGGCGATAAACATGCCCGTCAGATTGACGTTCAGAACCGCTTGCCAATCTTCTAGCGCGATCTTGTCAATGGTGGTCGGTGGCCCGAACATGCCGGCATTGTTGAACAACGCATCCAGCCGCCCGGTTTTGGCAACAAATTCAGAGAACCGCGCTTCGACCGCGGCTTCGTCGGTCACATCAGCGGGCAGTGCAATGGCCTTGGCGTGCTTTGCAGCAAAATCTTCCAGCATCCCGGCGCGGCGCGCCAAAACCCCGACTGTCCACCCATCGGCCAAAAACGCTTCGGCCGTTGCCTTGCCGATGCCCGAAGATCCGCCAGTGATAATGATCGACTTGCTCATGGCTCGGGCTCCTTGGTCAGTTCAAACGGCGCGGCGGGTGCTTGCAAATCAGCCGTTGTCAGCGGATCGTCCGGTTTCGCCAATCGATAGCGCGTCACCCAATGCAAACGTTTTTCCGCCCGCGTAATCGCGACATAGGCCAGACGTTTCCAAAGCGGAAGACCGGCTTCCATCCGGCCCGCGCGGCTTGCCGCATAAAGATCAGGCGCAAAAACCTGCACTTCGGGCCATTGCGATCCTTGCGCCTTGTGGATCGTCACTGCCGCGCCGTGCAGAAACGCGGCACCCATATTGGCGGCAAAGGGAATGAACGGCTCGTCTTCTTCGGGCATTTCGATTTTCACGATAGATGCGGCCGACACCTGTGGCTCTAGTGCGCCCGTTACATGCAGGCGGGAAAAACCGGGCTTTCGCCCCGGTCCCAGATAAATCACCTGTGCGCCTTTGATCAGCCCGCGCGCTTCCAGATCCAGCCGTTTCTTGCGGTGTTTCAACGGCAGTTCGATGCCGTCGCAAATCAATGGCTCGCCCGGCAAAAGCGCATCGGCGGGCGCATCATACGCGGCCCGGAATGCATGGATCAGCCGGATGCGCGTCGCGTTCCGCCAGACAAGGGCAGGCGACCTCGCCATCATCGACGCCTCGACGCGCGGCGCCAACACCACCCGGTCGTCCGAGGCTGCGGCGTCTTCGATCATTCGCTCAAAATCCTCGAACCGCAAAGCGTCGTCGGCCAGTGCATGCGCCAGATCAAGGATCGGATTGTCCAGTGCCTGACGATGCACCCGCGACAGCGTCATCTTGCGCGGCTCGGGCAAACCATCAAACACCATGGCCCCCGATTGATTGACTGGTGCCAACTGCGCCGGGTCGCCAAACAGAACCAGGGTCGGAAAAATTTCGACCAGGTCATCATATTGCCGGGCATCCAGCATCGAGGCTTCGTCGACAAAGCCGATATCCAGAGGGTCTTCCCGGCGTTTCCAGCCGAGAATAAAATCAGACCCCTTCAGGCCAGCCGCCGCCAAAGCGCCGGGGATGGATTTGTTTTGTTTGAAAAACGCCTGTGCACGATCAAGCGCGGCGTCGGTCAGACCTTCGACTTCGGGACGTTCGCCGTTGCCCATCAACCATTCGGCAATCTTTTCGTATTCGGGATCATAAACAGGCGTGTAAAGGATCCTGTGGATCGTGGTCGCCGGCACGCCCCGCGACCGCAGGACGCTGGCCGCCTTGTTGGTCGGGGCCAGGATAGCCAGCGTGCGTTTGTCTTTGCGCCGTTTGCCTTCAAAATCACCGCTGATCGTATCGACACCTGCTTCGGCCAAAGCTTCGGCCAGGCGGGCCAACAGCATGGTTTTTCCAGACCCGGCCTTGCCAATGATGGCCAACGCGCCCGCCGCGTTGTCAGTTCTGGGGGTTGTCAGACTTTCTTCGATATCGACACCCGACGACCGCAAGACCTCGGCCACGCGATCAAAGGCTTCGGCCTGATCATCTGAGAATTGTGTAAGCGTCACCGACATTTGGCCCAAGCCTACCCCGTCAGCCGCCTGCCCACCAGCCTTGTTGGGCAGGCAACGCGGGGCTTAGGCGATGGCCGGATCAAGCGCGGCAATGCCGTCGAGAGATTGGGTCAGCCAGCCTTCTGACACGCCGGATGAGACGCCCACGCGGTCAAGCAAACGCGCGCGCACCCCGTCTTCCTGAAACGCCCATAACCCGACGCTGATTGCATCGCGCCCGGTCCCGCATGTGCCCAGAATGATCGGCCCCCAGGACAAGCGCCGATAGACCCGCACCATGCGGGCATCGAACACGCCCACGGCATGGGTCAGAAACGACGCGCGCCCGGCTTCCATTCCGCCCAACATCAAAGCCGCCGAAACGCGCGTATCCGCCCCCGGTGCAAGGCAAAACCGCGTGCATTCCCAAACCAGCGGGCTTTCGATTTTCACGCCGTCCGTCAGATGCAGAAAGTGATCGTTGACCATGCAAGGTCCCGTCGTCGGCAAAAACCGAAGCGACCCGCCATGGCTGCCGTCGGGGCGTTCCCAGATCACATACAGCGGGTTCAGCGCATCGTATTCATCCCGCTCGCTGCCATCACCGGCGACCGTGACCTTCCAATTCAACCGGGTGTGAAACTGTTCGCCCCTGTCACGAAACATGGTGCGCGCTAGCTTGGGCGCCCTGCGCAGATCATCAGCGTAAATATAGCGAAGCATGGCCTCGTTCTCCTCCGTTCTGGATGAGACGAGGGGTAGGCCCCCAAGGGTAAAGAGCATGGGATCTGCCCGCGCGCGGCCCAAAGGCCCTGTTAAGCCGGGCGTCCGGCGGACTTAACAGATGTTTAACAAACCCTGGTTCATTGCGCGGGCCACAGCATGTGTCGTGTTGGACGCGGCCAGTTTAAAGCGCGCGCTTTCGATATAGACCCGCAACGTATGCTCGGAAATTGACAGGCTTTCCGCCGCCTGCGCCCGGTTGAACCCCAAGGCCAGCATTGTCAAAGCATCGGTTTCGCGTGGGCTTAGGCTGACGATTTCCAGCTGATCAGACCCGCATTCAATTTCCAGCGCTTTCTGATTGACGTAATGCGAGGCCAGGATCAACTCGCGCGAGCGTTCCTGTGTATAGGTCGCCCAACGGTCATCTTTTTCGCTGCCCGATACGGTGAAAAGCGCAAATTGACCGGATGGCCCCCGGATCGGGACTGAAAACCCCTGATTGCCAATACCGCTGTCTATGGCTTCATGCAAAAACGATTTCACGGCCTTGCCCGACCAGTTCAGCCGTTTCCAATCGATGGGATGAAACCGCCGAATGCAGGCCTGCACCACCGGATCAATGCGCGCATAGTCCTTTTCCAGGTATCTCGCGACCCATTCGTCAGAATATGTCAGGGCCGCATATTGCTCACCCGTCGACTTCACCGAATGATAGACAACGTGCTCGACGTCCAGTTCCGAGCTTAGTGAAAGTATAGCGGCGTCCAGGTCGCTAAGTGTTTCGACCCCCTCCAAACGTTCTAGAAAACTCTCCAACATGATTAATATGCGCCGTCCCCTGCGCTATCCCCTGCATCGACGCCAGTTCCTCGGCGATTTTCGGCATTGCATCCGCAATCGCTTTCTCGGCCACGACCAAACCATTTGCACTTGCGAAGGTCTGGACGTCGGCCAAAACGTCGATAATCCAATCGTTTACCATGCTTGTTTGTTCCTCATTGGTTAATGAAACCTTAATACAACCTTAGCATGCGTTCATGTTTATTCAAATTCGCCAATTTCAACTCCCCAAAAATGGCGAGGGCTCAGAACTTAAGTATCTGTTTTAAAATACTTCAAATTAAAAAAACTGCCCATTCCAACCGACAAACCCGGTCAAAATGGACAGTTTTTTGGAATCGAAACGCATTGTTTCTTATCTCGAAACACTCTCCTCTAACGTGTCTTCAAATGTGCGCAATCCCGTGCGTGGCGCCTGCACCAGAACGGCCATATTTCCCGGCTTATGTTCGTTTCGCATCATCTTCATATGTGACTGCGGAATCTCATCCCACGGGAAGACTTCTGACATGCATGGGTCCAAACGTCGCTCGACCATCAACTGGTTCGCCGCAGCGGCCTGTTGCAGATGGGCGAAGTGGCTGCCCTGTATGCGCTTTTGATGCATCCAGATATACCGCGCGTCCATCGTCAGGTTATACCCTGTGGTGCCAGCGCAGATCACGACCATGCCGCCCTTTTTGACAACAAAGGTCGACACCGGAAACGTGCTTTCACCCGGATGCTCGAACACCATATCCACGTTCACGCCTTTGCCGGTGATGTCCCAGATCGCTTTGCCGAATTTGCGTACCTCGGCGAACCAGGTCTTGTATTCGGGCGAATTTACTTCCGGCAACTGGCCCCAGCACTTAAAGTCTTTGCGGTTGATGACGCCTTTCGCCCCCAGTCCCATCACAAACGCGCGTTTGTCTTCGTCACTGATCACCGCAATCGCATTCGCGCCCGCCGTGTTGATCAGTTGGATGGCATAAGACCCAAGCCCACCGGACGCGCCCCAGACCAAGACATTCTGACCGGGCTTCAATTCATGCGGATGGTGACCGAACAGCATGCGATAGGCCGTGGCCAGCGTCAGCGTATAGCAAGCGCTTTCTTCCCATGTCAGATGCTTGGGGCGCGGCATGATTTGCTGGGCCTGAACGGTGGTGAACTGCGCAAACGAGCCATCGGGCGTTTCATACCCCCAGATGCGCTGGCTGGGCGAAAACATTGGATCACCGCCGTTGCAATGGGCGTCGTCGCCGTCATCCTGATTGCAGTGAATGACGACCTCGTCCCCTACTTTCCAGCTTTTTACCTTTTCGCCGACGGCCCAGATGATGCCCGACGCGTCGGACCCTGCGATGTGATAATCCGCGCCATGCACATCGAACGGACTGATCGGCACGCCCTTCCCGGCCCAAACGCCGTTGTAATTCACGCCTGCGGCCATCACCAAAACAACAACTTCGTGGCTGTCCGGTTTCTTCACGTCCACGACTTCCAGCGCAAAGGATTGATCAGGGTCGCCGTGGCGATCGCGCCGGATGGCCCAGGCGTGCATCTTCTTGGGCAGATGGCCCAATGGCGGGATTTCCCCGATCTCGTACAGGTCTTTTCGCGCGCCCGTCATTATCACTGCCTTGTCCAAAGCCATATCGACCCCTCCTTCGCTGCGCTGCATTGCAGAATCGGTTGTGATGCCTCCACGGCTAGGCGCGAAAAAGTAATTTTGCAAACTTTTTTTTGATCTTTTTGTAATTTTATGTCGTTATGAATATCGTTTTCGCCAATTCCGCGACCAAAGCTGCCCGGAACAGTTTCAACTCAATATAACTTAAAGACGTTGCAGCTAAGCCCCAAGCCGGCGATTGCCGCGACGCGGCGAATTGACAGAGCCATTTCATTACGGTTTAAGTCATCATATTGAAATATTGTTACTGTACGTCGGAGTGTTCGCAGATGACCAAAGACCGTCCATGGCTGTTCCGGACCTATGCGGGCCATTCGACGGCCAAGGCGTCGAATGCGCTGTATCGGTCCAACCTTGCAAGGGGTCAGACAGGTCTGTCGGTGGCCTTCGATCTGCCCACACAGACAGGCTATGACAGCGATCATCGTCTTGCACGTGGCGAGGTCGGGAAAGTCGGCGTGCCGGTTGCGCATATGGGCGATATGCGCGCGCTTTTTGACAGCATTCCTCTGGATCAGATGAACACATCAATGACGATCAACGCGACAGCGCCGTGGCTTTTGGCGCTGTATATCGCGGTGGCGCTGGAACAGGGCGCCGATGTCTCGCGGCTGCAAGGCACTGTTCAGAATGACATAATCAAGGAATATCTTAGTCGCGGCACCTATGTTTGCCCGCCGCAGCCTTCGCTTCGGATGATCACGGATGTTGCGGCGTATACACGGCAATACTTGCCAGAATGGAACCCGATGAATGTCTGTTCCTATCACCTGCAAGAAGCCGGGGCGACGCCTGAACAGGAACTGGCCTATGCGCTGTCCACCGCGCAGGCCGTACTGGACGATTTGCAGGGCAAGGTGGACGCCGCGGATTTTCCGGCCATGGTCGGGCGGATCAGTTTCTTTGTGAATGCAGGCATTCGGTTTGTGACCGAGCTTTGCAAAATGCGTGCGTTTACAGAGCTTTGGGATGAAATCTGCCGCACGCGATACGGGGTCGAAGACGAACGGTTTCGGCGGTTTCGCTATGGTGTGCAGGTGAATTCACTGGGACTGACCGAGCAGCAACCCGAGAACAATGTCTATCGCATCCTGTTGGAAATGCTGGCTGTAACGCTGTCGAAAAACGCCCGCGCGCGCGCTGTGCAATTACCCGCCTGGAACGAAGCTTTGGGTCTGCCGCGCCCATGGGATCAGCAATGGTCGCTTCGTATGCAACAGATTTTGGCCTTTGAAACCGATCTTTTGGACTATGGAGATCTGTTTGATGGCAATCCGATTGTCACTGCAAAAGTCGAAAATCTGAAAGACGGCGCGCGCGCTGAACTGGCTCATATCGATGCCATGGGTGGCGCGATAAACGCGATCGAATACATGAAATCCCGACTGGTCGAGGCGAATGCGGAACGCCTGCAAAGCATTGAAAACGGGGTTACAATTGTCGTTGGCGTGAACAAGTTTGTCGATGCCGAACCATCCCCCCTGACCGCCGGCGACACGGCAATCATGGTCGCTGATCCCGACGCCGAAGCTGACCAAATCGCACGCTTGAACACCTGGCGAACCGCCCGCGACGGTGCCGCTGTAACGGCCGCGCTTACCGATTTGCGGGCAGCGTGTCAGTCAGGCGAAAACGTCATGCCCGCCTCGATTGCGGCCGCAAAAGCCGGGGCGACGACAGGCGAATGGGGCGATGTTGTGCGCCAGGCCTTTGGGCAATATCGCGCGCCGACCGGCGTTTCATCTGCGCCGTCCAACCAGACCGAAGGGCTGGATGAGATACGCGCCGCAGTCGACACCGTGTCATCAAAGCTGGGCCGCCGCCTGAAATTTATCGTTGGAAAACCGGGGCTTGACGGCCATTCAAACGGGGCCGAACAAATCGCGTCGCGCGCCCGCGATGTGGGCATGGATATCACCTATGACGGCATTCGCCTGACGCCTGCCGAAATCGTTGCATCGGCGAAAACAAACGATGCACATGTGATTGGGCTGTCTATTCTGTCAGGCAGTCACGTCGCGCTGATCGGTGAAACGCTGGACGAATTGCAGGCTGCCGGTCTGGGCCAAATCCCTGTAATCGTTGGCGGAATTATCCCTGCCGAAGATGCCGAACGGTTGCGCGCCATGGGGGTAGCCGCCGTGTACACGCCCAAGGATTTTGAGCTGAACAAAATCATGCTGGATATTGTTCAGCTTGTTGACGCGGCCCCGGTGGCCGCTGAATAAAATTGGGGCTTTTCCCTTTGATCTGAACGCCCTAGCGTGGCGGCGATCCGTCAAAAAGGGGCGCAGACATGACCGTTCATATCGGGGCGAAACCCGGCGATATAGCCGAAACCGTATTGATGCCAGGCGATCCGTACCGCGCGAAATGGGCAGCAGAAACGTTTTTGGACAAGCCGAAACTGATCAACGATGTCCGTGGGATGCTGGGATTTACCGGCACCTGGAACGGGCATCCCGTGACCATCCATGGCTCGGGGATGGGGATGCCGTCATTGTCGATCTACGTCAATGAGTTGATCCGCGATTTTGGTGCTAAGACATTGATCCGTATAGGGTCTTGTGGCGGAATGCAGGACGATGTGAAGGTTCGCGACGTCATTCTGGCGATGACCGCCAGTTCCATTTCCACACCGTCTCTTGGGTTTTTCCGCGAGGTGAATTTTGCCCCCACAGCCGATTGGAGCCTGCTGTCAGCGGCATTCAAAGCGGCAGAAAAACGGGGCACGCCAACCCATGTGGGCGGCATTTATTCGTCGGATGTATTTTATGACGAACGCCCCGATTTAAATGAACAAATGACCCGCCATGGTGTTCTGGCCGTCGAAATGGAGGCCGCCGAACTATACACGCTGGCCGCCCGATACGGTTGCCGCGCCCTGGCGGTTTTGACCGTATCTGACCATCTGCGCACCGGCGAAGCTTTGCCCTCGGACGACCGCGAACGCAGCTTTGGCGATATGGTTGAAATCGCGTTAGAGGCCGCGTTTTCAAATACTTAGACCCCATGCGTTCGCGAGTAGGGTGATGGGTCGGGCGGCGACCAATGGCTTGGTTTTTCGCCTTCGAACACCTCGACCAGCAAGGGCGCGCATGTCGCAATATCCGACGAATGCGATGCGCTGCAATCGCCGCCGGGACAGGCGGACAGCGCGCCCAAAAGATCAATCTCGGCGAAAAAAGTGATGTAATCCCCGGGTCTTACGGGTGAGGCTTTCATAAAATACTGGCCAGTGTCGCGGGTGAACCCAGTGCACATAAAGACATTCAGAACATCGTGGATGTGGTGTTCAAGCTGGTCCAGCGGCTGGTCCAGTTCTGCGGCCAAAGCCCGTAACAGGTTGGAATGACAGCAATAATGATAGTCGTCGCCGGCCAGAAGGTGCCCGGTATAGGGGTCGCATCGGGTGCCGATCACGTCATGCACGCCGCCGCCAAAATCATCGAGACCGTACCAATTCAGCGTGTCTTCAATGATCGTGGCCATAGGCCGAAGTGCCGGAAGCGTGGACCAAAGCCGGTCGCCCGTTGTGACGTGGGTGCCGTGTAAAGCCCTGGTTTTGCCCGAGAAAAAGCGTTCGCCCAGATCGTTTCCGTGCCACAGGTTCAGGTCGCCCACTTGCGGGGCCTCAACCGACGTGATGCGAAATGCGCCCCCTGCGGGGACGCGAAAACTACGGGCATCCCGAGGGGGAACCGTGATTTCGGCGGTTTTGGTGAAGCCTTTGAAAGCATTCAATAAATCAGGAAGATGTGGGTCCGGAAGCGTGGTGTTCGGATAACAAATCACGGGGGCAATGGCGCGGCGGGCCTGCGCGTCGATTGGGGGTTTGGTCATGGCGAACTCGCTGAATTTGTTGGGGGAATCCTAGTGGCAAATACGCGCGACGGCCAGTGGCGGGTGATCGGACGCGTGTGCAACGAAATCTTCACGGTTTTCAAGCAGGATGGGCCGTGTTCAGACATTTGACGGCATCGCTGACCCGGGCTTGAAAATCCGGGTGGCTGATGTGGCCATCGTTACCGAAATGCCGGGAAACCGGATAATATCTTGCGGCTTTTCAAAGGTTTTCTTTGAGGGGGCGCTTTTGGGCATCTCGACTTTGGGCTGTCAGGCAAGCGCGCCTGCGGCCCGTTTGGCATGCGCTGTGGGTGGGGGGCTGTGCGATTGGGTCGGATCGGTTGGCGCGCGGTGCGGGACATGCGGTGTTTCGGTGTGCGAGGTTTGGGGGGTGCGGGGTTCGAGTGTTCGGTGTTTGAGCCTGCCCTAAGGTCCAATGGGTGTGGCTTGTGGGATATGCGGCGTGATGTGTCTGATCTTCCGGATATTTTCGTGTCGGATGCGGGGACTGGGTGTGCAACGTTCAAGGCGTCCGCATTTCCGACGTGGGGGTCGCTTAACGCGCCAACCGATTGTCTGTCGCACCATCGGATTGGATTGTGCGTTGCCCCCCGCACCTGCGTTTCAACCTTGACCCCGTGGGCCGTGTCTTGCGCCAATTCCCCACCTTTCGGATGTGGCATCGGGTTTTCACTTTGCGCCAGACGTCGGCATTGCAGAGGCGGGATCGGGTCGCGCAACACGCCAAGCGATTGTCTGTCGCACCATCGGATTGGATTGTGCGTTGCCCCCCGCACCTGAGTTTCGACCTTGACCCCCGGGGGGGGTGGCTTGCGCCAATTCCCCGCCTTTCGGATGTGGCATCGGGTTTTCACTTTGCGCCAAAGTCCGTGTTCTGGCGCAATGTTGGGTGGACCCAGGGCGCCAGACGCCAGTGCTTTTGATGCAGGATCAGGGCCA
>CALDUK010000035.1 GCA_937924905.1 uncultured Paracoccaceae bacterium | reverse complement strand
CCTATGCCGGGGCTTGTGACATCACTCACCGCCTTGCCCGGTCAAGCGGTGACCGCGGGCGAGCCATTGTTGATCCTTGAAGCCATGAAAATGGAACACACACTGAAAGCCCCCCGCGACGGCACGATCGCCAAGGTGCTGACGCAAGAAGGCGCACAGGTCGAAAATGGAGCGGTGCTGATCCAATTGGAAAGCGACGCGGCATGAGCGATTTCGTCGAGATCGTTGAAATGTGCCCGCGCGACGGGTTGCAGAACGAAGCGGCGCATGTGCCAACCGCGCAGAAGATCGACCTTGTAAACCGCATCAGCGACTGCGGCTTTAAGCGCGTCGAGGTGACCAGCTTTGTCTCGCCCAAATGGGTGCCGCAACTGGCCGATGCCGCCCAGGTCATGGCAGCCATCGCCCGCGCGCCCAACACATCTTACGGCGTCCTGACCCCCAACGTGCAAGGGTTCGACCGCGCGGCAGACACCCGCCCCGATTGGGTCGCGGTCTTTGCCTCGGCCTCGGAAGGGTTCAGCAAAGCCAATCTGAATTGCAGCATCAGCGAAAGCCTTGAGCGGTTTCGCCCGGTGTTGACGGCGGCTGAAACGGCGCGCATCCCCGTGCGCGGGTATGTCAGCTGCATCACCGATTGCCCGTATGACGGGCCGGTCGCGCCCGCTGCAGTGGCCGATGTCACCAAGGCGCTGCTTGATATGGGCTGTCATGAAATCGGTCTGGGCGACACCATCGGGCACGCCACGCCCGAAACCACCGGGCCTATGCTGGACGCTGTTCTGGACATCGCCCGCCCCGATCAGCTGGGCGGGCATTTTCACGACACCGGCGGGCGCGCACTGGACAATATAGACCTTTGCCTGTCGCGCGGGATGCGCAGCTTTGACGCCAGTCTTGGCGGTCTCGGCGGATGCCCTTACGCGCCGGGTGCCAAAGGCAATGTCGCGACCGAAGCGGTGCTGGACAGGCTGGATGCGCTTGGCTTTGCCACAGGACTGGACCGCAACGCCATCCAATCGGCTGCCATATTCGCAAAGGGTCTGCGCAGATGAGCTTGACCAGTCTGAAAATCGACACCGCACCAAATGGCGTCATTTACCTGACGCTTAACCGGCCCGAGAAAAAAAACGCCATGAACGCCGACATGCTGGGCGAATTGCGCGGGTTTGCCCAAGCCATCCCCGAAACCGCCCGTGCGGTGGTTCTGAAAGGGGCTGGTGATGTGTTTTGCGCAGGCGGTGATCTGGACTGGATGCGCCGCCAGATCGAGGCCTCGCGCGCGACGCGCATGGCCGAAGCGCGCAAGCTGGCCGATGCGCTTCACGCACTAAATGAAATGCCGGTGCCCCTGATCGGCCAGATCCACGGCTGTGCCTTTGGCGGCGGTGTGGGGCTGGCCTGCATCTGCGACAGCGTCATCGCCAGCGACGACACGATGTTCGGTCTGACCGAAACCAAACTTGGCCTGATCCCGGCCACCATCGGCCCTTATGTGGTCGCGCGGCTTGGCGAAGGGGCGGCGCGCCGGATCTTTATGTCGTCGCACAGGTTCGGCGCAGAACAGGCACTAAACCTGGGAATTATCGCCAAATCGGTGCCCGCTGCCAAGCTTGACGCCGCCGTGACGGACGAAATCAAACCGTATCTGTCCACTGCGCCCGGTGCCGTCGGTCGCGCCAAGGCTTTGGTGCGCAGCCTTGGACCGGTGATCGACGACGCCGTCATCGAGGACAGTATCAAGCGGCTGGCCGACGCCTGGGAAAGCGACGAAGCCAAGGCGGGGTTGGACGCGTTTCTGGCCAAACGCCCGCCGCCCTGGGCGTAAAACATCTTCCCCTTCTGCGCCCGCCACCGTACCAAGACCCCATGACACGGCCTTACACACCCAGCTTTCGCTTGGACGGCAAGCGCGCCCTTGTCACCGGCGCCTCATCCGGCATCGGCCAAGCCTGCGCGATGGCCCTGGGGGATGCGGGTGCCAATGTGACATGTTTGGCCCGGCGTGCCGACAAGCTGGCCGAAACGGTCGCGACCATCGAACAAGATGGCGGCACAGCCACCGCGCGGGCGGGCGACCAAACCGATCTTGACGCAATGAAAGCCCTGCTGGACGGCCCGGCGTTTGACATCGTCCTGAACGCCGCCGGATTGGCGCGCCACAGCCCGGCTGTGGACACAACGCCCAGCGACTATGACGCCGTCATGGACCTGAATTTGAAAAGCGCCTATTTTCTGTCGTCCTGGTCTGCGGCTGCGATGATCCGCGACGGGGTGCAAGGCTCGATCACCCATATCTCCAGCCAGATGGCCCAGGTCGGCGGGCCGGACCGCGCGGTGTACTGCGCCTCGAAACACGGGATGGATGGATTTGTCAAAGCCATGGCGATTGAGTTTGGCCCGCACCGGGTCCGCATCAATTCCATCTGTCCGACTTTCATACTGACAGACCTGACGCGGCCCACATTTGCCGACCCCGACAAGCGCGCCTGGATTGAAGACAAGATCAAGCTTGGCCGCGCAGGCGAAGTTGAAGACATCATGGGCGCGGCGGTCTATTTCGCCTCTGATGCCTCGGCGCTGGTCACGGGCACATCGCTTTTGGTCGATGGCGGCTGGACCGCCGACTGAGACGGCCGGTCTTAACCCGCCAAATCCACGCCGACGTCGTCCAACGCAGCGCGCAATGCGACGCGTTCCGCCGTGTTCAGCGGCGACAATGGCGGCCAAAGGTCCGTCCATGTCGCATCGCCCGTGCGCCAGGCCACGACCTGCTTCATCGCCGCCATCAGATTGAACGGCCCAACGGCGGCACGCGCATGGCGCACCAGCGCCATCTCTTCGCCCCCGTCGCCCGCCTGCAACGCGGCCTGCACGATGCGTCCGAACGCATTGGTCGACCCTGAAATCACGCCCGCACTGCCAATCGCCAGCCCGTCCCACAGCATCGCTTCGGACGATGGAAAAACGTCAAAGTCGCCGTCTATGCCGCCTGTTGCCTCGATAAAGGCGCGCGATTGGTCAAACGCGCCTGAACTGTCTTTCAGCCCGGCGATTACCGGCCCGAAGTCGGCTTTCAGCCGACGCACCAACGGTACAGAAATCGGCACGCCTGACATCTGCGGAAAATGATACAGATACAGTCGCAACCGGTCGTCGCCCACGCGTTCGATCAACCGGGCAAAGGCGGCATACAGCCCGTCATCCGTCGGTGATTTGTAATAATAGGGCGGCAGTACCAGCAGATTGAACAAGCCCGAATCCACAGCCACCTGGCAGAGAAACGCCGCATCCCCGATCGACGGCATGCCCGTGCCCAGAATGACTTGATCGGCGGGCACCCCGGCTTCGGCAAAAGCGTCGATGGCGCTCAATTTGTCGGAAAACTCCAGCGATGCGCCTTCGCCCGTTGTGCCCAGCGGTGCGACCCCGTCGCATCCGCCCGCCTTGGACAGCAGAAATTGACAATAGGCCACCAGCTTTGGCGCATCCAACCGGCCTGCGTCATCCAAAGGCGACACAGCCGCGGCATAAACCCCGCGCCGCGCCTTGCCTTTGGCCAGGGGCAACATCGACGTCAGTCTCCCGTCGCGGGCATATAGGCAAACCGCGAAAACACCGCTTCGCGCGCCTTACCCGTCAGGTCATAGGCCGCCATCCCCACAAAAGCGCCCGTGAAAGACGCATGTTCGCCGCGCCCCCCTTCGTCCGAGATGACCGACGCATCCAGCGGTCCGCCCAAAGCCTGCCAATCTTCGGACGCTGTCGCCCAAAAGAACTGTTGCGTTGCGTGATCGACTTCGACCTTCACCCTGATCGGTCCGTCCGGCACCGGCACCGGTGCCGTCGGAAACTCAAGCGCGCCGTCCGGCCAGTCGCCGGGGCACGAGATGATCGTGATCACCCGGCCCATCCCCGGTTCATCGGTCACGAAAGCCCCATGGAATTTGCACCGGTTGTAATAGGTCACCAACCCCGCCGCCTGATGATAGGTCACGGGCGCGATATCCACCGTCGTTTCCGCGGTATAGGCAAGATGTTCCTGCCTGCGCGCGACCAGCGCCTGTTCAAACCAACTGCCCAGGCTTTCACGCCCGATCAGCACCAAACCGGTGTCATCCATACGAAAAATGCGTTCCGGGTACGGCGTGCGCAGCCACTGAAATTCGTCAGGCAACGCGCCGCCCGCAAAGTCGCGCACCACCGGCGACGGCGGCACAGGGTCAACATCGGCCAGCCCCGGCAAGGTTTCAGGTGGCAGCAGTCCGCCGTCTTCCAGATACAGCCAATCATCTTCACCCCAGACACAACGGGCAATCCCGGTTTCGCGCCCCAACGGGCAAAACCGGCCTGCCCCGTCTGGCCCGGCAATTGGGCGTCCCATCAGGAAAGTGTGATAAACCTCGCCCTCGGGAGTTTCGACATATTGGCCATGACCCGTCCGCTGAAGCGCGTGATCATCCGCGCCTTTCGTGCTGATCACATGGGCATCGGGATGCGTATCATACGGCCCCCAGATATCACGGGACCGTGCCAGCGTGACGGCATGGTCATAGCCCGTGCCGCCTTCTGCGGTGGTCAGATAGTAATATCCGTTTCGCTTGAAAAGATGCGGAGCTTCGGTCAGACCGCGTTCGGTCCCGCTCCAGATCACGCGCACCGGCCCGGTCAATCCGTCGTCGGGCGACCATTCCTGCAATTCGATCCCATCAAAACTGGCGTGCGCCGGATTGCCGCCGGTGCCAGGGCCGCGATGGTTCCAACGCACATTCGTGAACCACTTGCGCCCATCATCATCGTGGAAAAGCGACGGATCGAACCCGGTCGCATTCACGAACCAAGGATCGCTCCATGCGCCGTCAATTGTCTCGCAGGTGGTGATGTAATTCGGCGCATCCTTGAACGCGCCATCCAGCCGTTTCACATCCGTATAGACCAGCCAAAACTTGTCGTCGGCATAAGACAGGCACGGCGCCCAGATACCGCCCGAATCCTGATTGCCCCGCATATCCAGCAAGGCCGCGCGGTTCAAAGGCCGCGCCACAAGCGTCCAGTTCACCAGATCGCGCGAGTGGTGGATTTGCACGCCCGGATACCATTCGAAAGTTGAGGTCGCGATATAGTAATCCGCGCCCACCCGGCAGATCGACGGGTCCGGGTTGAACCCAGGCAAAATGGGGTTCCGGATCATGCGCTTGCCAATAAGGCGCGTGCCGCCTCGGACCCAAGCGCGGCGGGCCGGTCGCAGGTTGTTGCCAGTTTCACAAACTGCCCTGTTTCGCCCGAGGTAAGCACCGACGTCATCACATCGACCGCATGCAGCGCCAATTCAAGAGAACACCGATGGGCGCGGCCTTCGACCAGCCCCGCCACCATATCGGCCAGTCCGGCGCACCGGTAATTGGCCTGACCATTCGGTTCATTCGGCGTGCCAAACGGGTGATCCCAGTCGGGCATGGGCACCGACAGGCCCCCGGGTTCGCCCAGCCCCACCTGACCACCAAAAAAGTTCGGATCGGGCAGGAACAGGCTGCCTTCCGTACCGTATAGTTCCATATGACCGTGGCGATGGGCATGCACATCCCAGCTGGTCGACAGCGTCACGGTCGCCCCGCTGACGAATTCCAAAAGCGCATGAATATTGGTGGGGGTTTCCACCTTGATTTTTTCGCCCGCACGCGGCTCGGACGTGATTGTCCGATACTCGAACGCTGACGAGGTCAAGGCCCCCGCCCGCGCCACCGGCCCAAGCAACTGGATCAGGTTCGTCACATAATACGGCCCGATATCCAGCATCGGTCCCGCGCCCGGCTTGAAGAAGAAGTCGGGGTTGGGATGCCAGTGTTCCATGCCCCGGCTCATCACATGCGCGGTACCGGCCGTCACATCGCCGATCTTGCCGTCATCAACCAGGTGGCGCGCCATCTGATGCGCGCCGCCCATGAACGTATCAGGCGCTGACCCGATGCGCAGATTGTTGGCCTGCGCCAACGCGCGCAGGTCTTCGCCTTCGTTCATCGTCAGAACAATCGGCTTTTCGGTGTAAGCGTGCTTGCCTGCCTCCAGCACCATCTTGGTCACGGCATAATGCGCATCCGGAATGGTCAGGTTGACGACAACATCGATCTTGTCAGACGCCAGCAAATCCTCGACCGACATCGCTTCGACCCCGAACGCATCGGCCTGCGCACGGGCGGCATCCATGTTCAAATCGGCAACCGCCCGGATCGCAACGCCCCGGAACATGGGCGCAAGCTTGAGATACGCGGTTGAAATATTGCCGCATCCGATGATGCCAACACCAGCCGTCTCCATGGCCTATTCTCCTTCAAAAAGCCTGCATCGCCGCAAGCGAGCGGCTGGCAAATCGTTTGTGATCGTTCGGATTATCATGTTCGGCAATAAAATAGGCGCAGGGGGTCTTGCGCAAGGCTTCCATGATCGGCGCCCAGTCCAGGGTGCCATGGCCCACATCGGCCCAGCCGTCCTCATCGGCGGCCTCGCCGGGTGCCGCGATATCCTTGATATGCGCCGCCACGATCCGGTCGGCATGGGCGTTGATCCAGGCGACCGGATCTTCGCCACCTTTGACGCACCAGGCCACATCCAGTTCCATCTTCAGATCAGGGGCCGCCGCCAGCATCAGGTTCTGCGGCAAATGCCCTTCGACCCGGGTAAATTCAAAGTCGTGATTGTGCCAGCCAACAACCAAACCGGCGTCCAGCAAAGGTTGCGCCGCCTCTTGCAGCATCTCGCCAAAATCATTCCAGCCGGCCGCAGTTTTCGGCCGCGCGGTGTCTTGCAGGTAAGGCCCGTTGACCATTTTGACACCCAGGGCGCGGGCAATCTCGATTGCCCTGTCGGGCCGGTCGCGGATGATGCTGATATCGATATGCGCGGTCGGCATGGTCACGCCTGCTGCATCCAGCGATGCTTTCAACGCGCTCAGGTCCACGCCATCCTCGAAAAGCCCGCCATAGCCTTCAACCTGCGTATAGCCCAATCCGCCAAGCATGTTTAGCGTATCTGACAAAGGTGGAAAGTTGCGCGAGCTGTAAAGTTGATAGGAAAAATCGGTCATGTCAGGCCTCAGATGTGGGTCGCGTGGGGATCACGCCGGGGCCATAGCGTACCCCGGGTTTAAGTCTAGGGGAATGTTGATGTGGACGAAAGACAGAGGTGTCGAACAATAGAAAAACGCGCGCCCATCAACGACAGTCGCGCGTCATTATTGTTCAACCGCCCGCGCATTCGGCGCGTGGCTTAAATGCGCAACTCGTCCCCTGCGTCAAACAACGACCCGCGGGCCGGGTCAAAGCCGATGCGCAGGCTGTCGCCCGCTTTCACATTGGCGGCACCTTCCATGCGCACCCAGAACGATGTTCCGGCCACATCGGTCAGTGCCAGTGTATCGGCGCCCAACGGTTCGACCACCTTGATGGGCACATCCATCTGAACCGCCGACGCGGCAACCGCGTCGCCTGTGGCAATATGTTCTGGCCGAATGCCGAAAGACGCTGCACCCGAAAATCCGTCCCTCTCGTAGACATAGCCGTCCATCGCAAAGCTCAGGTCGCCAGCGCGGAAGGTTCCGCTTTCCAACACACCTTCGAAAAAGTTCATCGAGGGCGAGCCGATGAAATCCGCGACGTACTTATTGCGCGGGCGGCTGTAGATCTCGCTTGGGCTATCCAGCTGCTGGATCAACCCGTCTTTCATAATCGCAATCCGGTCGGCCAGCGTCATCGCTTCGACCTGATCATGGGTTACGTAAATCATCGTGTTGCCCAGCCGGGCATGAAGCTGCTTCAGCTCGACCCGCAAGTCAGCGCGCAGCTTTGCGTCAAGGTTCGACAGTGGTTCATCAAACAGAAACACATCCACATCGCGCACCAGCGCCCGGCCAATGGCAACACGCTGACGCTGGCCACCCGACAAGGCCGACGGCTTGCGCTTCAGCAAAGGCTCAATCTGCAAAACTTCAGCCGCATTCGCCACGCGCGAGGCGATCTCGTTTTTCGGCATCCGCGCATTCTTCAGGCCAAAGGACAGGTTTCCTTCGACCGTCATCTGCGGGTAAAGCGCGTAAGATTGAAACACCATGCCAATCCCGCGTTCCGAAGGTTCGGCCCAGGTTACGTTTTTGCCCTTGATGAAAATCTGACCATCGGTCGCTTCCAACAATCCGGCAATACAATTCAAAAGCGTCGATTTCCCGCAACCCGATGACCCGAGAAGCACCAGGAATTCACCTTCCCCGATGCTCAGGTTCAGGTTTTTCAACACGTCGACTGCACCAAAACTCAGGTCCAGGTTTTTTATTTCTACAGAATGCGTCACGCGCGCCGCTCCTCACCCACGTTTATGTCCTTCAATGACCCGAAACCAATTCGGGAGGCCGGGGGGCCGACGCAATCGGCGCCCCGTTTTGCCCGTTCATCCCTTAACTGCACCGGCCGCGATGCCGCGCACGAACAAAGGACCGCTGATGAAGTAAATCACCAAAGGCACCAGTCCGGTCAGCAGCGTTGCCGCCATATTCACATTGTATTCTTTGACACCCTGAACCGAGTTTACGATGTTATTCAGCTGCACGGTCATCGGATAGGTTTCCGGCTTGGTGTAGATCACGCCGAACAGAAAGTCGTTCCAGATACCGGTCACCTGCAAGATCATCGCCACAACGAAAATCGGCAAAGACATCGGCAGCATGATCTTGAAGAAGATGCCCCAGAACCGCGCGCCATCGACGCGTGCGGCTTTGAAAAGCTCTTCCGGCAAAGACGAGAAATAGTTGCGGAACAACAAGGTCAGGATCGGCATGCCGAAGATCGTGTGCACGATGACCAGCCCCCAGATCGACCCCATCAACCGAAAGTCCGTTCCGGTGACATAGGAAATGGATTGCCCCGTTTCCCGCAGAATGATCACAATCGGATAGATCATCACCTGATAGGGAATGAACGCCCCAAAGATCAAAATGGTGAAAAACACTTCCGAACCTTTGAACTTCCAGTTGACCAGCGCATAACCCGACACGCTTGCAACCGCGATCGACACGAACACCGACGGGATCAAAATTGCGACCGAGTTCCAGAAACCACGCGACAGGCCATCACAGTTGATGCCCGTGCAGGCTTCGGACCAGGCTTTGACCCATGGCTCGAACGTGACTTCGACCGGCGGGCTGAAGATATTGCCCAGACGGATTTCGGGCATGCCCTTCAACGAGGTGACGATCATCACGTACAGCGGAAGAAGATAGTACAGACACACGACCAGAAGCGTGCCGTAAATCATGATATTGGTCGGGGAAAACGCCCGGCGCGGTTTCGCGCCCTTCGGCCCCGTCAGATCGGCGGCAGTTACCTCAGCCATCCTTCTTGCCTCCAAATTCCAGATAGGCCCATGGGATCAGAACGACCAGCACGCTGACGAGCATCATTGTCGATGCCGCAAAGCCCAGCCCCAGGTTCTGTGCCCCGAACATTTTCTCAATCACATATTTGGCAGGCACTTCCGACGCGATGCCCGGCCCGCCACTGGTCTGCGCAACAACCAGGTCATAGACCTTGATAATGGCAGCCGCGATGATCACGATGGCGGTCACAAAGACCGGACGCATCATCGGGATCACAATGAAGATGTAAGTTTTCCAGGCCGGAATGCCTTCGACCCGCGACGCTTTCCAGATGTCTTCGTCGATCCCGCGCATACCCGCAAGCAACAACACCATGACAAAGCCCGAGCCCTGCCAGATACCCGCAATCAAGATCCCGTAGATCACAATCTCGGGGTTGTTCAGCGGATCAAACGTAAAGTTCGTCCACCCCATCTCGCGGACAACATTCTGCAACCCAAGCTGCGGATTCAAAATCCATTGCCACGTCAGACCAGTCACCACGAATGACAAGGCAAACGGGTACAGAATGATGGTACGGATTGTATTTTCAAACCGGATCTTCCGATCCAGAAGCGCGGCCAGAATAAAGCCAACCGTCAGGCTGACCACCAGCATGCAGACGCCATAAATCGCCAGGTTCTCGATCGAGATCAACCAGCGGTTTTCGCTCCAGAGGCGTTCGTAATTGTCCAGACCCACCCATTTCTCGGGCGCCGGCAGCAACCGGGATCGTGTGAATGAATGGTAGATTGTCCAAAGCGTGCAGCCCACAAAAACGACCAAAGCGATAAGCACCATTGGCACTGTCGCAATCTTGGCCGCCATGTTTTTGAACAGGCGCGATGGTCGCTTGGCAACCTGCCCTGAATCGGTCACAGCCATTGTCCCCTCCGGTGGCTCATGTTTTCGGAATTCGCCGTCTGGCGCGTCGTCTCAAAGCAACGGGCCCAAGGAAGAACCTTGGGCCCGTCTAGGAGGACGTCTTAGTCCGCGTTCGCGATGATGTCCGCGTAACGCTCTTGTGCATCTGCCACTGTGACGCTTGTGTCGTTCCAGAATTCGACCATCAGATCGCTGATCTGGTTGTCGGTGTCAGCCGAGAACGAGTTCACACCGTCGGGCAGAACATTGCCAGCAGCCAGGATCGCAAGACCCTTCTGCATACAGTCGTTGGCCGCTGAAAGATCGATATCGCCACGGATCGGCAGCGAACCTTTCTTCAGGTTGAACGACACTTGCACTTCCTGGCTGATCATCAGCGATGCCAGCTCTTTTTGTGCAGCCGTGATTTCAGGATCATCCGTAGCCGGGAAGTAGAACGCGTCACCACCGGTTGCGATGATTTCGTTCACGCCAAGGCCCGGAAGACAGGTATAGTCTTCGCCAGCGACCTGGTTGGCCACCTGGAATTCACCCTGCGCCCAGTCACCGTGGATCTGACCGCCAGCTTGACCGGTGATCACCAGGTTTGTCGCCTGGTTCCAATCCTGCACGTCCGAACCTTCTGACAACAGACGGGCATCGGCAAAAGCTTCGAACACTTTGGTCATCTCGGGGCTGCGAACCGCGTCGGCGTTCTTGTTGGTCAGAACGTCAATGTACAGGTCTGTACCGCCAACCGCGACCATGATCGCACCAAAGGCCAGGTTGGTCTGCCAAGCCTGCTGACCCATGGCCAGTGGCACAACGCCTGCGTCTTTCAATGCAGGTGCGGCTTCGACAAATTCAAACCAGTCCGCAGGCACGTCAAGTCCGGCCTTTTCAAACGCGTCATGCGACAGCCACAGCCACTGAGGCGAGTGGATGTTGACAGGCACGCAGTAAACGCGGCCGTCCAAAGTGCAGGAATCCAGCAAGCGAACCGGGTTCACAACATCGCGCCAGCCTTCGGCTTCGGCAACATCGGTCAGGTCCAGCATAAGGCCGGCTTCTACCAGTTCTTAAGCCTGACGGCCGTGGTTCAGCTGTGTTGCGTGCATTGGGTCACCGCCCAGGATGCGGCTGATGATGATCGGGCGTGCCGTGCCGCCCGAACCGGCAATCGCGCCGTCGACCCATGTGTGGTCGGTCTTTTCATTCAGCGCTTTCGCGAATTCGGACACAGCAGCGGCTTCACCGCCAGATGTCCACCAATGGGTGACTTCCAGTTCAACCGCCGAAGCGGCTCCGGCAGCACAAATGGCCGTGCCCGTCAGCAAATTACGGATCGTTTTCATGAATTCCTCCCTGTCATCTAAAACGATTACGGATCAACCTATAACGTTTTCGTAATCTAAAACAAGACTGGTTTTACCACCCCCAAGCCTGTATCCAAATTCAGTCTGAGCACCAATTGACGTGGAAGAAAATGTCGTCTTCCGACATAAAAAAAGGGAAAATCGGCACCGGCCGACCAACTCTGAAAACCATCGCCAAGCTGTCAGGGCTGGCGGTGCCCACAGTGTCGCGCGCACTTCACGACGCGCCAGACATTGGAAGCTCGACAAAAGAAAAGGTCCGGCGAATCGCTCAGGAGATCGGGTACAGACCCGACCGCGCCGGCGTCCGTTTGCGCACCGGCAAGACCAATGTTCTGGCTTTGATCTTGTCGACCGAACACGACATGATGAACCACACCGCGCGTTTGATCGCCTCGATCGCCGCCGGCACACGCGACACCCCCTATAATATGATCGTGACGCCGTTCTTTCCCGATCAGGACCCGATGGACCCGGTGCGCCATATTATCGAAACCGGGTCGGCGGACGGGATCATTCTGAACCAGACTTTGCCTCTGGACCCACGGATTGAATACCTGATGAAAATCGGGTTTCCGTTCGCCACCCACGGGCGCACAGACTGGTCTGACCAGCACCCGTTTTACGACTTTGACAACAAAGTCTTTGGCAAGCTCAGCATTCAAAAACTCGCCTGGCGCGGGCGGTCACATATCGCAATGCTCGCCCCCCGCCCCGATCAATATTACGCCATCGGGATGATCGAAGGGGCCACCGCCGAAGCCGCGCGTCTTGGGGTTGAATTTACTGTACTCGACAACGCCACGACAGACGACAGCCCGCAAGAGGTGACCCAGGCGATGGAACAGCGTCTGGACGACCTGCCAAAGCTGGATGGTCTGATCTCGGGCGCAACCAATGCCGCGATGGCGCTGGTCACGGCGGTCGAAAACAAGGGACGCCACATCGGGCAGGATATCGACCTGATCACAAAAGAAGCGCTTCCGTTCCTGCACCGGTTCCGCCGCGATATCCTGGCCGTCTCGGAAGATGTGACAAAAGCCGGGGCGTTTTTGTCGACGGCCCTGATGCAGGCGATTGACCATCCCGACAAACCGCCGATGCAATTTCTGGAAGTGCCGACCGAAAAGGACGTGTACTAGAACGTTTCGACTTCTACCCAAAACATCTTTCACCACGGCGCGCGTCAAAGCCACCGACGAAAGGCCTCGACGATGTGGTGCAGGTCAAGGGCGAATTGTTCTAGCCGGTTGTCACAACCACCTGACGGCGGTGCGGGTGCGTGCGATGTTCGAACAGATAAACACCCTGCCACGTGCCCAACATCAAGCGGCCATCCATGACCGGGATCGACAGGCTGACCGGCAAAACGGATGCCTTGATATGGGCGGGCATATCATCGGGGCCTTCCAGAACATGCGTCAGATACCCCATCGACGGATCATCGGCGGGCGGCACAAGACGCTCAAAAAACGCCGCCAGATCAAGCTGCACATCCGCGTCGGCGTTTTCCTGGATAAGCAACGAACAAGACGTGTGGCGCACGAAGACCGTCATAACCCCGTCGCCTGTCGCAAGCGGATGAAGCTGGGCGGTGAACTCGTACAGTCCCTGCCCGCGCGTCACGATCTCAAGAACCGTCGTCATATGGCGCGCGCCCCGTTATTTGCCGTCAGCTCGATATACCGCGTCCCGGCCCTGTTCAGAACGTCGTCCGAGATCACCTGAAACCCATGGTCTGTAAAAACCGCAAGTGGATCGCGCAGGGTTTGCGCGCTGAAAATCGGCAAGCCCCGGCCAAATCGCACAGGCTCAATCGTCAGATGCACTTTATGGATGGCCCGTTGGCTCAGGAACCAATCGTGCACGCGGGTTCCGCCTAGGATCAGACCGTGTCGCATAGGGCGCACATGGCCGACACGGCGCGGCAGATCACCCGCGTCCAGACGCGCCGGGTTCAGCCAAAGCTGGGTCGGGCGTCGCCACCCTGCCGCGCGGGTTGAAAAAATGATCCGGTGCCGGTTCGGTCGGTTCGCCGCCAAATGCGTGTTCCGCCCCATAATCGCCCAATCCGCAGCATTCACATCGCGGAAAAACAGCTCTTGTTCCTCGGCGCTTGCCCAGGCCTGTGGCGGTTCATCGGTCGACCGCGAGATATAGCCATCCCGCGAAGTCGCAACCGTCAGTGTAAAAAATGGGCCCGGCAAATAGGACTTTCCCTGATTTTGCCGAAGCCCCTATCGCAGCTTACCGTCGGTTGCACTGCAAAAGTGCATGCGAGGCGCTTATGCTGTTGCCGCCACCAATCAGGGCAAGACCCGTTGGCCCCGCACCTTCGGGTCGCAAGCTGAACCGCACTGCTTCGCCCGCGCCGCGCCGGGGCGGTGTCGTGCGGTAAATGCGGGTGTTGCCCGGCATGTTCAGGTCATAGCGCACATAGTCACCCGCCGCGCACCAGAACGTGCGAGGGCCCGAACGCCCGCGCCAGGGTACTTCGAAACTGGTTGCATCAATCGGGTTCACAACAAACCCCATGCGGGTCACATCAGCAGTGCCCGCAACGGGCGTCAGCGCAGCCGCTATCGCGGCGAAAACAAGCGTTCGCATTGGTATTCTCCATGTGTCTCTGTTCTGTGTCGTCCTGCACAAAGACCTAAGAACGGGCGTGATGAACTACCAATCGCGCCATGTCACATGCGGGTCAGGAAAGACGGGCGTGTTATCACGAACCTGTAGGAATTTGGTGAACGCGCGTTCAGTTGAACAGACGTTCGCCCTGTTCGTCGATCATCTGTTTGGCCTTGCCGATCGAGGCCAGATTGGCGTCTTCAAGCCCGTCGATCACATCCGCCCGGATAAGATGGTGCGTTTTGCCATCCTTTTCGATCTTCGCGCCAATCCGGTACTTGCCACCCTGACGCGCCGGCTCGGGGGTGATCTTGAAACCTTCATAGGTCTCGCTTGTCGCCTCGGGCGCGGCGCCGGCGCCAAACAATCGTGATAGAATGGACATCAAGATCTCCCGCCCCGTGCTATAGCTTTTGCGCCGTCTCGCCCAACGACACGGTGCAATCGTTGGTGACACGCGCGTAAATGCCGCGCAACCGAAATTCGCTGCCCTTGCCTGTGATACTAACCCGTCCTGATGCGATTGGCCTGGTGCTGACGCATTATCAGCCCTCAGCCTTGGCCGCTTCGCCCTGCAATTCAGCACGCCGGTCTGAATTGGAAAAGAAATCGTCCAAATTTGGCAGGGGTTCCGCAGGCTTTGGCGGGTCGACATCGTCCAGCTGATAGCTGGCCAGATCCGCATCCGAAAGACGCGCGGCCAGGCCAGCATCGCCTGTCTGGGCAAGGGCTGTATGGCTGGCGCGCGCCCGCTTGCGCAGATTGACGAACACGATGAACGCCACGGCACCGACCAAAACCCACGGCAAAAGGCCCGATACGGCATCGGCTGCAAACGATGTGCCAGTGCTGGCGTCAAGACTGTTCAATACAGGTTCCACGGGAGCAGGTGCCTCCTAGAAAATCGCGGTTAGCGAACCAAGGAAACATGGCCTTTATACGCGCGAAATTTGACAGTTTCACGACGCATCCTGCGTTCAGCTGGCAATCCGCGAGATCTGTCTGCGCGGCGTTGTGTTGTCCCGGTGAAACGATGAATAAGGCCAGTCAGCCGCAGTGGGCACCAGCCCATGGGTCACCGGGTCGTCCCAGCAATAGCGCACCAGCCGCTGCCAATCCGCCTGTTCGGTGATCACATATTCGCGCGATGTCGGGGCAAATAGCCCATCGCGGCGATCATAGGAAAAGTCACGCGCGCGCAAAGCGACCGTATTGCCAAACCGCCCTTTGATCATCCGCCACCGGTGGTTGTGGTCGGTATCACCGGCGGGCATGGTCCAGACGCAATGCATGTGGTTTGGCAACACGACCCAAGCGTCAATCTGGAACGGACGGATGCGCAGAGTTTGCCGCACAATCTGGCGCAAACTGTCAATTTCGCGCACCAGCAAGTCAGACGAGCGGTCGTGCAACGCGACCGTAAAGAACATGGTTTTTCCGGGCGACTCAGACTGTTTCATACCGAAGTCATGCCCCAATCGAGGTGAAAACAGAGTTAACACCCACCGTACGGCTGGTTCACGCGGCGTTCAGAAACCCCTGTCAGATTGATCCGCGAACGTTCCCTGGGCAAACACTTTGTCCTTGTAAACCCACTGCCCTGACCCAGACGTCGCACGCCATTGCACTGGACAACACGACGCAAAAGGGAAACAGGGCCACCCGTGGCAGGCCTGCCATGCGCGTGCTGTATTCAGATTTGGGCAAGCCATCGCCCAAACGGCAACGATATCTCAACCGGCGGGGTCCAGACGGGCCATCGCCCGTTTGTGCTGCTATTTATAAGTCGCGGCCGTGATGAATTCGCTGAACGCTTCGCACCAGACCAGAATGCTGTCATAGGCCGTCACATCGACGCCCTCAGGCACATCGACGATGAAGCCCCCAAAGGTTTTGATGTTGCCAATCTGAACAGCCTTGGCGCGGTCAAACGTGTCTTCGTGATCGACCAGCCCTTGTGTCAAATACAGCTTGTAATCAGGCCCTGGCGCCAGCTTGCCCTGATGGGTGATTTCCGTCGCTGACACGCTGACCGTGCCTTCGCCCCAATGGACAAAATCGCTGCCCCGCAGATCACGGGTCAATTCCGCCGTGAACTGGGCCGAGGCGGCCATTTCTTCCAATTTTGCGCTATCGGGCGCAGGCGGCGCTGTAAGGATTGGCAGGAAATAAACCCCTGCCCCGAACCCAATGGCCAAAGCAATGCCGTGGGTGATGAGAAAGCGGATCAGTTTGCCCATAGGGCCCTCCCTTTTTAATGCAGGCTAGCAGAAGAGTGTTAAAGCCCATTTTTTGTTGGGCTTGGAGCGATTTCAGATGAGATCGAGCAGGACGTCAAGAACGCGGTCACGGGAAGCCGGTATCAACAATAAAACAGCCTGTGCCGCGTTGATGGCCAACGCTAAATTGAGAAGTGTGCCAAAAGGTTGTTTGCGGGTTTTGTGACGGAAACGGGATTGGGCAAGTTTGGCCCCGATAGCACCGCCCAAGAAGGCCCAGAGCAAAAGCGTGCGTTCAGGCACGCGCCAGCCGCCGTTTTCCGCGGCTCGTTTGTCAAAAAACATGAGGACGAAGGCGAGGAGTGTCATGGCGGCGAACCAAAGGGCGATGTGGAGGATGGTCATTTGGCGAGGTTAGCATTTCGGCAGAGGGCGACCAGCCCGGTCGTGCGCCGCCCGGGGAGTACATTTATACATATGGGGAATGGAATTGATAAAACCGAACGAGCCTTTTGGAGCGAAGCTCTTGGCGTTTGAAACAAGATAGATCACGGGTTCTTCCAACAGCACCGCCCTCGCATTCAATCAGACGAAGGCCGGACCTTTATGATGGAAGACCTTGAAGAGATGCACAAAATCCTTTTCGAAGCATCGCAGGTCACATTGTTCCCAAGCGGGATTCTGACGCCAAGCGTTGAAGTTCTCGCAAAGGTATCTGCAGATCACTGATCCAGGAAACTCCGCAGCTTCCGCGACCGGCTTGGATGCTTCAGCTTCCTCAGCGCTTTCGCTTCGATCTGGCGAATACGTTCGCGCGTGACGCTGAACTGTTGGCCCACCTCTTCCAAAGTGTGGTCGGTGTTCATGCCGATGCCAAACCGCATCCGCAGCACGCGTTCTTCGCGCGGCGTCAGCGAGGCCAGAACCCGCGTTGTTGTCTCTTTCAGGTTTTCCTGAATGGCGGAATCCAACGGCAGAACGGCGTTCTTGTCTTCGATGAAATCGCCCAGCTGGCTGTCTTCTTCGTCGCCGATCGGCGTTTCCAGCGAAATCGGTTCTTTGGCGATTTTCATCACCTTGCGGACCTTTTCCAGCGGCATTTGCAGCTTGGCTGCCAGTTCTTCGGGTGTGGGTTCGCGGCCAATTTCGTGCAGCATCTGGCGACCTGTGCGGACCAGCTTGTTGATCGTCTCGATCATATGAACCGGGATACGGATCGTGCGGGCCTGATCGGCAATTGACCGGGTAATCGCCTGACGGATCCACCATGTGGCATAGGTGCTGAACTTGTAGCCCCGACGGTATTCGAACTTGTCCACTGCCTTCATCAGGCCAATGTTACCTTCTTGAATAAGATCAAGGAATTGCAGGCCGCGGTTCGTGTACTTCTTGGCAATCGAGATCACCAGACGCAGGTTGGCTTCGACCATTTCCTTCTTGGCCTGGCGGGCTTCTTTTTCGCCTTTTTGCACCTGTTGCACGATGCGGCGGAATTCGGGGATGTCGACGCCGACATATTGACCGACCTGCGCCATGTCGCCGCGCAGCTCTTCGATCTTGGTGGTCGATCGTTCCATCAGGGTTTGCCAGCCGCGCCCGGACTTTTCGCTCATCCGGTCCAGCCAGGTGGGGTCCAGTTCTGCGCCGCGGTAGTTTTCGATGAACTCACGCCGGTTGATGCGGGCCTGGTCGGCCAGCTTCACCATATTCGAGTCAATCGACATAATCCGGCGGTTGATGCCATATAGCTGGTCGATCAGCGCTTCGATCCGGTTGTTGTGCAGGTGAAGCTCGTTCACCAGATCAACGATTTCCTGGCGAAGTTTCTGGTATTTCTTTTCTTCCTTGTCCGAAAACGTGCCGTCTTCGTTCAACGTGGCAGACATCCGGCTGTCTTGCATGTCAGCCAGTTTGGAATAATCCTGGGCGATCCGGTCGAGAATTTCCAAAACGCGCGGCTTCAGGGCCGCTTCCATCGCCGCCAACGACATGTTGGCCGCATCGTCTTCATCGTCGTCGTCATCGTCTTTCTGGATCGGGTTGCCGTCTGCGTCGAGCTCTTGTTCTTCTTCTTTTGGCTTGGTGGTTTCGGGGCTGGCGGCGGCGACGACCGGTGTGGTTTCGTCCCCGTCTTCACCGTCTTCGCCCATCGACCGGCCAAAGGTGGTTTCCAGATCGATCACGTCGCGCAGCAGAATATCTTCGTTCAGCAGTTCTTCGCGCCAGATCGTAATCGCCTGAAACGTCAGCGGGCTTTCGCAAAGCCCGGCGATCATAGTGTTGCGGCCTGCTTCGATGCGTTTGGCGATGGCGATTTCGCCTTCGCGCGATAGCAATTCGACCGACCCCATTTCGCGCAGATACATGCGGACGGGGTCATCGGTGCGGTCAAGCTTTTCGGTTTCCGACGCAGAAACAGCGACCTCACGGCTGGACGACGCTTCGACCACTTCTGTCGACTTTCCGTCTTCGCCGTCGTCTTCGGCTTCTTCGTCTTCGATAATGTTGATGCCCATTTCGGACAGCATCGACATCACGTCTTCGATCTGTTCCGAGGCCGCCTGATCTGGCGGAAGGACACGGTTCAGCTGGTCATAGGTTATGTACCCTTTGGACCGGGCTTCGGCGATCATCTTCTTGACCGCCGTCTGGCTCATGTCCAGCACATCGCTGTCATCGCCGTCTTTTCTCTGCTCGTCCGTCGTGTCCTTGGCAGCCATGCGCCACTCCCGCCAACGTTGGTGATTCGCCCCTTCGCGAATCATCGTATGCGAATCGCAGAATCGCAACCCGCGCCCTAAGGATTTCCTAATGATAGCGCGTTTTTGGCGACTATCCGCGCCGGCCGCCCTTTGAGTAGTCGATCCGGTCGATCAGCGCGTCGAAATCCGTCTTTTCATCCCTGCGAAGCCGCGCACCGTTCGGCCCCAAATCGTATTCTGCCTTGTCTTCACGACCCTGCTTGCCCGCGTCGCTTAATCCTTCCGAAGCCTGCCGCAGCCGCCATGTCAGCCCTTCGTCCACCAGACCTTCGATGTCGCGCATCGCGTCTTCAATCTCGGCCCGCGCGCCGCGCCTTGCGGCCAGCTTTGCCAATTCCTCGACCACCGTCATTTGTGCGACATCGGTTGGCGCATCGGTCTGCACGCCGGGCGAGATACGGACGTGGCGTGGTTGGAACAGTTTTTCAAGGGCGGGCTTGCCGCAAATGCCTTCAATTTCTGACAAAGGCGCGCCTTCGGTCGAAACCAGCGCCCGGCGCACCGCATCATGCTCGGGCACCAAGGTTTCAAGCCATTCAAGTTCGGACAGAAATTCCGGCACAAGCTTGGCGTGGGTGACCAGTGTGGCCAGGATCACCGCCTCTTTCAATTGCTCGTCAAACGCGGCATTGGCGGCGGCAAGTGCGCTTGATTTGGTTTCCACCATCGGCTGGCTGGGCGGCTGAAACCGCGCGCCGCGCGGACGAAACCTGCGGTTGGCCTGCCGGGCGCCGTCAAACAGCGTGCGGCGCAAGCGGTTGATTTCATCGCCGTAATGTCGCCTGAGCGACGGGTCCTGAATTTTGCGGATCGCTTCGCGCAGGCTGCGGTCCAGCGTGGCTTTGCGTTCCGGGCTGTCGAAATTCTTGCCTTCGGTTTCGCGCCGCCACAGCAACTGCACCAATGGCAGGCTTTCGTTCAGGCGGGTTTGCATCGCCCCTGCCCCTTGATCGCGGATCAGGTCATCGGGATCCATGCCTTCGGGCATAAGACAGAACCGCAGTGCTTTGCCGGCCTGCAACAGGGGCAAGGCCAGATCGATCACGCGCATCGCGGCGCGCAACCCGGCCTTGTCACCATCCAGCGCAATGATCGGTTCGTCATGCATGCGCCATAACAGGTGAAGCTGATCTTCGGTGACCGCCGTGCCCAACGGGGCCACGGTGGCTTTGAACCCCGCCTCGCCCAGTGCGATGACATCCATATAGCCTTCGGCCACGATCAGCGGCTGATTGCCCGACGCTTCGCGGGCCGACCCCTGATTGTACAGGCTGCGACCTTTGTCGAACAATTCGGTCTCGGGCGAGTTCAGGTATTTCGCGTTGTCATTGGGGTCCATCGCGCGGCCGCCGAACGCAATAGCGCGGCCACGGGCATCGCGGATCGGGAACATGATGCGATTGCGGAACGTGTCATAGGGCTTTTTGCCCTGGGTCGAGGTTTTGGCCAGACCGGCGGCAAGGATCAGATCATCTTCGATGCCTTTGGATTTCAGGTGATCCCAAAGGCCCTGCCAGCCGTTTGGCGCGAACCCGATTTCCCAGCGCGTCAGGGCGTCGTCGGACAGGCCGCGGCGCACCAGATAGTCCCGCGCTTCCGTGGCTGGGCCAGTTTTAAGCTGCAACCGAAAGAAGCTGACGGCTTGTTCCATGACATCGACCAACAGCGTACGACGGTCGGCTTTTTCCTGCGCTTTCGGATCACGGGCGGGCATCTGCATACCGGCTTCGCGGGCCAGGATTTCGACCGCTTCCATAAAGCCCACGTTTTCAGTTTCGCGCACAAAGCTGAACAGGTCGCCTTTGGCGTGACAGCCAAAGCAGTAATAGAACCCTTTGCGGTCATCGACGTGAAAGCTTGCGGATTTTTCCTGATGAAACGGGCAAGACGCCCACATGTCGCCTTTTGAGGTATTTGACTTGCGCTGGTCCCAGGATACCTTGCGGCCCACGACCTGACTGAGCGAGGCGCGGGACTTCAATTCGTCAAGAAAACCGGGTGGCAGACTCATACCCACAGTGTCCTAGAAGGACACGGCAAAGTCGAGAGTGCGCGTTTGACAAATTCGCCCTGATTTTCATTGCTGCCAAAGGCGCGAAAACCCGCCGCAATGCGCGCGTCAGCGGTCCGTTACAGACCTTTGGCTTTATAGGCTTCGGCCACCCGTTCAATCGCGACGATATAGGCCGCCGTTCGCAGATCGGTGACATCGTCGCGCGACCGCCAGACATTGTGCATCGCCTGATAGGCGCTGCGCATCGTGTCATCAAGGCCCGAGCGTACCAGTTCCAATTCGCCCGCGCCGCGCAGATAGCTTTCCTTGAAATCAGGTGACAGTGTCCAGCCGATGCCGCTGTCTTGTGACAAACGCTCAAGCTCGTTCACGATCAATTGGTGTCGGCTTTCTTCCTGACGGCGTTGCATCCGGCCAAAACGGATATGGGACAGGTTCTTGACCCACTCGAAATACGAGACCGTCACGCCGCCCGCGTTGGCGTATAGATCGGGGATGATCACCTTGCCCCGTTGCTGCAAAAGCGCGTCTGCACCCGCTGTGATCGGCCCGTTGGCCGCTTCGATGATCAATGGCGCTTTGATCCGGTCGGCGTTTGACAGGTTGATCACGCCTTCCAGCGCGGCGGGAATAAGAATGTCGCAATCGTGTTCCAGAGCGCTTGCGCCATTGGCGACATAGGTTGCGTCATAGCCTTTGACGCCGCCGTTCGCTTTGATCCATTGAAAAACCGCTTCGACATCCAACCCGGCCTCGTCCACCAAAGCGCCATCGCGTTCGATGATGGCGGTGATTTTGCAACCATCTTCGCCGCTGAGGAATTTGGCGGCGTGATAGCCCACATTGCCAAGCCCCTGCACCACAACCTTTTTGCCATCAAGCGTGCCGTTCAACCCGGACATGGCGATTGCGTCGGGGTGACGGAAAAATTCCTGTAACGCATATTGCACGCCGCGCCCTGTGGCTTCGACGCGGCCACGAATACCGCCGGCATGGGGTGGTTTGCCGGTCACGCAGGCGGGCGCGTTGATATCTGTTGTGTTCATCCGCGCGTATTGATCGGCAATCCAGGCCATTTCTCGTTCGCCCGTTCCCATGTCAGGCGCGGGGACGTTTTGGGCCGGATCGATCAGATCGCGTTTCACCAGTTCATAGGCAAAGCGCCGTGTGATCCGTTCCAGTTCGTCTTCGTCATAAGCGCGCGGATCAATGCAAAGCCCGCCTTTCGACCCACCAAACGGCGCTTCGACCAGCGAGCATTTGAACGTCATCAAGGCCGCCAGCGCCTCGACTTCGTCCTGGTTGACGCCAAGCGCATAGCGGATGCCGCCCTTGACCGGTTCTTTATGTTCCGAATGGACCGAACGATAACCTGTGAAGGTCTTGATTTCACCGCGCAGTTTGACGCCAAAGCGCACCGTATAGGTGGAATTGCAGACCCGTATCTTGTCTTCCAGTCCCGGCGGCAGTTCCATCAAAGCCACCGCCCGGTCAAACATCAGGTTGACGCTTTCGCGAAAGCTAAGTTCTTTGGCTAGATTTCCGTCCATCTGGCACACTCCTTCCGGGGTTCGGTCGGTCGTTGTATCGGCACAGTGTGATTAACTTTGGCCTAACAGGCGAGAATTTTCGGTTTTCGGGTTTGATTGTTCGGCGTGCAGGATCAATCCATTCATTTTCAAAAGATTGCGTCGCGCAGCCCCTTGTAAACGCATGAAATGACGGAAATCGTGCCGCATTTTGGCCTCAATCCAAGCGTATAAAATTTCTAGAAATGTTTGTGTTCATCCTGCCCCATAGGATGGGCAAGTTGTGTGAAAGGTAAGGTGTTACCATGCGTAAGCTGGTCGCGAACTTCAAGGGTCTCAACGCATCGCGAAATCGTCGCTTTTGTGACTTCACCACACGTGAAGACGGGTCGCTTGTGATCTTCAGCCTGTTTGTCTTTTTGATGATCATTGCAATCTCGGGGATGGCTGTTGACCTGATGCGCTATGAAAACGACCGGGTCGGCGCGCAGAATACGCTGGACACAGCCGTGATCGCCGCGGCAAGCCTTTCGCAGAACACATCGACACGCGAAGAAGTCGAAGCCCTGGTGCAGGACTACTTTGCCAAAGCGGGCTATGACCCGAACATCGTGACAGTGGTTCCTGAAATTGAAACCCCCGAAGGTGGAACGCAGCCCACATTGCGGTCGGTCCGGGCGCGCGTGGATTTTTCCATGAACACTGCGTTTATGAACCTTCTCGGCGTTGACGAATTGCCGGGTGCCGTGGGCGGTGCCGCTGCCGAAGGTCAGCAACTGCTGGAAATCGTTCTGGTGCTCGACATCTCGGGTTCTATGACCGAAGGCTCGAAACTGGAAAACGTGCGTACAGCGGCAAAAGACTTTGTCAGCACGATGATCCGCAACAACGGGTCCGAACGGGTTCTGTTTTCGATCGTGCCTTATAACCACCAGGTTTACATGAGCCCCGATCTGATGAACCGGCTCAACATTCGCGACACGCTTGCCATTGTTGACCCCGAGCCGACCCAGGACGGTGCAATCCGGCAGTATATGTCGATGAACGACGAAACACGTTGCGCACGCTTCTTTGACGCCGATTTCAACACGCCGCGCCTGACAGACGGCCCCGAGCTTGAACCAAGTTCGGTCTTCTGGCCCTATAATTTCGAGCCGCATGTTCAATTCGAACAGCCGCCTGCAAATCGCGCCTGGTGTGCTGCACATTATTCGCCGGTCCTGTTGTACCAGTCGGACGAAACGATTTTGCACCAGCACATCGACAGCCTGGAAGGCTGGGGGGCGACTTCGATCGACTATGGGATGAACTGGGCCGTTGGCATTCTTGAACCAGGTTTCCGCCCGGTGATTGATGGGATGCTGGCAGATACCCGCGCCACCCCAAGCCTGAACCTTGTGCCTGAAAACGCGTCTGGTCACCCGGTCGACTTTGGCACGGCGGATGTTGAAAAATACATCATCCTGATGACCGATGGCGCAAACACGCAGCACTTGGAGCTGAAGCCCGAATTCCAGAGCGGCCCGTCGCCCGTGTGGTATTCGCAAGAGCGCGCGGATGCAGCGGATGATTACTGGGCGGGTTTCATCGTGGAACGCGGTGTTGGCCCTGCCAGCCGTCGGTATTACCTGCCGGGCAACCCGAGCAACACGACCAACCCGTTCTCGTTCAATCTGGGCAACCCGTTTTCGAACAATGAAGATCAAGACATGGCAGAAAGCGATCTGCCGGCAGATGCCGAACAGTGGACTTATCACCGTCTGTACAACCGGTTCACCGTTTCTGATGCCGCCACATATTTCTTCGAAGGCTCGGGCGACCAACCTGCCTTCAACAGACACAACGATGCGTTTGAAGACATCGGCGGCTTTGACACCGCAGACGCCAATCTTGTGTCGGTGTGCAACCAGGCAAAGGAAAACGACCGGATCACCGTGTTTACGATCGCGTTCGAAGCCCCTGAAAACGGACGGACCGCTCTTCAGAACTGTGCGATTGACCCTGTCACTGGACAGTACACCGGCAAATATTTCGAAGCCAACGGCAGCCAAGTCAACCAGATCTATCAGCTGATCGCTTCGGAAATTTCGAAACTTCGCTTGACCCAGTAAATCCCCACGCAAGTAAGGACCTGTTAAATGTTTGGTTTGGTTAAAAAATTCGCCCGGTTCGGGCGCCGACAAGACGGGAGCGCGACGATCGAATTCGTCTTTCTTTTCCCGCTTTTCATGTCGCTTTTCTTGATGGGTTTTGAATCTGGCTATTACATGGTGCGCAGCGTGATGCTGGAACGCGCCGTCGATATCTCGGTCCGCAATGTGCGACTGGGCAACGGCAAGATCCCGCAATTGGCCGCGTTCAAAGAAGACGTTTGCCAGAATGCGACCATCCTGCCCGATTGCGAAAATTCTATTCAGGTTGAAATGGTATCGGTCGATATGGTGCCTGGCGCCGTTGCAGCACTGGACGACAGTTCGGTCTGCATTGATCGGCGTCGCGCAGACGTGGATCAGACAGCGTTTTCGACCTATGACGTTGGCACGATCAACAAGATGGTGCTGGTGCGCGTGTGCGCCGTCGCCTCGCCGCTGTTCCCGACAACCGGCATCGGTTCGGGAATGAAGCGGACCGAACAGATTGGCGAAAACTACGCCATGATCGCAACAACGGCCTTTGTCGCAGAACCCGGCACGCGTGATTTTGACCCCTATCTTCCCGCAGGTGCAGTCGGCACCGATGAACCACAGTGCGAAGACGGTGGATGCGCGCCTTTGGATCCCAGCAATGAGACCCAGAACCAGGGCGTCGAAGACGATGATGATGAAGACGACGATGACGATGACGATGACGATGACGATGATGATGATGATGATGATGATGACTGATTTCGTCACCAAGTTTTACGTAAGGACCAAAGCCATGCCACATCAGCTGTTGAAGTCGTTTGTTCGACGCGAGACAGGAAGCCTGTCGGTCGAAGCTGTGTTTGCTATTCCGATCCTTGTCTGGGCCATTTGCGCGACCTTCGTCTTCTTTGACGCGTTTCGGACACAGAACCAAAGCCAGAAGGCCACCTATACCCTGGCCGATATGCTGTCGCGCGAGGAAGCGCCGGTGAATGGCAACTATCTGACTGCCATGCACGAGCTGTTTGACAAGATGACCGGCACCGAAGGCAACCACGCCGTTCGCGCCACCGTGGTCATGCAGATCATCGACCCAGACACCGATCAGGAAGAAACCGCGATTGTCTGGTCCGAAGGTGTGGGCATCAACCGGCACGAAAGCATCGACGGCTTGCAGCCGCGCCTGCCGAACCTTGCGGTTGGCGAACAGTTGATCGTGATCGAAGGCGTTCAGGAATGGACGCCGGTGTTCAAAATCGGCCCCGCAACGTACCGCTTCCGCGAAGTCGCACTGGCGCGTCCACGCTTTGCCCCTCAGCTTTGCTGGGAAGACACAACGGGATGCGTGCCGCCGGGTTATGTGCCGCCGCAGCCTGTGGGCTCCAGCGACGATGGCGCCTTGGTCTCGTCCGGTTTCTAAGCTGACAGGAAGCCCGGCCAAGCGCCGGGCTTTTTCTTTGGGTACAATGGATTAGCGGAGCTTTTTCAACTCGTCCCATGTGCCTTCGTGCAAGGCCGTCAAAATCTCGGCCATCGCACGGGTTTGCCCACCGGGCAACACGCCACCCACCCCCAGATAGCGTCCACGCCGCCACCAAAGTCCGGGCGACCAGCCTTTGCCAATGGGGTCTTTCAGCTTAACCAGAAACCCGTTTGACGGCTTGAAAGCGAATACCCCGCGATCAACCCCGGCGACATTGGCCACAGGCGTCAGGATGCGGCCCGACGAGGTGCGCAAATGCGTTTCGGTCAATTCGATGCTGTCAGCGGTTGATTTCCAAAGCGACCACGCTCCGACAAAGGCAAGAATGGCGCAAACCAGAAAAACCAGGCTCCACAACGCCTGCGCTTCGAACCCGACCGACACCAGAATGACCCCAAGCGCGGCAAGGCTGCCTGCCCCAAGCGCGCGGCGCGACGCCGACGGGGTGACGGCAAGCAGGATTGTGTCAGGATCGTCTGTCATGGCCCGGGCCTCGGCTTGGTTCCGCGCATCGGTTTGGTCGAAACCTGCGCGCGACGCAAGGGCTGCTGGATTATCCTTGCCCCCGCCCGTAATGTTCGCCCATGCGCAGACTTGCCTTTGTTACTTTCATTTGTCTGACCGGGTGCGGCCCCTGGCCCGATATACGTGGCCCCGAGACAAACGGCGCAGCCAAAGGCTGGCCCGCATTGCTGCCGCTGGATCAGGTTTTGGCGACAGGTCTGGTGACCGAAGCCGACGACAGAGACGCCACCGCTTTGTCGCGCCGGGCAGCGGCGCTGCGCGCGCGCGCGGCCATCCTGCGCAGTGACAGTTCCGATCTGGACGCGCTGCGCGCCCGGCTGGCACGCTGAGGCCCGCAACGATTTGCACCCAGAGATGGGACAGGCTAACAGACCCCACCACATTTTGGAGGCGACGTTCATGCCCACCCCCCTTCGTCTTGGTATCGCCGGTCTTGGCACCGTCGGTGTCGGCACGGTCCGTATCGTGCAGCGCCACGCCCAGATGCTGGCCGCGCGTGCAGGACAAGCCATTGAGATCACGGCCGTTTCCGCGCGAAGCCGCAACAAGGACCGCGGCGTGCAGTTGGACGGCTATGCCTGGGAAGACGATCCGGTTGCTTTGGCGATGCGGGAGGATGTCGATGTTTTCGTCGAACTGATCGGGGGCGAAGACGGCCCCGCGAAAGACGCTGTCGAAGCCGCGGTTTCAGCAGGCAAGGATGTGGTAACCGCAAACAAGGCGCTTTTGGCCATGCATGGTCAGGCGCTGGCCGAAGCGGCCGAAGCCAAAGGCGTAACGCTTCGCTATGAGGCGGCGGTTGCTGGCGGTATCCCCGTGATTAAGGCGTTGACCGAGGGCCTTGCCGGCAATGAGATCACGCGCGTGATGGGTGTTATGAACGGCACCTGCAATTATATCCTGACGCGGATGCAATCGGCGGGCTTGGACTATACGACGGTGTTCAAGGAATGCGAAGAACTGGGGTATCTGGAAGCGGACCCGACGCTGGATGTGGGCGGGATTGATGCCGGTCACAAGCTGGCGCTTCTGGCGGCTATCGCCTTTGGCACCAAGGTCGATTACGGCGCTTTGACCATCGAAGGGATCGAACAGATTACCATCGAAGATATCGAGCAGGCCGCCGATATGGGATATCGGATCAAGCTTTTGGGGGTGGCGCAGAAAAGCGGCAACGGGCTGGAGGCGCGGATGACGCCGTGTCTTGTGCCCGAAAGCTCGCCCCTTGGTCAGCTGGAAGGGCCAACCAATATGGTCGTGCTGGAAGGCGATGCGGTGGGCCAGATTGTGCTGCGCGGCGCTGGTGCGGGCGAAGGGCCAACAGCCAGCGCTGTGATCGCGGATGTCTGTGATCTGGCGCGCGGCATTCGCTTGCCGGTCTTTGGTGTCGCGGCCAAAGCGCTGGAAACGCCCAAGGAAAACGCGGTGGAAACCCCATCGGCCTATTACCTGCGGATGGAATTGTTCGACAAACCGGGCGCTTTGGCGCGGATCGCGGCTGTTCTGGGCGACAGCGGTGTGTCGATTGACCGGATGCGCCAATATGGCCATAGCGCCGAAACCGCGCCTGTACTGATTGTCACCCATAAGGCCGCGCGCGATGCGTTGGACACAGCGCTGTCGGCGATGCGGCAAACCGGCGTTGTGGCCTCGGCCCCGGTGGCTTTGCGGATTGAAGACATCTGACCCGGTTCGCCCGGGCTTTTATCAATTCGTAAGGATTTGCGCCTTGAATAGGCGCGATGAAGTATCGCGCACGCAGAAAACTGGCAGACTTTGGGGCCGAGATCTCGACCGACGAAGGGGTCATTCCGGCAAAGATCATCGATGTGACCCATAATGGGGCACGCCTGCGTATGCCGCGCGGGGCCTATGCGCGCCATGTCGATGTCAAGATTTTGATCCGTAGCGTGCCCTATCAGGCTGAACTGGTCTGGCAGCAGAACGGGGATATCGGCGTCAAATTCGACAAACCGCTGACCGGGGGCGAATTGGACGCCGTCCTTAGGGTTCTTCGCAAAGGTGACGGAGGGCGTAAGCGGCGCTTTTTGATGTCGTAAAGCGCTGCGCCATTTGCCCGAAACATCTTGTATCACTTTGCGCGTGTGCGCCGACGACGATAGGCCGCGAAAACATGATACAGGTTTCGGGCGAATTGGTCTGGGGGCTGGTCCGGCCTAAAAAACGAACCGCCAGATGCCAGTGCTAAGCGTTTCCATCGCCAGCAAACCCACTGTGGTAATCCGAATGCCAAGATGGCGAAACTTGCGGAACAGCCAAATCGCGCAGCCAAGCGCCAGCGCGCACTCGATCGGACCGACAAAACCGGCATGGGCACGGCTGTCCCAATAGCTGACCGGGCTTTCAAAAACCCAATCGGTCACCGGCCAGAAATGCTGTCGCGCATCGTGGGTGTGAAGCGGGAAATCCAGCGCCAGATGCGCAAGCCCCGCCGCCGCAAAAGCCACCACCCGTGGCCAGGTTTGCCAAAGGGCGATGCCCAGCAAAAGGCCCCAGAGAATGAAACTGTTGTCGACAGCGAACACCGATTGCCATGCGTCTGAATAGTAGTATTCGCGAAAGACGGTTTGGGCGGGGATGCCCATGATCCAGATGGAAACCGCGACCATTACATAAAGCGACACATCCGGTGCCATCGCCCCAATGAGCGCAGCCATATAGGTGCCGGTACGGTTCGGTGACGAGAAAAACGCAGTGCCAACAATAAGATGCGCGGGCGTGTTCATCTACCGCGCAGTCGCTGGATCAGCCGAGATCGCGTTCAGTGAACGCGCGGTTCACTTCGCGGCGGACCAGTTTGCGCACGTTCCGCGTCATACGTTCGCCCAGATCACCGCGCAATTCGTCGCGGATCAACCGGCCAACCAAAAGCCGCATCGCGTCTTCATCGCTGAGTGCGGCCAAAGCCCCCGCTGCGACGTCGGTTGCGCTTTCTGCGGGTGTTGATGCGGCCTGCGTTGTTTCAGGTGCGGACTGTTCCAGAGTTTCAGGCCGCTCCGGTTCAGACGGTACAGCAGCCAGCAGTTCGTCGGCTTCGACCGTTTCGATGTCGTTGGCCGGGGTATCCACCAAAGCCTCGGACGTTTCCGTCTTTTCTGTTTCTGTGTCGAACCCTTCGGTCGGCTTTGGGGCCATATCGGCAGGGGTCAGAACCCAGACATCGTCGGGCGATGTGTCGTCTTCGGGCGTGTCTTCGGCCAGAGACGACCGGACCGCTTCGTTCAGCGCCTGTTCAAATTCGTCTTCGGCGGGCGGGCGGGCGCGCTGCACAAACGGCGGCGGGACGCTGACCACTGTGCGGCCGTTTTCATCTTGTCCGATGCGCGCATCGATGCGTTCGACTTCTTCATCAGGGTTGGAAAACGGCCGGACTTCGGCTTTTGCGGGCGGCAAGGTCGGTACGTCTTCGGCCATCGGCGCGTCGGCCCCGCCGGTGTCGCGGCGAAATTCCAGCGGTGGTCCGTCGCCCTGAAATTCATCATTGGCCGGCCCGGTTTCGATCAAGGCAATTTCACTGAGACGCCGTGACCCCGGAGCGATGGACACTGTGTCATCGGTGGGCAGGGTGCGCGTATAAACGATGCGGTCCGGGCGATGCTGGGCCTGATCTTCGCTGCCGTCGGGTTCGAAATCCTGGGTGCCTTTGTCATCCACCGCCGCTTCCAATTCAGCAATGCGTTGTTCCAGAGACCTGTCACGGCGCATGGGTTCGGGGGCGGGTGTATGCGTTGGTTTGGTTTCGATGCGGTTGTCCGAGGTCAGAACAAGCGCGTCGCCAGATGGTGGCGTGCGCGACGCCGGACGGCGCGGAATCTCTTGCGAGACAAGCCTGCGCACCGAGGACAATACGTCTTCGACCTTTGGATCCGGAGCGGAATCTACCATGTTTCCTCGGTGTTTCTAAAGCCATTGGCACCGTAATGGTGCAAGCCACTGCTTACAAGTCTTTGATCGTGCTTGGCTTACTCTTTGCCAATGGAACGCAACACACGATCCAGACGCTTGCCCTGCGGGCTGACGTTGACGGTGGGGGCGTCCTTTACGGCGCGGTAATACGCGGCCGGATCATAAATCGGAACATTCAGTTGCAGATTTTCCGCCGTAAGTGTGCCCATTGCATCAAGCACGCTGTAGATTGCCGCCATCCGGTCGACCGTTGCTGACACAAGGTTTGTTTGCGCATCCAGAAGTTCTTGTTCCTGGTCCAGCACGTCAAGCGTTGTGCGTGCGCCCAGCTGAAATTCTTCGCGCACCCCTTCCAGCGCCAGACTGGCCGCGCGGACCTGGCGGTTTGATGCGTCAATGCTGGCCACGGCGACGGCAAGATTGGCATAGGCATTGCCAACCTGTTGATCGACCAAAAGGCCCGTGGTGTGCAATTGCGCGCGCACCTGATCGCGCCCGGCCTGCGCCCGGCGCAGACCAGATGCGACCGCCCCGCCCTGATAGATCAGGCCTGACAACTCGACGCCGATGCTGGCATTGTCGTTGCCCTGGTCATCAATCGAAACCCGGCCAGTGCCGTTCAGTGTGGGATACACCCCGCGCGCGGCTTGTTCGACGCTTAGCTCGGCAGCCGCAACCTGATGCTGGACCTGTTTCAATTGCGGGTTTGTTTTCCGCGCGATGTCGCGGGCCGCTTTTTCGGTGGCTGGCACTTTGGGTGCGCGCGGGGCAGCGGCAAGCCCGCTGGGGAATGTGCCGACGGCGACTTTGTATTGTTCCTGCGCACGCGCCAGACCGCCTTGTTCGGCTGCCAGACCCGAACGCGCAGCGGCCAACCGGGCTTCGGCCAGTGACACATCGGTGCGCGTCACCTCGCCCACATCAAAGCGGTCGCGCGTGGCGCGCAGTTGTTGCATCAAAAGCCGCACGTTGTTTTCGCGCAATTCGACAAAAGCTTCGGCACGGCGCACGCTGAGATAGGCAAGCGCCGCGTTCAACAGGACAGAGTTCTCGATATCAACCAAGGCTGACCGCGTTGCCAGAACGGCTTCTTTCGCCGCATCGATCCCCAGTTGCGAACGCCCGAAGTCGTATAAAAGCACCCCGGCGTTCAGCGAGACCGACGATGACAGATTATCGCCCGGTAAGGATGACGCGTAATTGGCGCCCGCCGCATAGCTGATCACCGGGCGCAATGCGGCAACCGCGCCTGCCACATCTTCGTCGGCGGCGCGCAAAACCGCGCGGTTCTGATCGATCAGGCCGCTGTTGCGATACGCTTTGGCCAACGCATCGGTCATGGTTTCGGCAGTTGCGGGCAAGGCCAGTGTCACCGACGCCAAAACCACAGCAATTTTTCCAATCGGACGCATGCAGAACCTCATCGGGTCAAAGTGCGAAAGCAGATACCTTTTCGAAACCGGGCAAAGCCGGGGCTGTTCCGTTGAACGCGTCGCGCCAGTTAATCCGGCCATCGGTCATGTGCCCGATTTTCACAACGCCCATTGCGCCATCGTTATGAATGGCAACGATGCGCCCACCGTTTTTCAACTGAGCAACCAGCGCATCGGGCACCTGCCCTACTCCGCCCTGGATAAGGATGACATCGTAAGGCCCGTGCTGTTCTGCCCCGTCTGCCAACGGCCCTTCGACCACAGCGATATTGTCAATCCCGGCTTCGGACAGCGCAGCTTCGGCATTGGCGACTTTTTCCGCACTGTCTTCCAGCGCAATCACCGCATCGGCCATATGCGCGGCAAGGGCCGAGGAATAGCCAAGACCGGCCCCGATATCGAGCACAAGCTCGTCGTTTTCGATATTGGCCACTTCCAGCATCTTGGCCAGAGTGCGCGCATCCAGCACGACACGGTCGGTGTCCAGCCGGATATGTTCACCCACATAGGCCACATCGCGCTTTTCGGCCGGCACGAACATCTCGCGCGGGACGGTCAACATGGCGTCTATGATTGGGAATTTCGTGACGTCGGACGGACGCACTTGTGTGTCCACCATGGTTGTGCGCCGCTGAGCAAAATCGGTCATCACTAAACTCTTTCGTTCAGTCCCCTCAGATGCGTTCAACCACAGAAATCCGGCCCGGGCAAGCGCTGCGGCCCGTGTCTTTTTGAAGCGTGTCCGGCGAAGGTCAATCCTGACCGATACGCCTAGAACCCGACCCGGTCCCCGCCCTTGAGGTTCAGCATCTCGCGCGCTTCATCCGGTGTTGCGATCTGGCCACCCAGCGTTTCGACAAGATGGCGGATTTTATGCACCTGTTCCGCGTTCGAGCGCGCCAGTTTCCCCCGTTCGATATACAAGCTGTCTTCCAGACCAACCCTTACATGGCCGCCCATCTGCGCAGCTGTCGCCGCCATCGGCATTTGTCCCGCCCCTGCCGCCAGAACCGACCAGCGGTAATCCTGGCCAAAGAGCTTGTCGGCGGTCTTTTTCATGAACACCAGATTTTCGACATCCGCACCAATGCCGCCCAGAACGCCAAAAACGAATTGCAAGAACACGGGCGGCTTGAACAACCCGGCGTCCATGCAGAATTTCAGATTGTACAGATGACCGACATCATAGCATTCGTGTTCAAACTTGACGTCATGCGGCGCAAGCCGTTCGGACGCGTTCTTGATATCTGCGAAGGTGTTGCGAAAAATATTGGCCTCGGAGCCCTCGATATAGGGCTTTTCCCAATCGTAGTCGAACCGGTCAAAGCGCTCGGCCAAAGGATGAAACCCAAAATTCATCGAGCCCATGTTCAACGAACACATCTCGGGGCTGAAGGTTTCGGCGGCCGCAACACGTTCGGCAATTTGCATCGTCGGCGCACCGCCTGTCGTTATATTGACGACCGCATTCGTCGATTGCTTCAGTACCGACAGGATCGGCGCGTAATGCGCGGGCGTGACAGAGGGCCGAAAATCGGACGGGTCGCGCGTATGAATATGCAGGATGGCGGCCCCGGCCTCGGCGGCCTCGATCGCGGCTTGGGTGATCTGATCGTGGGTCAGCGGCAGATGCGGCGACATGGTGGGCGTATGAATGGCGCCTGTTACCGCGCATGTAATGATGACTTTGTCCTTGGCCACAGCGGCTGGTCCTTTGACGGTTTCACGACTGGGTCTGAGTTTGCGAAGGTTCGCGCCCGCACGCAACATCTGTTGAACTGGGCGTCCTGCCCCAATCGATAAGCGCTTGCATGCCTTCCACCGCCCGTCTAAGGAAACACCGGCTTCGGCGAGTTGGCGGAGTGGTTACGCAGCGGATTGCAAATCCGTGTACACCGGTTCGATTCCGGTACTCGCCTCCATTTAATTTCAA
>CALDUK010000034.1 GCA_937924905.1 uncultured Paracoccaceae bacterium | reverse complement strand
ATAGTCGGTGACTTTGGGTGCCTTCCCCGCCGCAAGGGCGGGGGCGGCAAGGCCCATGACGAGGGCTGCGGAAAGAGCAATCTTATGGATCATGAGTGTGTTCCTTCTCATTCCGCTGGCGTTGGTGCGGCTGCACCTTTGTCCTGGCCTTTCGGCGGGTAATGCGCATCGAAGTCGTCTTCGATCGTGTCCGGTATCGGCAGGGGTTTTTCCATGACGCCCAGAAGCGGCAGGATCACCAGGAAGTAGGCAAACCAATAGGCCGACGCGATCAGCGAGATCGTGTTGAACGGCTCTTCCGCCGGCATGGCGCCGACCCACATCAGGACGAAGAAGTCGATGACCAGAAGCCAGAACCACCATTTGAACTGTGGACGGTACTTGCCCGAACGAACCGATGAGGTGTCGAGCCATGGGGCAAGCGCCATCACGGCGATGGCGCCGAACATGGCAACCACACCAAAGAACTTGGCGTCGATGATGCCGCCGGTCACGAAACCCGCAATTTGCACAATCCAGACTTCTTCGGTGAAGGCACGCAGGATGGCGTAGAAGGGCAGGAAGTACCATTCGGGCACGATATGCGCAGGCGTCGCCAGTGGGTTCGCTTCGATATAGTTATCGGGGTGGCCCAGATAGTTTGGCATGAAGCCGACGATGGCGAAGAACACGGCCAGGATGATCGCCAGTGCGAGCAGATCCTTGATCACGTAGTACGGCCAGAACGGTACGGTATCACGCTGAGCCTCTTCTTTCGATGCACGGCGGACTTCAACGCCTGTCGGGTTGTTATTGCCCGTGGTGTGGAAGGCCCAGATGTGCACGACAACCAGACCGGCAATCACGAAGGGCAGCAGGTAGTGCAGGCTGAAAAAACGGTTCAGCGTTGCGTTATCCACCGCAGGCCCGCCCAGAAGCCAGGTCTGGATACCTTCACCGATGAACGGGATGGCCCCGAAGAGACCGGTGATCACGGTCGCCCCCCAGAAGGACATCTGACCCCAGGGCAGAACATAGCCCATAAAGGCGGTGCCCATCATCAGAACGAAGATCAGGATGCCGATGATCCATGTTACTTCGCGCGGTTCTTTATAGGACCCGTAGTAAAGACCCCGGAAGATATGCGCGTAGACGGCGATAAAGAACAGCGATGCGCCGTTCATATGCACATAGCGGATCATCTGACCGCCGTTCACGTTGCGCATGATGTGTTCAACCGAGGCAAAGGCCTGATCGACATGCGGGGTGTAGTGCATCGCCAGAACGATGCCGGTGACGATCTGCAAAGCAAGACAAAACGTTAAGACAATGCCCCAGATCCACATCCAGTTGAGGTTCTTCGGTGTGGGGATCATCAATGTGTCATAGAGCAAACCGGCAATCGGCAAGCGGCGGTGCAGCCACTTTTCGCCTTGCGTTACCGGTTCGTAATGGTCGTGCGGGATACCAGCCATTTTTCTTGTTCTCCCTTAACCGAGGATCAGGTCATCGCCGTCGAACCGCGCAGGCGGGACGGGCAGGTTTTCAGGCGCAGGGCCTTTGCGGATACGCCCCGAAAGGTCGTAATGCGAGCCGTGGCAGGGGCAGAACCAACCGCCAAATTCACCCGCGTCGGCCAGAGGCACGCAGCCCAGGTGGGTACAAACGCCCATCTGGACCAGCCATTCGCCGCCTTCATCAAGCGCGCGATTTTCGTCTGACGCATCTGCGCCGTCCTGACCGTTTGCGTTTCGTGCCAGAGGGTCCGGCAAGGTCGAGATGTCGACCGCGCGTTCGGCTGTTATTTCGTCTTCAGTGCGGCGGCGGATAAAGACCGGCTTGCCCAACCACTTGACGGTCAACTGCTGGCCCGGTTCGACACCCGATGTGTCGACGCGGATCGAGCTGAGCGCTTGTACATCAGCCGATGGGTTCATCTGGTTGACCAGGGGCCAGACCGCGCCCGCGGCCGCAACCACGCCCGCACCACCTGTGAAGTAGTACAGAAAGTCCCGGCGCGTGCCTGCTTGATCTTCTGGATGCGACACAAGATTCTCCTAATTTTTCAGGGCTTTGTGCCCTGGCGGCAAAAGACCGGTCCATTCCCCCGGCAGTCTGAGGGGGTATTTAGCGCCCGGGCTTGGGTTCGTCCAGCGGACAATCGACCGCACCCAACACGCGTTTGCGTGGGATTGGGCAGGCCTGTTTTGGGGGCTTAAAAAACAAAAGCCACCGCAAACGGGTGGCTTTTGTCAAACAGTGTGTAAAGCGGTCTACGCTTTGCGTCGCCGCATCCAGCCAAATGCGCCCAGCCCGCCAAGGAGCAGAAACGCCGAAGCTGGCACGGGCACTTCGGACACCGCGATGTTGTCGATCAGGCCGCCATAGCTGTCCTGCCGCCCAATGGCCGCGAACGAGATGTCGTAAACGCCGTCTTCTTCAACTTCAAACACGGTGGATACGCGGGACCATTGGCCCTTTTTGTAAAGGCTTTGGGGGCCTGCGACTTTGCCCAGCAAATCGCCAGCAAAGCTGTAGGAAATGCCGTTTGATCCGCCACGGTTCGTGCGGGGCGCATAGTAGAACGAAAGTTCGTACTGACCTGCTTGGAATTCCACCGCTTGGGTGATCTGCGAGTTTGAGTTGCGCCCGTGGCTGTCGAGTTCGATGTATTTGTCGCCGTCCACGGCGTCGATGCCGCGCAGGGTTGCGTTGCTTTGCACTTCAACCCCGGCGCCGCGCGTGGTCGTCCACCCTTCGAGTTCCTTATAAACCTGCCAATTGCGTTTGCCGCTAAAGCCAGGTGTGTCTTCAAAACTGCCGTTCAGCAGGCTGGCGGCCTGCGCCGGGGCCGCGAGAGCAGCCATGGCCATTACACACAAGAACATGCGTTTCATTGCACGAATTCCTTACAAACATTCTGTCACGCCCCTAAGACGGAAGGTGCATCATTAGGTATTTGAAAAACAAGGAAAAATTTTAAATGTGGCACCAATGGGTCATTTGGTATTCAGGGGGGAAACTATGAGGAATTGGTTAACGGTTTATTTCCAGCCGCTTGAAACAATGGTGGTCTTTTTCGCGTATTGTTTCGGTTGCGCCGGTTCCGTCAGAGGTCGCGCATCAGCTTGGCCAAAGCCGAAAGCTGGGTGCCAAGGCCGGTCTCAATCGCGTCGGCTGCGGCCAGACGGACGGGGGCGTCTTTGTTCTGATTCAGCTTCCATGTGCCATTGATGGCTGTGATGTGCAGCCGGAACGGCAGGATTTGCCGCATCATCCGGTCCATCACGTCGGGCGTCATCTTGTCGGTTGTCCATGGCCGTTTGGGGGTCAGCTGGTTTTCAAAATGCGCTGACTGCCGGTCAAGCATATCACGCAAGGTGTCCGGTGGACGTGGTTCAAGCCTGCCCCGCAGATGAACGGCGACATAGTTCCAGGTGGGGACCTGATCCGGCACACCGTACCAATCGGGCGAGACATAGCCATCGGGTCCGGTGACCGACACGACCGCATCCGTCGGCGCGGCGCGGCAGATTGGATTTGAGCGGACAAGGTGAAGATCAGCGGTTGCGCCATCGTCGGACAAAAGAAACGGGATCTGCGCCAGCAAAGGGGCGGGATCACCGTTCACGCAAAGCGTGCCAAACGCCCGGGCTTTGGCAAAAGCGCGGTTGGCGTCATCTGTTTCGCCGCGAAAGACGGGGTTAGGGTGCACGGGGGCCATCCTTTGGGAACAGGACAAGTGGGGTGTCAGGTGTCCAGGCGTCGTATTTCGACATGATGTTCCGGAACCGGTCTGAGCCTTTGAAGCGGGCCAGCCAGTTTGACACATTGGTCCAGAGCTGGCGTTCGAACCAATCGAGATCAATATGCGCAAACTGGCGCACAAAGGGCAGAATGGCGATATCGGCCAGTTTGGGCGCGCCGCCAAAGAGCCAGTCTTGGTCGCCAAGCTGTTGGTTGAGTGTCGTCAAAAAGCTGCCGGCGACGGCGCGTTCGGCGTCGATATCCACTTTGTCATAGCGGACGGCATATTTGGTGCGGTCCAGCGCGCGTTTGAACGGGCCGTCGGCCTGCGCAATCAGGGCGTTGCCTTTGTCCGGCATGCCAAACCAGTTTTCGGGGTCATTCTGCGACAGTGCCCAATGCATAATGTCGAGGCTTTCTTCAATAACGCGGTCGCCATCTACAACAACGGGCACCGTGCCTTTGGGCGAGGCTTTGAGGAACGGTTCGGGTTTGTTGCGCAGGACGATTTCGCGCAGGTCGCAGACAATGCCCGCGCTTTGAATGGCAAGGCGGGCGCGCATCGCATAGGGGCAGCGCCGGAAGGTCCAAAGGACCGGCCGGGTCATGCGACAAGCCGCAGGTCTTTGGTGCCGGTGATCCGCGCCTCGACGATTTGCCCTTCGGGTTGCGGGGTTTGAAACACCACTTCGGTAAACTGTTCGGTCCGGCCCAGATCTGCGCGTTCGGTCAGGATGCGATGGGTTTTGTCCTGTTGCGCGGCAAGGTGGCGGGCCACGGCAACATCGCCCAAAGCCCGAAGCGCGGCGGCGCGCGCCTTGATCGTGGGGCCGTTCACTTGTGGCATGCGGGCCGCTGGCGTTCCCGGGCGCGGCGAGTAAGGAAAAACATGCAGCCATGTCAGGCCGCAGTCCGTCACCAGATCGAGCGAGTTCTGGAACATGGCTTCGGTTTCAGTCGGAAAGCCTGCGATGATATCGGCCCCAAAGGTCATGTCGGGGCGCAGTTTGCGGGCGTCTTCGCAAAAGCGTATGGCGTCGTCGCGCAGATGGCGGCGTTTCATGCGTTTCAGGATCATGTCATCGCCTGCCTGAAGCGACAGATGCAGATGCGGCATCAGCCGAGGCTCGGTTGCGATGCATTCCATCAAGGCAGGGTCCGCTTCGATGCTGTCGATGGACGACAGGCGCAGGCGGGGCAGGTCGGGCACCAGTTTCAGAATGCGGCGCGTCAGGTCACCCAGTTTGGGGGCAGCGGGAAGATCCGCGCCCCAGCTTGTCAGATCAACGCCGGTCAGCACCACTTCGTTGAAGCCTTTGCCGACCAGCCGTTTGATTTGTTCGACAATCACGCCCGCCGGGACCGAGCGGGAATTGCCGCGACCATAGGGGATGATGCAAAACGTGCAGCGGTGGTCGCAACCGTTCTGGATTTGGACATAGGCGCGATGGCGGCCAAACCCATCGATCAGATGACCGGCGGTTTCGGTCACGGACATAATGTCATCGACCCGCACCGGCTCGGTTTGGTCCGTCAGTACCGACGCCCAGGTGTCGGGCTGCATCTTTTCGGTGTTGCCCAGGACAAGCGTGACCTCGTCCATTCCGGCGAACCGGTCGGGTTCGGTTTGTGCCGCGCAACCGGTGACGACGATCTTGGCACCGGGATGTTCGCGGGCGAGGCGGCGGATGTCTTTCTGGCTTTTGCGCACAGCCTCGGCCGTGACAGCGCAGGTGTTGACGACCACCGTATCGCGCAGCCCGGCCGCGGTGGCCATTTCGCGCATGGCTTCGGTTTCATACGCGTTCAGCCGACAGCCCAAGGTGTGAAAGACGGGCGGCTTCATATGTGCGACGCCAACCATTCGGCGGTAAGTGTGCCGGTAAAGACATGCGCCGTTGGCCCCGTCATCCAAACGCCGTCATCCTGCCAGTCGATCTGCAATTGCCCGCCGTCAAGATCAAGTGTGACGGATTTGCCTGTCAGCCCCCGGCGATGTGCTGCAACCGCGACCGCACAAGATGATGACCCCGAGGCCAGCGTGATGCCTGTGCCGCGTTCCCAGACCCGCATGCGCAGGTGGTCGGGGCCGATCAAATGGGCGAATTGCACATTCGTGCGCTGGGGGAAAAGCGGGTGGCGTTCGATGCTGGCCCCGCGCGCCGCCAGATCGATGGCGTCCGCATTCGGAACAAAGAAAGTGCAATGGGGGTTGCCCATGCCTGTGGCAACCGGGTCGCCCGGGATCGGCAGGTGCAATGTGTCGGTGTCTTCGGCCAGGGGGATGTCGGCCCAGTCCAGCGCGGGCGCGCCCATATTGATGCGCACCAAGCCGGTTTCGGTTTCCTGAGCGTGCAACAGGCCGCGTTCGGTTCTGAGCGTCAGGCGGGTTGCTTTGCTTTCCTGCATCAGATGGCGCGCGATGCAGCGGGTTGCATTGCCGCACGCCGCCGAAACCGAGCCATCGGCGTTGAAAAACGTCAAGCTGGCCGCTGCGGTGTCGTCGGGGTCGATCGTGGCCAATTGGTCAAAGCCGATGCCCCGGTGGCGGTCGCCAATCGCACGCGCCAGCGCAGGCGTGATCACCGTCCCGCCATCCCGGCGGTCGATCACGACAAAGTCGTTCCCGGCCCCATGCATTTTCATGAAGCTAAGCGGTGTTTGCGGCGTGTCCGTCATGGGGGTGCATATAAACCCGTGACTTGCGTTTGACGAGTGGTCTGTTGCGCAAAGAAAACCGCGGCCTTGGGGGGAGGGCCGCGTGTGTGTTTTTTCGGATTTGGCCCCTTTGGTCAGGAAATAACGCGTGTCGCGACCCGCAGTTCCCGGGCGCGCTGGGCATCCATTATCCACAGCCTGTCATTCGGGACGCGATATGCTTTTTCGTTGATCGTCGGGAACCCCATTTCGCGCCAGTATTTGCGGTCAAGCTGATAGGACACATCGCGGTTGGTGGCCGAATGCAATCCGAGTTCGGCCATATCGGTCATTTCGCGGTTTTTGCCAGCGACAAAAATATCGACGCAAGCCGAGATGCAATTGACCAACACCAGCGTGTTCATCCGTTCGCGCTTGATGGTGCGGCCTATCTGATGGGCTGCCAAAAGATCACCGCCCGGGCTTTGCGTGATCACCAGCCCCTGCACATCTGCCTGTTCAACAATGGCTTGGAAAACGAACGAGGTTTCCGGCGTGATCGGCCCGTCCAGGACCAAAAACTGCTGGCCGTCAGTCGCCTGTTCGATAAAGAGGCTGCCGCCCAAACCGCGCGCGTCATTCGAGACCAGAATGCCACCCGAAGGCGCACAAGCGGTCAGTGTGACAATCGCGAAAAGGACCAAGAAGATACGGCGCATGACAACGCTCCTGAACTGATTTGGACCTGACTGTCCAAGGTTTGTGGTAAATTGCCAAGATGGCATCTCTTTGTCATCAAAGTGTAATTTCTTGAACGCGTTTGTCCCGACACTTTTGGGTGTATTTGGCCTTGACGGGTGCAGGTGGTCAGGTTACGTCCCCCGCTCGAGTGGGCCGTTAGCTCAGTTGGTAGAGCAACTGACTTTTAATCAGTAGGTCGATGGTTCGAACCCATCACGGCTCACCATTTTTTCGTTTATTTGTCAGACGTCAGCACAGGCTTCCACAATGGTCGGGCTGTGTTCCTGTACTTCTGTGTGTGAAAATCCGCCTGATCTGCTCCTCATTGCGTCCGCTGTTTGGGTTAGCTCTGTTCCGATGTACTGGGCCACCTCTTTCTTGCGAAAACTCAAATACATATGGCAAGGTTACGCGTGATGTCGCTGCATCCGCTGGTGGGCGTCGTCTTCTTTTCGCGGCTGGTCGTTGGCGATCTGACCGCCAGCGCAGTCAAAGGTTTGTCAGATGAACGATCCCCACACAACGCACAAGGCGATCCTTGAAACGTTGCGCCAGGCGATGGTTGATTTTGACGAACGTGCTGTCCGCATGGCTTTGAGAAAGGTTTTGGCGGCCGAGGCGGTCGTTCACATGCCATATCCTTTTGGTGACCTTATCGGCCCGGACGCCTTTTACGACAGCTGCTATTCGTCGCTTTTTACCGCCATGCCGGATTTGGAACGTCGCGATTGGATTGTGGTCGGGGGCGCGACCGACCGTGGGGACGCCTGGATTGGTTGCGGTGGTCATTATGTCGGCACGTTCATCGGGCCGTGGCTTGATATTCCGCCAACCGGTCATTTGACGCATATGCGTTTTCACGAATTTTATCGATTTCAGGCAGGGCGCGTCGTTGAAATCCAGACGCTTTGGGACATTCCCGAGGTTATGATGCAAGCGCATGCCTGGCCGATGGCGCCTTCGCTGGGGCTGGAGTTCTGTATACCCGGTCCCGCGACGAACGATGGTATCGTTCCCGGCCCATGGGACGAAGCGCGCGCAACTGCTTCGTGCGACCACATTGTCACGATGTTGCAGCATATCAAAAAACACCCGTCCCAGGGCGGGCCCGAAGTTATGGACATGTCGCGTTTCTGGAGCGATCGGGTCAATTGGTACGGCCCGGCCGGCATCGGTACCGCGCGCGGCATCGCGGGTTTTCGCAACTGGCACCAAATCCCTTTTATCAACGCGATGCCGGACCGCGGGCAATATGTGGATGAAATCACCTATCATTTCTTCGGTGACGGCGATTATGCCGCCGTCACAGGTTGGCCCAATATGATCCAAACCGTCACCCATGATGGGTGGATGGGGATTGCGCCGTCCGGTAAGCGCATCACGATGAAGTCGCTGGATTTCTGGCGGATCGAGCACGGAAAGATCCGCGAAAACTGGGTGATGGTCGATCTGCTGGATGCCTATATGCAATTGGGCGTGGACGTGTTTGCGCGACTGAGGGAATTCAACAAAGTCCGCGTTCCCGGCCGCTTGCCCTTTCCGATTGGCGATGTTTAGCGCGACTTGGATTTGCGCAATGTGCGGCCCGCACCGACGAAAGCCGACATTTTTGATTGTGCCTAACTGGTTTGGCCGATTTGCAATTCAGCGGGCAGTTCAACTTTGTGCGCGTCACTTTTTGCAAGCGGGGCCATCAACCAACGCGCGGCAGCCACACCGATGTCATAGCGCGGTGTCACCGTTGTGGTGACCAGTTTCGGCAAGGCTGACATAAACCCAAGGCCGTTGAAGCCCGCCAAAGCAACGGTTTCTGGCACGCTGATCCCTTCGGCAAGGCAATGCATCAGTCCGCCTGCGGCAAGGTCATCATTGGCATAGTAAATCGCCCGCGGCGGCTGTTCGCGTTGCATGACCTTGTGGGTCAGGGTCCGTCCAATTTCCATCGATGATGCGGTGTGGGCGCGTTCGACCGAAACAAGCTGTGCGCCGGTTTCACGGATGACCCTTGCGAATGCCTCAAAGCGTTTTGCCGCCCGCAGATCCAGCCCGCCGTGACTGCCGATATACCCGAAGGATCGGTAACCGCGTGCGATCAAATGTTTGGCCATCTCCTCGCCCGCATGGATGTGAGAAAATCCAAAACACACCGACATCGGGTCACCATCTGTGTCCATCGTCTCGGCGACCCTGACCCCGGTTTGCGAAATGATCCGGCGCAGCGCATCAGTGTGTTCAAGCCCGGACAGGATCAAGCCTTGCGGGCGCCAGGTCAACAGATCGAAAACCAAATCTTCTTCGGCTTCCGGCGAATATTCAGAGACGCCGAAAACAGGGCGCAACCCGCTTGTTTCAAGGGTCGCATTGATCCCCGACAACACTTCGGTGAACACGCGGTTCTGCATTGTTGGCACGACAACGCCGACGATTGGGTTGTCGTAGGATGCGTTGCCACCGGCCAGGCGGTTGTGCACATATCCGATCTTGCGCGCGGCGCTGACGACTTCGGTCTGTACGTCTTTCGAGATGTATCCGGTGCCACGCATGACCCTTGAAACGGTCATCTGGCTGACACCGGCCTCGCGCGCGACGTCATGCATTGTCGGCAGCGCAGTTTTGGGATCTGATGAACGCCGCTTTGCCATTTGAAAATGTCTTTCAATTCATTGCTTGACGCATGTTTACGTAAACATCTAGGCTTCTTGCAATGTGTTTACGTAAACATACGGGCACAGTCAGATCAAAGAAGCCGCGGTTAGACCGCCTGGGAGGAATCATGAAAAAACTGCTGTTAAGTTCGGTAATTGCAATGGCGTCATCAAGCGTTGCCTTTGCAGATACCTATCGCCCCGAGTGCTTTGCGCCCGCGCCTGGCACATCGACAATTTCCTATGACGCCAAGGACGGCCCCTACAAAATCGCTTTTGTGAACGGTTTTGCGGGCAATGACTGGCGCATTCAGGCCATCCAATCGGCCAAGGCATGGGCCGCGCGACCAGAAAATGCCGACAAGATTGATGAGTTCACAGTTGTGTCGGTTGGCAACGAAAGCGCGGCACAGATTGCTGCCATCGATAACTTTATCGCGGCGGGCTATGATGCGATCACCTTTATTGCTGTGAACCCGACGGCATTTGAACCGGTCATCCGCCGCGCAGAGAGGGCCGGCACCGTGCTTGTGCCATTCGACAACGTGTTGGACACCGACAAGGTTGTGCAGATCAACGAAAGCCAAAAGGATCTTGGTGCGCTGAAGGCCCAGACAGTGATGGACATCCTCGGTGGCGAGGCGGACAAAATTCTGATGGTCAACGGACTTCCCGGCAACGCAACCGACCGCGACCGTCGCTTGGGTATGATGAGCGTGCTTGAAAATGTTGATGGGCTTGAGATTGTCGAAGTCGTCGGCAACTGGGACACCGGCACCAGTCAAAAGGTTGTCGCGGATGCCCTTGCCACACATGGCCAGTTTGATGCGGTTGTTTCGCAGCACGGTTCAGCCGGATCAATCAATGCGATGCAAGACGCGGGTCATCCGATTGTGCCGATGGGCGTCGATGGCGAAAACGGTGTTCGCATGCTGATGAGCGAACTGGGTATCCCCGGCGTGTCTGCCAGTCAGGCGCCTGCGATGTCAGCCATCGCGCTGGAAGCGGCTGTTGCCTTGCTGGAAGGCAATGAATTGCCTCAGACGGTTTTCCTGCCGATCCCGCAGGTCAAGTCAGACGCGCTTGAGGCTGGCGTGAACTATTTCCCTGATCTGCCGAAGTCGTTCAACACCGGTACCGGTTATGCCGAATGTTTCACGCCGTTCACACCGGAAGAGTTGTTGGGGCAGTCCCCAGACGACAGCTAAGGTCAATTGCCTTTTGGGCGGTGGCGCATAAGGTTATGTGCCGCCGCTTTTTATGGTTGCCCAGATGTCTGACATGAAAAATCCATTGCTCGAAATGCGGGGAATATCCAAGCATTTCGGTGCAACCAAGGCGCTTGATGGCGTGGACTTTGTTTGCAACCCAGGCGAAGTGCACGCCGTTCTGGGTGAAAACGGCGCTGGAAAATCGACTTTGATGAAGCTGATCGCAGGGGTGTTGCAGCCCACCCATGGTCAGATCTGCATCGATGGCAAAGCGGTGTTTTTGAACAGTCCAAAGGCGGCGTTGTCCCATGGGCTGGTCTGTATGTTTCAGGAACTGTCACTGGTCCCCGACCTGACTGTGCGTGAGAACCTGTTGCTGGGCGCGCCGGGGGCGGGGATCGGGTGGTTGCGCAGCGAAGCGCTTGCCAAGGCACAAGATGTTCTGGCCCGTATCGAAGGTAAAAGTATCAAGATGGGCGCGCGCGTGGCCGATTTGACGTTGCCGCAACGCCAGCAAGTCGAAATCGCCAAAGCGATGATGAAAAGGCCCCGGCTTTTGATCTTGGACGAAGCGACATCCGCCCTTGGCGCATCAGTTGTTGAACGTGTGTTTGATCTGGTGCGCGAAGAACGTGACAACGGCACTGCCATTCTGTTCATTTCGCATCGCTTCCACGAAGTTGAAGCCTTGGCAGACCGGATATCTGTTTTTCGCAATGGTCAGCGGGTCGAGACCTTTATGACGGGCGACCACGACTATACCGAAATCATCAATATGATGGTCGGTCAGAAGATCGAAGAATTGTTCCCAGCGAAAACGCCTGCCCAGCCCGACGCCGAGATCGTGCTGGATGTGCAGAACTATTCCTGGGACGGGCGCTTGCGCGATATCAATTTGCGCGTCCGCCGTGGTCAGATTGTTGGTTTGGGCGGGCTTGATGGGCAGGGTCAAAGCATGTTCCTGATGGGTTTGTTCGGCCTCTTGCGACAGGCCGAAGGCACCACGGCTATTGCCGGCCAACCCACCCGGATCGGCAGCCCGAAACAGGCCAAGCAACAGGCCATTGCCTTGGCCTATATCCCCGAAGATCGCAAAACCGAAGGGTTGATCCTTGATCAGGGTATTCAGGAAAATCTAGAGCTTGCTGCCATAGGCCGCGCGGATCTGGATGCGACGGATCCGGCACTTTATGCCGCATCGCTTGAACAACTGGCGCTAAAGCATGGTGGGCTGGACCAGCCGGTTGCATCGCTTTCGGGCGGGAACCAGCAAAAAGTGGTTTTGGCCAAATGGCTTGCGCTGAAGCCGCGCTGTTTGTTGCTTGCCGATCCAACCCGTGGCATCGATGTGAAAACCAAGACGCAAATCTATGCGATCCTGCGCCAATTGGCCGATCAGGGCACCGCGATTGTCCTGTTAAGCACCGACTATGAAGAACTGATCCAGCTTTGCGATGAAACCCATGTGTTTTTCGACGGTCAGGTGGTCGCCTCGCTTGCTGACGGCGACCTGACGGCGGAAAATATCATCGCCGCCTCGCTGAACCTCGACGCCAAATCAAGGGCGGCCCATGCTTGATTATCTGAAATCGAACCGGCGCGAGATGATCGCAGCGCTTGTCCTGATTGTGCTTTTGGCGGTGTATCTGGGCACACATCCCCGCGGCGCGTCCACCTATGTGATGACCATTTGGGCCAATCAATGCCTGATCCTGGGCCTTGCCGCCTGCGCGCAGTTTTTTGCCGTTGTGGTGCGCGGGATTGATTTGTCTGTGGGGGCTGTGATGGCCCTGTCGAATTGTGTTGCGTCCTATTTGCTGGATGGGTCTGCTTTTGGCATCGCGATCGGCATGGTTGCGGTCGTCGTCGTCGGTGCGCTGTGCGGTCTGATCAACGGGCTGGTCGTGGTCTACGGTCGCATCCAGCCGATTGTGGCTACACTGGCGACGGCCTCAATTTTTGTCGGTATTGCCTTGCTGTTGCGGCCAACGCCGGGTGGTGCGGTGAATTACGATTTGGCCGATGCCATGACCTTGGATGTGCTTGGAATCCCTACGGCTATGGTTATTGCAGGTGTCGCGGTGATCGGCTTTTGGCTGCCGTTCCGTCGCACGGGCCTTGGGCTTGGGCTCTATGCACTTGGATCGTCTGAACAGGCGGCGTTTCAATCCGGGATCAATACCAAGTTTATCCGGCTCGCCGCCTTTACGCTTGCGGGGCTTTTCGGCGGGCTTGCGGGGCTGTTCTACAGCTTTGTGACAACCACGGGCGATGCTGGCATTGCGGCCAGTTTTACCCTGAACTCAATCGCCGCCGTCGTGCTGGGCGGTGTGCTGCTGCGCGGTGGTGTTGGTTCGCTTATTGGCGCTTTGGCGGGGGCGTTTATTCTAAAAACAATCGCCGCCTTGATGTTTTTCTCGGGCATTCCATCGCTTGCACAACCCTTGTTCGAAGGTCTTATCCTGGCAGCGGCAATTGCCATCGGGGGGGCCGACGTGCTGCGGGCCCGCAACAAGCTTGAGGCGTTTTCCTGATGCTGCGCGGTCTCTCACTGGACAGTCTGATGCCCTATTTTGGGGTTGTTCTTCTTATCATAGGGGGCAGTTTTTTCTTTCCGCAGGTCTTAAGCGCGGACTATCTGACCCAGCAACTTCAGATTGCAGCGTTCCTTGGGTTCTTGGCCACAGGCGCGACCGTCGTGATCTTGTTGGGTCATATTGATTTGTCCGTGCCGTGGATATTGACAGGGGCAGCAATCTTGTCGACGGCCCTTGTCGGGACGGGCAACCCGTTTCTCAGCGCCATCGCGGTGCCCGCCGCTTTGGTGTTTGGCGCCTTGATTGGCATCGTCAATGGCATCGGCGTCGCGATCTTGCGGATCCCGTCCATGGTTTGGACCCTGGCCGTAAACTCTATGCTTTTGGGATTGGCCGTGCTGAACACCGGGGGCTTCAACCCAAAGGGCGAAGCCAGCGCGTTGATGAAGACCATGGCGTCTGGTGACATTTTAGGTTTGCCCGTCAGTTTCCTGATCTGGATTGCGTTGTGCATCGTTCTGGCGTGGTTTCTGACCCGAACCCCGTTTGGCCGGTATCTGCGGTCGATTGGGTTCAATGAAAAAGCAACATTCTTGTCTGGTGTGTCCACACCGTCTGTCGTGTTCGCAGCCTTTGCGATTGCGGGGATGTGTTCGGCTTTGGGGGGCGTGATGTTGGCGGGGTATGCAAACCAAGCCTACCAAAGCATGGGCGATCCGTTTCTGTTGCCGACAATCGCCGCCGTGGTGATTGGTGGCACGTCAATTTTGGGCGGACGCGGCGGGTTGTTTGGCACAATTGGCGGCGCATTGTTTATCACACTGCTGACCTCTATCCTGTCGGTCATGCAGATCGAAGACGCATGGCGCAACATTATCTTCGGCACGATCATTCTGGTGATGTTGCTGTTCCAAACCCTGCGAAAAGGCGACACAGCATGACAGCCCCCCATTTCATAACCGTTGATCCACAGTTTGACGGTTTCGTCGACACGTCCCACCCGCCCGAACTGATTGCAGATGGCTGTATCTGGACAGAAGGGCCGGTGTGGCACGGCGGCCAGCTATTCTTCAACGATATCCCAAACAAACGCATGATGCGCTGGACCGACGGCGCGGGCGCACAGGTGGCGCTGCCAAACAGCGAATTTGCCAATGGCAACACATTAGACCTGAACGGACAAATTCTGTCCTGCGAACATGGCGGGCGGCGTGTGATCCGTCGCGCAGACCCGATGGATCCGGAAGCGGTCGACGTGATTGCGGACCGCTTTGACGGGAAACGGCTGAATTCCCCTAACGATGTGGTCGCACGCTCGGACGGGTCGATCTGGTTCACCGATCCGCCCTACGGCATAAACTCGGATGTCGAAGGCTATCCTGCGGACAGCGAAATTGGCGGAAACTATGTGTTTTGCGTCACGCCTGATGGGACAGTTCACGACGTGGCCACCGATTTTGACAAGCCCAATGGTCTGGCGTTTTCACCCGATGAACGCCGCCTTTATGTGGCGGATTCCGGTGCGATCAAAGGCGCAAGTTTTCCGGGTATCGACTATAGTCTGCCGCATCACATCCGGGTTTTTGATGTCGATGGGGTCACTCTTTCGAACTCTCGTGTTTTTGCCGTGGTCGCGCCGGGCGTACCGGATGGCTTGCGTATTGATCACGAGGGCTACGTCTGGACGTCAGCCTTGGACGGCGTGCATTGCCTGTCGGCGGACGGCGCGCTGATTGGCAAGATCTGGTTGCCGCAACAAACGTCGAATCTGTGTTTTGGCGGGTCGGACGGGCAAACCATGTTCATCACCTCGTCCGACAAAGTCTACCGGGTTGAAAGCACGCGACGGGACGCCGCTCAGGTTTTGAAGGGGTCCAACTAAACCCTGTCGTGACCTTGGACTTGCTCTAAGGGGTCGGGGGCACAGGCGTTGTACAGCGACACTTACCTTAAGTGCCCACACGATATGTCGTGGCAGACCGTATCGCATCCAGTGCGGTTGCGGTTGCATCCGGGGCGGCAAAAAGAACGCCGTGGCCTGCGTCAAACTGATGAAAGCTGGCGTCGGGCAGGGCGTTGCACAGCGCCTGTTGCGCCTTAGGTCGGGCCTGACGGTCATAGCGTCCGGCCAGAACACATGTGGGCGCGGTGATCTGGCCAAGCACATCGCGACAGTCATGCGCTCGCCGCGCGTCCAAGAGCCGAGCATAGCCGCCAGTGTCGACGGATGGGCTGGCAAAACTGACCTCAAATAGAAGCCGTTGGGCAAGAAGGGCAGCGAAAGCCTGCGGATTGTCTTCTCGCAGCGCGATATTGCGGCTGTCCTGAAGGCAAAGCGCCTGCGCGGCGGCCTCTTCCCGGGACAAGGTCAGAAAGGACGAAATATCGAACGAACGATGCGCCGGGCCGCCGGCTGTGGCCGATGCGATGACCATGGATGTGATGCGGTTTGGGGCAAGGGCGGCAAGGTGCAGAGCGGTCATGCCGCCGAAACTTTCGCCCACGACAGCCGCCCTTTGCCAGCCTATCGTATCCATAACGGCAAGGGCGTCACGCGCGTAATCCTGCATAATCCAATCCCCATCGGGACGCTCGGTCCGACCGATCCCGCGTGGCTCGAAGGTCAGAACGCTGCATCTGCAAGTTAGCTGCGAGTCCAGAAACGACCGTTTCAGCCTGAGATCGAAATTCGAACCGCCCAGAAACAGAACGCGCGGCGCGTTTGGGTCGGCATTGGGGGCGTGCAGGTGGTGAACGCACAACCGCGCTGTCGCCAGCGGCCCTTCGATGATGGTCGCAGCGCGCCCCATCATGCCAGCCCGCAGGTTTGGGCCAGCTTCCGATTGACCGGGTCGCTCATGCTGCGCGCCGTGTCAGAAGCCCGCGCCACAGTGGCAGGCTTAGTGCCAAAAGCGCCGCTATGGCCAACACCATCGCGATGGGATGGTCGGTGAAGAAGGCCAGAAAATTGCCGTCGGTCAGGATCAGCCCTTGGCGCAATGTCAGCTCAAGCGTCGGGCCAAGAACCATGCCGATCACCAAAGGTGCCATCGGAACACCCTGACGGCGCAGCAGAAACCCAACGAAACCGGCTCCGCCCATGATCAAAAGATCAAACGGATTGCCGCGTACGAAATAGATGCCGACTGCACATAAAATGACGATGGCGGTCATCATAAACGCCTCGCGCACCCGCAGGATCGGGGCGGCGACGCGCGACAACATCATTCCCAGAGGCAAAAGCAGCAGATTGATGATGAAGAAACCCGCAAAGATCGACGCGATCAGGGTCGGGTTATCTTCGACCAGCTTAGGCCCCGGCGTGATGCCATGCAGCGTCAGCGTAGCCAGCATGACGGCAGTGATGGCGTCGCCGGGAATGCCAAGTGCCATGGTCGGCACCAGTGCGCCCCCCGTGACCGCATTGTTGGCTGCTTCGGATGACACGATGCCGTCCGGTTCGCCTTTGCCGAACCCGTCGCGGTTCGGCGATGAGCGGCGACCTTCGGCATAGGAAATGAATGCCGCCGTGGCGGCGCCCGTGCCGGGCAGCACACCGATAACGTTGCCAATGGCCACCGATTTCGTCAGGTTGCGCAACCGTCCTTTCCACATCTGCCAGCTTGGCAACACGATGCCATTAAACGCCACCAGATCAGAGACCCGGCTGATTGGTGCGCTGGCGCGGATGAACACCTCGGACAATGCGAAGACACCGATGACGACTGCCAGCAGGTTGAAGCCCGCGAAAAGCTGCCAGTTGCCAAAGGTAAAGCGCATCTCGCCCAGGATCGGATCGCCGCCCACGGTCGACAAGAAGATGCCGATCATGCCCGCCATCAATCCTTTGACCACCGACCCGGTCGATACCGACACAATACAAGTCATGCCCAGCAATATCAGCGCAAAGGTCTCAATCGGGCCGAATTGCAACGCGAAGGCGGCAAGTTGGGGGGCGGCAAAGATCAGAACAATAGCTGAAACCAGTCCACCCACAACAGACGCAACCGTTGCCCAGCCCAGGGCAATCCCGGCCTCGCCCCGTTGCGCCATTGGATAGCCGTCCAGGCAAGTGGCCGCGGATTGTGGTGTGCCGGGTGTGTTGATCAAGATCGCCGAAATCGATCCGCCATAGACTGAACCAGCATAGACCGCCAAAAGCAGCAGGATCGCAGGGGCTTGGCCCATTGTCAGCGTGAACGGCAAAACAATTGCCACCGCCACAGTCGATCCGATGCCGGGCATTGCCCCCAGAATGATGCCAAGGACAGTGCCGAGAACCAGCACCAAAATCCCTTCGACGCTCAGAAGGATGCCGATGGCTTCGGGAAGTGCGGACAGCATGACGACCCCTCAGAACAAGTAGGTGAACCGCGACGTCGGCAAAGGCATGCCAAGCGTGTGGTTGAACAGAAAGACAAGCGCGCCCGGCACCAGAACGGCGAACAGCACGATCATAAACGGATTGCGGATGCCGAAGGCGGGCAGACAGATCAGAGCGAAGATAACAGAAGGCAAAAAGAACCCTTCTGCGCCAATCACATTGGTATAAATCAAAGCGGCCACGATCACGACGCCGATGCGAGCCCAACTTGCAATCGGTGTCTGCGTCTGTTGCACCCGCAGGGTCTGGATCAGGGCGATGATCGCCAAGCCGATCCAAAGCGTAAGAATGATGCGCGGAAAGAACATGGGCGACTGGGCCACATCGGACGCCGAAAAGCTTTGCTGGAAGGTCGACGCATAAAGCGCCACGGCCACGATCAAAAGGACCATCTGGACGATCACCCGTTCATTGGCGAACCGTTGCATGCTTCAATCCTTCAAAAAAAAGCGTCACCCGCAAACGTCTGCTTGCGGGTGACAGATCATTGCCGATCAGAGACCGGCCGCCTCGATCAGGGACGAGTTCGACTGGTATTGTGCGCGGTAAAACGCGTCGAATTCTGCGGCACCACGATAGTTGATCACCGTGCCAGAATTATTGGCAAATTCCATGAACCCGTCCGACGCCACAGACGCCTCGCAAGCCGCTTCCAGCTTCGCGGTGACGTCAGGCTCCAGTCCGGCGGGGGCAAAGAGACCACCCCAGAGATAAAGCTCGTTCAGTGGCGCTTCGATGCCAACTTCGGTGGCCGTCGGCGTGTCTGGGAAGTTTTCCAGACGCGTGTCGTTGAACACCATCAACGGGCGGAAATCGCCGCGCTGCATCAGGGCTTCGGTGTCGCCGAAGAACTGAATGTTGCCCGCAGTCAGTTCCTTGATCGCGGGGCCCGAGCCTTGGAACGGCAGATGCTTCATGTCGTCCAGAATGCCCAGGCCGGCAAAGGCGGCAACGGTGGTCAGATGCGTCATCGCACCGGGGCCGGACGAACCATAGACATATTTGCCCGGTTCAGCTTTCACCGCTTCGACAACATCCTCGGCCGTTTGGAACGGGCTGTCATTGGCAACGAACAAAAGGGTCGGGGATGCTGCGACCGAACAAATCGGTGTCCAACTGTCCAGACCATAAGGCACGTCTTTGATTTGTGGCTGAATGGTCGAAACAGTAATCGACATATAGGCCAGTTGATACCCATCCGGGCGCTGGCCCTGCAGGGCAGACGCAGCTACGGTGCCGGACCCGCCGGCCATATTCGACACGAAAACCTCGGACCCGATGGCTTCGGCGAAATGGGGGGCAAGGCCGCGCAACAACAGGTCTGTTCCGCCACCGGCGTTAAATGGGGCGATCAGGTTGATGGGGCGTTCGGGGAAGCCATCGGCCATAGCGGCAGACGACGCAATCACGGCGGCCACCGCCGTGGAAATAAGGTACTTCATCTTCATGTAATCCTCCCTTGGAAGCAGATATTGGTAACGTTGTCATTTTAATGGTATCGCTGTCAATTATAATTGTTAACGTTGTCAATGTGATTTTGTTGAACTAGAAAAACCTTATGAAACCGCGTTCTGACCACAAAGACGGCAAGCCAGGTCGTTCGACATTGAAGGATGTTGCAAGTCTGGCGGGTGTGTCCGAAATCTCGGTGTCCCGCGTGATGCGGAACGCGCCCAATATTTCAAAAAAGCTGCGTGACCGCGTGATGGAAGCCGCCAATTCGCTCAGCTATACGCCAAACCGTGTGGCGGGTGCCTTAAAGAACCAAAGCAGCAATCTGGTCGCGGTTGTTCTGCCGTCGATGAGCAACGAGGTTTTTTCCTCCGTTCTCGACGGAATTGAATCTGTGCTGAACGATCAAGGGCTTCATGCGGTGCTGGGGCTTAGCGAATACGACACCGAACGCGAATTGAAGGTGATCCGCGAGCTTCTGTCTTGGTCGCCGATGGGGATCATCCTGACGGGGTTGCATCATCAAGACCCAATTCCCGGCATGATCGAACAACTCGGTATCCCGGTCGTCCAGATCATGGATATCGAAGGCACGCCCATAGGCTCGGCGGTCGGAATTTCCCACAGCGATGCCGCGATTGGGGCCGCAGATTATCTGCACGACAAAGGCTATCGTAAGATCGGCTATATCGGCGCGTGGAGCGAAAAGCCCGAACGTTCCAAAGCGCGTCGTTTGGCGTTCGAGGCACGGCTGAGCGATCTGGGCACCCCGCTTGTTGCGTCAATCATTTCCGAAGAACGATCGTCGGCCACGGTTGGGTCGCAATCAACGGCGGCCTTGTTGCAGCAGGCCCCGGAAATCGACTGCATCTTTTACGCCAACGACGATCTGGCGCTGGGCGGGCTGTTTCATGCGCTCTCTGCCGGGATCAATGTGCCCGGCGAACTTGGCCTTTTGGGGTTCAATGGAATTGAGATCGGCAAAGCGACGCCAATCCCGCTGTCCAGTATCGAAACACCACGGTTCGAAATGGGCCGCGAAGCCGCAAAGCTGCTGTTGTCTTCAAAGGAAAACGGCAACCGGATCAAGGATCTGTCCTTCAAAATCTCGGGCGGCAAGACCGCCTGACTGCTCGGCATGTGGATGACGCTGAACGCCAGGAAAAAGGCCAGCGTCAGACAAATGCTGACGCTGGCAAGTAAGCCATCCAGTAAGTGTCGCGGGGAGTAGTCTTTCGCGGTTACTGAAGGCCCAGGAAGTTCAATGGGCAGGCGCGGGGCAGGCACCAACGATCTCGGTCAGGAAAGTATGGAATTTCAACACGATGACACCGGGCTTTGCCTTGGCCGTACCAGCCACGACAAGTTATTGCGTCTCTCTGCAACGCCAGCGTTCGGTCCCGTGACGAGCGCGAATGCCAGCGCTCGCCACAGATCTGTGCACTTGGTTTTGGACATGACCCCTCCTGTCCGGCTCAGGTGCGTTTGTTGTCCAGTGGCGCGGCGGGCAGTTCAATCCCTTTCGTCAACCCCTGTGGATTTTCTGATTGCGCATACCCAATTTGGGGTATGACGCTGCGCCACACGGCAGAGGGCGCCGAAAAATACCCATGTCTTTCCGTGTGGCAAAGCGGTGAAAATTTGTTAGCGTGCATCCGCTTTGAGATGGGGATGCGTCTTAGAAAATGACCAAACACGACACCGGACAATCGGTGGCGTGGACCTGCCAGCCGGGATTCTGGCCGACATCCGCGCGACACGCACCGCGCTTTTGCAAGGCGTCGATGGGGAAGAACGCACACTGACGCTGGCCGACGATGCAGAACGGGGCGTTTTGCTGTTTCGCCTGCAACGTGCCTTGGATGCAAACGCGCAAGACCGGGTGTTGATCGTGTCCCCCTGGTTGCACTGACAGGTCTTTGCCCATTCAGGTGTTCGTCGGCTTGGAAGACCCGACGATTGATCTGGATCAGCTGCCCGTCTTGTCGCGCCTCTATCCTTGGATCCGATTTGAACGCGTTGAAAACGCGGGCCTTGCTTTGATGTTCCAGCACCACCAACACCTGATCCCGGTCTTCGCGGCGGCCGCCATTGCCAAGGGGCGCAGGAATGCACCCTGACCCCGTGCGAGCAGGCGGTTAACAATTCCAGCCGTCAAGGACGCGCTGTTCTCGGAATTGACCACCTTGGGCACAGGATTGATCAGCTCTGGGTTGAATTTGGCAATCAAAACGGGAATTTCCGGCGGGATTGCGGCAAAACTGCCTTGAAGACGCCTTGTCTTTATCCCGCTGGAAACAACTCAGCATCACAAATCTGGCCCATTCATAAGCCATTAAGCCTGATTAACAGGGCGTTACGAGTGTGAGGATTGGCAAAATGACGGCTGAGATGGAAGCCTTCGATGCTGAAGACGATGAATTTGTAGATGAACTGAAGCCCGGCACCGAGTTGATGCTGGGCCAGTATACGATCGAACGGTTTCTGGCCGCCGGTGGTTTCGGTATCACCTATCTTGCAAAAGACAGCCTGAACCGTCCCGTGGTGATCAAAGAGTGTTTCCCGGGCGGCTTCTGCCGTCGTCAGAACCACTCTGTTATGCCTCGCTCGCGCGCGCACCAGAACGAACTCAAGTCAATCGTGCGGATGTTCAGCCAAGAGGCGATGAGCCTGTCCAAGGCCGGGCACCCGAACGTCGTTGGCGTTCACCAGGTCTTCGAAGAAAATAACACCGCCTATATGGCGCTGGACTATGTCGAAGGCAGTGACCTGCTGACCATTCTGAACGACAATCCAGAAAGCCTGAAACCTGAACTGGTCGAAGGGTATCTGCTAAAAGTACTGGATGCGATCGGGCATGTGCATCGCCAGGGCATCCTTCACCGCGATATTTCGCCTGACAATATTATCGTAAGCACCAACGGTGAACCGATCCTCATCGATTTCGGCGCTGCGCGCGCCAATTCGGAAGGCACCGCCAGCCGCATGTTGTCGGCATTGCGTGTGGTTAAAGACGGATATTCACCGCAGGAATTCTATCTTGCTGGCAGCGAACAGGGACCGTCCTGTGATCTCTATTCATTGGCGGCCAGCTTTTATCACATCATTACCGATGAACTGCCGCCCGACAGCCAATCTCGCCTGACGTCTTTTGCGGAAAACTCGCCTGATCCATATGTGCCACTGGGCAAGCAGACAAAGGCCTATTCCAAAGCGTTCTGCACAGCCCTTGATAAAGCCATCTCTGTTCTGCCGCGCGACCGCATGCAATCTGCGGACGAATGGGTGCAGCATATGAAAAACGGCAAATCCAATGCCGCGCCGGCAGCTGTCGTGTCTAAGGAAAAGACGTCCGAGAAAACGCGCAGCTTCATGCCCATTTTGCTGGGCAGCACCGCGCTTGTCGCGGTGGCCGGCATTGGCCTGTCCTTTGTGACTGGGTCCGATGAAACCACAGTCGCTTCGGATACGGCGACCGAAATCGCATCGACGCCGCCCACGGGCGCGCCCGAAGCCGCCGCTGAAACTCGGGCAATTGATGCGCCTGCTGTGGCCGCCATCGAACCACCTGCCGCCGAAATTGAACCACCGGTGGCAGAAACCACAGCCCTTCCGGCGGCCGAAGACACGCCCGCGACACCAGTCGCCCCTGTGCCAGACGCGCCTGAGGCCGAAGTTGCCGCCAACCAGCCGGTTGCCAATGATGTCGAGGCTCTGACCCAGGCAGGTCCAATTTCAGGTGGCTTCGATGCCGCGGCACCGGACACTACGTTGCCAGACGTTTCAACGCCAGGCCAGTTGGCGGAACTGCCGCGCACGACCGCCCAATTGGTGCCCACACCCGAAGGCGCGTTCGTTGACGCATTGCCCGAAACCGCCTCGCAACCACCGGCGCCACGGCCCGCTATCAATGACAGCACAGCGGACACAGCAGTTGTCGCCGACGCTGAAACCGCGCCAGTTGTCGCAGAATTTGATGCCGACGCTATGAAACGCGTGATCATCAACTCTACCTGGTCGGTCATGCTGCCGTTTGAGGCATCCACCGACGATATGTCGACGGTCGGCACAGTGCTGTTTGAAGGATGGGGCTGGTTGCAAGAGGGCACCCGCATCATCAGCGTCAATGGGATGGAAATCCCGGGCATCCCCGCCATTCAGGCCATGTTGCGTCAGACGACGTTGCTCGAAGACGAAGCCCAGCTTGAAATCATGGTGGGCACTGGGAAAAACGCCCAAGGCGAGTTGATCGAACATCAGCTTATCATGCCGGTTGTTCAGTATATTGCGCTGGGTGATGGCACCCAGATCGAAGTCGCGTCCCGTCAGGGCGAATGGCAAACCGTCGCAACAAAAGTGCCCGAGAGTGACACCAACGGCCTGCAATCCGGTGACGTTATCGTCGATTACCTGAACACAGGTGTGGCGATGGATGGCCGGACAAGTTTTGTCGATGCATTGCAAGCCGACCGTCGCGCGGGCGTAACCAGCTTCCCGCTGCGTGTTCTGCGCGATGGGGTGTTGATCGAAACCTCGTTCGAGCTTTATCCGATGAACAAACCGCGGGTCGAAACCCCGGTGGCAGACGTGCCAGCGCCGGTGGCCGATCCGGCACCTGCCGTTGTCGCCGACGCAGTGCCGACCATCACCGAACAGCCCGTCGAACGTGAACCCGTCGTCGAAAGCACAGCGCCCGCACAGGCCGAGGCAAGCCTTAGCATTCAGGACGCAGCTTCGGTGTTTGAACGGCAGGCCGCCGCAATGCCATTTGTCTTGTCCAGCGCCGAACCGACAACCGTTGGGCAGGTCAACAATGGCGCGCCCACATGGTTGGTGCCCGGCCTGAAGATCATATCGGTCAATGACACGCCGGTTGTGTCCAACACCGACATCATCGACGCTTTCAATGCCGCTGTCGCTGAATCTCGCGGTGCGGATGTTGATGTGCGCATTGGCATTGATGCCCGCCTTCTCGACGCGGCGATTGAACGTGTCGTGACTGTCTCGTCAACCATCGAAACAGTGCTTTTGAACGGCTTCAGCTTTGCGACCCGGCGCGAAAATGGCGTTGTGTCCACCACGGTCGCCAATGTGCCCGACGGATCCAACTTCAAAATTGGCGACAAGGTCGTTGCGTATCTCAGCACAGGTGAACGCATCAATGACACCATTACGCTGAAAGACCTGCTGGACCGTGAACTGGCGGACGGCAAAACCAGCTTCAGCTTCGCACTGGAACGCGAAGGTGAGATGTGGGTCGAAACCTTCAACCTGGCCGCCCTTCAGCCGTAATATCCAAGACGTTTCCGCAAGGAGTAACACAATGTTTTTGTTTAAGAGAAAACCAAAGCGCGACCGCAAGCCCGAGGTCTTGGTAAGCGAACAGCTGCCCGAAGCTGCGCCAGCCATGCCCGCGGCTCCGACACCCGACCCGGTTGCCCCCAAGCGCCGTCGCCCGGCCACGGCCAACAAAACACGGCTGATGGGCTTTGACACGGCGGACGGACGCGTTGTCGATCTGTTTGGCGAAGACAAAAAAACCAGCGACGCCAAACAAGTGCAATTCCCTGTCGCGATTGTCATGGTCATAAAAGGTCCGGGCCGGGGCGAAAGCTTTGCGCTTCAATCGGGCATGAGCCAGATCGGTCGCGGCGAAGATCAGGCCGTTCAGCTTGATTTCGGCGACACAGCCATTTCGCGCAGCAACCACGCCGCTATTGTCTATGATCCGGTCGAACACAGCTTCCTGCTGGGCCATGGCGGCAAATCGAACATTGTGCGCCTGAACGGCAAGCCTGTGGTCAGCACATCCGACCTGACAGATGGCGACGAAATCGAAATTGGTCAGACAACCATGCGCTTCGCTGCGCTGTGTTCGGATGCGTTTAACTGGAACCAAGCCGAAGGCGAGGAAGGGGACAACGAAGATGATATGGAGATTGCCTGAACCACGCTTTGATGTTGCGTCGGCGCTGGATCGTGGCGGACGGGAATATCAGGAAGACTCGCTTGTGTCCGATTTTGCCGTCGGCGATGACTGCGGCATTGTTGTCCTGGCCGATGGCATGGGCGGACATTGCGCCGGCGACATAGCAAGCAAGATCGTCGTGACGGAAATGTTCAGTGAACTTAAGTTCCACAGCGACATGTTCTTCGATCACGATGAAAAAATGTCTGCGATCATGGGCGATGCGGTGAATACCGCGAACGCCTGTATGCGCGACGCAATTGACGAAACACCGTCTGCGCGCGGCATGGGATCGACCCTTGTGGCAGCCGTCATGGCGGGCAGCCGTATGTTCTGGACGTCTGTTGGCGACAGCCCGCTTTACCATTACCGGGCGGGCAAGCTGTCGCAGGTGAACGAAGATCATTCGATGGCCCCGCAAATTGATGCGCTTGTGCAGGCCGGTGCGATCAAAGCCGAAGATGCAGCAGCGCATCCCGAACGCAACTGCCTGACGTCGGCTATCGCTGGCGGCAAGATCAACCGGATCGACAACCGCGGCACCGCGCTTGATCTGAAGGCGGGCGATATCGTGGTTGTGTCCAGCGACGGGCTTCAGTTTCTCGACGACAAAACAATCACCAAAGTCATCTCGCGGAACCGTCGCAAGCCTAGTGCTGACATCGCGAACGCTTTGTTGCAGGCTGTCAAAGGACTGGATGACCCGGAACAGGACAATATCTCGTTCGTGGTTGTAAAGGTCAGGCACGAAAAGGCAGTGATCCGACCCGTGCGGCGCGATGCCGAAGCGGAAAGCGCGTCAAATTCGACGCGTCTGGCAAGCCCCGATACGCTCAAGCTGCCGGCCGCCGAAGGCACGCCCGACCCCGAGCCCGAAGTGGTCCCGATATTTACGACTGCGGCGCAGGGGTAACGCCATGACCGCCGAAGATCGTTCGATTGCTGCCGCCACTGATCTGGCCCGCCTTGTCGAAACAGGTGTTCTCAAAGGGCGCGAATTGCGCGCTGCAGAACGCAGCATGCGGCACCTTCGGGACCCGTTGCGTCTTTTGATCTTTGGAACCGACACGCAAATGGCGGTTTCCCTGATGAACCTTGTTCTGGGGGAACGCATTGTGCCGCACATTATTCGCGGTGTCCAAATTCAATTCATCTTCAGTGAAGAAACATTCGCAGAACTTGAATTTCGTGATGGTGAGAGAAAATCAATCAGCATCACTCAATTCTCTGAAATGCTGAATGAAAACCCATCCAAAATAAAAATCGGGACGAACCTTCCTGTTTTGAACAAAATCTCGATTCTTATGCTTGCGAATGCCGACGCGCACAAACTGTCGACCGAAGCCGGCAGAATGACGGATCGTTCGGACTTCATGGTTTGGCTGGCCGGTGACCTGCCGGGGCCGGTGCGTGAAACATGGACGCATTTGCCGCAAAATCTGAAAGACCACAGCTATCTTGTCCACGACACGCCGGAATTGCCCGCGGATTGGGATGTCTTGGCAAGCGACTTCGTCGATATCCTTCGCGTGGATGCCGAAGCCGCCTTGACCGCCAAAGCCAGCAAGGGTGGGGCAAACAAAGACGCGTTCCGCGCAGCAGGTGGCATGGATTTTGTACGCGTCGTCAAATCTGAAATTTCCATGCTGGAAAAGTCGGCACTGGATGCCGCAGATGTACTGTTATTGCGGCATGCATCTGTTTTGGAACAACAAATTACAGATCCAATCGACGAAATTTTGGAAACCGACGCGCCGGACGTTGCGACGCGTCCTTTCTCGGAACCCTTGGTGCCCGAGACAGTCGAACCACAGATCGCCACGGCGCCCACAGATCAGACGGCCCCTGAGGAATACGTTCAAATGCCATCGAAAGCGTTGCGGTCTTTGCGTTTGACCAGCCAACAGCTTGCCGAACGCATGGGCAGCCACCGCCCGATGTCGACCGTCGCGACGCGGCTTAGAAGCGTTCCCGCATCAAAGGTGAAAAAGACCAGCCGGGTTGTGTCAAAACCATCGCCTTTGGCACGTTCGGCAGAGGGTGCTGTGCCAAAACGCCCGCTCGGTGCTGACATGGCAACAAGCAGGCGGAAAAAATCACGTCCGAATGCAACGCCTTGGTCGCTCGGTTTGTAAAAATCCACTCTTTTCCAAAACATTTATTATTCCAGTCATAATTTGGGCAAATTTCTACATATTTTGGCAGCATGCTGCAAAAAGTAGCTGTGTTGAAATTCGATGTGCTGCATCGATTAATAGTAGATGGAGAGTTCAATGGCTACTCTGGCCCGCCGCTCAATGATAAGCGCCCTGGCAATTGCCGCTGCGACGATAATTCCAACGGCCGCTGTTTCCGATCAAGTTCAGCTGAAGTCTTCGGACGGTACGGTGAACCTGACAGGTGATTTTGTAGATTTTCAGGATGATCACTATATCATCCGCACCGCTCTCGGCGACCTGCGCATCAGTGCTGCACGCGTTCGCTGTGAAGGCGAAGCTTGCCCAACATTCGAAGTCGAAAGCGCCGACCTGGTCATCAAGGGATCGGACACTGTTGGTCTTGGTCTGATGCCGCTTCTGGTTTCCGGTTACGCGTCCTTCCTCGACGCCGAAGCCTCGATCAAAGCAACCGATCGCGAAGGCGAAATTCTGGCCGAGCTTGTTGGCGACGGCGGCTTTGGCGATGAAATGGGGTCGATCCTGGTGACGTCTTCGACATCGGGCGACGCGTTCACCACGCTTATGGATCAAAGCGCCCATATCGGCATGTCCGCCCGCCGGATCAAGCCGCAGGAAGCGCGCGATCTGAAAGAAACCGGTGCAGGCAACATGGTCAGCCCGGGTCAGGAACATATCGTGGCGGTCGACAGCCTTGTCATCATCACGCATCCGTCGAACCCCATTCAGCAGGTCAGCGTTGATCAGCTGCGCGACATCTATGCGGGCACCATCACGAACTGGAACGAACTGGGCGGTGAAGATGCACCGATCAAGGTCGTGAACCGTCAGGAAGGTTCGGGCACACGGTCTGTGTTTGACACAGGCGTGTTCGGCGAAGCCGGTCCCGTTGCGGCCGCCGATCAGGTGATCGTGGACGACAACAACACCATGGCGTCGATGGTCAACGAAGACCCGAACGCCATCGGATACGTCGGTTACGCCTTCCAGCGCGGTGCCAAGGCGCTTAGCCTTGTCAACGAATGCGGCATGCTGACCGAACCGGACGCGTTCTCGGCCAAGGTTGAAGAATACGCCCTTCAGCGTCGTCTCTATCTGTACAACCGTGGTGACGCACCCAATGACGATGCGAACAAGTTCGTTGATTTTGCCTTGTCCGATGACGCCGACGGCGTGATTGCAAAAGCGGGCTTTATTGATCTCAGCGTCAAGCGCAAAAGCCAGGACATGACCGGCTCGCGTGCACGCGCTTTGCTTGATCCAAATGTCGACGCCTACGAAGGCGGTGTGATGCGCGAAATGCTGGGCGAAATGGTCAACTACGACCGTTTGTCCACCACCTTCCGGTTCCGCACCGGCTCGTCCAAACTGGACGAACGTGGACGCATCGACATGGCACGTCTGACCGAATTTCTTGAAGGTCAGGCAGAAGGCACAAAGGTTCTCTTCGTCGGCTTCACCGACAATGTCGGCGCGTTCGACAGCAACCGGTCGCTTTCGGTGAACCGGGCGCAACAGGTGATTGACGAACTGGCTGCCTTTGCCGGTGACAGCATCACAGGTATCGAAATCGCAGCGGCCGGATACGGCGAAGTTGCTCCTTCGGCCTGCAACATCACTGAAAACGGTCGCGCGGTGAACCGCCGTGTGGAGGTTTGGATCGAAGCAGCTCAGCGCGGCTGATCCTTTCACGGGCCTGGCCGGTTGTTCGGCCAGGCGCTCTCCCAAGTGATCTTTTGACGTGAGTGTCCAAGCGTGATGTCTGATCGTTCGCAACATATGCCTGCCGGGATGACAGTGTCCCGCCGTGTTGCCCTGGGGTTTCTGGGCGGTGTGGCCGTCGGGGCGTCAAGCGCACCTGCAGGGGAAGGGGCCTATATCCACGACGGCGACCCGCTGATCGAAGATATCGGTGCCGCCGAACGGATCGGGGCTGCGGACGCCTTGCGCACAATCGCGCAGGAAGCCGCAGCATCGGCATGCTTTCTTTTCCACGGGGTCGAACCCGACGCCAGCCGTGCCGTTCTGAAAGGTGCCCGCAAACAGTTTCGCCGTCACTATGACGCGATCCTTCTGGGCAACCCTGGCATGAACATCATCGGTCGTGAAGAAAAGCTGCAGACCTTGACGATGTTGCAGGACCTTGAGACCGCCTGGGGTCACGTTGATCCCTTGCTGCAGGACCTGTTGGAAAAACCGGATGATGCGGCTGTCTTGCAGCATGTCCGTCAGAACAGCGCTGAGGTGTTTAAAGTCACCGACAGGCTGGTCGGCCAGATTGCGGGCCAGTATTCGCATCCGGCCGAACTGATCCAACGCGATGCGATCCTGATTGATATCGCCGGACGCCAAGCGCGGCTTTTGCAGGAAATCGCAGGCCATGCCTGCGCCATCTGGGAAAGCGACAAAAGCACGCTTGCGCGCGATGCGCTCAGCGCTTCGATGCAGACGTTTGAGCGGTCGCTCGTCGCACTGCGTCACGGGCTTCCGGAACTGGGGCTTGTACCGGCACCGACCCAAACGCTGACCGATACGCTTGACCGCGTCATCGGCGATTGGACCGAAACGCGCGGGCTGCTGGACACATTGCTGGCCAGCGACGTCTTCCCCGAAGACGCACGCGCCGATCTGTTTATGCGGATGAACGAAAAGACACACCGACTTGAAAATCTGGCCCAGGCCTATGTGGCCTTGGCGAAAAGCAACGCAACGAACTGAACCCGGGTTCGGTGAAAGACCCAAAGGAGCAAGGAAATGAAAAACCAATTGAAGGGACTGGCCATCGTCTGGGCCGCAGGCCTTGCAGCAACAACTGGCACCGCCAGCGCAGAAGGCCAGGCCAAGATCGTCAAGGCCGCTGTGGTCGAAGACGTGGGCGCGCAGGAACGCATCAACTTCTCGGGCAAATTGCGCATGCTGTCGCAGCGTATCCCGTCCGCTGCTTGCCATGTGGCCGCAGGTGTCGATGTAGACGGCGCAACCAAACTTTTGACCGGGGCTACGGCTGAATTTGAGAAAATTCTGACCGGCCTCGAATTCGGAGATGCTGACCTGAAGATCAAAGGTCAGGAAAGTCGCCGCAAAACTTTGGCTCAAATTCACGACCTTCGGGAAAAGTGGACACCGGTAAAAGCGGCTGCAACCGCGATGATCGAAGGTGATGCATCGCCCGCGAATGTTGATATCATTCTGGGTCAGAACATGACCGTTCTCGGGTCTGCCAAGCTGTTGGTGTCAGAACTGGTCGGTCAGTATTCTGACCCGTCGGCCATGCTTCAGGCGGATTCGATCCTGATCGATATCGCTGGCCGCCAGCGGATGCTGACACAAAAGATGTCGAAAGAAGCTTGTATGCTTCAGGCAAACGCAGGCGACACTGAAACGGCACAGGCTTTGACAGGCACAATGCAGATGTTCGAAGTTTCGCTGATGGCGCTGCGCAATGGCATGCCAGAGGCCGGGATCAAAGCCCCACCAAACGCAGAGATCAGCGAAGGTCTGGACGTTGTGATTTCCAACTGGGGCGATGTAAAGCCTTCGCTTGATGCCGAACTGGCCGGCGCCGATCTGTCTGCCGAGCTGACCGCCCAGCGGTTCATCACGCTCAACACGACCATGGGCAATATGAACAAGGTCGTCGGCATGTACACACAAGCCACCAAACTGGGTCTCTGATCCCGGGAATGCCTTTGGGTTTACGAAAGACCAGGCCACTTCGGTGCGCCTGGTCTTTTCCGTTTTCAGCGCAGTCTTTCGCCACATGAAAAGACCGCCGAGAGGGAGGAGCCCGGCGGTCTATCAACAGGGAAGGGGCGAAAGGTTATGCCGTTTCCAGCATGCCCTTGGCTTTCGCCAGTTCCTGCATCTTCTTTTGCAGCTTTTCAAACGCGCGGACTTCAATCTGCCGAATACGTTCGCGGCTGACATTGTACTGGCCTGACAGGTCTTCCAGCGTCACCGGGTTATCCATAAGACGGCGCTGGGTCAGAATGTCCTGCTCGCGCTCGTTCAAGACGCCCATGGCTTCGGCCATCATTTCGCGGCGGATGCCCATTTCGTCTTTCTCGGCATAGTCACCGGCCTGGTCTGCATCTTCGTCTTCCAGCCAGTCTTGCCATTCCGCCATGCCTTCGCCATCGGCCGAAATCGTCGCGTTCAGCGATGCATCGCCGCCCGACAGACGCCGGTTCATGTTAATGACTTCCTGTTCGCTGACATTCAGGTCATTCGCGATCTTTGCCAGATGCTCGGGCCGCAAATCGCCATCTTCCAGCGCGCCAATCCGCGCCTTGGCCTTGCGCAGGTTGAAGAACAACTTTTTCTGCGCGCTGGTTGTGCCCAGTTTCACCAGGCTCCAAGACCGCAGGATATATTCCTGGATCGAAGCGCGGATCCACCACATGGCATAGGTGGCCAGACGAAAGCCCTTTTCGGGGTCAAACCGCTTGACGGCTTGCATCAAACCCACATTGGCTTCCGAAATCACTTCGGCTTGCGGCAGGCCATAGCCGCGGTACCCCATGGCAATTTTGGCCGCCAAACGCAGGTGCGAGGTCACCATCATATGGGCGGCATCAGTGTCCTGATCTTCCACCCAGCGTTTTGCCAGCATGTATTCCTGTTCTTTCTCCAGCATCGGGAATTTCCGAATTTCCTGAAGATAACGGTTCAATCCACCTTCGGGGGAGGGAGCGGGGAGTCTGGTATAGTTTGCCATTTTTCTTTAACCCTGTCTGCGCCAATGTATCGACGCTTAACATATCTGGTGAACTACTTAGTTCAGTTCAAGAGGTGGGCGACAAAATTTCGTATGCCCGTTGATTGAAAATAAGATTAACGCAGCACGCGCCGGTGACCACTCACGGCCGTGTGCGCTCACAGGCTCGTGCACAATCTAAGTTATTTCGAGAGGTTTGTGTGCAAATCCTCACAGAGCGGTGAGGTCGTGTTTCAATGCCTTCAGGTCGTCTGGAAGCGCGCTGTCAAAGGCCAGGTGCGCACCGGAAACAGGGTGCACAAAGCCTAGCGATGCGGCGTGAAGCGCTTGTCTTTTAAAGGCGTTCGCGGTCTCGCCGCCCGCCACAGCTCCCGACATTTTGCGCCGCCCGCCATAGACGGAATCACCGATCAAACCATGGCCGATATGGGCCATATGCACCCGGATCTGATGGGTGCGCCCGGTCTCAAGCTTGCAACAAATCTCCGCGGCATGGGGTCCGAATGTTTCAACCGTCTGCACTCGTGTGACCGCGTGTCGGCCGTTTTGAAACAAAACCGCCTGCTTTTGTCGGTCGGTCTTATGTCTGGCCAGCATTGTTGTCACCTTGACCACGCCGCCCGGCTCAAAACTGACACCGCGCAGTCCTTTCAACCGCGGGTCACCAATATCCGGCACCCCATGGCAGAACGCGGTATAGGTCCGCTCGACACTATGGGCCGCAAATTGTTCCGCCAGACCGTGATGCGCAGCGTCAGATTTGGCCACCACCAGCAATCCGGATGTGTCCTTGTCGATGCGGTGGACGATGCCAGGGCGCTTTTCCCCCCCCACGCCCGACAATCGCCCGCCAAAATGGTGCAACAGCGCATTGACCAGCGTGCCTGATGGCGACCCGGGCGCGGGATGCACAACCAGACCCGCGGGTTTATCCACCACAATCAGATCGTCATCCTCATGCACAATTGTCAGGGGGATATCTTCGGGCGCAATCTCCACTTCGGTTGCGTCCTCGACGGTGATCTCAAACACCTGACCATCCGCCACTTTCATCCGCGCATCGCGTGTCACCACCCCGTCCAGCCGCACGGCGCCATCGGCCAGCAACCGCGCCAGACGCGACCGCGACAGATGCGCCGCCTCTGGCACATCGCGGGCCAGCGCCTTATCAAGGCGCGGTGGCGGGTCGGCGCCGATGGTGACAAGGACAATACGCGGCATGGATGGGGATCAAACTCCGGACGACAAGACGCTCAGGTATCTCAAGGTTTTGGTGACCGTTCTGACCGTCACCATGATCGGGGGCTTTCTAACCATCGTGACGCTCTTTGTCATGCGCTTCTCGGCAATGAACACTATGGCGCTGCCCAATGAGATAACTCTGCCCGATGGGGCAATGGCGACAGCTTTCACGCAGGGGCAGGGCTGGTTCGCGGTGGTCACGCAAGCGGATGAAATTCTGATCTACAGTCGCACCACCGGCAACCTGCGTCAGCGGATCACGATCCAGCCAGAATAAAACGGCCACCGCCCGAAGGCGATGGCCGTCCCCCTGAGACACGGAGAACCGGTGCGGGAAAAACTGGCACCGGCTGCCGTGGAACTCATATTGAAAAGATCAGGATCGGCGGTGCGAAGCGTTCTGGATAGAAGGGGTGGGCGCTTGCGCGATGCCGTCCTGACTTTGGGGAAAGGTCGCCCGTTGAGGGGGGCGGGCGACCCGATTTCGCCTTACTTATTGCGGCCCAGGATTTCGACAGCCGCCGGGGCGTAGAACTCGTTGAAGGCGATCCGGCCGTCACGGTTCACATCGAAGGTCCGCAGGTCGTTGGCGCTTGTGCCGGGGTACGCGACCTGAAGTTCGGCCAGCGTGGCAAAGCCCGATCCGTCGGTGTCGACGCTGTTCAGCGAAACCAGGATGCCGCCGCCATTGTCATGCTCGCTCAGAATGCTCTGTGCGGCCGAAGCGTAAATCTCGGTGCTGCTGACGCGGCCATCGTTGTTGGTGTCGATGATGTCAAACTCGTGACCTTTCAGACCGGGGTAAGCCGCTGTCAGCTGACCTTCCGAGACGAACGCGCCGCCCGAGATGTCTGCGACCGAACGGACGCCGGCTGTGCCGCCTTTGCCGCGATCAAGGATGGCTTCGACGCCGGGGGCCTGCAGTTCAACCGAAGACAACCGGTTGTCGCGGTTCACGTCGATCGAGCGGAATTCCTGGCGTTCGACTTTCGGGTTCACGCTTGTGGCTTCCTGGAAGCTGACAAAGCGGTCGCCGTTCAGGTCAAATTCGGCAATCGAGGCAGCCGAAGCAGCTGTTGCAGCAAGAGCGGTGGTGGCGAGGGCCAGTGCGAGGGTTTTCATTTCAAGTACTCCTAATCAAGTTTCGTTCTCAGGGACGGCGGTGCTTGCCCGCCTTTGATGAGGTAGAGATGGGTCTGGTTGCCCAGGAGTTAACGCGAATTTCTGCACAGGGGTCTGTGCATTTGGCAAAAAAGCGCAATAATTTCAATGCGTTCACACGAATGCGAGCAAACCGTGCATCGCGCGTGAACACCTGTGAGCCCGCGTGAGCAAATGTTGCAGAATGGGGTTGTTTCGCGGC
>CALDUK010000033.1 GCA_937924905.1 uncultured Paracoccaceae bacterium | reverse complement strand
TCGATGCGCACCAACGCCTTGTCGTCGTCAAACAGAAACTCGGCCAGTGCTTTGGTCAGTTCGGTCTTGCCGACACCCGTTGGCCCAAGAAACAGAAACGACCCCAACGGCCGGTTTTCATCCTGAAGCCCGGCGCGCGCCCGGCGCACGGCGTTAGACACCGCCGTCATGGCAGAGGTCTGGCCAATCACGCGTTTGCCCAGTTCGTCTTCCATGCGCAGCAGTTTTTCACGCTCGCCTTCCAGCATTTTTGTCGTCGGAATGCCGGTCCAGCGTTCGACCACTTCAGCGATGATTTCGGGCGTCACGGCTTCTTCAACCATGACTTGCGCATCATCGCTTTCAGCCGTTTCCAGCTTTTTCTCAAGCTCGGGGATAACGCCGTAAGACAGCTCGCCCGCCTTGGCGAGGTTGCCTTCACGTTTGGCCTGGTCCAGCTCGGCCCGTGCCCGGTCAAGTTGTTCCTTCAGGTCGCGCGCGCCTTCCAGCTTGTCGCGTTCCGCCTGCCATTTCGCAGTCATTTCCGACGATTGCTGTTGCAGTTCGGACAGGTCTCTTTCCAGCTTTTCCAGCCGGTCTTTCGAGGCTTTGTCGTCTTCTTTCTTCAGCGCCTCGGCTTCGATCTGCATTTGCAGGATCTGACGGTCCAGCGCGTCCAGTTCTTCTGGTTTGGAATCGACCTCCATCCGCAACCGGCTGGCGGCTTCGTCCACAAGGTCAATCGCCTTGTCCGGCAGGAACCGGTCGGTGATGTATCGGTGGCTCAGGGTCGCAGCGCTGACCAAGGCGCGGTCACTGATCCGCACACCATGGTGCAGCTCGTATTTCTCCTTGATGCCGCGCAGAATGCTGACCGTGTCCTCGACCGTCGGTTCTTCGACCACCAAAGGCTGAAAGCGCCGGGCAAGGGCCGCGTCCTTTTCGACATATTTGCGGTACTCATCCAGCGTGGTTGCCCCAACGCAGTGCAATTCGCCCCGTGCAAGGGCCGGTTTGATCAGGTTGGCGGCATCCATTGCGCCATCAGTTTTGCCCGCGCCCACAAGCGTGTGCATTTCGTCGATAAACAGAACCACCTCGCCCGCAGCATCGGTGACTTCGTTCAGCACGCCTTTCAGACGTTCTTCAAACTCGCCCCGGTATTTCGCACCGGCAATCAACGCGCCCATATCCAGCGCCAACAACCGTTTGTTGCGCAGGCTTTCGGGCACATCACCATTGATGATGCGCAAGGCCAGGCCTTCGGCAATTGCGGTTTTACCCACGCCCGGGTCGCCGATCAAAACCGGGTTGTTCTTGGTCCGGCGCGACAGCACCTGCATGGTCCGGCGAATTTCCTCGTCGCGCCCAATGATCGGGTCAATCTTGCCGTCCCGCGCGGCGGCGGTCAGATCGCGTGTGTATTTCTTGAGCGCCTCATACTGATCTTCGGCACTGGCACTGTCAGCGGTCCGACCCTGACGCACGTCATTGATAGCCGCATTCAGTGCCTGAGCCGTCACAGCACCGGCTTCCAACGCGTCCTTCGCCTTTGATTTCACAATCGCCAGCGCCGTCAAAATGCGTTCGACCGGCACGAAACTGTCGCCCGCTTTCTTGGCGATTTTCGCCGCCTCATCCAGAACCTTCATGGTGGATTGATCCAGATAGGTCTGGCCTGCGTCGCCCGTCACCTTGGCAATCTTGCCCAGCGCCGTATCGACTGCGTCGCTTACACGGTCCGGCGCACCGCCAGCCGACCGGATCAGGTTGGCGGCCATGCCTTGATCGTCATCCATCAAGGCTTTCAACACATGTTCGGGGCTTAACCGCTGGTGGCTTTCGCGGGCGGCGATGGTTTGCGCGGCCTGAATAAACCCGCGCGAACGCTCGGTGAACTTGTCCAAGTCCATTTCGTCTCTCCTTCTCAAGCGCCCTTATGTTCTGCACCCGGCTTGCGGCATGCGTGTTTGGGCCTCGGGTGGAAAAATGGGGATGCCCCTGCGGCGTTACAAGTCCAAAATCCGCGCCAGATGCCGCGCCCGCGCCCGCATCGATGCCTTTTCATGCGAAAACGCCGCGTCGACACGGGCGCGCGCGATGTCGATCCCGTCTTGGGTTTCCAGCGCGATGCGCACACTGGCATCCAGCGCCCAGACCGCGACAAGAAGGCTGTCATGGTTCAGAAGCGCTTCAACTTCTGTCCGATACTGGCCTGCGGCATCGGGCGCGTGCTGCGCCAATTGCAAAATGTGCAACACAGCCCCGGGCTCGGTCTCGACCGCAAGGCGGGCAAAACAGACCGACACATCCAATCCCGGGTCCAGCCCCCGATCCAGCACAGACTTCACCACCCAGGTCGCAGCCACCCGGCGGCTGGGCTCGTCGCTTGAACAAAGCCCGATCACAACAGGACCATCAGACGGATCAAAGCCCGCCACGGCGTCGCGCAAGTCACCCACATGCGTGCCGTCAAAACTGAAGATCGCCTCCAGAACGCTCATCAGGCATACCGGACATAGGCAAAGGCCGAACCGTCGGGGGCCCAGTTTGGCACATTGATCGTGCCCTGCCCGCCGGTGAATTCCAGCACGCGCCGCCGGTCGGACCCATCCGGGCGCATCAGGCAAAGCGCCACCTCTTTCATCGGCGGATGCTGCAACGTGCGGGGCGGATAAGCCAGATACAGCACCCATGCGCCATCGGGCGACGGATGGGGAAACCAGTTCACATGATCATCTTCAAAGACCTGAACCACACCGGACCCATCCGGGCGCATCTTCCAGATTTGCGCAGAGCCCGTTCGGTCGGAATTAAACCAGACCCAGGCACCATCCGGGCTGAAATCCGGACCGTCATTATGGCCTTCAAACCTGTCGCGCCCGGACAATTGCACCTCGTCCCCACCGGACGATGGCATGGCGTAGATATCAAACTGATCCCCGCGCTTGCCGCAGAACACGAAACGCGCGCCATCGGGCGACACCCCGTGCCAATAGGCCCCGGGCGCGCCGGACACCTGTGTGGCTTTGCCCCCTTCGGCAGACAGGGTGTAAATGACACTGCCGCGCCCTTTTACATTCTCGGACACAATCAGGCGCGCGCCGTCCGGCATCAGCCCGTGATCATTGTTCAGATGGCCCAGCCCGGTCGGAATCTCCACCATGGCACCACCTGCAAGCGGCACGCGGAAAAGCCGTCCTGACCCGTTGACAATCAAATCCCCTCGCCACGCATCCCAATTTGGCGCTTCGATATGCGCCTCGGTCTCAAGAACCCGCCGGACAGTGCCGGTTGGCATGTCGTAAACCTCAAGAAAACTACGCATCTTCATCTTGCTCCAAATACGCAAAAGGCAATTTTCCACAGGGAAATTGCCAGCCGCGACGCCGTCAGGCGGCGCAATCCACTCCTAGCATGCTTGACCCGGCCAGCCACCCAAGTTAGCCGACACCCATGTCCACGGATCAATTAATAGTAGCGCTTGATGTGCCAAACGCCCTCGATGGTCTGGCGCTGGCCAACCGGCTGGGCGAGACCGTGTCCTTTTACAAGATAGGGCTTGGCATGTTGACCGGGGGCGGTCTGGCCCTGGCGAACGAGCTGAAAGACGACCACGGCAAACGCATTTTCCTCGACATGAAACTGTTCGATATCGGCGCGACGGTCGAAGCCGCCGTACGCGGACTTGCGCAATTCGACATCGATTTTCTGACCGTCCACGGCGACCCGCCTGTGGTCCGCGCCGCCCGCGAAGGGGCCAGGGGAAGCGATATGAAAATTCTCGCCGTCACCGTCCTGACGTCGCTTGACCGGACCGATCTGGACGCGGGCCAAATCAAGGACGGCGCGATCCCCGATCTGGTCACCGAACGCGCGGGCCGCGCGTTTGACGCAGGCGCCCATGGCGTCATCGCTTCGCCTCAGGAAGCCGCCCTGATCCGGGCTTTGCCCGAAGCCGAACGCAGGTTGATTGTGACACCGGGCGTCCGCCCCACCGGCAGCGATCTTGGCGACCAGAAACGGGTGATGACCCCTGCCCAGGCCATTGCGGCAGGCGCCGACCATATCGTCGTCGGCCGGCCTATCCACTCGGCACCCAGCCCGAAAGACGCGGCAATGGCCATTCAGGCCCAGCTGTCCTCGCCACAGACCGTGCGCCCTCACGGCTGATGCGTCGGCACCTTGCGATAGCGCTTTTCGCAATTTGGCCCGGCGCGGCGGCCGCAGATTGCGTGATCCTTCTGCATGGGCTTGCCCGCGGTGAAACCTCGATGGCTGTCATGGGGTTCTGGCTTCGAAACGAAGGCTTCCGCACCGTTAATCCTGGCTATCCATCGACCGAAAACCGGATCGAAGACCTGGCGGGCATCACCCTGCCAAAAGCGTTCGAAGAATGCGGCGACGGGACCACCCATATCGTCAGCCATTCGATGGGAGGCATTCTGGCGCGCGTCTGGCTGGCCGGACACCAACCCGCCAATCTAGGCCGTGTCGTTATGCTTGGGCCACCCAATCAAGGCTCCGAGCTTGTTGACGAGCTGGGCGATATCGCTGCCTTCGAATGGTTCAACGGCCCGGCCGGTCTGCAACTGGAAACCGGCCCCGATGGCCTGCCCCGGCAACTTGGGCCTGTGACCTTCGAACTGGGCGTCATCGCGGGCACGCGGTCGCTGAACCCCGTCTATTCCAGCCTGATCCCCGGCGACGATGACGGCAAAGTCTCTGTCGCCAGCACGGTTGTGGCGGGCATGCAGGATCACATCACTTTGCCCGTCAGCCACACCTTTATGATGATGCAACCCGAAGTCATGCGCCAAACCGTCGAGTTTCTTCGAACCGGCCAGTTCGACCCAGGCAACGGGGACTGAACCCCCCGCCGACCGGTCCGGCCGATCGTTGCCAAAATTCGCCCATTGCAGCCCCTGACCCGGCACTGTTTACCCTTTGCGAACAAAATACCGCTAAATCCGGGCACCAACCCCCGTTTCACCATCGTCGGTCCGTAATTCCGTCACATTCCGCTGCACCTTGGAGAATGGGAATTCGGAGCAGGGTCAAAGATATGAATATCGCCAAGGATATCGCAGAAACCAACATCGCCATCACTGGGCCAGCGGGGCTTTGCGAAGGCGCCAACCTGCGCACGCCCTGCGGGGCGCGACGGGTCGAATATCTGCGCCAGGGCGATCTGGTTGTCACCCGCGACAACGGCTTGCAACCGGTGCGCTTGATCTGGACCCGCACAGTGACCGAAGCAGAAGTCACCGCAGACCCGTCTCTTGCGCCCGTCGCCCTTGAACCCCGCGCCATCGGACCGATGATGCCGCAACACACCCTTCGCGTCAGCGGCGGCCAACGCTTGTTGATCCCGGGCTGGCGTCTGGAAGATGAAGACGACGACACAAGCTGCCTTGTCCCCGCGCGCGACGTGAACGGTCTTAGCCTGGGCATCGACACGCCCGTGGCCGAGGTCACCTATTACAACATCGTCTTCGATGCCGCACAGGTGTTCTGCGCCAATGGCCTGCCGGTCGAAAGCTTTGTGCCGACAGAAGAAACGCTGCGCGCCGCGCCAAAGGATGTGCAAGCCGACCTGCACCGGCTGTTCGCCGATCTTGGCCCGAAATTCGCTGACTATCCGACGCCGCGCTATAAACAGCGCCAGCGCGTCTCGTATACGCCCAGTTTCGCCTGACCGCGCTCAGACCTCTTCCAGCCGATCGGTTGCAGGCGGCGGCGTCGGGGCCAAAGCCGACAATCGCGCATACAGCTCTGCATCCATGTCAAACTGCAACGCCTCCAGCGACGGGCGCAATTGCGCGACCGTGCGTGCCGATATGATCGGCCCCCACACATCCGGGTTCGCACCCACCCAAGCCACCGCCAAAATCGCCGGGTCGAGCCCGCGCGCGCGGGCAATGTCGCTCAGGCCTGATGCGGCCCCTTGCATCCAACCCACCCCATAGCGCGCCGCGTAACGGGCATCGGTGGCCAGCCGGCCGGTGCCACCAGCCGCATATTTTCCGGTCAAAAGTCCGCCACCCAATGGCGAGTACGGGCAAACAACCATCTGTTCCGACCGCGCCATAGGCAGCAGTTCAACCTCGACCTGCCGCTTGACCAGATTATACATCGGTTGAAGCGCGGTGATGGTCAAACCCAGCTCCGCCGCCGCCTGTCGCGCTTTCATCACCTGCCAGGCCGCAAAATTCGACACGCCCAGATACCGGACGGTTCCGTCCTGAACATAGGACGCCAACGCCTTGAACGTGGTCTCGACCGGCACGCTGTCGTCCCAGCGATGCAGATATAACAGATCAATCGTGGCCACCCCAAGCCGTGCAAGGCTGGCCTCCACCTGCGCATGCACCGCGTCAGGCGCAGCGCCTGTATAGGCGCATTTGGTCGCGACAAAAACATCCTCGCGCTCATCCGAAATCAACTGGCCCAGGATCGTTTCCGATTGCCCATCGGTATAGCCATAAGCGGTATCAAAGAAATTTAGTCCAGCCGCACGGCACGCTTGGTACATCGCGGCACTTGCTTCAGCATCTGCTCCGCCACCAAACTGCATTGTCCCGAAACTGAAACGGCTGACGGGTTGCCCGGAAAGCGTTTTCAACATGTGAAATCCTCCTTCTTCTTGGCTGAAAATATGTTGGGGGGGTCGCAAAGCGACGGGGGCAAAGCCCCCTTCAAAGCATCAGGCGCACCGGCCCGAAGGCCGGTGCGCCATGTCATCAGTTGGGAATGTCGCCGGTGATGCCTTCGACATAAAAGTTCATACCAGCCAGCGTGCCGTCATCGGCCACCTCGCCATCCGCCAACCAGGCCGATCCGTCCTGCTTGTTGATCGGTCCGGTAAACGCGTGATAGCTGCCATCGGCCAGCGCATCTTTCATCGCCAAAGCCTCGGCCTTTACATCGGCCGGCACAGCGTCGGTGATTTCCCCGATCTTCACCATGCCAGGGCCGATCCCGTCCCAGGTGTCGATGCTTTCCCAGGTCCCATCCATCACTGCTTTGACGCGGTCGATGTAATAGGGCGCCCAATCGTCAATAATCGACGACACGCGCGGCAGGGGCGCAAACTCGCTCATGTCAGACGCCTGACCAAAACTGATCACACCGGCCTCGGCCGCCGCCGCCTGCGGCGCGGTCGAATCTGTGTGCTGCAACACCACATCCACGCCATTGTCGATCAACGCCTTGGCCGCGTCTGCCTCTTTCGCCGGATCGAACCAGGTGTAAACCCAGATCACGTTCATCTCGACGTCTGGGTTCGCCTTCTTAGCGTGCAGATAAGCACTGTTGATGCCCCGGATCACTTCCGGGATGGGGAAGGACGCGATGTAACCGATCTTGTTCGTCTCGGTCATTTTGCCCGCGATATGGCCCTGCACCGCCCGACCTTCATAGAACCGCGCGGAATAGGTGCTGACATTGTCGGCCCGCTTATAGCCTGTCGCATGTTCAAACTTCACATCCGGAAACTTGGCCGCAACATTGATGGTCGGGTCCATGTAGCCAAAAGAGGTGGTAAAGATGATATCTGCCCCTTGCAGCGCCATCTGGGTCATCGCGCGTTCGGCATCGGCACCTTCCGGCACGTTTTCCTGATACATGGTTTCGACCTTGTCACCAAAGGCCTCTTCCACCGCCAAAAGGCCCTGATGGTGTTCATAGGTCCAGCCGCCGTCGCCAATAGGCCCGACATAAATAAAGCCAACCTTGGTCGGTTCGTGGCCGTCGCCAAAGGCAGCGGTGGCCATGGTCGCCGCAACGGCGGTGGCCAGAAAAGTACGTTTCTTCATGTTCATCTCCCCGATGGTGGTAAGTGCCCCGGTCAGCCCGAAGCATGGAAAGGTCGCCCAAGCGACGCCGGTGCATTCGCAGATGCCCGTCGCCGGTCAGACGAGATAATGACAAGCACCAGGATGGTTATCAGGTATGGCGACATGGACAAGAGCTCGACAGGTATCGCAAAGCCCGCCGCTTGAAGGTTAAGCTGCAAAACGCTGACACCGCCAAAAAGATAAGCCCCCAGCAAGACGCGCCAGGCTTTCCAGCTTGCAAAAACCACGATGGCCAGTGCGATCCAACCACGCCCCGCCGTCATGCCGTCGGTCCATTGCGGCACGATCACCAGCGACAGGAACGCGCCCCCCAACCCGGCACAAGCCCCGCCAAAGGCAATGGCGGCAAAACGGGTGCCGATCACCGAATATCCCAGCGCATGGGCGGCATCGTGGTTTTCCCCGACCGCGCGCAGGATCATGCCGCGCCGGGTCGACCGCAAAAACCACCAGACAGCAGCCACCAGGAACAGCGACAGGTAAACAACCGGGTGCTGGTTGAACAGGATCGGTCCCAAGACCGGGGTTTCATTCAGCCCGAAAAACTCCCACCGGGGCGAAACGGGTGTGCGCATTTGCGCGTATTGCTGGCCCATCAGGGCCGACACGCCCAACCCGAACAGCGTCAGACCCAACCCCGTCGCCACCTGATTGGACAGGAAAACCTGCGTCAGCACCCCAAAAATCAGCGACAAAACCATCGCCCCCAGCGCGCCTGCGACAAACCCAACTGCGGGCACCTGCGTTTCAACCGTTACGATAAAGCCAGTGACCGCACCCACGATCATCATGCCTTCGACGCCCAGGTTCAAAACACCTGACCGTTCGACAACCAACTCGCCAATCGCCGCCAACAAAATAGGCGTCGAGGCCACCAGAAGGGCTGCAATCAAAAGAACCGGATTAATCGAACCGAAATCCATCACACCCGCGCCTCTCTGCCAATGCGCAACCGAAAGTTGGTCAGAACATCCAAGGCCAACAGGAAAAACAAAAGCATGCCCTGAAACGCCTGTATTGCTGCGGCGGGCAGGCCCAGCGACGCCTGCGCGGCCTCGCCGCCGATATACGTCAAGGCCATCAAAAGCCCGGCCAGCAAAATCCCAATTGGATGCAAGCGCCCCAGAAACGCAACGATGATCGCCGTGAACCCATAGCCTACGTTGAAATCAATGCTGATCTGACCACTGGGCCCCGCGACCTCAAACAGACCGGCCAACCCGGCCAATGCCCCCGACATCCCCAGACAGAACAGGATCAATCGGTTCGGATTGACGCCCGCAAACCGCGCAGCACGCGGGCTTTCCCCGGTCAGGCGAATGTGAAAACCCATCAAGTGCTTTGACAGCAGAACATAGGCAAAAATCACTGCGATCAACGCCGCAACCACCCCCCAATGCAAACCCCAACCGGCGATCAATTCACTATTCGCACTGCTCTCATATTGCCGCAGATTGCGCGACCCGGGAAATCCCGCGCCATCGGGGTTGCGCAGCGGGCCAAGTGCCATCCAGGCCAAAATCTGCTCTGCCACATAGACCAGCAGCAAAGACACCAGAATCTCATTCGTGTTAAACCGCGTGCGCAAGATGCCCGGGATCATCGCCCAGAGAAACCCCCCAAAGGCGCCTGCAATCACCATCAGCGGAAAGATCAGCCAGCGCGCCGCCAACGGGTAAAACGCAAGGGCGACCGCGGCGCCGAAAATCGCGCCCATGATATACTGGCCCTCGGCCCCGATGTTCCAAATGCCCGCCTTGAAACCCAGCGCCAGACCAATCGCAATCAGGATCAAAGGCCCGGCTTTCACCAGCAATTGCCCCCGATAGTAAAACGCAAATTCACCGAAAAGCGGGTCCCAAAAGATCGTGCGGATCGACACCAGCGGGTCCGCGCCAAGGGCGGCAAACATCAGCCCACCCGCCACCATGGTCAAAAGAACCGCCACCACCGGCGTCAGATAGGCCCAAACGCGCGACGGCGCGGCGCGTTTTTCCAGCCTTACCATTTCATCTTGCCCAAAATACGCAGGTCCCCCGGCCCATCACCCATGCGCTGTCTCCATGCCATGGGCACCGCCCATCATAAGACCAATCGCTTCAATCGTCAGGTCGCGGGTCGGTTGCGGCGCGCTCAGCCGACCTTCGTTCAGGGCCGCAAAGCGGGTCGAAATCTCCATCAGTTCATCCAGATCCTGGCTGATCACCAGCACCGCCGCACCTTTCGCCGTCAGGTCCAAAAGCGCCTGCCGAATGGCCGATGCGGCGGCCGCATCAACCCCCCAGGTCGGCTGGTTCACGACCAACACATCGGGGTCTTGTAAAATCTCGCGCCCAATGACGAATTTCTGCAAATTGCCGCCCGACAGCGCCCGCGCCGCCGTGCCTGTGCCGGGGGTGCGCACGTCGAACACGTTGATAATCTCTGACGCAAAGCCGCGCGCTTTCTTCCAGTCGATCAATTTGCCCCGCACCATGCCCTTGCGCAACCATCCCGACAAAGCGGCGTTCTCATAAAGGCTCATGTCGGGCGCGGCCGCATGGCCTAACCGTTCTTCGGGCGCGGCCAGCAGGCCCATTGCGCGCCGTTCGACCGGCCCCAGGGCACCGATGGGCGTGCCGTCCAGTTCGACAGCCGCGGGCGTGGTCCGCTGTTCGCCCGACAGAACCGCCAGCAGTTCGTCCTGCCCGTTGCCAGCAACACCGCCGATGCCCAGCACTTCGCCCTTGCGCAACTCCAGCGACACATCGCGCAGCGGCGTGCCGAACGCACTGGCCGACGCCACCGACAGGTGCTTCAGGGCAAGCGCGACTGCGCCGCTTTCATGGGGTTGCGCCTGCGGAACTTTCAATTCTGCCCCGACCATCATCGCGGCCAGATCGCGCGCTGACACATCGCGCGGTTTGGCTTCGCCCACGACTTTTCCCAGACGCAGGATGGTCGCGTGATCGCAAAGGCTGCGAATTTCTTCGAGTTTGTGACTGATATAGAGGATCGAGGTGCCTTCGGATTGCAGTTTCCGCAGCGTCTCGAACAGGATCTTGACCTCTTGCGGTGTCAATACACTGGTCGGTTCGTCCATGATCAAAAGTTTGGGGTCCTGCAACAGACAGCGCACGATTTCCACCCGTTGACGCTCGCCTGCTGACAGATCCCCCACCAAACGGGCAGGGTTCAAAGGCAGCCCATAGGCTTCGCTGACCTCGCGGATGCGGGCGGCCAGCGTCTTTTTCGGCGGCGGGTCTTCCATGCCAAGCGCGACGTTTTCGGCCACATCAAGCGCATCAAACAGCGAAAAATGCTGGAAAACCATAGCGATGCCCGCTTGGCGCGCTTCATGCGGGCTGGCAGGTGTATAGGACGCATCTTCGAACCGCATGGTCCCGCTGTCGGGGCGGACAAGCCCATAGATCATCTTGACCAGCGTGGATTTACCCGCGCCGTTTTCCCCCAAAAGCGCATGCACTTCGCCCTTGCCGATGGAAAAGCTGACATCGTCATTCGCGACAACGCCCGGGTAGGCTTTGGTCAATCCCTCGATCTGAAAGAGCGGCGTCACGCGCGCTTATCCATGGCTTTGGCCCCCGATACCTGCGCGCAGAGTAAGCGTGTGGCGACGCCAAGCGCAATTGCCTGTGGGTGTTTTCCGAGGGCCGGGTCACCAATAGGGCAATCCATCCGCTCGATCTGAGCGCGTGTGTGGCCAAGCGCGTGCAACCGCGACCGGAAGCGCGCGCGTTTGGTGGCCGACCCGATCAACCCCAGACTGCGGAACGGACGGCCAAGAACGCGGTGACAAATCTCAAGGTCCAGCGCATGGGAATAGGTCAGCACGACGTGTTCGGCGTCAGGGCCGGAAAGTGTCACTAAATCAGCGGGATTTGCAGCAATGACCGTTTCCACGCCCACGGAAATATCTTTTGGAAACCGGTCCTTGCCACTGTCCGCCCACCGCAGCCTCAGATCCGGCAAGGGGGCCAGCGCGCCTATCAAAGCGCGCCCCACATGCCCTGCACCCCAGACCCAGATCTCACGCCCGGGGCGCAGAACAGGTTCAACCATCCAGCCGTCCAGAATGCCCGGGGCGTGCAGAACGCCGCTGTTCCGCGCTTGCGCGATGGCGCGTTTGACTGACAAGGGCATACCCGCTGACTGCCCCGGCAAAGGGCGGGCAACCAGGTCAGTCACATCGCCCAAGCGCGCCTTGTCCCAAACCTCGGTCAAAAGCGTCACGGCCCCGCCGCAGCATTGGCCCAGCCCCGGACCCAAAGGCATACGATCGATCTGGTCCCGCCGCGTCCGCAAAACGTGCCGCGCGCGATCAATGGCCTGATGTTCCAAGGCCCCCCCGCCAATGGTGCCGTCGACTGTGTCAGGCCCGACCAGCATCGTGGCCCCGACCTCGCGCGGGACGGACCCTTGGGCGGCGGCAACGACGACGCGGGCTATTGGAATTTCCCCAATCTTTTCAACCTGAAAGCTCATCCGCGCACCCGTTCAATCGCGTCCAACACACGTTCGGGCGTGGCTGGCGCATCCAGATTGGGATATCCCGGACCGCAGGCAGACACCGCATCGGACAAGGCCAGCAACGCTGATATGCCCAGCATCAAAGGCGGTTCGCCCACGGCCTTTGACCGATAGATCGTGTCTTCCGTGTTTTCGCCTTCCCACAACGCGACGTTGAAAATGTCGGGACAATCTGAACAGGCAGGAATTTTATAGGTGGCAGGCGCATGGGTTTGCAGCCGACCTTTGGCATCCCACCACAGTTCTTCCGTGGTCAACCAACCCGCGCCTTGCACATACCCGCCTTCGATCTGGCCAATGTCCAAAGCCGGGTTCAACGACGCGCCGCAATCGTGCAGAATATCGGCCCGCAGGATACGGTATTCGCCCGTCAATGTGTCGACCACAACTTCGGTCGCTGCGATGCCGTAGGCGAAATAAAAGAACGGACGTCCTTGCCCTTTGATCCTGTCCCATTCCAGTTTTGGGGTCTTGTAAAACCCCGTGGATGACAGGCTGATCCGCTCCATATAGGCGTCTTTCACAACGTCCTCGAACGGCAGACTGTCGCCGCCCACATGGATCAAACCACTGTCGAAGCTGACTTTTTCGGGATCGACCTGCGCACGATCCGCCACGAAGGCGGCCAGCCGGTCACGGATGATATCGCACGCCGCCCTCACCGCCATACCGTTCAGGTCCGAGCCTGACGAAGCCGCCGTCGCACTGGTGTTTGGCACTTTGCCTGTGTCAGTCGCAGTAATTTTGACCCGGTCCAGCGCGACGCCAAACCGGCTGGCGGCGACCTGCGCAATCTTCTGAAACAGGCCTTGACCCATCTCGGTGCCGCCATGGTTCATGTGGATGGACCCGTCCTGGTATACATGCACCAAAGCGCCCGCCTGATTAAGATGCGTCAGTGTAAAACTGATCCCGAATTTAACGGGTGTCAGGGCCAGACCTTTCTTGAGGATCGGGTTTTCGATGTTCCAGTCCGCCACGCTTTTTCGGCGGTCGTCATAGGCGCTGGTTTCGGTAAGTTGCGCGGTCATGTCGTGCAGGATGAAATCTTCAACCCTTTGACCATAATGCGTTTTTTGCCGAGCTGCCGGGTCGTAGTAATTGCGTTTTCGTATCTCGACCGGGTCTTTTCCCAGCGCATGCGCGACGTGATCCAAGACGCGTTCGATGCCCAGCATACCTTGTGGTCCGCCAAAGCCGCGAAAGGCTGTGGCCGATTGGGTGTTGGTTTTCAGGCGATGGCTTTCGATGCGCATGTTGGGAATGTAATAGGCATTATCGGCGTGCAGCATGGCGCGGTCGGCCACCGGAAGGGACAGATCCATTGACCAGCCGCAGCGTGTATATTGTTTAAATTCAACGCCTTGCAAACGCCCATCGGCGCTGAAACCCGCCGTATATGCGATACGGAAATCATGCCGTTTGCCGGTGATCATAAAATCATCGTCGCGGTCATAGCGCATGGAACACGGACGCCCCGTTAACTTTGCAGCAAGAGCGCAGGAAACAGCCAAGGCGTTGCCCTGGCTTTCCTTGCCGCCAAAACCGCCGCCCATGCGCCGGACTTCGCAACGGACCGCGTGCATGGGCACACCCAGAGCATCGGCGATTTTGTGTTGAATTTCAGTAGGATGCTGCGAGGATGAGTGGACGACCATATCGCCCCCTTCCTGCGGGAAGGCCAAGGCCACCTGCCCTTCGAGGTAAAAGTGTTCCTGCCCGCCGATCTCGATCACAGAATGTACAGTTTTCTCTGCGTTTTCAATGGCTTCACGGGCATCGCCGGTTGCATAAATGCGCGAGCCTTCTTCAAACCGGCTGTCGGCGGCAAGCGCTTGATCAATGGTTAATATGGCGTCCGTTTCGTCATAGGTAATTTGCCCCAAGCGCGCGGCTTTTCGGGCGTTCAGATGGGTGTCTGCGACGACCAGAAAGATCGGTTGGCCGACGAAATGGACTGTGTTTTCGGCCAGCAAAGGTTCGGGCGATGGCGACGGCGACACGTCGTTGGAAAAGGGCAAATCGCCCGCCGTTAACACATGTTTGACGCCAGGGGCGCAGAGCACGGCGTCAAGGTTGACCGCCTTTAAGTGCCCGTTTGCAATGGAAGAAACACCGAACGCCAGGTGCAAGCTGTTGGCGGGCGTCGGGATATCGTCAACATAGCGCGCGGCGCCAGTGACATGGAGCGGCGCGGCGTCATGCGGATGGGGTTTCGAGACGCTCATGCGCGGACCTGCAAAACGCTGGTGTCTTTGCCGTTCAGGTCGTGGAAATACCTTAACAAAAGGTTTTCCGCACTGCGCAGCCGATAGGCGGCACTGGCACGCATATCGGTTAGGGGGCTGAAATCATTGGCGAATTTCGGTATGGCCTTGCGGATGTTGTCTTCGCGCCAGTCTTGACCGGTTAAGGCTTTCTCGACATGTGTGGCGCGTTTCGGCGTGCCAGCCATGCCGCCAAAGGCAATGCGGGCTGATGTGATTTTTCCGTTTTCAATCATAAGGTTAAAGCACCCACACACCGCCGAGATGTCTTGATCGAACCGCTTGGAAATTTTGTAACAGCGCAGATTCAGCGCGGTTTTCGGCAAGGTGACAGCTTCGACAAATTCGCCCGGTTTCCGATCCTGTTCGCCATAGGCAATGAAGAACTGTTCGATGGGCATTTCGCGACGGTCGTTTCCGGCCCGCAAATGCAGCGTCGCGCCCAATGAAATAAGGGCTGGCGGGTTATCCCCGATGGGCGAGCCATTGGCGATATTGCCGCCGATTGTGGCCGCCTGACGGACCTGTTCTGACCCGTATCTGCGGATCAGCTCGGCATAGCTGGGATGGTGGGTTTTCAGCGTGTCGAGAAGGGTTGCCATGGTGACGCCCGCGCCGATTTTCAGCGTGGTTTCCCCAACCTCGACAGTTTGCAAATCGCGGCAGCGGTGCAGGAAGGCGACCTGGGTAAGGTCTTGTAATCGCTTGGTGATCCAGAGCCCCACATCGGTGGCACCGGCGACCAGTGTGGCACCCGGATGGGCCATATACCAAGCGGCGAGATCATCGGAATTTTCCGGCAAAAACGGGTGAGTTTTGACCGCTGGAATATCGTCTTTCATCCACTTTGGGCTGGGCTGATCTGCGGCGGCCTGCGCGGCGCGTAGAATGGGGGCATAGCCCGTGCAGCGGCACAGGTTGCCTGCCAGTACATCGTTGTAATCGCTGCGTTTATTCAGATGGCCGACGGCCATGGAGGCGATGATGCCAGGCGTGCAGAATCCGCATTGTGAGCCGTGGTGGTCGATCATGGCCTGTTGAACCGGGTGCAATTCGCCGTTTGGGCCGCTGATGGATTCGACTGTGCGGATGGCTTTGCCGTGCAGTTGCGGCAGGAAAAGAATGCATGCATTCAAAGCCTTAGCGCCTGTTTGATCGGTAACCATGACGGTGCACGCGCCGCAATCGCCTTCGTTGCAGCCTTCTTTTGTGCCCGTCAAATGCCGGTCTTCGCGCAACCAATCGAGAAGCGTGGTGGTTGGCGGCGCGTCCACGGACACAGTTTCCCCGTTCAGAGAAAATGTGATCATGTGAGTTCCCGCCGCTTTACCCAGAAAAATCAGAGGCTTATGCGCGCTGTCGATGCGGCGTAGAGAGCGCGTGCCGGTGGCCCGAGGCAGATCAAAGCGGGGATCGAACGCCTTTGCAACGTTTTTCTAACCCTTCCCTGCTAGAACCGTTTCATCGACCGGAATATGGGCATATTGCCCGCCGGGCGACCATAGCGTGCGCCGTCAGATCCCCGTTTTTGGGATCTGGGCCGGCGCATTGCGTCTGACATGCGGGCGCCCGGAAACGGGTCGATACCCTGTGTCTGGAATTTGAAACCGTCTCATATGCTGGGAGCGGTTTCAAAATGCTGTCCGGGTTGGTCGGCTGGGTTAATCTCTTTTGCGAGACGCCGCGAAGATCATTCCTAGTGTCAATGTGGGAAGCCAGAGAACTCCAGTTTCCCAGCCGGTCTCTGTGAAGTACGCGACGCCGCCCGGAACATCCGAAAGGACTGAGCCGAACAATTGTGCGAGACCGATTTCAGTGGAATGCACGACGAATGAGACGAATGCACCGACGATGCTTAGGAAGGCAAAAGATAGTAGTACGCCAAACAGAAATCTCACGGCCCAATGTAACCTTCGAAACAAGAACAGCATTGGGGTGAAAAACCCGATCACGCCCATAGTCAGCGAGACCCATAAGAAATTTGAGACCCAGGCATTCATGGGCGATCCCAGTAAAAAGGCGGAGCCAACGGCTCCGCCTCATCTTATCCCAACCGAGTGCCGGCCAGAAAGTTTCTTTCAGAAACTCGCTACACCGCACGCGTCGCGTTTCTGCGAAACGCGACGGTTACCAATCTTCCCGAACAATCGTACGGGTTTTCACCGGCAGTTTCATGGCCGCCAGACGCAGCGCCTCGCGGGCTACGCTGTCGGTCACGCCGTCGATTTCGAACATGATCCGACCGGGTTTGACCTTGCAGGTCCAGCGGTCAACCGAGCCTTTACCTTTACCCATGCGGACTTCGATGGGTTTGGCCGAGACCGGGGTGTCCGGGAAGATGCGGATCCAGACCCGGCCCTGACGTTTCATGTGACGCGTCATGGCACGGCGGGCGGCTTCGATCTGACGTGCTGTCACACGTTCAGGTTCGGTCGCCTTCAGACCATAGGTGCCAAAGTTCAGGTCAGACCCGCCTTTGGCCTGGCCCTTGATCCGGCCCTTGTGCATCTTGCGGAATTTTGTGCGCTTTGGTTGCAGCATCTCTTAAACTCCTCAGTTCCGGCCACGTCCGCCGCCGGCACCGCGTGGGGCTGGGCCCTCTTGCAGTTCCTGCTGACGACGATCGCGTGCGGCGGGGTCATGTTCCATGATCTCGCCTTTGAAGATCCAGACCTTGATGCCGATGATGCCATAGGGCGTCATCGCTTCGGCCAGCGCATAGTCGATGTCGGCGCGCAGCGTGTGCAGCGGCACGCGGCCTTCGCGGTACCATTCGGTCCGTGCGATTTCCGCGCCACCCAGACGACCGGCGACATTGACACGGATGCCAAGGGCGCCCATGCGCATTGCGTTCTGCACACCGCGCTTCATGGCACGGCGGAAGGACACACGACGTTCAAGCTGTTGCGCGATGCTTTCGGCGACCAGGGCCGCGTCCAGTTCGGGCTTGCGCACTTCGACGATGTTCAAATGCAATTCGCTGTCGGTCATGGCGGCAAGCTTGCGACGCAGACCTTCGATGTCCGCGCCTTTCTTGCCGATGATGACACCGGGACGTGCGGTGTGCACCGTGACGCGGCACTTTTTGTGCGGACGTTCGATGATCACACGGGACACGCCCGCCTGCTTGCATTCTTTGTTGATAAACTCGCGGATCGCGATGTCTTCCAGCAGAAGATCACCGTAATCCTTGGTGTCGGCGTACCAGCGACTGTCCCAGGTGCGGTTCACCTGCAAGCGCATGCCGATCGGATTTACTTTCTGACCCATTATGAGGCCTCCTCGATCTGGCGGACCTTGATGGTGATTTCAGCAAACGGTTTGTGGATGCGGCCAAACCGCCCCCGTGCCCGAGGGCGTCCGCGCTTGAGCACCAGACCCTTACCGACCCAGGCTTCTGCCACGATCAGTTCGTCCACGTCCAGATTGTGGTTGTTTTCGGCATTCGCGATGGCCGACTGAAGGGTTTTCTTCACGTCGTTCGCAATCCGGCGTTTCGAGAAGGTCAGTTCGGACAATGCCTTTTCGACCTTCTTGCCGCGGATCATGGCCGCCACGAGGTTCAGCTTTTGAGGCGAGGTGCGCAGAAGACGTGTCTTTGCCATCGCTTCGTTATCCGCCACGCGGCGGGGATTTTTATCCTTGCCCATGGCTTATTTCCTTTTCGCTTTTTTGTCCGCCGCGTGCCCGTAATAGGTGCGCGTCGGTGCGTATTCGCCGAATTTCTGGCCGATCATGTCTTCGGACACGTTGACTGGGATGTGCTTTTGGCCGTTGTACACGCCAAAGGTCAGACCCACGAATTGCGGCAGGATGGTTGAGCGACGGGACCAGATCTTGATGACCTCGTTCCGACCGCTTTCCCGTGATGCTTCGGCCTTCTTCAGCACATAGCTGTCGACGAAAGGCCCTTTCCAAACAGAGCGACCCATATCAGCGGCCCTTCTTCTTAGCGTGACGCGAGCGGATGATCAGCTTGGACGACGCCTTGTTCTTGTTGCGGGTCCGCGCCCCTTTGGTCGGCTTGCCCCATGGGGTTACCGGGTGACGGCCCCCGCTGGTCCGACCTTCACCACCACCATGGGGGTGATCGATCGGGTTCATTACAACACCCCGGACGCTTGGGCGTTTGCCCTTGAGGCGCATGCGCCCCGCCTTGCCGAAGTTCTGGTTTGAATTGTCGGGGTTCGACACAGCGCCCACGGTTGCCATGCATTCCTGACGGACAAGCCGCAGTTCGCCCGATGACAGGCGGATTTGCGCATAGCCGCCATCACGGCCAACGAACTGAGCATAGGTGCCAGCGGCGCGTGCAATCTGCCCGCCTTTGCCCGGCTTCATTTCGATGTTGTGAATGATGGTGCCGATTGGCAGGCCGGTGAACGGCATTGCGTTCCCTGGCTTGACGTCGACCTTGTCGCCCGAGACGACCTTGTCGCCGACGGCCAGACGCTGGGGTGCCAGGATATAGGCCTGCGCCCCGTCTGTATATTGTACCAGGGCGATAAACGCGGTGCGGTTGGGATCATATTCGATCCGTACGACGGTGGCTTCGTCGCGCTTGGTGCGCTTGAAATCCACAATCCGGTAGAGACGCTTTGCGCCACCACCACGACGACGCATCGTGATCCGTCCGGTATTGTTCCGGCCCGCCTTTTTGGTCAAACCCTCGGTAAGGGCTTTGACCGGACGGCCTTTCCAAAGCTCCGAACGGTCGATCAGCACCAGCCCGCGCTGGCCTGGCGTCGTCGGCTTATACGACTTGAGTGCCATGCTTTCTGTCTTCCGTTTGCTTTGCGGGGCTTGAGCCCCTGCTATCTGTGTTGGGTTGCCCCAAATATCAGCGCCCCGGACGAATCCGGGGCGGCGAGTGGGCGGGGTTTAGCAGGGGGTTGGGGGGGTGGCAAGTGCGCGATTATTCACCCAAGCCCAATTTGCCCGGCATCATTCCGACGCTCGACTTCGCGTCGTCGAAGTCTTTCTCTTTGAAGCGGCCAAATGCGCCGACGAAGAAGGTCAGAGTAATGGTGGTTATGCAAAGTATAGGCGCTACGATTATTGAAACGGTAAAGGCGGCACTCGCAAACACGAACGGTCCCAAGAAAACTTTATGAACGACGTGCCACATACCAAATCCAGCGGCAATCACCACGACAATCCCAAGCCCTACAGCAATCCAACGAAACGCTATGCGTTGAGTTCTCTCTCTATTTTTGAGAGCTAAACCTTTTGCCTCAGCCTCGAGCTTCTCGAGTTCAAGTTGCTCAAGTCGGGCGTTTTTTGCACCTTCACTCGACTTGAGGTCTGGATCATTGGGAGGAACATCTTGCGGCATCTTGTACTAACCAGAGGCGCGCTGCCGCTTCGTTTGATAGTGTTGCTTTATCAAATCGTTAGGAATTTGCGCATAATTGCCGCCCACCTTTGAAGCAATATCCCATGGCCCTCCGGGCACATGAGTCAGGTCTGATAGCTGGAAAGCACTCAGGTTTCCGTAGATGTTATAGATCTGCTCGAGAAATTCATCGTCCTCAGGTGTGATTGGGTTGCCAGGAACAGGCACTTCATTGGTCACCTGAACTCCTTGACCTCGAAATGCCCTATACACTTCGGGGATTACGGGACCGTACTGCCACGCCTGAATGTCGTTCGGGAACAAAGGTTCGCCTGTGATTTCCAAGCGCCAGCCATGCGCAATATAGCACAGTTTCAGCAACGACATGATAGATACAGCGCGACCGGCGCTCGCCGAACGGCGAACGGCGAACGGCGAACGGCGAACGGCGAACGGCGAACGAACCAGTTCGCAATTTGTATCGCATTGTAAGTCATGATTTAGGCTCCGCTGAAAGAGTATATAGTAGTTTCTTAAAGAAATTTGAATCCCAAAAAAGAATTATGAAATCGCAAGCCGTGCCAGCGCCGGAGCGGGGGCTGGCGCTCGAACGGTTGGCCTAGGCACTTGATCCCAGCCAAGACACATTGTTTGCCTGAGCGACGCACAAACGGTGACAAAGCGCCAGACCGCGGGCCGGTCCGGCGCTGGCGCGGCGGCTTCGCCTTGTTCCGCGCTAGGGCATTGCTCAACTGCCAGCGCCGGGCCGGTGGGGCGGCGCTACAGCCTTCGAACGGCAGTGCTTAATGGCGGCCATATACATCTTCCCTCAGAGCGGCAGGCAAACGGCACCAAAGCGCCGGCCGGCACGCCAGAGGCGTGCCATTTCAAATGCGCACCTTCGGTGCGACGGGCCGGACCGGTGCTGGCAGGGCGGCCTACGGCCTTGATTCCCTGCCGAGGCAATGTCCAAGCCGCGCCAGCGCCGGAGCGGGGGCTGGCGGCCATCGGCCAGAACCGCCGCCAAGGCTTGGGTGCCTTGGCCCGTTGGTCAGGTGATCAGCACGTCAAGCTCGGCCTTCGTCCGGCGATTTTGACAGGCATCCATCATTTCGGGCAACGCGCGTAAGTCGCGGCCTTTGGTTTGACGCAGGCGGCGGGGGTTAGCCCCAGGTGGGGTGGAATTTACCGCCGGGTGACAGCGTGAACAGTTCGACCCCGTCTTCGGTGACGCCGACCGAGTGTTCGAATTGCGCCGAGAGCGATTTGTCGCGGGTCACCGCTGTCCATTCATCGGCCAGTACTTTGGTTTCGGGCCGGCCCAGATTGACCATCGGTTCGATGGTGAAGAACATACCCGGTTCCAGCGTGGCACCGGTGCCCGGACGCCCATAGTGCAGAACATTGGGCGGGGCATGGAAGACACGGCCAAGACCGTGGCCGCAGAAATCGCGGACAACGCCCATGCGTTCGGCTTCGACAAAGCTTTGGATGGCATAGCCAATGTCGCCGAACGTGTTGCCGGGTTTGACGGCTTCGATGCCCTTGAACAGCGCGTCATGGGTCACCTGGATCAAACGTTCGGCCTTGCGCGACAGTTTGCCCGCCACATACATCCGCGAGGTATCGCCATACCAGCCGTCAACGATCACAGTGACATCGACGTTCAGAATGTCGCCGTCTTTCAGGCGTTTGTCGCCCGGGATGCCGTGGCACACCACATGATTGACGCTGATGCAGCTGGCGTGCTGATAGCCTTTGTAGCCAATGGTGGCCGAGGTCGCGCCCGCGTCGTCGACCATCTTTGTGATCGCGGCATCAATGGCCCCTGTGGTCTGGCCGGGTTCCACCAAAGGTGCGATGTCGTCCAGAATGCGGGCGGCCAGCGCGCCTGCGCCGCGCATGCCTGCGAAGTCTTCCGGATCGAAGATACGAATGCCGTCTTTCGTCAGCCGGCCCTTGGTGCGTTCGTCCACAGCCAAAATCCTTTGTGTTCAGGGGCCATATAGGACGAAATCGGCGTTTGTGCCAGTTGCCGTTTCATCCGGTCGGCTCGTGAATGGTAACCGGGCCTGCCAGTGTCACACCTTCGCGGCTGATTTGAGTGGCATGCGCGATGGTTTCGACGCCTGCGGCACAGGCGGTGTCGAAGGCTTGCCCATAGCGCGGATCAAGATCGCGGGCGAGCGCGAAGGCGTCGCAATCGGTGCGCTGGATCAGATACAGCATGATCGCGCGATGGCCCTGGGCCACCATGGCGGCCAGATCACGCAGGTGTTTGGCGCCGCGTTCGGTGACACAATCGGGAAATTCCGCCAAGGTGCCAGTGCGGCGAAGATGGACGTTTTTAACCTCGACATAGGCGTCGGGCAGGCCGGGGGCGGTGCATAGAAAATCAATGCGGCTGTTTCTGCTATAGCGCACTTCGGGTTTGATTGTGTCATAGGCCGCAAGCGCCGGGATGGTCCGGGCGACCAGCGCTTCTTTCACCACACGGTTCGGAACGGCGGTGTCGATGCCCGCGATATGCCCGTTGTCCAGTTCGGCCAGACGCCATCCGTATTTCAGCTTTTTCTTCGGGTCGGTGTTGGGTTCCAGCCAGATGCGCATGCCCGGGTCCGCCAGCCCCATCATTGAGCCGGGGTTGGGGCAATGGGCGGTGATTTCAGCGCCGGTGCCTTCCAGCACCGCGTCGGCCAGGAAGCGTTTGTATCGGCGGATCAGCCGCGCGGGGATCAAAGGCGTTTGAAAGCGCATGGGCGCGGCCCTATACCGGGGGCAGGCAGGGAACAAGGACAGGATATGGCAAACCCAACAGCAGCGATGCTTGTGATTGGCGACGAGATCCTGAGCGGGCGGACGCGGGACGCCAATATGCACCATCTGGCCGGTCAGCTGACTGCGCGCGGCATTGATCTGAAAGAAGTGCGGGTCGTCTCGGATGCGCCATCGGCGATTGTCGATGCGGTGCGCGCTTTGGCCAAGGCGTATGACCATGTCTTTACCAGCGGCGGGATTGGCCCGACCCATGATGATATCACTGCCGATTGCATGGCATCGGCCTTTGGGGTGGCGATTGATGTGCGCCCCGATGCGCGTGCGATTTTGGCTGCGCATTACGACCGCCGGGGGACCGAGTTGAACGCGGCTCGGTTGCGGATGGCGCGGATACCTGACGGGGCGGAACTGATTGAAAACCCGGTTTCGGCGGCGCCCGGGTTTACCCTGCAGAATGTGCATGTGATGGCTGGCGTGCCCTCGGTGTTTCAGGCGATGGTCGAAAGCATCTTGCCGGGATTGACCGGGGGCGACCCTTTGGTGTCCGAAAGCGTGCGCGTGGACCTGGGCGAAGGCGATATCGCGGGGCCTTTGGCAGATTTGGCGAAAGCCTTGCCCGACCTGAGCCTTGGGTCTTATCCGTTCCAGACCGATGGGCGGCATGGGGCGCATGTTGTGATCCGGGGCGTGTCGGCCGAGGCCGTGGCCAAAGCGCGGGCGCAACTGCTGGAGATATTCGGCGAGGCGGCTGCGTGAGCGCGCCTGACGCCAAAACCTTGTTTGATGCGCTGGATGCGACCTGGCCTGCGGCGGCGTTTCATAGCCGCACCCCCTGGGTCTTGCGCGAGGGGGCTGGCGGCGGACAGCGTGTGTCGGCAGCAACGGCGACTGCGGCGGTGTGTGACGCGGATATTGCCGAGGCCGAAGCAGACATGCGCGATTTTGGGCAACGCCCTTTGTTTATGGTGCAGGGGGATGACCCGGCGCTTGACGCTTTGCTGGAGGCGCGGGGCTATGAGGTTGTGGACCCTGTGTTGGTCTATCTGGCCCCGCTGGATCACATCGCGGCCCCGTTGAAGATCACAGCCGCGATGCCCAGTTGGCCGCCATTGGCCATTCAGCGCAAACTTTGGCAGGCAGGCGGGATCGGGCCTGGACGGCTTGCGGTGATGGATCGCGCGCGGGGTCCGAAACGCGCTGTTTTGGGGCGGCGCGCCGACAGTCCTTGTGGCACTGCGTTTGTGGCCATGTCGGGCGAGATTGCCATGGTGCATGCATTGGAAGTGTCGCCCGAGGCGCGTCGCGGCGGTGTCGGGCGCGCGCTTATGGCGGGGGCGGCGAATTGGGCCGGATCCGAAGGTGCGCGCTGGATGGCAGTGGTGGTGACTGTCGCGAATGTGGCGGCCAATGCGCTGTATGGTCAGTTGGGTATGACGGTCGTGACGCGGTATCATTACCGGCGCGCGCCGGAGGGGCCCGCGTGATCCGGTGGGTTGTTCTGTTTTGCCTGTTGGCCGGCCCCGGCTGGGCGCAGGGGCTTGGACTGGCAGGCGGCGTTCTGGCGGCCGAAGAGACAAGCCCCGGCGACAGCGTGCGCTTGCCGCGCGCGCCCTGGGCCGCCGGGCTGGCGGTGCCCGAGGTGACAGGCGCGATCCGGCGGCGGGCGTTTCGGATTGATGATCCTGCGCCCACGACTTTGCAGTTGATGGCCCCGTCTTTGGCTATTCTGGATGCGGCTGGCTATCGTCAGGTGTTTGCCTGCGCCGATGCGGCGTGCGGAGGGTTCGATTTCCGGTTTCAGCTGGATTTGCTGCCTGCGCCCGAGATGTTCGTGGACCTTGGGGATTACAGATATGTTCTGATGGAGAACCCCGACGAGGCGACCCATACGGTGGCGCTTGTCGCATCCGCGTCGACGACGGCGGGGTTTTTGCATGTGACCGAAGTGTCGTCGGCGACGGCCATTGCACCGGTTGAGCCCCCTGCCCCGGCCGCGCCTGTGTCTACGTCGGGATTGGCCGAGCGACTGGTGAGTGACGGGCATGTGGTGCTGGACGGTTTGCAGTTTGCGACAGGGTCATCCCAGTTGGGCGATGGCCCACTTGAGGCGCTGAACGCTTTGGCTGATTGGCTGAAGGCGACGCCGGGGGCACGGATTGTGCTGGTGGGGCATACAGATGCGGTCGGGTCGCTGGAGGCGAATGCCGCCTTGTCGCAACGCCGTGCGGCGTCGGTGTTGGCGCGGTTGCGGGACGGGCTGGGTGTGGATGCGCGCCAGCTTGCGGCGCGGGGCGCGGGCGCGTTGTCGCCGTTGCAGACCAACCTGACCGAAGACGGGCGCGCGACGAACCGGCGGGTCGAAGCGGTGTTGCTGTCTTTGGAGCCGTGAGCAGTTCGCCTTATGCCTGAAACACGTCTTGGCGGCCCAGCGCCTGTGCGTGTGCCCAAAAAAAATGCGGACACCCGAAGGTGCCCGCGTCTGAAATCAACAAAAGAACTGTTTACCAAGGGAAAATCACCATGCATCGGGGCCTTTTTCGGCAAATGCATGAACCAGAAAGTCGATAAAGGCGCGGACCTTGGGCTGGGTGAAACGACCCGGCGGGTAGACCGCATAGATGCCTTGGGTTTCGATAGGAAGCTCGGGGATGGCTTCCTGCACCTCGCCGCGATCCATCGCGTCGGCGTAAAGGAAGGACGGCAGATAGGCGATGCCGAGACCCGCGATTGCCGCGTTCAGAAGCGATTGACCATCGTTGACGGTCAGCCAGCCTGCGGTGCGGACCTGACGTTTTTCGCCCGAGGGCGCTGTCAGCTTCCAGACATTGCCCGACGAATTGTTCGAGTAATGCAAAAGCTTGTGTTCGTTCAGATCGTCGATCTTCTGCGGGCGGCCATATTTTTCGAAATAGGCGGGCGAGGCAATCATGCGACGGTTGGTTTCGCATAGTTTGCGCGCCTTGAGCGTGGAATCTTCCAGTTCGCCCATGCGGATCGCCAGATCAAACCCCTCGGAGATCAGTTCGACATAGCGGTTGTTCAGCACCATGTTGACGGTGATTTCGGGAAATTCCTGAAGGAAATCGCCCAGCACCGGTGACAGGTGGTTCACGCCAAAATCAGTGGCAACAGAGATACGCAACAGGCCGGACGGCGCGGATTGCATTGAGGTGACAAGCGCATCGGCTTCACCTGCGTCGTTCAGTACGCGGCGCGCACGATCATAATAAGCCAACCCAATCTCGGTTGGTGAAACGCGGCGCGTGGTTCTGTTCAGCAGGCGCGCGCCAAGGCGGGCTTCGAGCGAAGACACGTGTTTTGACACGGCAGACTTCGAAATACCCATTTTCTTGGCAGCATCTGTGAACCCACCCTGATCCACGACGGTTGCAAACGCTTCCATTTCCGTCAGTCGGTCCATCCGGCAATTTACCTTTGTTCTTTGCCCCCCGGCATGGGGTCTTGTGCGGGTCAAATCGGGCGAGAATTGGGAAACACCCAGACAATTACCCGGTTTTATCAGGATTGTTTTGGGGGTGGGGACGGGATCGGAGACGCTTAAACCCTAGTCAACTTGTTATAAAATAAGCGTAAAATTGAATAATGTCCGAAAGGTTAACAGGTGGCCTCACTTGGACAGGTGCCAGACGGGCCTGCGCGCCAAAGGGTTTGGCCCTTGTGGCCCCCGGGGCGTGATCCAGCGCGTTTCAGGGGTGTTTTGGGGCGCAAAATGCAAGCGGGCCACGCCATAACAGCGCGGCCCGCCAGATTTGCCAGACAGGGCTTAGGAGCCGTCTTCTGTCTTTTCCATCATTTCCGGTTCTGGCGAAACGCTGGCGATATAGGCCCAGAGGTTCGCCGCATCGTCTTCCTTGCGCACGCGGAATGCCATGCCCGAACGGGCTTTGCTGTCGCCGGTGACTTCTTTCAGGAAGGCATTCGGGTCCTGGACATAGGCGACGAAACTGGCTTCGTCCCAGACCAGTCCGCCTTCACCAGCGGCCACGATCGACTTCTTGTATTTGGAGAAGTCTTCCTGCGTGCCTGCGGTGCGACCCGGCAGTCCAAAGAGGTTGGGGCCGGTTTTGCCGCCTTTGACGACGTCATTTCCGTCGGCATCCACGATGGCGTGGCAGGCCTTGCACTGGTTGAACGCTTTTTCACCAGCTTCTGCGTCGCCGGTGGCGTGGCCACCTGCAAAGGCCGGAATTGCCAGCAGGCCAGCAACACATGCGGTCGCGATCGTCTTAGTCATGTATGGTCCTCCGTTAACGTATCCACCGGATACCTAGCGCCAGATAGGAAGTGTCAAACTGATATGCGATATCAATCAGGCGACGGCATGCGCGATGGCGCATTGCTTCCACAAAACGCTGAGTGCTTCGACCAGATGTTCGATTTCAGCGTCGCCATGCAGCGGGCTTGGCGTAAAGCGCAGACGTTCGGTTCCTTTGGGCACGGTTGGGTAGTTGATGGGTTGGACGTAAATGCCCCAATCCTGCATCAGAATATCCGCCAGCATACGGCATTTGACCGGGTCTTTGATCATTACCGGTATGATATGGCTGGGATTTTCCAGATGTGGAATGCCGTTGCGATCCAGCATGGCGCGCAGTTTGGCGACTTGCCGGCGGTGCTGCATGCGTTCGATATCGCTGGTTTTCAGATGCGCGATGGACGTGCGCGCCGCCGCTGCAACAGCCGGTGGTAACGCGGTTGTGAAGATAAAGCCGCTGGCGAAACTGCGGATAAAGTCACAAAGCGCCGCCGAGCCGGTGACATAGCCGCCCATGCAGCCATAGGCTTTGCCCAGCGTGCCTTCGATCAGTGTGATGCGGTCCATCAAGCCTTCGCGTTCGGCCACCCCACCGCCGCGCGGGCCATAAAGCCCGACCGCATGGACTTCGTCCAGATAGGTCATGGCGCCGTGTTTTTCGGCCACTTCGACGATTTCCTTGATGGGGGCGATGTCGCCATCCATGGAATAGACGCTTTCGAAGGCCACGATCTTGGTCATATTGGCGGGCAGCGCAGCCAGTTTGCGATCCAGATCATCGGGGTCGTTGTGGTTCCAGATCACCTTGGGGCAACGCGCATGGCGCATGCCTTCGATCATCGACGCGTGGTTCAGGCTGTCGGACAGGATCACCGCATTGGGCAGGCGTGCGCCAAGGGTCGACAGAGACGCCCAGTTTGAGACATAGCCCGAGGTGAACAACAAGGCCGCTTCTTTGCCGTGCAGATCCGCCAGTTCGCGTTCCAAGAGCAAGTGTTCGTGATTGGTGCCGCTGATGTTGCGCGTGCCGCCGGCCCCCGTGCCGCAGGCGTCGATGGCGTCTTTCATGGCCTGACGCACTTTCGGGTGCTGGCCCATGCCGAGGTAGTCGTTCGAGCACCAGACGGTCACTTCATCGGGACTTTGATCATCGTGGCATCTGGCCTTGGGAAAGGCCCCGCATTGGCGTTCAAGTTCGGCAAATATCCGGTAATTGCCTTCTTCCTTGAGCGCGTTGAGCTGTGTTGTGAACAATGCGTCGAAGTTCATCTTTCTTCCCCTTGGTTGGTCTTGGGCGCAGGAAGCATCCAGCGCCATAGCTTTGCATCCGGCAAGGGCAGGATGAGAAGCCAGTGTTCGAGTAGAGCGAGGGCGGTCAGCCCGGCGAGCAGCGCGAAACCGGTTTGGCCCGCGCTTGTGTCTGCCGCGATCAGTCGTTCGGCCCAGCAGGCCAGCGCAAAGGTCAGGATCGTGACAGATATCGGGAACAGCCAGTTCATACGGGCGTATTTGAAGTGGCTGCCCAGGTGATCGAGATGGCGGGGCAGGAATTCGGTGTTTACCTGGCTGACGCCGAGAAAGAGGTTCAGTTTGGCGCTGATGCGCGCGAAGTAGAGAATAAGGTAGGTATAGGTGCCGACCATGTTGTCCGCGCCCATGCTGGACAGCACGACAAAGGCGAACAGCAACGTCAGCGCGATTTCGTGATAGGCGATGGTCGCCCAGGCGCGCAGAAACCGTTCCCAGCCGGGGCGATTGGGCGGGCAGGGTTCTTCGTGCGGGCCGGTGACGGTGCCGGTCAGAAACGACAGTTCGACCCAGCCCCACAGCGCAAGAATGCCCAGAAATGCCGTATAGGTGCCGATCAGGCTGGTGTCATTGAGCGTGTTCAGAAACGCCCAGCCGCCGCCCAGCAACAGCGGCAGGCCGATGATCGTTGCGCGCAGCCCTGCCCGCTTGCCGCCCCGTTCGGCCAGACGTACGGCAACAAGGATAGCCCCGGTGGAAAACCACCAGAGCAGAACGGCAGCAAGAAGGGCGGCAACAACCGGTGTCATTCAGCGCCCCCTTTGATGGCCGTCTCGGTCGCCGGGACGGGTTCGGAGACTGACGCATTCTGCGGGGTCGCTGTGATGTCCTGGTTCCGGTTCAATAGACAGGCTCCATCCGGACGCTTTCAGGCACCTTGTGTGACTTGGACGGGATAAACATAAGCGACAGGAAACACGCCGCCGCGCGGGCCGACGCGCTGATCTGGCGCAATTTGCCACCAACGCCGCCTTGTTCTTTGGCCTTTGCGATATCGACATTGGCGCGGTGCAGTTTCACCAGTGTCGGCTGCCAGCGCGGGTGGTCGATATCCAGCGTGATCGGGAAGATCTGTTCCGACAGCTTGGATGTCTTGGTGAACACCTCGTGCGCATACCAGTCGGGGTCAACGCCAAGCGCCTTGTGGAATGCAGGGCGCTGGTGGTCGCGCACATACATCGTGGCATAAACCGCCGTCAGGAAGAATTTGATCCAGTAGACATTGATCCCGCTGGTCAGTTTGGGATCGGTTTTCATCAGCAGGGCAAACGCCTCGCCATGCGAGAACTCGTCATTGCACCATTCGCGGAACCATTTGAAAATCGGATGGAAGCGGTGTTCGGGGTTTGCTTCGAGATGCCGGTAGATGGTGATATACCGCGCATAGCCGATCTTTTCGGACAGGTAGGTCGCGTAGTAGATGAATTTGGGCCGGAAATAGGTGTATTTCTTGGCCTGCGTCAGGAAGCCAAGGTTCACGCGCAGCCCGGCTTCGCGGAGCGCGTCATTGATGAACCCGGCGTGGCGCGCTTCGTCGCGGGCCATCAGTTGAAACAGCTGGGTGATGTCTTGGTTGTTCCCGCGCCGTTTCATTTCCTTGTAAAGGACACAGCCCGAAAACTCGGCCGTGCAGCTTGAAATAAGGAAGTCGATAAATTCCTTTTTCAATTCGGGTTCCATGCCATCCCAGTCGATCTGGTCCCAGTCTTCGTTTTTCTTAAAGTGACCTTTGTTGGGGTCGGCCAGCATTTGAGCGATCAGCTTGTCCCAGTCTTCGCGCACGGACGACACATCAATCGCGTCCAGTTCGTCAAAGTCGGTGGTATAGAAGCGCGGCGTCAGAAGCGTGTTCTGCATCGCGGTTTCGGTGGCCATTTCATCGGTGAATTGCTTGTCCTGCGCTTCCTGAATGGCCAGCCCTTCTTCGACGGTTTCGGCGTCGGCGGTGTGTTTGCTTTGAATGTTCATAGCGTCACCTCGTCCGAGAAGGAAAATTCGCACAGTTCCATCACCTCGAGATCGCCGGTGAGGCGGGTCCAGAGGCGTTCAAGCGTGCTGGCGCGCCGGATGGTGGCCTGACGCTTTTCGGTGACGACTTCGCCAAAGGCGGCCATGATTTCAGGGCCTTGAACCTTTACTTCGTCGCCCGGGTGAATGACCGAGCCGTCGTCGAAGCGCACATGGGCGTGCAGGCTTTCAAAACAATGGCTGACTTCGACCGTGCAGGGCACGCGTTCGACTTCCCGTGTGAGCAATCCCATCAGGTGTTCCCTTCCTGTGTTTGGGTCATGGCCAGAAGCCGGGCAAAGGCTTCTGCATTTGTGGCGCCGAACCCCATCAGGTCGGCGCTGAACCCCGTTGCGGGGTCGGTGATGGCCATGCGGCCATTTTCAAAGGCCTGCAAAAGAACAGGCGCGTTCTGTGTGATCCGATGCTTGGCGCGTTCGCGGGCGATGACCCGCTGGACGCCCGCGATAAACCCGCCGTCTTCGGCGTCGAGCGCAATCAAAAGCGTGCCATCTGCGGTGAATACCTGAGCTTCGCCGGTGGTGGCGTTGGCATCCAGGATAAGCGCGGCTTCGGCCTTGAGCGGCGAGACGGGCGGCGTCGAGACAAGCGGGCGGTCTGTGACGCGCGCAAAAGTGGCGATGGCAAGAGTGGCCAGCACCAGCGCCAGCAATCCGCGGATCAGGACGCGTGGGATCATTTGATCGCGGTCGGAATAGACTTTGGGTTGCGCGTGTTCCATGGCCCCTACTCCGCCGCGACCGAGCCGGTGACCGGCGCGATTTGTGGCATGGTCACGCGTTTTTCGGCGGCATCCGCCAGAAGGCGGGCAACGCGTTCAGCGTCGGGGATGCAGCGCAGGGCGGGCCGGGCCGGAAAGCGCCATGGCCGGACATGGGGCCAAAGGACAATGTAGGCAAATTGCGTGTCGCCTTCGGTGGTCAGCGCAATCGTGCCCGTGCCGTCGCCGCGCAGGTCCAGATCGGCGCTGCCGATCTGGGTGTAGGGCAGGTTGAGCGTTACGGTCAGTGCCGCACCAATCCGCATCGCAACACGTTTGTTGGTGATCGTATAGACCGTGCTGCGGGCCTGCACCCAGGCGGTGAGGATCAGAAGCGCAGCGACAACCGCACCCAGAATGACGAAAGGGACCGAGATGCCAATGGCCTGACCCATCGGCATGATGTCGATCGCCGCGACCAGACGCCAAAGCGCCAGAAACGCGAAATACCCCATGACCCACCAAAAGCTGAGCGCCTGTTTCACAAGCGGCCAGGTCTGCGGTCTTCCTTGCCAGAGGATGGTTTCATCCTGCGGCGGACGCTCGGGCAGACCGCGCACCGGTTCTGTGGCAAAGTCATCGTGGTTCATGGGCGTTCCCTCCCTCTTCTCACATTCGGTCGTCTTCGCTTAAATCTGCGGGTTCTGACGGCTTTCAGCGGCATAGAGATAGCCGCCACCGTAGTAGCCACAGATTTTGTCTTCTTCGAGCAGCGTCACCTGGCTGGCGCTGGCGTGGCGGGGCACGCCTGCGAACTGATGGGCATAGATGGATTGCACCATCACCTTGCCACCCCAGAGCCGCAGCATAGTCACCGGCACCAGTCGTTTGCCGCCGCCATCGGCGAGTTCATATTCAAAGTAGCGCACAAGCTGTTCGGGTTCGTCGATCCAGACATCCGTGACCGTGCCGACGACCTGTTTGTCGCCGGACACAACCGGCAGTCCGACAGGATTGCGGCCAGCATTGATGTGAAACGCGGTCGCGTGGCTGAGCGGCACGATCTTGGGGTGCCCCTTGGCGTCGCGTTCGGGATCATCGCGGCGGTCGCACCAGCTGGCCGGGCCGACACCGTCGGTCATCGGGTTGCCGGTGGGTTCGAACGGGTAACCGTTTGCCTTGCTGGTTTGTTCAAGCGCGATATTGGTCCGTTCAGCGCGTTGGCCCGACGGCACCGTCAATTCGCCCCGGCCATGGGGCAGGATGAAGGTTTTGTCGTCCGGCACCGGGAAAAGGCCCTGATTGGCCGATGTTTTGCCGTCATCGTCTTCGAGGGGATAGCCCTCGCGCATGTTTTCGCGCTGGATGTAGTAGATCAGCAGGGCAAAGAATATCCAGAACAGCCAAAGTGTCAGGCTGGCGAGATCAAGGTTGCCTACAAATGCCTCGGTCATGGGTCAGGTCCTTTCCGTGAAGCAATCGGTCATGTCGGGAAATCGGCCAGGCCGATCCGATCCGACGGGTGTGAGGCGTGGGAGCGGGCAACGAGTGGCCCCAACGCAATAAGGGTGAGAAAGATCAAAGCAATCTCGGCGTGGTACACGACGGAATATCCGGTGGCGGGCGACATAAGCGCCTCGCCCCAGTCGCCTGCCATGGCCTGAGCATTGACAACATCGCGCACGGTTCCGCCGATGGCGATGGACAAGCCGGCGGCAGTGGCCTGAGCCGCGCCCCATGCGCCAAGCGCAAGGCCGCGCATTTCGCCGGCAGGCAAGGTCATGGCTGCGGTCAGGGTCGCGACCGCAAACAGCCCGCCCCCGAGACCGATCAGGCCAGCGCCGATGTAAAAGAGCGTGGGCGATTGCATCGGTGCCGAAAAGATAACGGCGGAAAACGCGATCAGCCCGATGATCAGCCCTGTGGCGGCCAGACGATACGGGCTGACGTCGGCGGAAAGTCGTTTGGCGGCCAGCGCAAAGCCCCCCAGCGCACCTGCGGCCCACATGGCCGTCAAAAGCGTCGTCGAGGCGACGGACAGCCCAAGGATTTCACCCCCGTAGGGTTCCAGCAGCACGTCCTGCATATTGAAGGCCATCGTGCCGAAGAAGACGACGAACAAAAGGCGCCCGGCCTTGCCGTTGGACATCAGCGTGGTCCAGGCATCGCGGAATGACGGGCGCGGTTCGGCGCGTTCGGCCTTGGTCATCGGGCGGATGTGTTCCTGTTTCCAAAGCGCGACAAGGTTCAGCGCCAACCCCACCAATGCGGCCCCCTGGACGACGCGGATCAGGCGGATCGGGTCGAAATCGCGAAGAAGCCAGCCGATCAGCAAAGCGGACACGCCCATACCGGCCAGAAACATGACGTACAAAAGTGCCACGACGCGGGGGCGTGTTTCATCAGACGCGCGGTCAGCGGCCAGTGCCAGACCTGCGGTTTGCGTCATATGAAGCCCAAGCCCGGTCATCAGGAACGCAATCGCCGCCAGAACCTCGCCCGCGAAGGGGACGTGCAGCACGGTATCACCGCCCAGAACAAGCAGCGCAAAGGGCATGACGGCCAGTCCGCCCATCTGCCAGAGAGAGCCGAACCAGAGGTAAGGAATACGTTTCCAGCCAATGGCGCTGCGGTATGTGTCAGAGCGGAAGCCCAGAAGCGCGCGGAACGGCGCGATCAGAACGGGCAGTGCGATCATCACCGCCACGATCATGGCGGGCACGCTGAGCTCGACGATCATCACCCGGTTCAGGGTGCCCAGTAGCATGACGGTTGCCATGCCGACCGACACCTGGAACAGCGACAGGCGCAGCAACTGGCCCAAAGGCAACTGGTCGCTGGCCGCATCCGCGAAAGGAAGCGCGCGCAGGCCCAATGTTTTGAACATGCCTTTGGTCAGGATCATCGCCGCACCTCAAGCGCTTCGGAGATATAGAATCCTTTCGAGACACGGCCCCGGCGGGTACCACGGGTGTCGCGCGCCAGCTTGGCCGGGCTGTGAGGCACCATCGTGGGTGACCTGTCAGAGCGTGGGAACGCCTTGCCTGCGTACCACATTGCCATCAAAACAGGCGTTTTGGGCGCGACGGTATAGACCACCTGCGGGCTGCGGGCGGCCAGGCGGGCCAGCGCTTTGCGAATGTCGTTTGGCCCGTAGTAAATCAGGCTGTCCATCGCCAGGATATGATCAAAGGTGCCAAGTTCCGCGGCCAGCATATCGCCCGCCAGAAACCGCACGCGGTCTTTGTGGGCCGGATCAAGCCGGTCTTGCGCAATGCCGATCAGCTGGGGTGAAATATCGACCCCTGTGACGGTTGCCCCGCGTTTGGCAAGTTCGGCGGTCATCATGCCGGGGCCGCAGCCCGCATCGAGTATATGCGCGCCGGTCAGATCATCGGGCAGGCAAGACAGCATAAGCGCGCGCATCTGATCGCGGCCCTGACGCACGGTTTCGCGAATTTTCGACACCGGTGCGTCCGATGTCAGCCGTTCCCATGTGCGGGTGGCTGTCCGGTCGAAATAGGTTTCAACGCGCGCGCGGGTGGCTTCATAGGTCATCAGACCGCCCCCTGCCCGGACGCGATTGCGGCGCAGCAATCGCAACAGAAAATGTGGATTTTCTGCGTGGTTTTCATCAATCGAACCCCAGAAGCTCAAAGATATCACGGTCTTCCATGGGCGCAGGCGCCATGGGTTCGGTTCCGTTCCAAAGCGTTTCGGCCAGCCGCACGTATTCGGCGCGGCACTGCACGATGTCTTCGTCGTCGTCCATTTCAAACAGTGTCTTTTTCTTCAGGCGAGACCGCCGGATGGCGTCGATATCGGGCATATGCGCGATGCGGTTGAACCCGACGGTGTCGCAATAGCGGTCGACCTCGTTGGTTTCGCGGCTGCGGTTGGCAACACAGCCTGCCAGACGCACTTTGTAATTTGCCGATTTGGCCTGGACCGCCGCGATGATGCGGTTCATCGCATAGATGCTGTCAAAGTCGTTCGCCGTGACG
>CALDUK010000032.1 GCA_937924905.1 uncultured Paracoccaceae bacterium | reverse complement strand
CTGCGCCCGGCCACATTTATCGCCGTTGTCGTGACCGTGATTGGCGCGCTGCGCAGCTTTGATATGATTGCCATTATGACCCAGGGCGGGCCGTTCGGGTCCACCAATGTGCTGGCGTACTATATGTTCGAGGTCGCCATTTCCGAATATGGCGAACGCTATGGCTATGGCTCGGCAGTCGCCACTGTGCTGTTTATGATCATGCTGGTCTATATCAGCTATTTCCTGTGGCGGATGTATCAGGACGAAAAGGTGTCGCGCTGATGTTCCCGCGTCCGATAGAAAAATCCGGCCCCGTCGCCAAGACCGCTTATCAGGCGTTTTTGCCCGTCGCACTTTTCCTCTGGCTTCTGCCTTTGCTGGCGATCTTTGTCACCTCGATCCGGGGCGCCAAGGATATCAACTCGGGCAATATCTTTGGCTGGCCGACCGAATTTGCCCTGTTTGAAAACTATTCCGCTGTCTTCACGCAATCCGAAGCGGCGACCTATATGCTGAACTCGGTTCTGATCACGGTGCCGTCCGTCATCATCTCGGTGGCTCTGGCCTGCCTCGCGGGCTATGCGCTGGCGATCTATAAATTCCGGGTTGCGGTGCCGCTGTTCTTTCTCTTTGTGGCGGGCAATTTCATACCGTTTCAGATTCTGATGGTGCCGGTGCGCGATATGTCTGTGCAAACCGGGCTCTATGACACCATCGCAGGTCAGTTTCTGTTTCACGCCGCGTTTCAGACCGGGTTCTGCACATTGTTCATGCGGAACTTTATCAAAGCCCTTCCCTTTGACCTGATCGAAAGCGCCCGCATCGAAGGCGTCGCTGAATGGCGCATTTTCTGGTACGTTGTCCTGCCTCTGGTGCGCCCGGCGATTGCCGCGCTTGCGGTGCTGATCTTTACCTTTGTCTGGAACGATTTCTTCTGGGCCAATGTGCTGACCCAGGGCGAAACCGCGAAACCGATCACCGCAGGCGTGCGCGCTTTGAACGGTCAGTTTGTGAACAACTGGCACCTTGTTTCCGCCGCCTCGCTTATGGCCGCCATTCCACCCGTCGCGATGTTCTTTTTGATGCAAAAGCACTTTATCACGGGCCTTACACTTGGGGCTGTCAAATGATCCAATGCTGGCGGCTGGACGACAGTCGACAGACGCTTGTTCTCGGCTCAGACCGAGAACGTCTGGCCGAGGTTGTGTATTGGGGCGCGCGGCTTCCCAAAGGCGAAGACCTGACAACCCTGTATGAAACCCACAGGCTGGATGTCACAGGCGGCATGCTGGACGCCAACCCCGAGCTTTCGATTTGCCCCGAAGCGACCCGTACCTTTCCCGGTCAGCCCGGGCTAATTCTGCGCGACAGCGACGGCACACCTTATTTGCCCAAGTTCTGTCTTGATGCGGTCGAAACCGGCGGCAATGCCGTGACGCTGCGATATCGCGACCAGGATGAGCTTCTGACATACACCGCCCGGTTCGCCATCGACCCGTCCACACATCTGATCGAAGCGCAGGCTGACCTGCACGCGACGCGCCCGGTGCACTTGCACTGGCTGGCCGCACCCGTGTTCCCCGGCCCGCAATTGTCGGATGAAATGATCGATGTCGCCGGGCGCTGGTGCGGCGAGTTTCAGTTCAAAACTACGCCTTGGTCGCCCGGTATCCGCTACCGCGAAAACCGCACGGGCCGCACGGGCCACGAACATTTTCCGGGCCTGATCATCCCGTGCCGGGGGGCCACCAATGCGCGCGGCGAGGCTTATGCCTTTCACTATGGCTGGTCGGGCGGGCATCGCATGGTGGCCGAAGAACTGCCCGATGGGCGTCGCCAAATCCAGTTTGGCCACGCGGCCCGCGTCGAAGGCAAACCGCAGAAACACTTTCAAACCGGCAAGCTATACGCGGTTTATTCCGACGATGGGCTGAATGGCTGTGCGGTTGCCTTCCAGCGTCACCTGCGCGACCGCATCGTCGACTTTCCTAACCCCGACCGCCCCCGCCCGGTGCATTACAACTGTTGGGAAGCGGTCTATTTCCGGCACAATGTTGAAGAACTGCAAGACATTGCCACGCGCGCCGCCGATCTGGGGGCCGAAAGGTTCGTTTTGGACGATGGCTGGTTTGGCCGCCGCGACGACGATACCGCCGCTTTGGCGGATTGGGAGGTCGATCCCCGCAAGTATCCCGACGGTCTGGACCCGTTGATTGAACATATCCATGGGCTGGGCATGAGCTTTGGTCTTTGGTTCGAACCCGAGATGATCAACCCCAATTCAAACGCTTTTCGCGCCAACCCGACTTGGGCCTTGGGGGCCGAAGATCAGATCCCCGGACGCCAGCAGCGCGCCGTTGACATGGCCAATCCAGAGGTGCGCGATTATCTCTTTGACCGGATAAGCGCGATCCTGTCGGCCCATGCGATCGAATACATCAAATGGGATCACAACCGCGTCCTGCCGATGCCCGATGCCGATCAGACACGCGGCACTTATGCGCTGCTTGATCGGTTGCGCGCGGCGCACCCGGGTGTCGAAATAGAAAGCTGCGCATCGGGCGGTGGGCGCATTGACTTTGGCATTCTCGGCCGCACGCACCGGGTCTGGCTGTCCGACAGCAATGACGCGCTGGAACGGCTGCGCATCCAGCACAATGCTTCGGTCTTTCTGCCCATGGCGGTGACCGGCAGCCATGTGGGCCCGCGCATCTGCCATACCTCGGGGCGGGTTTTTGATATCCGGTTCCGCGCCTGGGTCGCGGCCCAGCGGCATATGGGGTTCGAAATGGACCCCCGCGAATTGACCGATGACGAAGCCCATGTTCTGCGCGATGTCACCGGCTGGTGGAAAGCCAACCGGGACTGGTTGCTGACGGCCGATATTCTCCGGTTGGACAGCCCCGACTCCAGCGTGATCGCTGAACAACATCTGGCCGATGACGGTTCGAAATTCGTGGTCTTTGCGGGCAAAGCCGACACCTCGGCCCAGATTGCCCCCCGCCCCTTGCGACTGACCCGCGTCAGCCCCGACGCGATGTACGAGATCGAGTTGAAAAACCGCGAAGACGTCGGCCATCTGTCGCGCGGCGCGCCTGCGCTCAAATATGGCTCGGTCAAATTAAGCGGTGCGTATCTGATGACCCATGGTCTGACCTTCCCATGGAGCTTTCCTTGCACCATGTGGGTGATCGAAGGGAAACGCTTGTGAAACGCAGCCTTGGTGTCTGCTATTACCCGGAACACTGGCCGCGCGAGCTTTGGCAAGACGATGCGCGCCGGATGGCAGATATGGGCCTGACATGGGTGCGGATCGGTGAATTTGCCTGGAAACAACTTGAACCATCCGAAGGCGAATATCAGTTCGACTGGCTGGATGATGCCATCGCGGTTCTGAAATCCCATGGCCTGAAAATCGTCCTGGGCACTCCCACGGCGACGCCGCCAATCTGGATGGTGGAAAAACACCCCGACATGCTGGCCGTTGACGCAAACGGAAACCCCCGCACCTTCGGGTCGCGCCGACACTATTGCTTCAGCCACGAAGGCTACAAAGCCGAATGTGCGCGCATCGTGACAGTACTGGGCGAACGGTATGGCGCGCGGGTCGATGCCTGGCAGACCGACAATGAATACGGCTGTCACGACACCACGATCAGCCATTCCGACGCCGCGCGACAGGCGTTCCGACACTGGCTGGCGCGGCGCTATAACGGGGTAGAGGCGTTGAACGACGCCTGGGGCAATGTGTTCTGGTCAATGACTTATGACAGCTTCGATCAGATCGACCTGCCCAACCTGACCGTGACCGAACCGAACCCGGCCCATATGATGGCCTTTCACCGGTTTTCGTCAGATCAGGTCGTGGCGTTCAACAAATTGCAAGCTGACATCATCCGCCAGTATTCCGATGCCCCCATCGCGCATAACTATATGGGCCGCATCACCGATTTTGACCATTTCGATGTGGGCGCGGATTTGGATATCGCCAGTTGGGACAGCTATCCGCTGGGCTTTCTGGAAGACCGCGTGCCCACAACCGAGGCCGCCCGCATGACCTATGCCCGTCAGGGCGATCCGGATTTTCAGGCGTTTCACCACGATCTTTATCGCGCTGTCGGCCGTGGCCGATGGTGGGTCATGGAACAGCAACCCGGTCCGGTAAACTGGGCGCCTTACAACCCCGAACCGCTGCCCGGTATGGTCCGGCTTTGGTCATGGGAGGCTTTTGCCCACGGAGCGGAAGCCGTCTGTTATTTCCGGTGGCGACAAGCGCCGTTTGCCCAGGAACAGATGCACGCCGGCCTTTTGCGCCCCGATGGGGTAGACGCGCCTGCTTTTGCTGAAGCGGTTGAAATTGCGGCGGAAATTGAAATGGCCCCCGAGGCAGGCGCGGCCCAGGCGCAGGTCGCGTTGATCTTTGACTATGCGTCCGAATGGGGGTGGGCCATCCAGCCCCATGGCCAGGGGCTTAGCTATTTCGGGCTGATTTTTGAGACCTATCGCGCGCTTCGAAAACTGGGCTTGTCGGTCGATATCCTGCCGCCGGATGCAGAGACGCTTGCGGGCTATAAGCTGATCCTGGCACCGGGGCTTTTGACGCCGGACCCATCGCTTGCTCAGGCGCTGACCACGTCGGATGCGCGGGTCATTCTGGGCCCCCGGTTCGGGGCGCGCAGCCCCGATATGGCGACGCCCATTCCCCTTCCGCCCAATCTGCCCGGCCTTGACGCAACCGTTGCCCGCGTCGAAAGCCTGCGCCCGGGTATGACCCTTGCGCTTGAAAAAGGCGGGGCGGTGACCGGCTATCGAGATATCCTTGAAACCACCGCGCAAGTCACCGAAGCCACCACGCACGGCCAGCCGGTGATGATCACGCAAGGCAGGCTGTCTTATCTGGCAGGATGGCTTGACGAAACCGCATTGACCCGCGTTCTGCGCGAGGCGTGCCAAAGCGCGGGCATTCCCGCCCGCCCGATGCCCGAAGGGGTACGGTGCCGCGAGACGGACAAGGAACGTTTCTGGTTCAATTACAGTACGATACCGGCCGATATTGACGGCACGCGGCTGCCGCCTGCCGGCGTGCTGCGCCAATCACTGTCGCCCGGTACAGGCTGAAAGCAACGGGCGGCAAACCCGGTTGGGCTCACCAATGAAACGGCGCGACCTGAACCCGACGGCCCAGCAAAAACGCATCGGCCACATGGCGCATGGGCGACAAATCAACATCTAAACGTCCCACATCGATCAGCGCCAGAAAATTTGCATAAAGTCGTTTGTATTCAGCGTCTTCCGCGTCAACCTTGACCCCATCATCAGTTTCGAACCGCGCGCCGCCCCTGGTCAGGCGGGCCGCACCGTCTGTGGTCTCAATTTCGATCGCCCAATGTGCGTCGCCCGGTTGCGACCAGTCGAAATGCGCGGTTATCTCGGCCGGGCTGTCAAACACCAGATCGGCGGTGATCGGTGTATCGCGGTTTTCAGGGAAGGCCAGTGTGGCGGACGCCAGATGCACGGGCGCGGGCAGGATCGCCGTCATGACCGAAAGCGCGTTTGTGCCTGCATCGAACACGCCCAGATTGCCCGCAGACCAGACCCAATCCTGACCGGGGTGCCAATCGCGCACATCTTCGGTCCAGGTGATCCGAAACGTGGTCAAGCGCCGCGGTTTCAACCAGTCGCGCGCCATTTTAACGCCTGCCGCTTCGCGCGAATGCCAGGATGCGAACAGCGTCACGCCCTGCGCTTTTGCTTCGCTCACAAGGGTTTCGACTTCGCTTAAGGTGGACCCGGGCGGTTTCTCAAGCATCACATGTTTGCCGGCCCGAAGAGCGGCCAGCGCGTCGCCAAACCGCGCGCCGGGCGGTGTTGCCAGCGAAATTGCCGTGACGTCATCCCGCGCGGCCAACAGGGTGGTCAGGTCAGGAAAAGCTTCGGCTCCATCAACCGTGGCTGCCCGGTTTCGGCTGGCGGTCGCGACCAAAGACAACCCGTCGATCGCAGCAATCGACGGAATATGTTGTTTTCGCGCAATTTTTCCGATGCCGACCAGCGCAAGCGATTGAGACATGATTTCCCGCACCTTCGTTTGCCGGTCTCTTGGCACAGGCACCAGGAACCGACAAGCGGGGCGCGGAAAAACTTGGTGATTGACGAAGTTGTTTCGCATCGACAGTCTGCGCCAATTGGGAGACTGACGATGTTCGCAACGCGCATCAGATCCATGACAGGGACGCATTGGCTGGCGCTCTTTGGTGGCGTTCTGGCGATGTGGGCGTTGTTGTTCGCGATGTCTGTCCCGGCGGCTGAAACAGGTGGTCTTTGGGACGCGATCTGTCGGGCGGGTGCGGGCGAGGCCGGATTTGCCGGTGCTGTCTTGATGTGGGCCTTGATGAGCGGCGCGATGATGGCGCCCACCGCCTTGCCTGCGTTTGCAACCTTCGATGATTTGCCGGGCACAGATGGCCGTGGTTTTGCGTCACTGGTCGGGGGGTATCTGCTGGTCTGGCTGGGCTTTGCCCTGCTTGCCGCCCTGTTGCAGGTCACACTTGCCGGGCAGGGCGCGTTGTCTGCGCTTGGACAAAGCCAATCCAAATGGCTGACGGGCGGTCTGTTTTTGCTGGCCGGGGCCTATCAGTTCACCGCCTTGAAAGAGGCCTGCCTGTCGCGGTGTCGTGCCCCGCTGACGTTTTTTATGGCCCATTGGACGGACGGCCCGTTTCGCAACGGGCTGCGCCTTGGCGCGGATTGTCTGGGGTGTTGCTGGGCGCTGATGCTGTTGGCCTTTGTCGGGGGCACCATGTCGCTGGCGTTTATGGGGCTGGCTATGGTTCTGATGACACTTGAGAAATTGCCTGAACTTGGGACGCATATAACGAAACCTTTGGGCGTTGGGCTGATTGGCCTTGGCGTCCTGACATTGTTGATCTGAGGAGGAAGCCGCATGGCGCTTGATTCAACGACACTGACGCCCTGGGCGATCAAGGGTGAACTGATCCTGAACTGCAATTGCACCGTGTTCTGTCCCTGCGTGGTCAGTCTTGGCAAACACGCGCCGACCGAAGGCTATTGTCAGGCCTGGTCGGGGGTACGGATCGATTCCGGGCATTACGGCGACACGGATTTGTCCGGCCTGAACATCGGCTTGGTGCTGGAAATTCCCGGCCTGATGGCGCGCGGCAACTGGAAAGCAGCCGCCTTTATTGATGATCGGTCTTCGGACGAAGCCTACGACGCTTTGGTCAAAATCTTCAGCGGTCAGGCGCGCGGGACAACGGGGCTTTTCAGCATCCTTGTCAGCGAATTTCTGGGCGCCGAACGGGCCGAGATTTCTTACGAAACCGAGGGCAATGAACGCCGTCTGATGGTCGGCAAGAAGATCCAGGGGTCGGTTGTGCCCGTGCCTGGCAATAAGGGCGAAGACATCGTCGTCACAAATACCGAATACTGGATGGGCCCGGATATCACCGTTGCGACGGCGACCAAAGGTCGGGTGCGGGCGTTTGGCCGGGTGTGGGATTTTGACGGACGGTCAGCCGAAATCTGCCAGATCGATTGGCGCGGTCCCAAGTAAGCTTGGGTCAAACCCAGACCCCCAGATGACGGAAAAAGAGGAGCCCCGTCATGCGTGAGAATTTCGAAGCATTGGACAAATGCGGCGCGAACCATGTGCCGCTGTCGCCCATTTCGTTTCTGAACCGCGCGGCCGAGGTGTTCGGCCCCGAAACAGCCGTTGTCTATGGCAAAGACCGGCGCAGCTGGGCCGAGACCGCCGACCGCGTCCGGCGTGTGGCCGGCGGGTTGCAGGCCATGGGCGTCGGGCTGGGCGATACGGTCAGTGTTCTTGCGCCGAACATTCCGGAACTGTTCGAACTGCATTTCGCGGTCGCCATGACAGGTGGCGTTCTGGGGGCGATCAATATCCGGCTCGAACCGGAAACCGTCGGCTATATTCTGGATCATTCAGACTGCAAGATCGTGATTGTCGACACGGCGTTCCGGCCGCTGGTCGATCAGGCCATGACCGAGGCCGGGCTTGATCTTCGGGTGGTCGAGATCACTGATCCCGAAGGTCCGGCGGGCCTGGGCGGACCCAGTTATGATGATCTTCTGAAAAGCGATCCGATGTCGGGCGATGGGTTGCCGCAAGACGAATGGCAGGCGATTGCAATCAACTATACCTCGGGCACCTCGGGGCGTCCGAAAGGTGTTGTTTATCACCACAGAGGCGCTTATCTGATGGCGATGGGCACCGCCGCCGCCTGGCCGATGAGCTATGGCGCGTCGTATCTGTCGATTGTGCCGATGTTTCATTGCAACGGCTGGTGCCACCCCTGGATGGCCCCCATCAACGGGGCGAAAATGGTGTTCACCCGTCTGCCGGACCCACAGCGCCTGTTCGACGCGATTGCGTCAGAAGGCGTGACGCATATGGGGGCCGCGCCCGTGGTGTTGCAGATGATGGCCGAAAGCGACCTGGCGCCGAAAGCCGCTTTTGATCCGCCGATCAATGTCTTTACCGCCGGGGCGCCACCGCCACCGGCCATTCTCGAAAAAACGGCGGCAATGGGCATGAACGTTATGCATGTCTATGGCCTGACCGAAACCTATGGCCACGTCACCCAGTGCATTCCGCAATCGGATTGGGGCGATCTGGATTTGCAATCCCGGGCCGAACGAAGTGCGCGGCAGGGTGTGTCGTTCCCGATGATGGAACCGGTCGAGGTGGTCAACCGCAAGGCCAATGCGCCCGTGCCACGGGATGCGGAAACCCAGGGCGAAATCGCGTTGCGCGGCAATACGGTGATGAAGGGCTATTACAAGAACGTCCAAGCGACCCTGGACGCTTTTGACGGTGGCAAGTTCTGGTCGGGCGATGCGGCGGTCATGTACGGGGACGCCTATATTCAGATCCGCGACCGGTTGAAGGATGTGATCATCTCGGGCGGAGAAAACGTCAGCTCGGTCGAAGTCGAGGCCATGTTGTACCGCCACCCCGATGTGCAGACCGCCGCCGTCGTCGCCGAACCCCATGACCGCTGGGGCGAAGTGCCATGCGCCTTCATCGAATTGCGCGCGGGCGCTACGGCGTCTGAAGACGATATTCTGGGGTTCTGCAAAGATCGTCTGGCCGGTTTCAAAGCGCCCAAACGGGTGGTGTTTACAGAGATCCCCAAAACCTCGACCGGCAAGGTCCAGAAGTTCAAATTGCGCGAATTGATCGGAAACTGACATGGTGCAACTTGCGTTATCCCGGCGGCTGCGCCGAACTGCGTTTTCAGACGGTGTCGAGGCTGCGGGCGTCAAGGCCTATACCGTCTATAACCATATGTTATTGCCTACGGTTTTCAGGTCGGTCGAAGAAGACTATCGCCACCTGAAAGAGGCGGTGCAAATCTGGGATGTGGCCGTCGAACGACAGGTGGAATTACGCGGCCCCGATGCCGGACGCCTGTTGCAGATGCTGACGCCGCGCGACTTGCGGGGCATGTTGCCGGGCCAATGCTATTACGTGCCGATTGTCGATGAAACAGGCGGGATGCTGAACGATCCGGTCGCGGTGAAACTGTCGGAAGACCGGTACTGGATTTCGATTGCCGACAGCGATCTTTTGTATTGGGTCAAAGGGATTGCCTATGGCTATCGGCTGGATGTGTTGGTCGACGAGCCTGACATTTCGCCGCTGGCCGTTCAGGGGCCGAAAGCCGATGATCTGATGGCCTCGGTTTTTGGCGATGGGGTGCGCGACATACGGTTCTTCCGGTTTGGCGTCTATCAGTTTCAGGGCCGTGATCTGGTGATTGCGCGGTCGGGCTATTCCAAGCAAGGCGGGTTCGAGATCTATGTGGAAGGCAGCGATATCGGCATGCCGCTTTGGAATGCCCTGTTTGAAGCGGGCAAGCCCATGGATGTGCATGCCGGTTGCCCCAATCTGATCGAACGGATCGAAGGTGGGTTGCTGTCCTATGGCAATGACATGACCGATGACAACACGCCGCATGAATGCGGGCTTGGCCGGTTCTGCAACACCCAGACGGCCATTGGCTGTATCGGCCGGGACGCCTTGCTGCGCGTCGCGAAAGAGGGGCCGGTGCAACAGGTGCGCGCGATTTCCATCGCAGGTGACAAGGTGCCGTCTTGCGATCGGTGGTGGCCTTTGGTGGCAGGTGGACGCAAGGTGGGGCGGGTGTCTTCGGCGGCCTGGTCGCCTGATTTCAATACCAATGTAGCCATCGGCATGGTGCGGATGACCCATTGGGACGACGGCACAGACATTACCGTCGAAGCCCCCGATGGGCTGCGACCTGCAACGGTGCATGAGACGTTCTGGCTGTAAAGCGCGGGCAATGGGGCTCTGCCCCCGACGGCCTTTGGCCGTCTCCCCCGACATATTTGACCCAAGAAGAAGGGCAATTTGAATTGAATTGTCTTGGTCGGTCTTTCCGGTTGGTAAGCGGCGCCGCTGCGCCCCCGAATGTCTGATCTCGGCCGAGGCAGGCTCGGCAAATATGGCCGGTCGAGTAAGGCGCTGACGATAAACGATGGGGAAGACCCCGGTGCCGGGTGACGACCCGGCGCATTGGTTGATCAGCAGCCCCTTTCAAAGCCGAAGCTTTGGACGGTGGGACAGAATGCCCCGAAGGGCGATGTTGCAACGGGGGCGAACCTGCCTGTTGTGTCTGAAGAAACGGTGATCTGAGCGCGCGGTGCTAGCTGCGCAGCGCGGGCAGGCCAATGCCGGTTGCTTCGAACCCGCCATCTGCGGCCAGACATTGGCCGGTGATAAAACTGGCTTTGTCCGAGCAGAGAAACACAATGGCTTCGGCAATCTCGCGTTCCGAGCCATATCGGTTCAGGGGCAACGCGTCGTGATAGGCGTTTATGATCGCATCGGAATGGACTGCCATCGCAAGTTTGGTGCGCACCGGCCCCGGCGCGACCGCATTTGCGCGGATGCCGTATTCGCCCAATTCGGCGGCCTGTTGCAGGGTCAGCTGGATCACGGCGGCTTTCGACGTGCCGTAGGCCACACGCAGCGTCGAAGCGCGCAACCCGCTGATCGAGGCGATGTTGACAATGGCGCCTTTCGTGTCCTTCAGCGCCGGGATCGCGGCCTGGGTCATCAGGAACGGCCCGTCAAGATTTGTGGCCATGACGGTGCGCCAGCGTTCGAAGGTCGTGTCTTCGATAGGGCCAAAATCGGCGACACCGGCGTTGTTGACCAAAGCGTCGATGCGCCCGAAGGCGTCCAGCGTTTCGCGGATGATCGTGTTGACCGCTTGCGGGTCCGAGACATCCTGATCGATGCGAATGGTGTTGTCCAAAGCGGCAGAGGCGGCCGTCAGTTCGGCGCTGTCGCGGTCGATCATCGCGACGCGCCAACCTTGTTCTAGAAAGAGCTTTGTGGTGGCCAGCCCGATGCCTCGGGCCGCCCCGGTGACAAGCGCGGTCTTCATGTGTCTTGTGGTTCGCCCAGGGATTGCAACCGCAGCGCCAGCACCCAGGCGGCTGCGATAATCGCGCAGAGCGTCCAGGCCCCGCTTGTGAAGGTCGCAACCAAGCCAAGGAACAGGAAGAACGAGGTGAACCACCCCGCCAGTTCCCGGTACAGGTCTTCGGTGATGATCAGCATTTCCGACGCGGTCAGAATGGCGGCGATGACCAGAACGCTGACGGTCATCCAAAGCGGATGAAAGCCACCTTCGGTCAGGGCCGAGAACAAGCTCCACGGTCCGTCGGTGCCAACGACGCCGGTGCGCTCCAAGACCCAGAACGCGGCGATCAGCGCAATGGCGACCGACACCGGTTCGGCGATGCGGCGGTGATACCATTCGAACCGTCCGAAAAAGAGCGCCAGCGTCACCCAGGCCGCGGCGATGACCGCCAACTGGCCGACCTCGACGCCGACATTGAATCCGATGAGTTTCGGAACAAAGTTGTCATTGCCCAGGCCAAAGTCCTGCAGGACACTGGCAAACCCAAGCCCGTGCAGCAGGCCAAAACCAAAGATCACAAAAGGCCGCCAGGGGGGCAGCTTTTTCAGAAAGAGGTTTTCGATGCCCACATAGACGATTGAGGCGGCGATGATTGGCTCGACGATATCAGGCGAGATACTCACCAGCCCAAGCGAGCCAAGCGCCAGCGTCACCGTATGGGCCAACGTGAATGCCGTCACTTGCCACAAAAGCGCGCCCATCTTGAGCGAGAAGAAAAACAGGCCCAGCACGAACAGGATATGGTCCAGCCCCTGGGGCACGATATGGTCAAAGCCGACCCAGACATAATCGACAAACGCGTCCCACATGGACTGTTCCACGGCCGCGTCCAGGGGAATAGCGTCGCTGGTCTGGCCGGGGGTCAGGAAGGCCGCATAGCCGTTTTCGATGCCGTTCTGGCGCACAACAAGGGGTCCAAGGGACGGATCCCAGCCGATGGTCAGGGCACCCGATCCGACAAGTGTCGCGGTCAGCGAGACGGTCGATGCGCGCGGCAGATCAAGATTGCCAACGGGCGGGACATCAACGCGGGTCAGCGTCAGCGGCAGGCGGATTTCGCCATCCATGACGGAGATGCGCGGCTCAAGGCTGGGCCAGGTTGCTTCGAATGCGGCTTGCATCTGGTCAGGTTCCAACGCGCGAAGACGGTCGTATTCGCCATCGTTTTCAGCGTCTTGGGTGTTTTCCAGATTGCGCAGGTTCAGCCCCGCCACGGCCGCTTCGATCATCCATTCAAGGCTGATATTGACCGTGTCACCGCTGGTGTTGAATTCCAGTATGCCTGGCTGAACTTCGTGGGCACGTGCAGATGAAAGCGCGACCAGGGTTGACAGCCAGCCGATAAAGAACAGTTTCAGAAAGAAATGGAGAGGTTTCATTACAGTCATGGTCCGCACCCTTTTGATCGCAACGTGCATGGCATTTCTTGGCTCGGTCGCCAAGGGCCATGAGTTTTGGATCGACCCCTTAGATCATCAAGTCTCATTTGGGGACAAGGTGCAAGCCGACTTGCGTGTGGGCGAGGCCTATGAAGGGGGGAGGCAAAGCTATTTGCCCCGCAATTTCAGGCGCTTCGACTATGTTCTTCAGGGCCAAACCTTGCCGGTTGAAGGCCGCATTGGCGACCGGCCCGCCATGCAGGTGACGCCTGAAGCCGAAGGTTTGTTGGTGGCGGTGCATGTGACCACAGATTCGCATATTACCTGGACAACATGGGACCGGTTCGCGTCGTTTCTGACCCACAAGGATCTGACCTGGGGGCTTGAGGCGCATGCAGATCGGGGCCTGCCGCGCGAGGACGTGCGCGAGCGGTATTCGCGATACGCCAAATCTCTGATTGCGGTGGGCGATGGCGCGGGCAGCGACAGCGAAGTGGGGTTGGAAACCGAAATCGTTGCGCTGGAAAACCCTTTTACCGACAATATGGCGGATGGGCTGGATATTCGCGCGCTCTATCGCCAGGCGCCCATGCAGAACGTGCAAATCGAGGTGTTTCAAAAAGCGCCCGATGGCTCGGTTGACGTGACGTTGCACCGGACGAATGACGCGGGCGAGGCGACCATTCCGGTGAAGCCCGGTCATCGTTATCAGCTGGACACGGTTGTCTTGCGCCCCTTGGATATGGCCGAGCCGGGCGATGCATCCTGGGAAACGCTTTGGGCGAATATGACGCTGGAAGTGCCTGAAAACTAGCTGATTTTTCCGCGATCCAGACGCCAAATCTCGGGCCCGATGTCTGAGGGGAAATAGCTGCGCACCAGCGGGTCATGGCCCGGGATGATCAGATCGGGCGTGGATGCCAGGTGGTGCAAAGTGTCAAACCCCGCCAGCATTTCGTCCAGATCAACGACGATCGGGAACGGCATGCGGCGGTCGAGATTTTCGTAAAAATGCGCAGCATCAGAAGCCAGAACCAGCCAACCTGTATCGGAGCGCACCCGGACCGCTTGCAGACCTTTGGAATGGCCACCGATGGCGTGGACGGTGACACCGTCTTTGATCTGGGCGTCACCTTCGGTGAAGATCAACTTACCCGCGTATAGCTTTTGCACAGCTTCGCAGACATGCGCGCCCGTGAACGGCGCGCGCAGAACGTCGTGGCACATGCATGGGCCGGTGGCATAGGCCATTTCAGCCGGTTGCAGATAGATCGTTGCGTTGGGGAAAAGATGCAGTCCGCCCGCATGGTCGAAATGCAGATGGGTGACGATCAGCTGTGTGATGTCGTCGGGCGTCAGGCCGAAAGGCAGAAGGGCATCGCTTATGTTTTGGCGAAGCGCAAAACCGCGGGTGCGGGCTTCGCTTGCGTCAAATCCGGTATCGACAAGAATGACGTCGTTCCCCTGGCGCAAAAGCCAGATGTAGAAATCAATCGGGTAGGGCGCGTTGTGGTTGTCATCCGACAGGAAAGCGCGCGCGCGTGTCCGGTTTGTATGTTCCGCATAGCGGATGGCAAAAACCTCCCAGTTGGACATGGACCTCTCCTTTTTCAAAAAGCCTAGCGATGAAATCGGGGGTGGGCCAGTCGGTCGGGGTGGTATGAAAAATCACCCCACGTCGGGTGATAATTCACACTAGATCGTAAAAAACTTAACGAATTGAGAGAATCACCCCGATCCCGCATCTTCCACTCATCGGACAAGGTGTTGCGTTCGATTTAGTGAGTGAGTGAGT
>CALDUK010000031.1 GCA_937924905.1 uncultured Paracoccaceae bacterium | reverse complement strand
TTCCCGCACCACGAAAATGAGATTGCCCAGTCGAAATGCTGCGGGCATGGGTTTGCCAATGTCTGGATGCACAACGAGATGTTGCAGGTCGAGGGCAAGAAGATGTCCAAGTCGCTGGGCAATTTCTTCACCGTGCGGGATCTGCTGGATGGCAACTGGTCGGGTGGTTGGAAAGTGCCGGGCGAGGTGATCCGGTTTGTGTTTTTGAGCACGCATTACGGGAAGCCGATGGATTGGACCGAGGCGAAGGCGCGGCAGGCGGAGAAAGAGCTTGCCAAATGGAGGCAGGTCACAGTTGGCATTAAAACGGGACACATAAGCGAGAAGCTTGTCACCGTTTTGTCTGACGACTTGAACACACATGGCGCCATTCACGAGCTTCGGGGACTGTTTAAGGCCCGCAGATATGAAGACTTGTCTGCATCGGCTCAACTACTGGGGCTCCTTACCGACTCGCTAAAGGACTGGGAGTGGGAACCAGTGCAGTTCGTTAGCGGAGGGGGGCTCAAAAACGCTAATCGTTTCAGTGGCGGCGAGGCTATTCCCAAAGAACAGAAGCCAAGCGTATTTTATGACACCAGAGTGGAGCAACGTAGCAACGAAATTGTTCGCCTCGTCAGCCTTTGGAACGAGCTGAGATTAAACAAGTCTTTCTCTGACGCAGACGAACTCAAAGAAAGTCTTTCAGAATTGGGCATAAAGCTAACGGCGACTCCTAACGGTCCTAGAGCCGATGTGACGCAGCCTTTTGACCCCGCCAAACTGGAGGCGCTGAAATGACGAACCTCGTGGACAGAGTGCCTGGGATGGCCCCCGGCACGCGGGGTGGGGGTCGGGGGCAATCCGGACCTTCGGCCCGGAAAATCGCTTGCGAACTGTGTGCCTCATGACCCGCGAACCTCTCTCCCTCTTCGACACCACGCTCCGCGATGGGCAACAGACCCAGGGCGTCCAGTTCTCGACTGAGGACAAAATACAAATCACGCAGGCGCTGGATGCGCTTGGCCTCGACTATATCGAAGGCGGCTGGCCCGGTGCGAACCCGACCGACAGCGCCTTTTTCGACACGCGGCCTCAAACCCGTGCCACGTTCACGGCCTTCGGTATGACAAAACGCGCCGGGCGCAGCGCAGAAAATGATGATGTGCTGGCCGCTGTGTTGAATGCGGACACGCCTGCCGTGTGTCTGGTCGGCAAAGCCCATGACTTTCATGTCGAAACTGCGCTGGGCATCACGCTGGACGAAAACGTGGCCAGCATTCGCGACAGCTTTGCCCATCTTGTGGCCAAGGGGCGCGAAGCCTTGTTTGATGCCGAACATTTCTTTGATGGCTATAAGGCAAACCCCGCTTACGCTTTGGATTGCCTGAAGGCGGCCTATGCCGCGGGCGCGCGTTGGGTCGTGCTGTGCGACACCAATGGTGGCGCGCTGCCCCATGAGATTGGCGAGATCACGCGCGCTGTCATCGCCAGCGGCATTCCCGGCGAGAACGTCGCGATCCATACCCATGATGATACGGGCAATGCGGTGGCTGGCAGTCTGGCGGCGGTCGATGCCGGTGCGCGGCAAATTCAAGGCACGTTGAACGGGTTGGGCGAGCGCTGTGGCAATGCCAATCTGACGACGCTGATCCCGACGTTGCTGTTGAAGGAACCCTATGCCAGCCAGTTCCAGACCGGCATCTCGCCCGAGGCGCTGGCCGGTTTGACGCGCAGCTCGCGGATGCTGGATGACATTCTGAACCGGGTGCCGCAACGCTCGGCCCCATATGTGGGGGCGTCGGCTTTCGCGCATAAATCCGGGCTTCATGCCAGTGCGATTGCGAAAGACCCCACGACTTATGAACACATCGACCCCGCTACGGTAGGCAACCAGCGCATTGTGCCTATGTCCAATCAGGCGGGGCAATCCAACCTGATCAGCCGCTTGACCGAAATGGGTCTGAGCGCGGAAAAGGGGGATCCGGCCCTTGCGCGTATTCTGGACCGGGTCAAGGAACGCGAAGCGGCGGGCTATGCCTATGACAGCGCACAGGCCAGTTTCGAGTTGCTGGCGCGCGGCGAATTGGGGCTGGCGCCCGCGCTTTTTGAGGTGGAACGTTACCGCGTGATTTCGGAACGTCGCCGCAATGCCAAGGGCGAGATTGTGGTCGAATCCGAAGCCGTGGTCACGGTGTCGACCCGGGCAGGGGCCAAGACCAGTTACTTCAAGAACGAACACGCCAGCGATCTGGCCGATGACGGGCCGGTGAACGCGCTGTGGCAGGCTTTGAAAATGGACCTGGGTCCCTATCAAAGCCGGGTTGAAGACATGCGGCTGACGGATTTCAAAGTGCGGATTACCCAAGGCGGCACCGAAGCGGTGACGCGTGTGATCATCGACTTTGCCGATGATCAGGGCCGCGCTTGGGCCACGGTCGGGGTGTCGGCTAATATCGTCGATGCGTCTTTTGAGGCGTTGCTTGATGCGATCAACTGGCGGCTTTTGCGTGAGGCGGACAGCCCGGTGAAGGCCGCAGAATGAGCTCGGCCTTTTTCACCGTGCACCGCGATCTTGACCGGGAAGGGCCTGGCGAAGCCGCCGATGTGCACTGGGCGCTTGATGTGGCCGGGACGCCGGAGGATGCGCGCATTCTGGACGCGGCTTGCGGACCGGGCGCGGATATGGTCACGCTGGCCAAGGCGCGCCCGTCCGCTGATGTTCTGGGGGTCGAGAAACAGGCGCATTTTGTCGAAGCGGCCAATGCCCGCGTGGCGGCGTTTGGGGATCGGGTGCGGGCGCTTGAAGGGTCGTATATGGAACTGGACGGGTCTTTTGATCTGATCTGGTGCGCGGGCGCGGTGTATTTCCACGGGATCGGCCCAGTGCTGGACACCTGGGCCAAACATTTAAACCCCGGCGGAGCGGTTGCTTTCAGCGAACCGGCTTGGCTGATTGATCCGCCGTCTGATGCGGCCCGCGCCTTTTGGGGCGATGAGTACCCGACAAAATCAGAGGACGGCGTCCGCGACCAAATCCACGCCGCAGGCTGGGGCGTGGTTGGGCAACGCTGGATCGTGGACGTGCCTTGGGCCAATTACTATGGCCCGATGATTGCGCGGCTGGATATGCTGGAAAACAGCGACCCGTCCGAGGACCTGCAAGCCGCCATCGCTCAATCCCGTGACGAGATTGCCAAATGGCAAGCGGCCCGCGAAGAAGTCGCGTACAGCCTTTTCGTTGTGCGCCCGACATGAGCCTTCAGGCCTGCGCCGAGATTGTGCAGAAAGGCGACCCCGACAGGTTTCTGGCCGCAATGGCGGCCCCGGTCGCGGCGCGCAGGGTACTGTTCCCGCTATATGCGTTCAATGTCGAGGTCGCGCGCGCGCCCTGGGTCGCGTCCGAGCCGATGATCGGCGAGATGCGCCTGCAATGGTGGCGCGATGCGCTGGAGGAAATTGGCGGCGATAAACCGGTGCGCAAGCATGAGGTGACGCTGCCTTTGGACGACGTGCTGGATGCCGATACGGCGGGGGCGCTGGATGCTTTGGTCGCGGCGCGGCGGTGGGATTTGTATTGTGACCCGTTCGAGGATGAGGAGCACCTGACGGCTTATCTGCGAAACACCGGTGGCGCTTTGATGTGGGCGGGCGCGCGGGCTTTGGGCGCGCCGCCGGACGCGCAGGACGCGGTTCAGCGGTTCGGAATGGCGACGGCCTTGACGCGGTTCTTTATGGCGGTGCCGGAATTGGAAGCGCGCGGCCGCGTGCCTTTGCTGGACGGTCGCGAAGACGGTGTCGCCAAACTGGCGCGCGATATTCAGGCCCTTTGCCCGACCGGCAGGACACTGCGGGCCGTTGTGCCGCGCTCGGCGCGAGCTGCGTTGATCGAAGGGTGGCAGACGCGCGTTTTACTGGCCCGCGCGGTGGCGCATCCGTCTGCGGTGGCAGGTGGCGCGCTGGCAACCAGTGGCTTTCGGAAACGGTTTGGTCTGTTGTTGATCCGCCCTTAGCCCTTAGCGTTTGCGCACGCCGGGGATCGAGGTGCGGACTGTGCGATAGCTTGCCTCGGGATGCGGGGGATGGCCGTCGTTGCGGCGCCAGAATGCAGTGCCGCCGCGCTTTTGCCAAAGCGGGATCGTCATCAAAAGCCCGGCCAGAAAGCCGCCCGCATGCGCCCAGTAAGCGACGCCGCCCATATCGGTGGGCGTCATTGACCCCTGCACCAATTGCAGCCCGAACCATGCGCCAAGCACAATCCAGGCCGGAACCGGAATGATGCGGAAGATGATGATCAGGATCAGCAGGATATCAACGCGCGCTTTAGGGAACATCAGCAGATAGCCCCCCATGACGCCGGCGATTGCGCCCGATGCGCCGACCATCGGAATGGTGCTGGATGGGTCGGCCCCGTATTGCGCCGCCGCAGCGGCGAGACCGCCAAGAAGGTAAAACACCAGAAAGCCCACATGCCCCATCTGGTCTTCCATGTTGTCGCCGAAAACCCAGAGAAACAGCATATTGCCTGCAAGATGCATAATCCCGCCGTGCAGAAACATGGACGATACGAATGTGGTGGCGGATGCCTCGGCAGGTACCAGCCCCCAGGTGTTGAAAAAGGCACCCAAAGCGCGTTCGTCCTGAAAGAGCGAGAAATACCCCGCAAAGATCGCAATATTGGCGAGGATCAGACCCCAGGTGACATAGGGCGTACGCTCGGACGGGTTGTGATCGCGGAATGGAAACATGCGTTGCACCCGACCGGTTTCGGAGCCGCGCGTCAAGGGGTAGGATGATGGGCTTGACGCAAAGGCGTTTTGTCGCCCTTTTTAGAGCATGCGTATTTTGCTTTGCTTGGCTGTTTTGGCGTCTGCGGTTTCGGCCGCCTCTGCCGATTGTCCGGCCGCCCCCGATATTGGCGCGGCGGAAGCGGATTTGTTCGCGCGGGCCCAAGAGGCCCAGACCGAACAGATTGGCCGCGATATCAGCCGCGAATTGTGGAAGCTGTGGGCAACCGCCCCGGATGCTCTGTCGCAGGACCTGCTGGATAAGGGCATGTCGGCGCGGGCTTCGTTTAACTTTGTGCGCGCGATTGAAATGTTTGACCGGTTGGTCGCTTACTGCCCAGATTACGCGGAAGGGTACAATCAGCGGGCCTTTGTGAATTTCCTGCGCGAAGATTATGAGCTGGCATTGGTTGATCTGGATCTGGCGCTGGACCGCGCGCCGCGCCACGTGGCGGCCTTGTCGGGCAAAGCGCTGACCTTGATGGGGCTGGGGCGGCAGGACGAGGCGCAAGAGGTGCTGCGAGAAGCGATGATGTTGAACCCGTGGATTCCCGAACGCGGACTTTTGATCGACCCGGTGGGTCAAGAGCTTTGACGCCCCTTGCGACGCCGCCGCGCTTTGCCTAAGCACGAGGCGCGCGTAACGTTGCGGGCGTGATGGAATGGTAGACATATCGGACTTAAAATCCGTGGGCCGTATGGCCGTGTGGGTTCAAATCCCACCGCCCGCACCAAGCGTTTTCAAAGACAGAAAGACATCCGATGCGTGAGACCAAACGCCTTGTTCTGACCAGCGACCATGCCGCGATTGAGATGCGTCAGGCCATTGCCCAGCATGTGACATCTTTGGGGTGGGCGCCTGTCGATATCGGCCCGGTGACGCCGGACAGTGTGGCTTACCCGGCGATGGGCGAAGCCGCCGCGCGCCGTGTGGCGGCGGGTGAGTTTGCGTTGGGTATCATCCTGTGCGGGACCGGTCAGGGGATTATGATGGCGGCAAACAAGGTGCCGGGGATCCGCTGCGGGGTGTGTATGGACACGTTTTCAGCGCGGATGATCCGGGCGCATAACGATGCGAATATGCTGTCATTGGGGGCCCGCGTGATTGGCATTGGCACCGCGCTGGACGTGGTCGAGGCGTTTCTGGCCACAGATTTTGAAGGCGGGCGCCATGCCACACGGGTTGATATGATTGGCGCGATTGAAACTGGATGAACAAAAAAGGCCGCCCAAGGGGCGGCCGCTTTTCAGTTTTGGCTGTGCCTTAGCGGCCCCAGACGCGCACGTCCCCGCAATCGACATGCACAAAGTTCGACCGCGAGTATTTGCCAACACCGCCGGCCGAACAGGAAATTGCCGCCCGAGAGATTTGCGACACGCTGCGCCCCTCAAGGCGGATGTCGGTGGCCTGGCCTTTCATGTGCAGCGAATTGCGCGCAACACCGCGCGACTTCGACCGCAGCATGGCATTGGTCTGTGGTGACCGATAGCCCGACAGAAGCGTATAGAATGCATCGGTGTCCATCATGCGGTGCGATGCGGCCAGAATATCAATGGTGCGACGGTCAAATCCGATGACCTGATTGGTCCGCCAGTCGCGCATGAAGCGATTGATTTCTTTCAGCGCTTCGGGAATGTATTCGCCTTCGATCCAGTAAATCGTGTCGATACGTTCGCCCGTGCGGCCCGAATGCATTTTAAGCGCGCGGATGTCGCCCGCGCCGCGCAAAAGTCCGAACGCGTTGGAATAGGTAGGTGCCGCCGCAACCGCAGTTGCTGCAAATGCCCTAAGCAAACCCCGCCGTGTCAGGCCCGTCGAATTGGAAGCCGTCATCTGCCAATGTCCCGTCTTGTGTTCCCGGCGGTTGATCCGCCAATGAACTCACCACCCCCCAGAGGTGCGGCCCCTGTATGGACCAAAAGGTTAACGCCGAAAACAGTCTTGTGAGTAAAATCAGCAGGTTTTAAGAGGATCGGCAGGAAATTGCCCATAAACAGTGTGCCCGCTTTGTGGCAACATTTCCGCGCCATGCGTTGCCTTGTGGTCACAGGGCGTTCGGCCCACTATAATTTGAATAGACGTGCCGGTTCAAACTTGGGACAAAAATTACAAGTTGTTGGGGGAGCAATAAACAGGATGACAATGTCTGCCAAACTGATGCGACCGGGGGCGATGCTGATAGCGATTGCCTTCACCTTGTCAACGCTGACCGCCCAGCCGGTTGCGGCGAAAATCACACCGTTCAAGCAAGGGGTGGCCGAGGCTGCCGGGGAAAACCGCGACCTGGCCGAGTTTTATCGCGAAACCGATTACGCACCGCTTTGGACGGGCACCGATGCGCTTTCGACCGCGCGCCGCGCGGCTTTGCTGCGCGCCCTTGAAGATGCGGGCCTGCACGGTTTGCCCGGTGGGCGCTATGACCTGAGCGGGCTGGAGACACGATTGCAATCTGCCACCTCTTCGCGGGCTTTGGGGCAGTTGGAAGTCGAGATGTCGACGCTGTTTTTGCAATATGCGCGCGATATCCAGACTGGCATCCTGACCCCGCGCGAGGTCGATGACGGGATTGTCCGCAAGATCCCCTATCGGGATCAGGCGGTATTGATCCGCGATTTTGCCAAAGCGTCGCCCGCATCTTTCATGCGCACGCTTCCGCCGCAGACGCCGGAATATGCGCGGCTGATGAAGGAAAAGCTGCGACTGGAACGCCTGATCGCCAATGGCGGCTGGGGCGAGGCGGTCGGGGTTTCCAAGCTGGAACCGGGGGCTTCGGGCGCACCGGTTGTACAGTTGCGGAACCGTATGATGGCGATGGGCTATCTGGGGCGGACCTCGACCCAAAGCTATGATCGCAAGATGCGGCTGGCTGTGACACGGTTTCAGGAAGATCACGGGCTGGTCGCCGATGGTGTGGCCGGGCAGGGCACATTGCGCGCCATTAACACATCGGCCGAGACGCGGCTGGGTCAGGTGCTGGTCGCGATGGAGCGTGAGCGCTGGATCAACAAGCCTTTGGGCAAGCGCCATGTCTGGGTGAATATCACCGACTTTCACGCGCGCATCGTCGATGACGGCAAGGTCACGTTTCAGACCCGTTCGGTCGTCGGGCACCGCGATCTGGATCGTCGTACGCCCGAGTTTTCGGATGTGATGGAACATCTGGTGATCAATCCGACCTGGAATGTTCCACGCTCAATCGCGACGAAAGAATACCTGCCGCTTTTGCAGCAGAACCCTTATGCGGTGTCGCATCTGCAATTGGTGGACCGGCGCGGGCGCATTATCTCGCGCGAGCGGATCGAGGATTTCAACCAGTTCGATGAACGGACCTTTCCGTTCAACATGAAACAACCGCCCAGCCGATCGAACGCGTTGGGCCTGGTGAAGTTCATGTTCCCGAACCGGTACAATATCTATCTGCATGACACGCCTCAAAAGGCGCTGTTTGGGCGGGAAACACGCGCGTTCAGCCATGGCTGTGTGCGCTTGAATGACCCGTTTGATTTTGCCTATGCTTTGCTTGCTGTGCAGGAAGACGACCCAAAGGGTTTCTTTCAGGCGCGACTTGGATCGGGGCGGGAAACGCAGGTGGATTTGAATGACCATGTGCCGGTTCATCTGGTTTACCGGACAGCCTTTACCCAGGCCAAAGGCAAGATGCAGTTCCGGCAGGATGTCTATGGGCGCGACGCCAAAATCTGGCAGGCGCTGAAACGCGCCGGGGTTTCGCTTGGGGACGTTCAGGGGTAAGGCTGAACCCAAAAAGGGTTCGGGCCTATGGGCTTTACACTTCAAGAGATTGCAGACGCGTTGGGGGCGGATGTCTTCGGCGCGGCTGAGTTGACCGTAACAGGTGCCGCCGAGCCGGCCCAAGCCGGGCCGGATGATCTGGCGCTTGCGATGGACCCCGAATATGCCGATGGGCTGGCCAAAGGCGCAGCGCGCGCCGCCTTGTTGTGGGAAGGGGCCGATTGGCAAGCGCTGGGATTGCGGGGCGCAATCGTGGTCAAACGCGCGCGCTATGCGATGTCGGGCTTGACGCAATTGTTGGACAAGGGCCCCGATATCGCCCCCGGCATTCACCCGACAGCTGTTGTGGACCCGACCGCCGAGATTGGCGATGACGCCGCGATTGGTCCGTTTGTGGTGATTGGCAAGGGCGTTCGGCTTGGCCGCAATGTCCGCATTGATGCGCATGCAAGCCTTGGGGCACAGGCCCGCATTGGCGATGATGCGCTGATCCATGCTGGGTGCCGGATTGGCGCGCGCGTGGTGATCGGGGACCGCCTGTTCGCGCAGCCCGGCGCGGTCGTGGGGGCGGATGGGTTCAGCTTTGTGACGCCTGAGAAAAGCCGGGTGGAAGAAGCCCGCGCCACGCTTGGAGCCGAGACCGATGCAAAGAATACGGGTTGGACGCGCATCCATTCGCTAGGCGCGGTCGAGATCGGTGATGATGTCGAACTTGGGGCGAATTGCACGATTGACCGGGGCACCATCCGGTCGACCCGGATCGGGCATCGCACGAAGTTGGATAACCTGGTGCATATTGCCCATAACGTTGTCGTTGGGGACGACGTTCTGTTGTGTGGGCAGGTGGGGATTGCCGGATCAACCACCATCGGAAGCCGCGTTGTTCTGGGCGGTCAGGTGGGCGTTGGCGACAATATTTTCGTGGGCGATGATGTCGTTGCGGGTGGCGCGACCAAGATCCTGTCCAATGTGCCGGCGGGCCGGGTTGTGCTGGGATATCCGGCGATGAAAATGGAGCAATATATTCAGGCCGGACAGAACTGGCGCCGCCTGCCGCGTTTGATGGAGGATGTGCGGGTCTTGAAGAAAGCAGTTTTAAAAGACGACGCGGACGACTAAGTAAACGGCAACGCTTTCCTGAGGCTGGACATGGGCGCAGAGGTCAAACAGACGATCGTCGAGATAATCGCCGAACAGGCGGTGCTGGAGCCGTCGGATATCTCTCTGGACCAGTCGCTGGAGGATTTGGGGATCGATTCGATGGGGCTGGTTGAAGCTATTTTTTCCATCGAGGAACGGTTCGATATTCAGGTGCCTTTCAATGCGAACGAGCCGGAAAGCTCGGAGTTCGACATCTCGTCTGTCGCCTCGATCATCGCCGCTGTGGACGGTCTGATTGCCGCGCAGAAGGCCGGATGAGATTGCGGGTCCGATGAACCGGGTTGTCATCACGGGCGCTGGCACGATCAACCCTTTGGGTCATTCGGTTGCCGCCACTTTCGAGGCGATGCGCGAAGGCCGTTCGGGCATTGGCGATTTGGACATTCGCGATGTCGAACGGTTGACGGTGCGCATCGGCGCGCAGGTCAAAGGCTATGCGCCCGACGAACGTTTCAACCGACAGCAACAGGCGCTGTACGACCGGTTCACCCAGTTCACATTGATCGCGGCGGACGAGGCTTTGACGCAATCGGGCCTGTCATTCAGCGGTCAACTGGCCGCTGAAACCGGCGTGGTTCTGGGCACTTCGGGCGGCGGTTTGGGCACGCTCGATGACAATTATCGCGCGGTCTATGAAGAGGGCAAAAACCGGGTGCATCCGTTCATCGTGCCAAAGCTGATGAACAACGCTGCCGCGTCCCATGTCTCGATGACCTATAATGTCAAAGGACCGTCGTTCACCGTTGCAACGGCTTGCGCGTCGTCGAACCATGCGATGGGCCAGGCGTTTCATCTGATCCGGTCCGGTCTGGCACGGGTGATGATCACCGGCGGATCGGAATCGATGCTGTGCTTTGGCGGCGTGAAAGCCTGGGAAGGGTTACGCGTGATGTCCAAGGACGCCTGCCGCCCATTCAGCGCCAACCGCAACGGGATGGTGCAGGGCGAAGGGGCGGGCATTTTCGTGTTCGAGGATTATGCGCATGCCAAGAAACGCGGCGCAGATATTCTGGCCGAAGTGGTGGGTTTTTCGATGACTTCGGACGCGTCGGATATTGTGATGCCGTCCCAGCAGGGGGCCGCGCGGGCGATTGCAGGGGCGTTGACGGATGCCAGAATTTCGGCCGATCAGGTGGGTTATATCAATGCCCACGGAACGGGCACCGCGGCCAATGACAAAACCGAATGCGCGGCCGTTGCCAGCGTATTTGGACGTCAGGCCGATCAGGTGATGATTTCTTCGACCAAATCGATGCATGGGCATTTGATTGGCGGCACAGGCGCGGTCGAATTGCTGGCCTGTATTATGGCGTTGAAGGATGGCGTGATCGCGCCCACGATCGGGTATGAAGAACCCGACCCCGAATGTGCGCTGGATGTGGTGCCGAACGAGGCGCGCGAGGCGTCGGTCGATCATGTGCTGTCGAATGCGTTTGCCTTTGGTGGGCTGAACGCAGTTCTGGCTTTGAAGAAAATCGGTTAGCGCGGTATTCTAAGGCGAAATTCGCGCGCAGATTTTTGAAATTTTCGAGAAAAGACCCGCAGCGGCCATGCATGTGCATCCGGCTCACCCTGGTGGTGGCCGGTTATTGGGATTGCCTGACTGGTCTCTCGTAACATCGGCGCGCCTGTTGACGCGGGCTGTTCAGACCGTGGCGTCCATCGGGACGCGTGTCGCTGGGTTGGTCTGCCTTGGGTGCGCGAACACCCACGGCGGAGCCCGAAAGTCGGGTAGCTACTGGGCGGAGGTTGTCGGCGAAAAGGGTTAACGTGTGGTGATCTGGGCGTACGGTGATCCTTGGGGCTCTGCCCCGAAACCCGACATATTTGAAACCAAGAAGAAGGGGTTATTTGCGTTTGACCCCATAGAGTTCCATCCGGTGGCCTTTCAGATCATAGCCCAGTTTGGCGGCGATGCGTTCTTGCAGGGCTTCGATGTCGGGGTCCACAAATTCGATCACCTCGCCTGAATTGAGGTCGATCAGGTGATCGTGGTGTTCGCGTTCGGCGTCTTCATAGCGAGCGCGGCCATCGCGGAAGTCGAGCTTTTCAAGAATGCCGGCTTCTTCGAAGAGTTTCACCGTCCGATAGACCGTCGCGAGCGAGATATTGGGGTCCTCGGCGCTGGCGCGCGCGTAGAGTTCTTCGACATCCGGGTGGTCGTCTGCGGCTTCCAGCACGCCTGCGATTGTGCGGCGTTGATCGGTGAGGCGAAGCCCCTTGGTTTCGCAGCGGTCAAGAATGGTGTCTGGCATAGCGTCGTTTCCCTTGGTCGTCGTCTTACGAAATGCAGCGACGCAGGGCAACGCCAAGGGTGGCACGTGTGTTTTAATGCCCAAGAAAAAGCCCCGCCTGACAGGGTGTCGGGCGGGGCGGTCGTTGATCCAGCGGATCGCGGATTGTTATTCGCGGCTGCCGAGGAATTGCAGCAGGAACATGAACAGGTTGATGAAGTTCAGGTAGAGGCTGAGTGAGCCCATGATGCCTGACTTGTCCAACCATTCCTGGTCCATCGCGTGAGCATGCGCCACGTATTCGGTTTTGAGCCGCTGGGTGTCGTAGGCGGTGAGGCCTGCGAAGATCAGCACGCCGATGATCGAAATCGCGAACATCATGGCCGGTGAGGCCAGGAAGATGTTCACGATGGACGCGATGATGATGCCGATCAAACCCATGATGAGGAACGATCCCCAGCCCGAGATATCACGCTTGGTGGTGTAGCCCCAAAGCGAGAGACCCGCGAAGGCAATCGCAGTCACAAGGAAGGTCTGCACAATCGACATGCCGGTGTAGGCGACAAAGATGTAGGAAATCGACACGCCCATCACAGCCGAGAAAACATAGAAGAATGTCTGTGCGCCAGCGGCAGACAGGCGATTGATCATTGCGCCGAAGGCAAACACCATGATCAGCGGTGCGAACATCACCAGCCATTTCAGCGGTGTGCTAAAGATTGCTTCGACCAAGGCAGGCGTTGTGCCCACGCCCCAGGCCGCGCCCGCAGTGACCAGAAGGCCCACTGACATGGTGCTGTAAATCTTGTTCATGTGGGCGCGAAGTCCCGCGTCCACTTCGGCCGTCCGGACACCCGTCACTTGGGGGCGGATCGTCTCATATTCAGCCATTAATATGCTCTCCTGCGTTAGCTGTTGGTTCCCTTAGCCGGTTTTCCGACTATTCCTCTGACAATATTGGTCGGAATTGCCGGATTTTCAACTCTAACTGGCAGAGAATTGCCTGCAAAATGTGAACTGTGTGTTCAAAGGAACCAGCGCGAGGGCGCATCCCAGACAGGCCGGCTGGCTTCGACGTCGGCATCTGTGCGCGAAACGCCGATGTCCTTCAGGATATGTTCGTCGAGGCCTTTTAAACACTGACGTTCGCGCCGGATTGACGCCGCTTTCAGCATCGTGGTCAGCAGGTTGGTTTTGCGCAATGGCCGGTTGGCTAAGGGCAGGGCGGCG
>CALDUK010000030.1 GCA_937924905.1 uncultured Paracoccaceae bacterium | reverse complement strand
CTTGAGAAGTTTTTGCATGACCAGAGCGTCGTTGGGTCGACCGCTTGGGTGCGGCTTTATGACGATCACCTCGCGGGCCTGCGCTTTGACATTGGCGGCGAGGAACTGACGCTTGAGGCGGCGCTGAATCAGCTTTCGGATACGGACCGCGGGAAACGCGAAGCGGCGGCGCAGGAGCTGGCTAAGGTCTTCAAGGCGAACCTGCCGATTTTCACCCGCGTCACGAATACGCTGGTCAAAGAAAAAGAGGTCGAGGATCGCTGGCGCAAACTGCCGACGCCGCAATCGGGCCGTCACCTTGCCAACCATGTTGAGCCTGAAGTGGTCGATGCCCTGCGCGATGCGGTGCAAAATGCCTATCCAAAGCTGTCGCACAGATACTATGCGCTGAAGGCGAAGTGGCTGGGGCTGGAAAAGCTGGAATACTGGGATCGCAACGCGCCGTTGCCCGAAAAAGACGACCGCAAAATCCCGTGGACCGAAGCGCGCGATACGGTGCTGGATGCCTATGGCGGTTTTGACCCGGAGATGGCGACCCTTGCACGGAGGTTCTTTGACGAGCAGTGGATCGACGCGCCCGTGCGCCCCGGCAAAGCCTCTGGCGCGTTTGCGCACCCGACCGTCACCACGGCGCACCCTTATGTGCTGGTTAACTACCTCGGCAAGACCCGCGATGTGATGACGCTCGCCCATGAGTTGGGCCACGGCGTTCACCAATTGCTGGCGGCGGGGCAGGGCGAGTTGCTGTCGCACACGCCGCTGACCCTTGCCGAAACGGCTAGTGTGTTTGGCGAGATGCTGACGTTCCAGTCCTTGCTGGCCGCTGAGACCGATAAGGGCCGCCGTAAGGCTCTGTTGGCCGGTAAAGTTGAGGATATGCTCAACACGGTGGTCCGCCAGATCAGTTTCTACGAGTTCGAAAACCGCGTGCATGCCGCCCGCAAGGACGGCGAGTTAACGTCCGGGCAAATCGGCCAGCTGTGGATGGATGTCGCCCATGAGAGCCTTGGGCCGGCCATCAATCTGCACGAGGAATACGCGGCGTTCTGGACGTATGTCAGCCACTTCATCCATTCGCCGTTTTACGTCTATGCCTATGCATTCGGCGACGGATTGGTGAACGCGCTTTATGCGGTTTACGAAGAAGGCGACCCCGAGTTTCAGGCGAAGTATTTCGAACTGCTGAAAGCAGGCGGATCGAAGCACCACAAGGAATTGTTGGCGCCGTTTGGCTTGGATGCCTCGGACCCGGCGTTCTGGGACAAGGGATTGTCGATGATCAGCGGGTTCATTGATGAACTGGAGGCGATGGAAGGTTAGGCCTGTCCGTGGATTTGAACGCTGATTTTTCCAAACGCGCCGTTGTCCACGGTGCGGATGAACCTTGGGTCGCGTCGCCTATGGCGGGTGTGGACCGGCGAATGCTGGACCGGATCGGCGGCGAAGTTGCACGCGCGACCACCATTGTGCGCTATGCGCCGGGAAGCTCGTTCTCGCCCCATGTGCACACGGGCGGCGAAGAGTTTCTGGTGCTCGACGGTGTTTTTCAGGACGAACATGGTGACTTTCCGGCGGGCAGCTATATTCGCAATCCGCCCCAGTCGTCGCATACACCAGGCTCGGAGCCTGGCTGCACGATCTTTGTCAAGCTATGGCAGTTTGACCTGAACGACCGGTCGCATGTGCGGATCGATACGGGCAAAATGCGCTATTTTCCCGACCGCGACGGTGTCGAGGTTATGCCGCTTTTTTCTGACGGGCGCGAAGACGTGGTGCTGGAACGCTGGGTGGCCGGGGCCCGGGTGGCGCTGGACGCGCCCGATGGATTGGAACTGTTGGTGCTGGATGGCGGCTTTGCCGAAGGGGACGATACGTTTCGCCCGCTTGGCTGGCTGCGACTGCCCATAGGCTATTCCGGGCAGGCGCAGGTTGGCGGTGATAGCGCGACCGTCTGGATCAAGCGCGGGCATTTGCGCGACACACCGCGCGCGCCTGCGGTTTAGCCTCGGCGTTTCATTGCGCCGGTCAGCACGAAAATCAGCGTTGCCATACACACGATGGATGGGCCGGCAGGCGTGTCCAGGTACCAAGCCCCTGCCAATCCGCCGATGGCCGACAGCATGCCGATCACAGCGGCAATCGCGGCCATCCGTTCGGGTGTATCAGCCAGCGGCCGGGCGGCGGCGGCAGGGATGATCAGCATGGATGAGATCAGCAATGCCCCAATCGCCTTGATTGCGACCGCAACCACCAGCGCCAGGGCAAGGGTCAGGATCAACTGTTCGCGGCGGGTGTCGATGCCGGACGCGGCGGCCAGTTCTTCGTTCAGGGTCATCGCCAGAAACGCGTCCCACCGCCAACACAAAAGGGCGGATACCGCAGCGACCCCGCCCCAGATCACCAACAGGTCGGTTTTGCTGACGGACAGAATGTCGCCAAACAGAAAGCTCTCCAGATCGAACCGGATATTGCCAAGAAAGCTGACGGCCACCAGCCCGATGGCCAGCGAGGCGTGGGCTGCGACGCCAAGGGCGGTGTCGACGCTGTGGCGCGCGTTGCGTTTGGTGACAAAGACTGCCATCGCAAGCGCCATCACCAGCACGCCCGCGAAAATAGGCAGGCCGGTAGACAGCGCCAGCGCGACGCCAAGAATGGCGGCATGCGCCGTGGCGTCGCCAAAGAACGCCATGCGCCGCCAGACAATGAAACATCCCAAAGGGGCCGCAGCCAGTGCTGTACCAATGCCCGCCAGGGCGGCGCGCGTGAGAAAACTGTCCAGCATCAGGAATGCTCGTGATCGTGTTCGTTTTCGTGGCCGTGGTCATGCGCGTGATCGTGTTCGTGCCGGTATAGCGCCAGCGCGCCCTTTGTGCCGCTGCCAAACAAAGCGCGATATTCAGGCGCGCTTGCGACATGTTCGGGCGTGCCGTGACAACATACATGCCCGTTAAGACAAATCACCCGGTCGCTGGCGGCCATGACCACATGCAATTCGTGGCTGACCATCAGAACGGCGCAGTCCAAAGTTTCTCGCAGGTCGGCGATCAGGGTGTAAAACTCGGCCGAGCCGGGCTGATCCAGCCCTTGGGTCGCTTCGTCCAACAACAAAAGATCGGGCTGCCCGATGATGGCGCGGGCCAGCAAGACCCGTTGCATCTGCCCGCCCGACAGTTCGGTGATCTGGCGCGATGTCAAAGCCTCGGCCCCGGTGCGGGCAAGCGCTTGTTGCGCGTCGCTGTCGCTGATCTTTTTCGGCAGGTTCAGAAACCGGCGTACTGTGATTGGCAGGGTGTTGTCGATGGCCAGTTTTTGCGGAACATAGCCGATTTTCAGACCGTCCTTGCGGGTGATGCGCCCCGCTGTGATCGGCGCCGCGCCGACGATGGCGCGCAAAAGCGTGGTTTTGCCCGACCCGTTCGGGCCGACGATGGTGACAATCTCGCCGCGCGACAGGGTCAAATCGACACCAGACAGCACGGTTTCGCGGCCATGTCGGACCCCCAGATTTTCAATCGACAGGATCGTCTTCATACTGTGCCCTGGCAATTGGGGCAGATGCCGACGGCTTCGACGACCGCGCGTTCGATGGTAAAGCCAGCGTCCTTGGCCGCATCGGCGAGTTTGCCGCGCGCGGGTTCAGCCTGGGCTTCGGCGACGCCGTCGCAGATGCGACAGACCAGAAACGCAGGCGCGTGGTGTTTGCCCGGATGCGCGCAGGCGACAAAGGCATTCAGCCGTTCAATCCGATGGGCAAAGCCGTGTTCGACCAGAAAATCGAGCGCCCGATATGCAACGGGGGGCTGGGCGGGGAAGCCTTGTTTGGCCAGAATTTCCAGAATGTCATAGGCCCCAAGCGCGCGATGTTCGTTCAACAGGATTTCCAACACGCGCTTGCGGGCAGGCGTCAAACGCGCCCCGGCGGCCTGACAGTGTTTGTCGACGGCCGCGATGGCGGACTGGATGCAACCTGTGTGGTCATGATGTTCGAATGCGATCATTTCCGCTTGATATGTTATAGCATAACGAATAGCAATCGCGCGTTCCACATCTGACAAGGTTTTTCCATGCGCACCGCCATAATTCTATCTGCCGTTTTCGCGACCCCCGCTTTGGCCGAGCCACCGCGCGTGGTGGCCGACATCCTGCCGGTCCACAGCCTTGTCGCGCGGGTGATGGAGGGTGTGGGCGTGCCGGACCTGATTTTGCCGCCGGGCGCATCGCCGCACGGTTTTTCGATGCGTCCGACACAAGCGGCGGCCATCGAAGGTTCGGACATTGTTTTCTGGGTTGGCGATGGTTTGACACCCTGGCTGGCGGAACCACTGGAGGTACTGGCGGCGGATGCGGCATATATCGCCTTGCTTGAGGTGCCGGGTGTGGCGGTGATCGAGGTTTCCGGGGACGGGGATGGTCATCACGACGACGAAGATGACCACGGCGACCATGAGGGCGAGGCGCATGACGACGAGGAACATGCGCATGATCACGATGATCACAAAGACGAACACGATGATCACGCCGGCCACGATGACCATGCGCACGACGACCATAAAGACGAACATGATGACCACGACCATGACGAACATGATGACCACGCGGGGCATGACCACGGCCCGATTGACCCCCATGCCTGGCTCGACCCCGCAAATGCGGTCGTCTGGTTGAATGTAATTGCCGAGACGCTAAGCGAGGCTGACCCTGACAATGCTGCGATTTATCGCGCGAATGCAGCGGCAGGCGTCAAAGACCTGAGTGCCCTGACAGACGACATCCAGACCACGGTTGCCGCTCTTTCGGACCGCCCCTTCGCGGTCTACCACGAAGCCTACGCCTATTTGGCACAGGCGACGGGGATCGCGCCCAGTTTTTCGCTGTTGAACACTGATGCTGATTTGCCGACGCCAAGGCGAATCGCTGCGCTTCGGGATCGGGCGATTGATCAGAATGTGACGGTCATTTTCTCCGAGCCCGGCACGAACTCAAGCTTGATCGACACGGTGTTCGAAGGCTTGTCGGTCACGACCTGCGAGATTGACCCGTTGGGTGCAAACCTGCCCGCTGGACCCAACCAGTATTGGCAGTCACTGTTGCAGATTTCGCGGATAATGGGCGGTTGCGGCGCAAGCTGATCGTAAATTGGAAACAATTTCACGCGAAATCACGAGTGAATGCGGCAGCAAGTTGACTCTCGGCACGGGTATTTGCCACAATTTTGACATAAACCTGCTGGGGATAGGGTATTTGTTATGTCGTTGCCGCGTTTAACGCTGCTGCCGCAATCCAAAGGCGCTGCGGCGGAGGAACCGCGTCTTTTGCTGCCCGAGCCGGAGATTGCTCCGGTTGAGGTCGCCTCGATTGCACTGATGGTGCAGGGCGGCCGTTGGCGGACGGAAGCCATGCGGTCATATGACCGTCCGGTCCTGATCTGGTTCACACGAGGTCAGGGGCGGTTTACTATTTCTGGCCGAAATGTCGGCTATGGCCCCCACAATCTGGTCTTTTTGCCAAAACAGACCATGCACGGATTCACAACGATGGGGCCTGTTTTGGGGTCTGTCGTATACCTGCCGGATGAAGAAACGCTGGATTGGCCGGGCGAGCCGATGCACATGCGGATCAACGAAGCGCAGCATCAGCGCGATTTGACGGCCATGATCGAAGCCATTCAACGCGAAGCGGCGGGATCGGCGGATCATGCCAACCGTGCGCTGACCTATTACGCGGGGCTGTTGTCCGTGTGGCTGGCGCGTGCGTCCGAAGCGCAGGACGCATTGCCAGAGACCACGACAACGACGCGGTTGGACAATGCGGCGCACAGGTTGGCCGAGGCGTTTACGGCGCTTATCGAACGCGATTTTCGCCATCCTGCCGGGGTACAGCACTATGCCGGATTGCTGGGCGTTACGCCTACGCATCTAAGCCGGGTCTGCCGCAAAGTAGCGGGTCGGCCTGCTTTGGATATTCTGACCGATCGGCGTCATTTCGAGGCGCGGCGTCTTTTGCGCGACACGAATGTCCAAATCGCCGAGATCGCGCGGCAATGCGGTTTTGCTTCGGCCGCCTATTTCACGCGTGCGTTCCGTGCGCGCAGCGGTCAAAGCCCGTCCGAGTTCCGCAACGGGCTTTGATCTGAACCTTAGAAACGCGGTGATGTCGTTTTCGGGTGTGGTTCCTGTCGTTTTTGTTATATTGGATGCCGGACCTGACCGTTGACGTTCCGTTTTGGGCGTGAACGAATGTCGGGATAAGGCGCGAGTCTCTGGTCGCAACACGCGCTAAAAATATAAAAATGTCACAGGGAGTTGAGACATGACATCTAAAAACGCCGCGCGGGTGCATCCCGCGGCCAAAATGCATGCGGATGAATATGCGGATGGCAAAATCAGCCGCCGCGAGTTTCTGACCCGCGCCACTGCACTGGGCGTTACAACCGCCGCTGCTTACAGCCTGATCGGGGCTGCGGCGCCGGTGCATGCCGCGGGCCATGCCCAAATGGGCGGCACGCTGCGCATCCAGCAAGAAGTGCGCGGTCTGAAAGACCCCCGCACGTATGACTGGAGCCAGATCGCCAACTTTACCCGTGGCACGCTGGAATATCTGGTGGAGTACAACAACGACGGTTCGTTTACGCCGATGTTGCTGGAAAGCTGGGAGGTCAACGAAGACGCGACCCAGTACACGCTGAAAGTGCGCCCGGGCGTCAAGTGGAACAAAGGTGATGACTTCACCGCCGAAGACGTGGCCCGCAACATCATCGGCTGGGCTGACAAAGAGCTGGAAGCCAACTCGATGGCCGGTCGTTTCGCCACTTTGGTTGATGCTGACACAAACAAGGCCATCGAAGGGGCTGTCGAGGTTGTGGACAATCTGACCGTGCGTCTGAACCTGCCCAAGCCTGACATTTCGATCATTCCGGGCATGGCGGATTATCCGGCGGCTATCGTGCATTCGACTTACGACGCGAATGACGCCACGAATGCCGTTGGTACTGGCCCGTTCGTGATGAGCTCGCTGGAAGTTGGCGTGAAAGGTGTCATCACCAAAAACACGGACCACGACTGGTGGGGCACCGAGGTGTTCGGCGAACCGCCGCTTGATGCGATTGAGTTCATCGACTACGGCACCGATCCGGCGGCCTGGCTGGCGGCAATGGAAGCCGAAGAAGTCGACATGCTGTATGAATCGGTCGGTGAATTTATCGACATCATGTCCGATCTTGGCATGAAGCAGACCGAAGTGGTCACTGCGTCGACCATCGTAATCCGTCCGAACCAGTTGGCCGAAGTTGACGGCAAGCAGCCCTATGCAGACGCCCGCGTCCGCAAAGCGCTGAACCTTGCGGTTGATAACGCCGTGTGTCTGGAACTGGGCTTTGGCAACCGCGGTGTTGTCGCCGAAAACCACCACTGTGCGCCGGTTCATCCGGAGTATGCTGAACTTCCGAAAGTCGAACGCGATGTCGAAGCGGCCCGCGCTTTGATGGAAGAAGCCGGCATGATGGACTTCGAACACGAGATCATCTCGATCGACGATGACTGGCGGAAGAACACGACCGATGCGGTTGCTGCTCAGCTGCGCGACGCAGGCTTCAAGGTCAAGCGGACCATCCTGCCGGGATCAACCTTTTGGAACGATTGGGCAAAGTACCCCTATTCGTCGACAAACTGGAACCACCGTCCCTTGGGCGTGCAGGTCCACGCGTTGGCGTATCGTTCGGGCGAAGCCTGGAACGAGTTCGGCTGGTCCAATGCCGAATTTGACGCGCTGCTTGAAGAAGCGCTGGCGATTGCTGACGCTGACGCCCGCCGCGAGGTGATGGCGAAAATGCAGAAGCTGATCCAGGACGAAGGCGTCACAATCCAGCCTTACTGGCGTTCGCTTTTCCGGCATTCGCGTCCGGGTCTTGTAGGCGACCAAATGCACATCTCGTTCGAGATCCATCCCTATAAGCTGGGCTTCGAAGCCTGATCAAATATAAAGGGCGCCCCGATAACGGGCGCCCTTTCCATAATTGGCGCTGGGGTTCGCCCTGAAAGAGACCGCCAACGGTCCGAAACGCGCTGTTCGAACGGGAGCAAGCATGGGAACGTTCATCTTTCGTCGGCTTGGCGTGATGATTCTGACGGCACTGTGCCTGACGTTCATCGTGTTTTTTCTGACGAATCTTTATCCAAATCTGGAAAAGCTTGCGAAGACGCAAGGCAACCAGCGGATGTCAGACGAAGCCGTCACGTCCTATCTGTCGAAAAACGGGCACTTGCAGCCTTTGCCGGTGAAATATGGGCAATGGTTGGGGGTGCTGCCAGGCTTCACCTATACGGATGAAGAAACGGGCAAAGTGACGGGGCGCTGTATTGATGTCGGGGTTGCGCCCGAAGACGCGCCCAGCTTTTGTGGCATTTTGCAGGGTGATTGGGGCTATTCGACCGTGTTCAAGGCAGATGCCGGCGGCATTGTCGCGACGCGACTTGGCCTGACCGGCAAGCTGATGTTCTGGGTGATGGTGCTGATGGTGCCATCTGCCTTGATCATCGGCGTGCTTGCGGGGATGCGCGAAGGGTCGAAACTGGACCGGTCCCTGTCGACGTTTTCCATCGCGTCGACGGCAACGCCCGAATACGTGTCAGGCGTGATCTTTATCACGCTTCTGGCGTCGTCGGCCGGGGTTAAGCTGTTCAAAGGCACAGCCACGAGCGCGGCCGATAATGCGACGTTCGAAAATTTCTTCCTGCCGGTTCTGACCATCGCGCTTTATGGCGTGGGCTATATCGCGCGGATGACGCGGGCTTCGATGACCGAGGTTATGACGGCCCAATATATTCGTACCGCGCGGCTGAAAGGCGTGAGTTTTCGGAATATCGTTTTGAAACACGCATTGCGGAACGCGCTGATTGCCCCTTTCACCGTGATCATGTTGCAGTTCCCATGGTTGTTGAACGGGGTCGTAATCGTCGAGACGCTGTTCAATTACAAAGGCTTTGGCTGGACCTTGGTGCAGGCCGCCGGGAACAACGATATCGACATGCTGCTGGCATGTTCGGTTGTCGCCGTCTTCGTGGTGTTGGTGACGCAGCTTATATCCGACATCGGATATGTCTTTCTGAACCCCCGAATTCGGATCGCGTGAGGAGATAAGTCATGGAACCCCTGACCTGGACCGGCGCGCTTTCCGTTCTGAATCCTGTGTTTCTTGCTGTCGTGGCGCTTTTGGCGGTGGCGGTTGTCGCGCAGATTGTCACCAGCTTCTTTGGCACCGAAGTGGATGTGGTTGGCGACCAACTGGTTGTAAAGAAAACCCCCAACATGCTGGCGGGACAGGCCGTAAAGTGGAGCTTTGCGGGTGTCGTCCTGCTGACGCTGGTCTATCTGGTGGGCGGCATTTTGATGCCGGGGCATGTCAACAAAGGCATTCTTGGTACGATGGCCACGCGGTTTTTGCCGGTGTGGATCGCGCTTGCCGTGACCTTTGCACTTTCGATTACGTTCAAGCGCAGGCTTGGTTTGTACGGCAAGCTTTTTGACAGCGTTGTCGGCATGCTTGGCTTTGGGATCGTGATGTTCTGGGTCTTCACCTCGGTCTTCGGGGCAATGGACTTCATCGTCACGCATGAACCCCTGGCGCAGGTCAGCGGCATGAAAAACAAAGTGCCGGGCACGCCGTCGCCCGAAGGTCGCGACATCTATCCCTATTACCTTTTGGGGGGCGATAATCTGGCGCGGGATGTGTTCAGCCGCATGATCAAAGGATCTTGGGAAGTGATCAAGATTGCGCCTTTTGCCACGCTTTTTGCCTTTATGGTGGGAATCACACTGGGCCTGCCAGCGGCATATTATGGCGGCAAGCTGGATACATTCCTGACGTTTCTGGCGAACCTTATCCTGGCCTTCCCGGTGATCCTGCTGTTCTACCTGTTGGTCACGCCCGAGATCGTGCAGACAGGTATCCCCGTGTATATGGCGGCGGTTTTGTTCATCTTCCCGATCATCTTCATGGTGATCCTGATCAACTCGCGCTTTTATGTTCAGCCGAACAAACGGAACATTTATCTGACGATCACCCTTGTTATCGGGCTTTGGCTTTATGCAGGGATTGCGTGGAACGCCGATCCGTTCGGCATCATCGAATTCCCGCCGAACCTTCTGGTGGTCTTTGTCAGCGTCGTTTTCGTCAACTCGCCGACAGTGTTCCGGATTGTTCGGGGCATCGCGCTGGATATCAAAACGCGCGACTATGTGGCGGCGGGGCAAACCCGTGGCGAAGGGGCGTGGTACATCATGCTTTGGGAAATCCTGCCCAATGCACGCGGGCCCTTGATCGTCGATTTTTGCCTGCGGATCGGGTATACGACCATTCTTTTGGGCACGCTGGGTTTCTTTGGCTTGGGTCTGTCGCCCGAAAGCCCGGATTGGGGATCGACCATCAATGACGGTCGCAAGCTTTTGTCGATCTACCCGCATCCGGCATTGGCCCCGGCGCTAAGCCTGATGAGCCTTGTTCTGGGCCTGAACCTTCTGGCCGATGGCCTTCGCGAAGAATCTTTGCGCGACTGATGCTGTGTGGCTGGCCAGAAAACACTCTGGACGGGTCCGGGCGGGCACTGCCGCCCCAGCCGATCGGCGCGCGCCGTGCGCGGCGAAACAAAGGAACACGATTATGACCACATCGGACTATGACGGCCCGATCCTGGAGATCGAGAACCTCTCGATCAGCTTTTTCACGCGATTGCGCGAAATCCCGGCGGTGATGGATTTTTCCTGTACAGTGCAGCCGGGCGAAGCCATGGGGTTGGTTGGTGAATCCGGCTGCGGCAAATCCACAGTCGCCTTGGGCATCATGCAGGACCTTGGCGTCAACGGGCGGATCGTCGGAGGCTCGATCAAGTTCAAAGGCCGCAATCTGAACGAGATGAGCGCGGAAGAGCTGCGCGATATTCGCGGTTCTGAAATCGCGATGATCTATCAAGAACCGATGGCGTCGCTGAACCCTGCGATGAAAATCGGCAAACAGTTGATGGAAGTGCCCATGATCCACGAAGGTGTGGATGAGGGTGAGGCCCGTGCCCGCGCGCTGGAAGTTGTGACCGATGTGCGTTTGCCTGACCCCGAAAGGATGCTGAACAGTTATCCGCACCAGTTGTCGGGTGGCCAGCAGCAGCGGATCGTCATCGCCATGGCGCTGATGTCGAAGCCATCGTTATTGATTCTGGACGAACCGACCACAGCGCTTGATGTCACGGTCGAAGCGGCGGTCGTGGATCTGGTGAAGGATCTGGGCAAGAAATACGGCACCTCTATGCTGTTTATCAGCCATAATCTGGGTCTGGTATTGGAAACCTGCGACCGGCTGTGCGTGATGTATTCGGGTGAAGCCGTCGAAACCGGGTCTATCGAAGACGTTTTCGACAAGATGCGCCATCCTTATACACAGGCCTTGTTCCGCTCGATCCCCTTGCCGGGGGCTGACAAGAATGCGCGGCCCTTGGTCGCGATCCCGGGGAACTTTCCTTTGCCGCATGAGCGCCCGTCGGGGTGCAATTTTGGTCCGCGGTGCGATTATTTCGAAGTGGGGCGCTGCGACGCGCAGGACATCAGAATGGCCGAGGTCACGGGCAATGACCGGCACGCATCGCGTTGCCTGAAGTTTGCGGAAATCGACTGGGACGCGCCGATCGTTGCCGCGGATACAACAGAAAAGACGACGCCGGGTGATGTCGTCCTTAAGATTGATGGGCTTAAGAAATATTACGAGGTTGCGGCGAACGCTTTGTTCGGCGGCCGCAACAAAAAGGTCGTCAAAGCGAATGAAAGCCTGTCCTTTGAGGCCCGCGAATCCGAGACGCTTGCCATCGTAGGCGAAAGCGGTTGCGGCAAATCCACCTTTGCCAAAGTGCTGATGGGGCTGGAAACCGCGACGGACGGACAAATCTTGCTGGACAACAACTCGATCGAAGGTGTGCCGATTGAAGCCCGCGACACCAAGACGGTCTCGAACGTGCAAATGGTGTTCCAGAATCCGTTTGATACGCTGAACCCGTCAATGACGGTGGGGCGGCAGATTATCCGCGCGCTTGAGGTTTTCGGCATTGGCGACACCGAAGCCGACCGCGAAACGCGGATGCTGGAACTTTTGGATCTGGTGAAGCTGCCGCGCGAGTTTGCAGGCCGCATGCCGCGTCAATTGTCGGGTGGCCAAAAGCAACGGGTCGGTATTGCGCGTGCCTTTGCGGGCGGGGCGCGCATTGTGGTGGCGGACGAACCGGTTTCGGCCTTGGATGTGTCGGTGCAGGCAGCGGTGACGGATCTGTTGATGGAAATTCAGCGGAACGAGAAAACGACGCTTTTGTTCATCAGCCATGACTTGTCGATCGTGCGCTATCTCAGCGACCGCGTCATGGTCATGTATCTTGGTCATGTGGTAGAAATTGGCGACACCGATGACGTCTTTGCGCCGCCCTATCACCCTTATACAGAAGCACTTTTGTCAGCCGTTCCGATTGCCGATACCAGCATTGAAAAGAAGCATATCGTGCTTGAAGGCGATATTCCGTCGGCGATGAACCCGCCCCCCGGCTGTCCGTTCCAGACGCGGTGCGGGTGGAAAGACAAGGTGCCAGGTGGGCTTTGCGATACAGATGTGCCGCCGATGCGCAGCATTCAGGGCGGCCATCAGATTAAGTGCCATCTGTCAGAAGACATGCTGGCGTCGATGGAACCGGTCATAAAAATCGCCGCGGAATAGAGCGGTTTCGGGCGGCAGGCGTCCGACGGAATGCGCTGTCAAAAATCGACCGCGATCCCCTTGTTTTCCCAATCGCCATATCGGATCGGTTCGGGGCCATCGCGGCCGCCAAGTTCGGTCGGCAATTTGGACGCCTTTGCTTTCTTGCGGCGTTCTTCTGCTTCGGCCAGCGCGCGCTCGGCGGCGGGGGGCAAAGTGTCTTTCTTGTCGCTCATAAACCTTTGGTATAACGCTGGCCGGGTTTCTGACAAGGGATGGATATGACAAGCCAACCAAAGACAGCGCGCGCCGCTGCAATTTTGGCGATGACGGACGTAACGGACGACGGCGTTTTGCTAAGCGAGGCCTTGCCAAGCGCCTGCACGGGTCTAAGCCCTGCCGAAGCGGCCCGCGCCGGGCGTCTGGCCACCGAAGCGCTGCGTTGGGCCAATCGTTCAGACCGGGTTCTGGGGCCACATCTGCGTATGCGTCCGGAAGGGCGGGTGATGAACGCGCTTCGGTTGGCCGTGTATGAACTGCTTGAAAAGGGCGAGGCCGCGCATGGCGTGGTCAATGATGTCGTATCGCTGGTGACCCGTTCAAAAGCGGGGCTGGTCAATGGTGTTCTGCGCAACATCATACGGCGCGAGGTCGTGTGGGCTGATCTGCCTGTGCCGCAATTGCAAAAGTGGTTGCGTAAGCCTTTGGTTGCGGCATGGGGCAAAGAGGCTGTGCTGGCGATGGAACGGGTGCAGTCGATGCGCCCGCCGCTTGATCTGACTGTAAAAGACGCGGGCCAGCGCGACGACTGGGCCAAGACGCTGCAGGCTCAATCCCTGCCGAATGGCAGTCTACGCCTGTCGGTTGGTGCGCAGGTTTCGGCGCTGGCGGGATATGAAGATGGGGCATGGTGGGTGCAGGATGCCGGTGCCACGCTGGCCGCGCAGGTGTTGGATGCCCAACCCGGCGAACGTGTTCTTGACGTTGGCGCCGCGCCCGGTGGCAAAACCATGCAGCTTGCGACAACTGGCGCCGAGGTGACGGCGCTTGATGTGTCAAAGGCCCGGATGGAACGCGTGACCGAAAACCTAAAGCGCACGGGCCTGACAGCGCATATGGTCACGGCGAACGCGCTGACCTGGAAACCTGATGCCCCGTTTGACGCCGTTTTGCTGGACGCGCCGTGTTCGGCAACCGGAACGTTAAGACGCCACCCAGATCTGCAATATGCCCGAGACGGGTCGGGTTTGGCCGAATTGGTGTCGCTGCAATCCAGATTGCTGGACAGTGCCGCGCGCTGGGTCAAGCCGGGGGGACGGCTGGTTTTTTGCACCTGTTCGCTTTTGCCCGAAGAAGGCGAAGGTCAGATTGAAAGTTTCCTTGGTCGCAATCCGACATTTCGCGCCATCGCACTTGCCAGTCACGACACAGGCTGGACAGTCGACGGCGGGCTGCGTCTGCGACCCGATCAATGGGAAGACCGGGGCGGTCTAGACGGTTTTTTTGTCGCGCGGCTTGAAAATCATCCATGACAGGCTTGTGGCGAACGGGTAGTCTAACCACCAGACCTTAGAAGAAACGGGCGACTAGCAGAGGCAGAACTGGCGTTGGCAGACACCGAAAGCTGGTCTACGAGACGGCGGAATTTTCTGAACCGTTGGCATGCACGCATGGCGACATGGAAGCGGCCTGCGACCGCGTTCAACAGCACGCCCGAACCCAAGACAATCGGGTCGTTTGCGCGTGGTCGCCAAATCACGGGCGGTAATTTTCTTTTTGCAGGTTTTCTGGTTCAGGCGCCCGGCACACCGGTCTGGGATCTGCCAATGCCGGATGATGCGTTCGAGGCCGAGTTGCACGGGTTCACTTGGCTGGATGATCTGGCGGCCGTCGGGGACGTGCATGCGGTCAAGCGCGCACAGGTCTGGTCGCATGAATGGGTGCACCGCTATAAAGCGGGCCTAGGTCCGGGGTGGACGCCTGATCTGACCGGGCGGCGGTTGATCAGATGGATCAATCACTCGGTCCTTTTGTTGAACGGGCAAGACCCCGAGGTCAGCACAGCGTTTTTCAAATCTTTGTCGCATCAAACGGTCTTCCTGTCGAAACGCTGGAAGGCAGCATCGCCCGGGTTGCCACGGTTCGAAGCTTTGACAGGGCTGATTTATTCGGGCCTGGCGCTGACCGGTCTGGAAGATCATGTGGATAGCGCGATCCAGGCGTTGGCGCGGGAATGTGACGCTGAAATCGACAAAACGGGCAGTTTGCTGACGCGAAACCCGGAAGAACTGCTGGGGGTCTTTACGCTGCTGAACTGGGCAGCCGATGCGCTGCGTGATGCCGGCAAACGGCCGATGGACGCGCATACGGACGCCATCAAAACCATCGCGCCTGTTTTGCGGGCGCTTCGTCATTCGGACGGTGGTTTGGCGCGTTTCCACGGCGGTGGGCGGGGCATGGATGGCCAGCTTGACCGCGCACTGGCCACAGCGGGCGTGCGCGGAACCGCAACCCATCACCTGGCGATGGGATACGCCAGAATTTCACATGGGCGATCCAGCATTGTGATCGATGCATCACCGCCGCCTGTGACAAAGGCGTCTGCGAATGCCCATGCGTCGACACTGGCGTTTGAGCTGACCTCGGGACGACGCCCGTTGATCGTCAATTGCGGCTCGGGCGCGACCTTTGGCAAAAGCTGGCGCCGTGCGGGGCGGGCGACGCCCAGTCATTCGACCTTGGGGATCGAAGGGTTTTCATCGTCACGTCTGGGGTCCGTGGAACGTACAGCGGACAGTGACGCTGAGTTCCTGGTCGACACTCCAGACGAGGTCAAGTTTGAGCGCGCCGAGGTCGAAGGCGGAACGCGCATCGTGGTTGGCCATGACGGCTATGTGCCGACGCATGGGCTGACCCATATTCGCACGCTTCACATCGGCTTTGATGGGCGCGCCCTGAAAGGTGAGGACGTTCTTTTGGCGCGCAGTGACGCTGATAAACGCCGGTTTGACATGATGTTCGGGAAAACCCGGATGAAAGGTCTGCTGTTTTCCATCCGGTTCCATTTGCACCCGGATGTTGATGCAACCGTCGACATGAACGGGCAAGCGGTGTCGATGGTTCTGAAAAGCGGCGAGATCTGGGTGCTTCGCTTCGAAGGCCGGGTCGATCTTGAACTGGAATCCAGCGTCTATCTGGAAAAATCCCGTTTAACCCCGCGTTCAACCAAACAGGTGGTTCTATCCGGCGCGGCAGTAGAGTATGCCACGCGCGTCAGCTGGTCGTTGGCAAAGACGCAGGACACGCCGACGGCGGTTCGCGACTATAAGACCGACGACCAAAAGCCGATGATGGTGGATTAAAGGGGCCCATTCTTTATGTCAGATTTGCAGCCGGTAAAACGCGCGCTTCTTTCAGTGTCGGACAAGACCGGCTTGGTCGATTTTGCCACGGCGCTGGCCGGACGCGGGGTTCAGCTTGTCTCGACAGGTGGCACGGCCAAGGCGTTGCGCGCGGCGGGTTTGACTGTGGCCGATGTTGCGGACCTGACCGGATTTCCCGAGATGATGGACGGGCGCGTGAAGACGCTGCATCCGGTGGTGCATGGCGGGCTTCTGGCGTTGCGCGATGACGCGGCGCATGTGGCGTCGATGGACGAACATGGGATCGGTGCCATCGACCTGCTGGTCGTCAATCTCTATCCGTTCGAAGCCACGGTCGCCGCAGGCGCGGATTATGACACAGCGATTGAGAATATTGATATCGGCGGGCCAGCGATGATCCGGGCGGCCGCGAAAAACCACAGGTTCGTCAATGTGGTTGTGGATGTCGAAGATTACGGCGCCGTTCTGGCCGAGATGGATGCCCAGGGCGGGCAGACCAGCTATGGGTTCCGGCAGAAACTGGCCCTGACCGCCTATGCACGGACCGGGGCCTATGATGCGGCTGTATCCACCTGGATGGCGGGTGCCCTGGCCGAAACAGCACCGCGCCGCCGTGTCTTTGCCGGCCAATTGACACAAGGTTTGCGCTATGGGGAAAACCCCCACCAACAGGCCGCGTTTTACACCGACGGTGTCGCGGCACCGGGCGTGGCGACGGCGGTGCAGCATCAGGGCAAGGACCTGTCCTACAATAATTTCAACGATACAGACGCCGCATTCCGGCTGGTGGCCGAGTTTGCACCATCCGATGGACCGGCGATTGCGATCATCAAGCATGCCAACCCCTGCGGGGTGGCGCGCGGCGATACGTTTGCCGACGCTTTTGGGCGGGCATTTGACTGCGACCGCACCAGCGCGTTCGGTGGTATTGTCGCGCTGAACGGAACGCTGGATGGTGACACGGCCCGCGCGATTTCCGAAATTTTCACCGAAGTCGTCATTGCGCCCGACGCAAGTGACGAGGCGAAACAGGTGTTCGCCGCCAAAAAGAACCTGCGCCTGTTGACAACGGGTGGTCTTCCTGACCCGCGCGCCGAACGTCTGGCTGTCCGCCAGGTTTCGGGCGGGTGGCTGGTGCAGGACGATGATGCGGGCTTTGTCGGGGCGTCTGACCTGAAGGTCGTGACCGAAAAACAGCCAAACGCGGATGAAGTGGCGGATATGCTCTTTGCCTGGACGGTGGCCAAGCACGTCAAGTCGAATGCCATTGTCTATGCCAAAGGCGGCCAGACCGTAGGGATCGGGGCCGGACAGATGAGCCGCGTCGACAGTTCGACAATCGCGGCCCTCAAAGCCAAACGAATGGCCGCGGAATGCGGCTGGGATGCAAGCCCGGCCATTGGGTCGGTTGTGGCGTCAGATGCGTTCTTTCCTTTCCCCGACGGCTTGCTGGCAGCGGCCGAAGCAGGCGTCACCGCAGTTATCCAGCCCGGGGGATCAATGCGCGATGACACGGTCATCGAAGCCGCCAACAAAGCAGGTCTTGCCATGGTGTTCACCGGCATGAGACATTTCAGACATTGATGCGGTCTCTTTGGTATCTCTGGATCTCGGCGCTTGTCGTCGTTGTCATCGACCAGTTCACGAAACTGGTCGTCGTTCACGCATTGGATCTTAAAACCAATGGCGGCATGGTCATTTGGGATCCGTTCATCAATTTCCGGATGGCGTGGAACACCGGGATCAATTTTGGCATTCAGTTGGGCGACCGATGGATTCTGATCGCGCTTGCCATGTTGATCTGCGCCTGGGTTGTCTGGTGGATGAACCGTGACCGTCCCCGCCCGGTTGTGCAGATTGCGGCCGGCATGGTGATTGGCGGCGCCATCGGCAATGTCATTGACCGGATCTTCTATGGCGCGGTCGCGGATTTTCTGAATATGTCCTGCTGTGGTCTGGAAAACCCGTATTCGTTCAATGTGGCGGATATCTCGATCTTTATCGGTGCGTTTCTTCTGATCCTTACGACAAACGATGTTCAACGCCCCGAAGACTCGTAACACCGGCATAGGTGGCGTAAGAAGGGACAAACGGGAGAGTTCAGTGCGTTTTGGCCTTGTTTTTCTGATGATCGGTCTGGCCGCATGCGGCGGTGGCAGCGACGATCCGAACCTTCTGAACATTCAACAACCGCGCGCCGAAGGCCCGGATGAATTTGGCGTTCTGCCGAACAAGCCGTTGCAACTGCCTGAAGACGTGGCGGTTTTGCCCGAACCGACGCCGGGTGGTGCCAATCGGGCGGATCAAACCCCGCAAGCCGACGCGGTCGCAGCGCTTGGCGGCAATGCCGCTGTTCTGGCGCGTGGCCCATCTGGGGACCGCGCGCTGATCGCCTATGCCGGGCGAAACGGGGTTGATCCTGACATTCGCACCGAACTGGCGGCCGCGGATCTGGAATTTCGGCGCGACAACGACGGTCGCTTGCTGGAACGCCTCTTCAATGTAAACGTCTATTTCCGTGCCTATGAAGAGATGGAACTTGACCAATATGAAGAACTTGAGCGTTTGCGCCGTCTTGGTGTCAGAACGCCAGCGGTGCCGCCTGATCCGGCGCGGGATAGATAACGTTCACGGCCGCGTAAGGGCCTCTTGAAGCGTTGAGAATAAGGTCCATCTCTTCGGGACATACATCGAAAGGAACGCCTATGCGCCTTGCCTCTGCAGTTTTCGCAGGGTTGGTCGGACTTTTTTCCGCCCCCACCCTTGCGTCCGAAGTGACCACGTTCGAGCTTGAGAACGGTCTGGAAGTGGTCGTCGTTGAAAATCGCAGAGCCCCCGTGGTGGTGCATATGGTCTGGTACCGCGTCGGCGCGGCAGATGAACCGCCCGGGCAATCAGGCATTGCGCATTTTCTGGAACACCTGATGTTCAAGGCGACGGACGAACTGGCAAGTGGCGAGTTTTCCGAAACAGTCAACCGCAATGGCGGGTCGGACAATGCGTTCACCGCAGCTGACTACACAGGCTATTTCCAGCGCATTGCATCGGACCGGTTGGAATTGGTGATGCGGATGGAAGCCAGCCGGATGGATGGTCTGGCGCTTGTGCCCGAAGACATCGCCACCGAACGCGACGTGGTGATCGAAGAACGGAACCAGCGGATTGAAAACGATCCGGGCGCTTTGTTCAACGAACAGATGCGGGCCGCACAATACCTGAACCACCCTTACGCCATCCCGATCATTGGCTGGAAACACGAAGCCGAAGCGTTGTCGCTGGAAGACGCGAATGCGTTCTACAAGGCGCATTATGGGCCGAACAATGCGATTTTGGTGGTCGCGGGCGACGCCGACCCCGACGAGGTGCGCGCCTTGGCTGAAAAATACTATGGCGTGATCCCGGCCAATCCCGACATTGTCGAACGTGAGCGCGGGCAAGAACCGCCGCAATTGGTGGAACGTCGCTTGAATTATGCCGATCCCCGGATTGGCAATGATTATGTCATCCGCAGCTATCTGGCGCCCGAACGCGATTCCGGCGCGCAAGAAGACGCGGCAGCTCTGACGCTTTTGGCCGAAGTGTTGGGCGGGTCGCCCACGACCTCTGTTCTGGCGCAGAAATTGCAGTTTGAAAGCCAGGGCTCGGTCTTCACCTCGGCCTGGTACAGCGGGCAATCGCTGGATGACACGACATTTGGCTTGGTCAATGTGCCCGTGCCCGGCACGTCTTTGGAAGACGCCGAAGCAGCGCTGGATCAGGCGATTGCCGAATTTATGGAAGACGGCGTTGACCCCGACAAACTGGCGCGCATCAAGTCGCAGATCCGCGCGTCCGAGATCTATGCGCTGGACAATGTGCGCAGTCTTGCAAACCGCTATGGGTCTGGCCTGACTTCTGGTTTGACGGTTGCGGATATCCAGGCCTGGCCCGACATCCTGCAAGCTGTGACCGAAGACGACATCATGGCGGCGGCAACGCGTATCTTTGACAAGCGAAAGTCCGTTGTCGGCTTTGTGCGCACAGCCGAGGAGACGACCCAATGACACGGTTCTTTATTGTTATCTCTGCCTTTTTCGCTCTGATCTCACCTGCTCAGGCGGGCACCGAGATCAAGGAAGTCACCTCGCCCGGCGGCATTAAGGCGTGGCTTGTCGAAGAACCGTCCATCCCGTTTACGGCGCTTGAACTACGGTTTCAGGGCGGCGGGTCGCTTGACCGTCCGGGCAAGCGCGGCGCCATCAATCTGATGACGGCGACCATCGAAGAAGGCGCGGGCGATCTGGATGCGCAGGGGTTCGCGGTTGCGCGCGATGAACTGGCCGCCTCGTTCGGGTTCGATGTTAATCGCGATGCGCTGTCGGTCTCGGCCCGCTTTCTCAGCGAAAACCGCGACGAGGCGATCGCGCTTCTGAGAACGGCACTGGTGTCGCCGCGGTTTGAACAGGATGCGATTGACCGGGTGCGTGAACAAATCCTGTCGGGCCTGCGCAGCGATGCAAATGACCCGAACACGGCAGCCATCATTGCGCTGAACACGCTTTCCTATGGGTCGCATCCGTATGCCACGCGGCTGGACGGCACGATTGAAAGCGTCAGCGCGCTTGTTCGCGACGATGTGGTCAACGCGTTCCGGGATGTTGTGGTCAAGGATCGCGTCTTTATCGGCGCAGCGGGCGATATTTCTGCAGAAGAACTGGGCCAGTTGCTGGATGATCTTCTGGGCGATTTGCCGAAGGGTGGCGCGCCATTGCCAAGTGCGGTTGATCTGCAATTGACCGGTGGTGTCACTGTCGAAGACTTTCCCGTGCCGCAGGCGGTGACGCTTTTCGCCCATGATGGTATTCCACGCGATGATCCTGACTTTTTTCCAGCGTTTTTGGCCAACGAGATCTTCGGCGGCTCGGGCTTGCAATCCCGGCTTAGCCAAGAGGTGCGCGAAGAGCGTGGCCTGACATACGGCATCGGGTCATTTCTGGTAAATTCTGACCATTCCAGCATGGTTATGGGGCAATTCGCGACCGCCAACAGCCGTGTCTCGGAAGCCATCGACGTGATCCGTGACGAATGGCAACAGATCGCGTCCGAAGGCGTGACGCCCGAAGAACTGGAAGACGCCAAGACCTATTTGACCGGGGCCTATCCTTTGCGGTTTGACAGCAATGCGTCGATTGCGCGTATTCTGGTTGGCATGCAACTGGACGGCCTGCCCATTGATTACATTGACACCCGGAACGACAAGGTGAATGCCGTGACGCTGGATGATGTGAAGCGGGTTGCAGAACGACTTTACCGGGCCGACGATCTGCGGTTCGTCGTGGTCGGTCAGCCAGAAGGCGTGGAAAACGTCAACTGATACAAGCGGGAAAGGCTTACGGCACAATGCGTATTCTGTTCACAGGCGGGGCTGGCAAAGCCGGCAAACATGTTGTGCCGTATCTGCTGGCCAAAGGGCACCGGGTTCTGAATGTGGACAAGCTGCCTCTTGATGTGCCGGGCGTCGACAACCGGATCGCGGATATCACTGATCCCGGGCATATGCATGACGTCATGCAAAGCTATGCCAATTTCGACGAACTTCAGGCAGGCACCGGCGTACCGGCCTTTGACGCCGTCGTGCATTTCGCTGCTGTGCCGCGCATTCTGGTCACCGGCGACAACGAATGTTACCGCACCAATGTCATGGGCACATACAATGTGATTGACGCAGCCCTGAAGGCTGGCATCAGGAAAGTAATCTTCGCATCATCCGAGACAGCCTATGGGATTTGTTTCTGGGACGGTGAAAAGAAGCCCGACTATTTGCCCATCGACGAAGACCACCCTACGGTGCCCATGGACAGCTATGCGATGTCGAAGGTCGTGAACGAAGCAACCGCGCGCAGTTTTCACGCCCGGTCAGGCGCAGACATCTATGGGTTGCGCATCAACAACGTGATTGAACCCCACGAATATCGCCAGCACTTCCCAGCCTATATCGCCGATCCAAAGCTGCGGCTTCGGAATATCTTTGCGTATATTGACGCACGCGATTTGGGCGAGATGGTCGAATGCTGCCTGAACACCGACGGGCTGGGCTTCGAAGTGTTCAACGTCTCGAACGACGATCATTCCGTCGCCGCGACGACGGATCAATTGCTACGCGATTTCTACGATGGGGTGCCGTTGAACAAAGACATGGCAGCGGATGAGACGTTCTATTCCAACGACAAGGCAAAACGCCTCGTGGGCTTTCGGCCCAAGCATCACTGGCGCATGTATCTGGACGACACGTCGCGCGCCTAGGGCGTGTCGCGTTTTGCCTGAGCAGCGAAAAAGGGGATTGCCTTTAAGGCGAATTGCCCCGGACCAAAGGCGCGCAGTCGGTTTCAATAATCGCTGGGCTGTCCGCCAAGCGCCAGCTTAAGTGCGGCATAGGCCCAACTGTCGCGTCCGCCGCGCTGGACAATCTGGCTCAGTTGTCCCCGGGCGCCGTTCACATCGCCCACAGACACAAGCCCCTGTCCCATATACGACCGCGCCAGCAGATTGTCGGGGTCGATGGCCAAAGCGGCTGAATAAAACGTCATCGCCGCGTCAAAGTCGCCTTGTTTGCGCGAAATGAAGCCCCGATAGGTCAGGAACCGAGCCTCGTCCGGGTTGTTTGCACTGGCAATGACGCGTGCTGCACGGTCATAGGCCCCGGCATAAGCCAGTTCGCGTACCGCATCATACCGCTGATCATCGTTGAAGGATTGTTTTTCAGCGTCGAGACAGGCTTGCGTTTCTTCGTCGTAAATCTGACCTTCAGCGCATTCGGTTGTGGTTTGTGTCTCTTTCGGTGGTGTGTCGCTTTGCCCGCCAGCGGCAAATGCCCCGGTTGCAAAGGCGGTCACGAAAACTGCGGACAGGGCATAGCGCATCGGTGTCTCCTGATTGTGTATATAGCTTAAACGTACGACGGGCCGAAACCATTCAAAAATAGTTGCGAAAAAAGAAAAACCGCGCCGGATGGGCGCGGTTTTCTGCAAATTCGGGTCAGGTTCAGGCTGCGCGGCTTAGCAGCACTTCCCCGACCTCGCGCTGCGCGTCGCCTTCGTCGGCGCCGTTCACCGCAGCAATTTCACGCGTCAGGCGTTCTAGTGCCGCTTCGTACAGCTGACGCTCGGAATAGCTTTGTTCGCGCTGATCGTCGGCGCGGTGCAAGTCACGCACCACTTCGGCAATCGCGATCAAATCGCCCGAGTTTATCTTTTGTTCGTATTCCTGCGCACGACGCGACCACATGGCCTTTTTCACACGGGCTTTGCCCTTTAGCGTCGTCATGGCCTTTGACACCACATCCGGTGAAGACAGGGTGCGCATGCCAACCTCGGCCGCCTTGTTCGTCGGAACCCGCAGGGTCATCTTGTCTTTCTCGAACGAGATCACGAACAGTTCCAGCGTCAGACCGGCTATTTCCTGTTCTTCGATCGAGATAATCTGACCAACCCCATGCGCCGGGTAAACGACGAAATCGTTGGGTCGGAATTCCATTTTCTTGGGTTTGCTCATCCAGCGGTGTCCCTTTATTGCCCCCGGCCAGTAACAGACAATCGCGCCGGGAACATACACATCTTCCCGTCGCCCAATCCCTGTCAGCTTTTAGACGTTTGTGTTTTCGATACGTCGTGGCCTACTGCCATAAAATATAGCAAAAAATTAAGGCGATTCCAAGACGTTCCGGTCGGGCTGTGGTGTTCTGCCCTGGTTTCATTCGCAGTTTCCGTCAGGCTGACGTAGCGTCACTCGGGCCGGTATCAGCCCCCTTCGCCCGCAGTTTCCGAGAACAGATCCATCTTTCCGTCCTTGCCGTCCATCTCGTCCGCTTTCGGCAGCGGGTCTTTCTTGGTGATGATGACGGGCCAGGCTTCCGAGTATTTGCGGTTGAACTCGACCCATTTTTCCATATCGGGCTCGGTATCCGGGCGAATGGCATCTGCCGGGCATTCCGGTTCGCAGACGCCGCAATCAATGCATTCGTCCGGGTGGATGACCAGCATATTCTCGCCCTCGTAAAAACAATCGACCGGGCACACCTCGACGCAGTCGGTGTATTTGCAGGCGATACAGTTGTCAGTGACGACATAGGTCATTGGGAACATCCAGTTTTCAACGGCGGAGAGGTAACCCGACTGAAAGGCTCATTCAAGCAGTTGTCGCTTGGAAAGACGGGCATTGCGACGATCTTTCCGGCTTGGGCGTCCCGTTCTTTCAATTTTGGCTTCTGCGGGACGTTCTTCTTCTTCGGGCGTCCTATCGGTGTACAGCGTTTGTGCCTCGGGGGCGGGGCCCCGGCGAAGGGCAAGCGCATCGACCTGAATAACGCGGATGCGCCTGGCTTGCGGGAAGGTCAGCGTCACGCCGACGCGCAAGGCATGGGCAGGTTTTGAAACCCGTGTGCCGTCCACACGCACATGCCCACCTGACACCAGTTTGGTGGCCAGATTGCGCGTCTTGAAAAATCGCGCATGCCATAGCCATTGATCAAGCCGTTGGGTTGCGTCGCTCATGGATCGCGTGGTTCCACCGGCACCATCAACACTGACCGAACAGGTTTCTGTTCAGGAAACCGGCCTGCCGCATCAGTTGTTTTTCTCTTTCAACCCCATCAGCGCCTGCGCAAACGGGTTGTCTGGGTCAATCCGGTCTTTCTTCTGTGGCCGCGCTTCAAAGCTGCGCGGCTTGCCCCGGTCGCCGCTCTGGCGCGGCTTGCCTTTGCCCTTTGGCTTGCCACCTTCGCGCTTTCCTTGCGGTTTGGCGCGGCGGTCTTGGTTGCCGCCCCAGGTAAAGGTGTAAAAAACCTCGGTCGTGTCTTCTTCGACCGGGTCGGCAGGCGTTTCTGCCGTCGCTTCTTCGGGCGTCGCTTCAGCCGATGTGGTATCGACCTCGGGCTTCGGTTCGGCGTCAGGGGCCGGAGCTTTTGCAGGTTTTTCACGTTCACCGCGTTCAGCCTTATACCCCAGACCTTCCATCAGGTTCGCAAGCTGATCCAACGTCATGCCGGTGATCGAAAGCATGTCGGGGGTCGCTTCAAAGCCACCCCGGCTGTCCTGCGCCCGCACCAAATCGGCCAGACGTTCCAGCATGTCGATGCGGATTGCACGGTCGCCGGCGGGCTTATAGCCGGACATAAGATAGGTCGCGGCGGGCAGGCTTTTCAAATGCGGGATCGTCACAAGGCCCGGTGGCGGGCTTTCGGGAAACTCGTCTGCGCCACTTGCCAGCGATTGCAGCACAAGCCGTAACCGCGTGGGCGCAGGTTTCAAAAGAAGCGGCATAAAGATCGTGAACTGCCCGAACCGGATGCCATGCTTGCGCAAAAGCGACCGTGCGTCCTGATCAAGGCCCTTCACTTCGTCGGCCACATCGCGGCGGTCGATGATGCCCATCGCTTCGATCATACGAAAGCCAAACCCTTTTGCCATGCCGGACATGGCTTCGTCTTTTTTGATCTCAATCAGCGGTTCAAAAAGAGCGGCAATCTTGCGGTCGATAAAGTGCTGCAAGCGGCGCTGGACCTTCGAGGCAACCTCGTCGCCGGCCTCTTCGTCGACGAATGCAACGACACGTGGCTTCAATGGGTCGTCGCCCGCCGCCAGTTTGCCAACCGCGTGTTCGCCCCACATCAACCCGCCTTGTTCGGTGAAATCCATTTCGGTATCCGGCGCGTTGTAAAACCGGTCTGCGCGCAGGTGGAATTCGGGCTGAAGCGCGGCGGTGGCAGCGGTTTTCAACGTTTTCGCTTCATCGCCGGTCGCATTCGCATCCTGATGGAACTGAAAAGCTTCCAGCCGTCCGACGAACTGTCCTTCGACCGTCACTTCACCTTTGTCGTTCACTTCGGCCACTAGAGCCTCCTTCTGTTTCAACCGCCGAAGCAGCACGCTGGTCCGCCGGTCGACAAATCTTTGGGTCAGCGCTTCGTGCAGCGCATCTGACAGGCGGTCTTCTACAGCGCGCGTGGCGTCGCGCCAATGGTCTTCGTCGCGGGTCCACCCCTGGCGCTGCGCGACATAGGTCCAGGTGCGGATGAATGCCAGCCGTTTGGACAGCGTGTCGATTTCGCCATCTGTGCGGTCAATGCGCTTGATTTGGCGCGCAAGCCAGTCTTCGGGAACTTCCTGATGTTCGTGCAAAAAGCCGAAAATGGCCGTCAGAAGGCTGGCGTGTTCCTGTTGGCTGATGCTGCGAAAATCGGGAATGCGGCACACATCCCAAAGCAACCGCACGCTGGGCGCATCGGTGGCGCGGGCGGCCGTTTCGGCGTCTTCGGCCAATGTTTTAAGGGCGATCTGATCATCGGCTTCGCGCGCGCGCACAACATGTTCAAGTGTCGGCGGTGTTTCAAGCGCAGCGATCAGGCGCGCAATGCTGCCAAATTCCAGATCGGAATTGCGCCATTGAAGCTTTTTAAGCGGCGTGAAGCTGTGCGAGGTGATGGCTTCGACCACCCGATCGTCCAGCGGGCTTGCTTCGCCGGTGACGCCAAAGGTGCCGTCGCGCTGAAACCGGCCCGCGCGGCCTGCAATTTGCGCCAGTTCATTCGGCTGAAGATCGCGCATGCGGCGGCCGTCGAATTTGCGAAGGCCGGAAAACGCGACATGATTGATGTCAAGGTTCAGCCCCATGCCGATGGCATCGGTCGCGACCAGATAGTCGACCTCGCCGTTTTGATACATGTCGACCTGGGCGTTTCGCGTGCGCGGCGAAAGCGCACCCATAACCACAGCGGCCCCGCCTTTTTGACGACGAAGAAGCTCGGCAATTGCATAGACGTTTTCGACCGAGAACCCGACAATGGCCGCGCGCGGTGTCATGCGCCCGATTTTCTTCGAGCCGGAATAGCTCAGCGTCGAGAACCTCTCGCGGCGTTGAAACTGTGCGTCGGGGATCAAGGCGTTGATCACCCCGCGCATGGTGTCCGCACCCATGAAAATGGTTTCGTGCAAGCCGCGCGCACGCAACAGCCGGTCGGTAAAGACATGGCCGCGTTCCGGGTCTGCGCAAAGCTGGATCTCGTCTACCGCCAGAAAGTCGACGCCCATGTTGTGCGGCATCGCTTCGGTTGTGCAGACCCAAAATTGCGTGCGGGGCGGGACAATGCGTTCTTCCCCCGTCACCAAAGCCACAACAGACGGCCCGCGCACCGCAACGATCCGGTCATAAACCTCGCGCGCCAGAAGCCGCAGCGGCAGGCCAATCACACCCGTACGGTGCGCCAGCATGCGTTCTATCGCATAATGCGTCTTGCCGGTATTTGTGGGGCCGAGGACCGCAGTGACGCGGCCTTGTGAATGCGACATGTCAACAGGTTGGATGAGCCATGAATGCAAGGCTTAAACCGTGTCGCGGGCAGGCGGGCAAGCGGTTTCTAACCATGCGCCCTTACTGAAAAATTCGGATTTTTTGCCAAGCTCAACCTGCTAGGGTCCACCCATGAACCAAGACCGACCTGTTTTGGGCATCTTTCTGATGCTGGGCTTTTGCCTGACCGCGCCTTTGGCCGACGCGCTGGCCAAGCTGCTGGGCGACAAAATTGACATCGCACAGCTGGTCGCGTTTCGCATGGGGCTGCAAGTTTTGCTTTTGGCCCCGGTTGTGTGGTTGGCGCGGCTGTCTTTGCGCATGTCGCGCCAACAGGTCGGCCTGTCTGCCCTGCGCGCGGTTCTGCACATGGCGGGCATTGGCATGATGTTTCTGTCGCTTCGCTATCTGCCCCTGGCCGATGCCGTCGCGATTGCCTTTGTCATGCCGTTCATCATGTTGCTGCTTGGGCGCTATGTTCTGGGCGAAACGGTCGGCCAACGCCGCATCCTGGCCTGTTGCGTCGGTTTCCTCGGCACGCTTCTGGTCATGCAGCCAAGCCTGGTTCAGGTGGGCTGGCCCGCGCTTTTGCCGTTGGGCGTTGCGGTGGATTTCGCGGTTTTCATGCTGGTGACCCGGCACCTTGCCAAATCGGTTGACCCGATTGCGTTGCAACTGGTTTCGGGCGGGTTGGCCTGTCTGTTGTTGTTTCCGTTGCTTCCGGTTCTCTCGGGCTTGCCCGGGTTCGATATCGCCTGGCCGACCGGCACCACCTGGGCGCTGGTGGTCGCGATGGGCGTTTTGGGCACGGGCGCACATTTGTTTATGACCTGGGCGCTCAGGTTCGCGCCATCGGCAACTCTGGCCCCGATGCAATATCTGGAAATTCCGGTGGCCGCTTTGATCGGCTGGCTGATTTTTCGTGATTTCCCGAACGGGTTGGCTTTGATTGGTATTCTCGTAACCGTGTCTGCGGGGCTTTACGTTATTGCCCGCGAACAGCACGTGGCCCAACAAGCGCGCGCAGCACAGACGGTAAACGCGCCAAAGGCATAAGCACCAGACAGCCCGGTGCATCAAATCGCAAGGTCACGTCCCCGGTTGCCTCGTTCGATGTGCCAAGGGCCCCCCGTGGGTCCAGCGTCAAACCGTCCAACGGCCATTTCAATCCCGTCGCATGCACCGTGACCGGCGCTAGTGGAAAAAGCGAAACCCGCGTGCCGGGTTTCAGATCAAGCGCCAGCTCAAGCGGCGCGGCAAAGATGACATCCGCTTCGCCCAAAACCACAGTTGGTGGCCCGACCCGTCGTGCCAGAACAGACAGAACCGCCAGCGTGTGATCTTGGCGCGGCGCGGTAAAGCCTGTGGCCAAAATAAACGGCGCGTCGATGCGCGTTAAGGATTTCTCAAAATCGGTCGTGTCTTGCTCGGCCACATGAAGAAATGCGGTGTCTGGAAACGCCTGCCGTGCTGCATCATCCAGCGAATCAAAATCGCCGATGACGGCGCGCGGCGTCAAACCGGCGGATTTGCAGGCATTCGCGCCGCCATCCGCCCCGACAACAACAGGGGCCAACGCGGTCGCAACCGACAGATTTTCAGGCGCGACAAATCCGCCGCCCACCAGCGTAACCCCCTCAGACGATTGAACATTGGTGCGTTTCATACCCGTTTGTCACAGATCCCAAGCCAAACCGCCACATTTCTGACCCGAAAAATTCTTGTGAATTCCTTAGATCCGTTCCTATTTTCGGGCGCCCGTTTGGTAAACACAGTGTTGATAGACGGGAGAAAGTGGCCCTCGCGATGAGCGATACAACAAAAATCCTGACAGTTTCGTACGGGACCTTCAGCTGCACGCTGGAAGGCTTTGATGATCCTTTGGGGTCCATGCGCGACATCGCCGAGTATTTCCGCGATCTGGCGGCGGACGACCGGTACTTTGGCGCGGAACCTCCGACGCCCGATGTCGAAATGTTGCAGCGCATCGCTGAAAAGGAAGTGCAACGCCGGGTCGATGCGCGCGTATCAGACAGCGGTGTCGCGCTGGTCGCTGCGCCGACAGAAGCCGCAAATGCACCCGCCCCGGCCGCACCCGCGCCCGCCACACCCCAGCCTCAGGCCGCCGCTGAACCGACAGACATGACGGCCGCTCATGGTCCGCTGACCTATGACGACGAATTTACCATGGCGGACGAACCCGAAGATGTCTGGACGGTCGACCCAAAGGCCGCATCGCCCAGCGATGGCCCCGCCGAGAGTGTCGCCGAGAAACTGCGTCGCATTCGGGCTGTTGTGTCAAAGAACATCAACGTTGATCCCGTCGCCGCGCGTCGCGAACAATCGCCAAATGCCGATGACCCGGCGTTGCGCAGCCGGGCCCAGACCGAAACGATCGATCAGATCTCATCCGATCTTGCTGATTTTGATGATTACGAAGACGACGCCGATTTCGACGGGTCCATCGCGGAATTTGCTGAAAAAGCAACACCAGCTGCCGAACCTGATGCGGTGCAGGCTCAAGGGGCACTTGCACAGGACGAAGCGGCCTCGTTGGACGATGGCAGAGCGGACGAAAACTGGGAGTTTGAACCTGAACTTCTGGGTGACACCGCCAGTGACGATGCGGATCTTGACGCAGATGGCGATGATCAACGCCCCATATCGCAGCGCACGGATTCGCGCGTTGTTTCGGACGTGCTTGATAAACTGACATTGGCGAAAGAAAACGCAGTCGATGACAGCGCGCCGGTTGCCCCCACAGCAAGTGGAACAAGCCGCACATTGGATGCCGGGCCTGAAGACAGCGTCGGCCGGTTGCTGGACGAAACCGACACCAAGCTGAACGACAATGAAACGGTGCGCCGTCGCCGGGTGATTTCCCAAATGCGCGCCGCCGTCGCGGCCACCAAGGCAGACCGTCTGGTGGCTAAGCCTGTGTCAAAAGATGTGGCCGAAGAGGCCGAAAAGAACCCGTACCGCGAAGACCTCAGCGAAGCAGTGCAGGATGATCCGCTGCCCCAAACCACGCGTCGCCCCACAGGCCCGCCATTGGTGCTGGTGTCATCCCAACGCGTTGCAACGCCGGCTGAAAGCGCGCCGACGCCGTCGGCTGGTCTTGAAGGCTTTGCGACAAACATTGGTGCCAAGGGATTGCCCGAATTGATGGAAGCGGCGGCGGCTTATGCTGTCTTTTCCGAAGGTCAGCCATCGTTCACCCGGCCCGAGATTATGAAAATGGTCGCCCAGATGGACCCTTCGATGCAGCTTTCCCGCGAAGAAAGCTTGCGGTCGTTCGGACAGTTGCTGCGGCAGGGCACGTTCAAAAAGCTTGAACGTGGTCAGTTCACCATTGATCAAGGGACCAGGTTCAATCCGGCCTTGCGCAGCGCAACCCCTTAGCGAGTGTTGATGCGGGGTTGAGCGCTAAACTGGACTTATGCTATAGGTCCAGAAAGATGGCAGTCTCAGAAGAAACCTTTTTCCTTGATCCGACGTTCGAAGGAACACTGCAGCAGCAGCTTCAATCGCTGGTGGCCGAAGGCATTCTCTCGGGTCGGTTGCGGTCAGGGGAAAAGCTGCCGTCGACACGCGGATTGGCCAAGCATCTGGGGATCAGCCGCATCACCGTGACGCTGGCCTACACCGAACTGCAAGCTGACGACTATATCACGTCAAAAGGGCGTTCGGGCTACTATGTCTCGGAAACCGCGCCGCAACCCCGGCTGGCAACGGGCCGCGTGGCGTCCGCAGATACGGTCGATTGGGGCAAGTTTATTTCCGGCGAATACGCGGCCAACGATCTTTTTCGGAAACCGTCCGACTGGCAGAAATACAAATACCCGTTCATTTATGGTCAGGCGGATGCCAACCTGTTCGACCATGCGAACTGGCGGCTTTGCGCGCTTCAGGCGCTGGGGCGGCGTGATTTCGAAGCGATGACCACCGACTATTTCGAACGCGATGATCCACGACTGGTCGAATTTATTGCGCGCCACTCACTGCCCCGCCGCGGTATTCTGGCTGGTCCGGACGAAATTCTGGTGACGCTGGGCGCGCAGAACGCGCTTTGGCTGGCGGTGCAGGTTCTGTCGGGTGGTGATAAAAACGTGGTGACGGAAAGTCCGTGCTATCCCGGGCTAAGTTCCATCCTGAAAGGCGCGGGCGCCAAAGTGAAGGCCGTCGCGGTCGACGAAGGCGGTCTGCCGGTGGACGCTATACCGTCCGGCACCGATGTAGTCTTTGTCACGGCAAGCCACCATTGCCCCACGTCTGTCACCATGCCGCTGGCCCGCCGTCGCGCGCTTTTGGAAAAAGCGGCGCAGGACGATTTCCTGATCATCGAAGACGACTATGAATTCGAAATGTCCTTTGTCAGCCCGCCGTCACCTGCGCTCAAATCCCTGGACAAGGAAAGCCGCGTTATCCACATCGGTTCGTTTTCCAAGACGCTGTTCCCGGGTCTCCGGCTTGGCTATATCGTCGGGTCCAAGACCTTTATCCGCGAAGCACGCGCCTTGCGCGCGACCATCCTGCGTCACCCACCGGGGCATATCCAACGCACGGCGGCTTATTTCATGTCGCTCGGTCACTATGATGCGCTGATCCGCAGAACCGCCCGCGCGCTGTCAGGCCGCCGCCAGGTGATGGCCGCCGCCATCAAGGCCGAGGGCCTGACCATCGCGGGAAAAGGCAGCGGCGGCTCCAGCTTCTGGATGAAAGCGCCCGACGGGGTCGATACCGCAAAATTGGCGGTCACGCTGCGTGCGTGCGGCGTCCTGATCGAACCGGGCGCAGCGTTCTTCCCCGAAGCCGAAAAACCGACCGAGTATTACCGCCTCGCCTACAGCTCGATCCCGCAAGAACGCATCGCGGACGGCATCCAACTGATTGCAAAAGCAATCGGTTAAGACGCGCGCCCGTGATAGGCGACAATTTCAGCCAAATCGGTCGGCTTCACCCGCTCGGGGATAATCGCTGCCGTGTTCGGAATGTGCTGAAACAGCGATCCGTCAGAAAAGAAGGTGCTGCGCGTGACAAAAACAATCCGCGTCGACGGACACCGATAGCTTGCGAAATCGGCTGTCGCAATTGCGCTTCCATTGTCGAGCATGACGTCGAGGACCAGCACCTCAGGCTCATGTTCGCAAAGAAAATCTACAGCATTTTGCTGACTATCAACGACTTTGACGCTCTGTCCCTGTCGTTTCAAATGACGCGCCCAAATACGCGAAAGCTCGCAGTTTGATGCAACGATAAGTATCAATTTCAGACCCTCTGGTATTCAACCAGCCCTAAGAATGCCCCCATAAGCTGACGTTCGCGTAAAATGGTTAACGGGTGGTTAACATCTATGATCCAAACGTTAACGGTCGGCGGTTCCCCGCCAGCGGCCGCTTGCCTGTCGCCGTCTATCAGATAGCATTTGGGTTGCTTAAAAAGGTTGCCCAAACCATGAAGATCACTGCTGCCGCAATCGCGTTTCTGATCGCGACCACAGGGGTATCCATCGCTCAAACGTGCGGTGGTGCGTTCAATGCTTTTGTCGACGACCTCAAGGCCGAAGCTTTGTCGAAAGGCTTCGACCAACAAACTGTCAGCCGGTTCTTCCGGGATGTGCGGCAAGACCCCAAGGTCATCCGCGCCGACCGTGCGCAGGGTATTTTCCAAATGCCGTTCACCGATTTCTCGCGCCGTCTGATCAGCCAAAGCCGCCTGGATGCGGGGCTGCGCAACGGTCAGAAGTGGAACCGCGTCTTTGACCGTGTTGAACGGGATTATGGCGTTGCGCGCGGTGTGTTGCTGGCGTTCTGGGCGTTCGAAACCGACTTTGGCGCGGTGCAGGGCAATTTCAACACTGTGAATGCCCTTGTGACGCTGGCACATGATTGCCGGCGGCCCCAGCTTTTCCGCCCGCAAGTCTTTGCCGCGGTCGAGCTTTATGAAAAAGGCGATATTGATCCTGCCAAAACCACAGGGGCATGGGCCGGGGAAATTGGCATGGTTCAGATGCTGCCCGAAGATATCATTCGAAACGGCGTCGATGGTGATGGCGACGGTAAGGTCAGGCTGAAAACCTCGGCGCCGGATGCGCTTTTGTCAGGGGCCAATCTGCTGCGCTCGTTGGGATGGCGCGCGGGCGAACCCTGGATGCAAGAAGTCACAATGCCCGTCGGCTTTGACTGGGCGTTGACCGGGCTTGATACCCAAAAGCCCGCGGCCGATTGGCTTGCGATGGGGGTCACGGCGCGGTCGGGTCAGGCCCAAGCTCCGCAGCTTCCGGCCTCAATCCTGCTGCCACAAGGCCGCAAGGGCCCCGCCTTTTTAGTCTATCCGAATTTCAATGTGTTTTTCGAATGGAACCAAAGCTTTATCTACGTCACGACCGCTGCCTATTTCGCGTCCCGCCTGGAAGGCGCGCCGGTCTATACGCGCGGCTCGCCGTCAGGCGCGCTGGACGAAGCGCAGATGAAGTCTTTGCAAACAAAATTGGCCGCACGGGGCCATGACGTTGGAGGCATTGACGGGATCTTGGGCGCAAAAACGCGGCGCGCCATTCAGAAAGAACAGGCGCGATTGGATTTGCCGGCTGACGCATGGCCGACGGTCGAGCTTTTGAACGGACTATGACGCCCGGTTACACAAGGCGAACGCCTTAGAAGCAGATGCCAAGAAAACCGTTCACGCATTGCGTGTTGATCGCATCTGATCCGATTGCAAAGTTCCCGGCTGTCGCAATTGCGATCAACACCAGAAACGCGGCCACGAAATCACTCATAGCAGCCCCCAGAACAAGTTACCCAACAAGCCCGAACAGGGCTTTCAACACATTGTAATTACGCCTTGAATCCTATTCGGACAAGGTGTTGGCCTGTTAATTGGTGTAAACAGACAGGTTCCGAACTGGAAACCGGGTGCCGTCGTCGATCACCAGAACAACCCGTTCGCCCGCGCGCACAAAGCGGTCGCAGCGTTCAGAACCGTTGTCGAAATCGACGCAGACAAGGCTGTCATTCTCGACGCGATAGGTGCCGGTCCATTCCGGCCCATCATCGGTATAGGTATAGGCATATCGCCCGTTGGTTTCGTATCGCGACTTCGAGCCGTCGAAAAATTCGACAACCTGACCGGCAAGCAGGTCTGTCATTTCAGGCGCTGTCAGAACGGTGTCCGATGAACGGACCCCGTCCTGGGCCTGGGCGTGCGCTGGCAGGGCCAGCAAAATCAAAAGGGCAAGGTTACGCATGGCGGGACGGTCGCACAGGATGGCCATCCGCGCCATTCACGTTCTGGTCATAGTCTAGGAAAACACGCGCGTCAGCGCCTTGTCGACAGCGCTGGTGATCTGATCAATGTCATCCGCCGTCGAAATAAGGGCAGGGCTGAAGCAAAGTGTGTTGTTCAATCCCGGCAATGACCGGTTTGTTGCCCCGATGACCACACCTTGCGCCATGCAATCTGCGACAACGGCCTGCACTTTCTTTTCGTCCACCGGCTCTTTGGTGGTGCGGTCCGCAACCAACTCGGCCCCGCAGAACAGCCCTTTGCCGCGGACATCGCCGACGACGCGATGCTTTTCCATCAACCCGTTCAGATTGTCGATCATTCGCGCGCCCATGGCGGTGGTATTCGCCAAAAGGTCTTCTTCCTCAATGATCGCCAGGTTTTCCAACGCCGCCGCAGGCCCGGCCGTGCAGCCGCCAAAGGTCGAGATATCGCGGAAATAGCCCATCGGATCGTCCGCATCTTTGAACTGTTCAAAGACGTCGTCTGTGGTCACCATGCAGGCAATCGCGGCGTACCCGCTGGCCACGCCTTTTGCCATGGTCACAAAGTCAGGCTTGATGCCGTAATGTTCATAGCCAAACCACGTCCCGGTCCGCCCGACGCCGCAGACCACTTCGTCGATATGCAGCAGGATGTCATAGGTTTTGCAGATCTCTTGCACCCGCTCCCAGTACCCTTTGGGGGGTGTGATGACGCCGCCGCCGGCGGTTACGGGTTCCAGGCATAGCGCGCCGACCGTATCGGGGCCTTCGCGCAAGATGACCTCTTCGATCTGGTTCGCGGCCCATTCGCCGTAATGTTCTGTGTCGACCTGCGCGCGGTATTCCAGACAATGCGGCACTTCGACGAAACCGGGGGTATAGGGGCCGTATTGCGCGTTCCGCTCGGGCTGACCGCCAGCCGACAGGCACGAAATGGTCGTGCCGTGATAATCGCGCTCGCGGAACAGGATCTTGTGCTTTTTGCCGCCGTATTTCTTATGCGCAATCTGGCGCACCATCTTGAAGGCTTTCTCATTCGCCTCGGAACCCGAATTGCAGTAATACACCCGGTCCATCCCCGGCATCCGCGCAATCAGCTTTTCGGCAAACTTCGCACCCGGGATCGACCCAGCCGAGCCTGCAAAATAGGGCATCTGCACCAGTTGGTCGCGCACCGCATTGGCGATCCGTTCGCGGCCATATCCCACATTCACCGTCCAGACCCCGCCCGATACAGCATCGATATGTTCCTTGCCGGTGGCATCCCAGACGCGCATGCCCTTGCCTTCGACCATGATCCGCGGATCAACTGTCTCGAACGGTTTGTGCTGGATCAGATGATGCCAGATATGGGCGCGGTCGGCTTCGATGACGTCCGATATATCGTTAGGAGCGGTGGCCATGGGGCGAATCCTCTGACTGAATACGATACAACAAAGTGAATAAATGGGACTTTCATCATAGGGCCAGTGTGCCCACCCGCTTATGGCCAGACGCCGGGGCAGGCTGTGGCCTGAATGCCGTGCATCGCGGGCAATTTTCTCGCCCGGGTTTGTGTCGAATGGGCAGGCTGCTATGCCCCCGGCAACAAGACCAAAGGTGCGCGCCGTGCAAACAGTGACAATCAAATCAACCCCGATTGACGGGCAAAAACCGGGCACTTCGGGCCTTCGCAAGAAAACCCGGGTCTTCATGCAGCCGGGCTATCTCGAGAATTTTGTTCAAGCGATCTGGCAAGGCATCGGCGGGCCAAAGGGCAAAACCTTTGTCGTCGGCGGCGACGGACGGTTCTTCAACGACAGCGCCATTCAGATCATCCTGCGCATGGCGGCCGCAGGCCAAGCGACCCGCGTGATTGTCGGCCAAAACGGTCTTTTGTCGACACCAGCGGCATCGCACCTGATCCGACTGCGCGGGACCGACGGCGGCATCATTCTGTCGGCCAGCCACAATCCTGGCGGGCCAGACGAAGACTTCGGCATAAAATTCAACATGGCCAACGGCGGCCCGGCCAACGAAACCCTGACCGACCGTATCTTTGCGGCGACGCAAACCATCACCGGCTATGATACGCTGCAAACGCCCGATATCGATCTGGCGCGTTTGGGTGAAACACATCTGGGTGACATGGTGGTCGAAGTTGTCGACCCGGTCACAGATTATGCGGCCCTGATGGAAACGCTGTTTGATTTTGACGCCATTCGCGGCTGGTTCCAATCCGGCCACAACATGCGCTTTGACGCGATGCACGCGGTCACGGGGCCCTATGCCAAGGAAATTCTGGAACGTCGCTTGGGCGCGCCCAAAGGCACGGTTCTGAACGCAACCCCGTTGCCGGACTTTGGCGGCGGTCATCCTGACCCGAACCCGATCTGGGCCAAGCCGCTGGTCGATATGGTCATGGGGGCAGACGCCCCTGACTTTGCCGCCGCCTCGGACGGCGACGGTGACCGCAATATGATTCTGGGTCGGGGCGTCTATGTGACCCCGTCGGATTCGCTTGCGGTGCTGGCGGCAAACGCACATCTGACGCCCGGCTATGCGGCAGGGCTTGTCGGCGTGGCCCGTTCGATGCCCACAAGCGGCGCGGTTGACCGCGTGGCAAAGGCGCGCGGCATGGCATGTTTCGAAACTCCGACCGGGTGGAAATTCTTCGGCAATCTCCTCGACGACCGGCGCATCACGCTTTGCGGCGAAGAAAGCGCAGGCACCGGCAGCAACCATGTGCGCGAAAAAGACGGGCTTTGGGCCGTCCTGTTGTGGCTGAATATTCTGGCGACCACGGGCCAATCGGTAACCACGTTGCTGGCCGATCACTGGCGCGCGTTTGGCCGCAATTTCTATTCGCGCCACGATTACGAAGCCGTCGACAGCGACACGGCAACCGATCTGATGAACGGCTTGCGCGCGAAACTGGCCACATTGCCCGGTCAATCCTTGTCAGCGGGTCAGATCGTGGACGCAGATGAATTTGCCTATGACGATCCCGTGGATGGGTCGCGGTCGGCAGGCCAAGGGTTAAGGGTGATGTTCGACACAGGCGCGCGTTTGGTGTTCCGCTTGTCGGGCACCGGCACCGAAGGCGCGACGATCCGGGTCTATCTTGAAGCGTTCACAGACGATCCGGCGCGCTTTGGCGACACGCCCGAAACTGCGCTGTCTGCAATCATCGACAGTGCCGAAACCTTGATGCCGATCAAATCAGCAACCGGGCGCAAAGGCCCCGATGTCACCACCTGAAAAAGCAGGCACGGTACAAACCGCCCGGTCTCTGGCTCAGACCCGGTGATACGGGCTGCCCGCCAGAATGGACGCGGCGCGATACAATTGTTCGGCCAGCATGACGCGCACCAGCATATGCGGCCAGACCATTTTTCCAAAACTCAAAAGCTGGTCACAGTCGCGGCGTAACGCGGGGGCCAGACCATCGGCGCCACCGATCAGGAAAGCAACGCTGGGGCGACCATCATCCCGCCAACGCGCCAGCACCTGCGCAAACTCGGGCGAGGTCATGACTTTACCGCGTTCGTCCAGCGCAACCTTGACCGACGCCTCGCCTGCCGCTTTTTGCAGCAAACCGGCCTCGGCGGTCATGCCGCCTTTCTTGGCTTCGACTTCGCGCAATTCCAGCGGGCCAAGCCCAAGGGCACGACCGGTGCGATCAAACCTGGTCTGATAGTCTGAAAAAAGGTCCAGCTCGGCGCCCGGGCGCAACCGCCCGACCGCTGCCATGGTGATTTTCACCGAAAAGGCCGCCTAGTTTGACGCGGACGCTTCGCCCGGGTTCAGCCACATCTTTTCAAGCTGATAGAATTCGCGGACTTCGGGCCGGAAAACGTGGACAATGATATCGCCCGCGTCGATCAGAACCCAATCGCCGGTATCCTTGCCTTCGATCTTCGACAGAATGCCGTGATCCTGCTTCAACTTTTCAACAAGATGCTCGGCAATCGCAGCAACCTGACGCGATGAACGACCAGACGCGATGACCATCCAATCGGCCATCTCGCTTTTGCCGCGCAATTCGATCTGAACGATCTCTTCCGCCTTGTTGCTTTCCAGCGATTTCAAGATGTTATCGAGCAATTTATCGCTCGAAATTTTCGACGCGCTTTTGGTCACAACTGCACCAGAAAGACCGTTCGCAGCCGCGCCACGGGCTGCATTTTGGGCATAAGACAGGACATCGTCCTCCTTGATTGCACGCCAAACGCACTGGATCCGGCGCTGATATAGGTCGAAAATAACACCGAAAGTCTCATTTTCCAAGATTTTGATACAAAACGAATTGGCCTAATAGTCGCGCTCGAAGAAGATGCCAAGGCTCGTTTCCCCTTCGTTGGTGACCCCACCGCGCACGGTCAGCGATGGCGACACGTCAAGGTTCAGGTTCAACTGGGTTTCGCCGGTGCTTCCGACCGTCACGTCCGAGTATAGATTTTCGCCCAGATAGGCGCCTGCACGCACCGCCGCATTGCCTTCGGCATCAGTGGTGACATCCAGATCGGCAAGACCGGTTTGCCCGCGAATGCGACCGACCAGACCTTCACCGCCCTGACCGGCCAGGGTGCGCACAGCCAACGCCAGTCTGGCCGCCTGCAACGGGCTCAGCGTTTCCAGCCCGCGCCCGAACAAGAGCCGCGCCAACACTTCTTCCTGGGGCAGATCGGGGGAAGAACTGAACTCAATCTCGGGCGCATCGGCAGGCCCGAAAACACCGACATTGATGTCCGTGTCTTCCACCTGCGTGGTGGCGGTGATATTGAGAAAGGGCACCAAAGCGCCCTGCATCGTGATGCGCGCCTCCTCCAGCGCCAGTCGGCGGCCCAGAATATCCAGACGCCCCCGGATCAGATTGAACGCACCCAGCGGCACGATGTTGTTTGTGGTCCCGGTCAGGCGCAGGTTTCCACCAAATTCGCTGTCCAGTCCGCGTCCGCGCACGAAAACCCGGTTGGGTGCCTGAATGCGCAAGTCCAGCGGGAACCCGGCACTGTCCGAAGCCCGGCCACCCGACCCGCCAAGCAGCCCCGCCTTGCGGCGCGTGCCCCGGACCGGTGGCGGTTCGTTGATATGCACAATCTCGGGCACCGCGCCCGCGCCCCCGATGGTCGAGTTGGGGATGCGAATGTTGGTCTCGCCCAGATTGATCGTGCCGGTTATCGCCGCGCCATCAGCAATCGGTCCGTTGACGCGGACCTGACCCGCCGCCGTTGTTTCGTACAGGCGGGCGTCCTCCAGCCGTACATTGTCCAGATCAATGGCGATGTTCGCGACATTCGGCGCGCTCAAGCCAACGCTGCCCTCAGCGCTCAGTTGCCCGCCTTGTTCGACCCGCGCCGCAAAGTTCAGCCGCGCGGTGCCATTGGCCAGATCAACCCGCCCCGTGATATCGCGCAATGCCGTGCCCACGGTGGGTGCCGAAAGCCGCGCGCCATCCGCCCGGATGCTGCCCGACAAAGCGCTCAGCCCCAGTGGCCCGCGCATAGCCAGATCGAAGCGCGACAAGCCTTCGATAGACCGCGGCGCGATGAACCGGTTGGCCAATCCCAGGGGCGCGGCTCCGACCACGCGCAAATCGGCCGCCCGGCCATCCGCCCCCAGCGTGCCAGACACATCCGCCGTGGCCCCGCCCGGCCCCTCGGCGCCAAGATCGACCGAGATCACCTGATCGCTGCGCCCGACATCGCCTGTCACCGTCAACGGCCCCGACAGCCCACCGGCAAAAGGCGCCAGGTCAGCCAGCCGGGCCGTCACCGCCAGTGTATCGCCTTCAACGCCCAGCGTGCCGCTGGTTTCGAACCGCAAAGCGGGCGTGACCACCTCAAAAACCGCGATATCCGTCCGGGCGTCCGTGCGCGTCGCCTCAATCGTCAGAACCGACTGACCCGCCAGCAGCCGGTCCACATCCGCTTGCCCGATCGACAGGTTCCGCCCTGTTGCCGTGCCATCCACAACCACGCGCGTCAGATCGGCATTCGCGCCACCGTCCAGCTCCAACGCCAAAGCACCGGCCAGGGGCCGCCCGGCCAGTTCGGAAAACGCCGATAAATCGCCAAGCTCTGCAGTGATCTTGCCCAGAAAGCTTGGGGCCTCATAGATGTTTGACACGTCACCGTTTACGCTGGCCTCAACCAAGGGCGCGGTCAGCTCTGTCGCGATCCGCCAGTTTCGCTCGGGCGTCTCGGACCCGGTGAATTCCAGCCGGCCCGGTCCCGCCAGGGCGGGCAGCACCAAGGCGACATCCGTCAGATCGGCGGTCAAAGACGCGGTCGATCCGCCCGAACGCAGATCCACCGCCCCCGTCACCCGCGCCGCGCCGCTTTCCAGTTTGCCAAGCGTTACGCGCAACCCGTCTTCGTCACGCGCGGCGGTCAGGTCGATCTCGGCGGTCCCCTGCAACACGGCATCCAGCTGCTGCATGCCGACGGTCAGGTCTGTTGTCGCCCCGTCAGCATCAACCGTGAACGCCCCGCTCACCGGCGCATAGGCAAACCGCGCCTGCAACTCGGATTGTCCGGTCAGGTCGCGCCCGGCCAAAGCCGCGAAGTTCTGTAAACGGTCAGCGGCAAAGCGGATCTCGCCGGTTATGTCCGCCCCATCACCAATCTGCGCCTGCCCGGTGGCCCGCAAGTCGCGGGCCGTCAGGGCCAGGCGCGGTATCTCGACCGGCCCACCGGCCCAATCAACGGCAAAGCTGCCGCCCAGGTCGGGGCCAAGCGCCTGATCCAAGGCGGGCGTCGTGCTGGCCCCCAAGGCTTCAAAAGTGACGTCTGCCGTGACGGCACGCGTTTCACCTGACTGGATGCGCCCGGTGCCTGCCAAGCGCAGGCTGTCAGCCTGAAGGGTCCCGCGCGATACCCCGCGCGCCAGAATATCTGCCGTCCAGTCTTCGGACTGCGCAGCATCAAAGCTGACCTGCAAATCGGCGCGGCCGACGCGCGTTTCCTCGCCCGACAGCGGCAATAACACGGTGGTACCTGTGTTCGGCTCGATCTGCCCGGTCAGGTCGATCTTGGTTGGCAGGCCATCTGCCCCGATCTCAACGGCACCGTCCAGAATAAGTTCCTGTGCCGTCAAAGCAAGGCGCGGCAACACGACCCGACCGTCAGGATAGATCAAGGCATCCGTTACCAATGCAATCTGGTTGCCGAAAAAATCCTGATAGGCGGGCGCAAATATCGGGGCGATATCGCCCGCAATATCCACCCCAATCTGGCGTGCGGACCCCGTGTCGATACCCGTGTCGATACCTGTGTCGGTGCCAGCGTCGCTGATCGTGATTTGGCCGGCCAGGCGGCGTTCGCCGTCTGTATCCAGCCGGATATCAGCTAGAAAATCTGACAAAGGCGCGTCGCCTTCAATCGCAAAGGACAAGGCAGGCGTGCCCGGCAATTGTGCAAGGCCGGCCAGAATGCCGTCTGCCGCCTCGTCAACGGTCAGGCTCAGGGCCAGTTGTTGGGTTTCATTCGCAAATGACGTGCTGAACACAAACTGGCCGTCGCCGTCCAGCCGGTTCAGCGTCAGATTGGCCTCGGCATCGCCGCCCGCCAAAGACAGATCGCCGTCCACGGTCAGCGATAGTGGTCGTCCGATGACCGGCGCCCCCAATTCGACCTTTTCCGCCAGCAAAGTTCCGATTTCGACGCTGACCGGCAATTCGGGGATTTGAAAACCCGTGGCTTCGGGCGTCGGCGCCGCTTCGCTTTCGGGTAGACGCGGCAAAAGAATCTCGCCGGCAGACAGCGTCGTGACCTCCAGACGCCCGGCAAACAGGGCCGACCGGTTCCAGTCCAGAACCGCATCCGTCAAGGTCAGCCAGACGCCTTCATCGTCAGCGATGGTCAATTGATCCAGCGTGGCTTCACCCGACAACGCACCGCGAAAGCCGTCGACCGACACAACGCGCCCGGCGCCCGACAACCCGTCTTCGATCAGCCGTTCCAAAAGCGTGCCTTGTTCGGCATCGCTGGACGATTGGTCTGTGCCCAACAGGCGTTCGAAAAAGCCCGGGCCGTCCTGTGACAGGGCAGGTGTTGCCAGAAAAAGGCTAAGGATCAGAATACGCCGCATCAAAACGCCTGCCCAATGCCGACATAGATATACAGATCAGATGCCGGCGTATCGCCCGAAATAGGCGTCGCCAGGTCCAGCCGGATAGGCCCGATCCCGGTTTTATAGCGCACACCAATGCCCGCGCCTGCGTGACTGTTGCCGGTAAAGTCGGGGAAGCTCTCGCTGCCGATATATCCCCAATCGGCAAAGCCCACGACTTGCAGGTCATCGTTCCAATTGTATCGCAACTCGCCAGACAGCCCCAGGAAACTGCGCCCGCCTGTCAGGCCGCTGCCCAGATCCACGCCAAGGGATTGATAACTTTGCCCACGCACCGTGCCGCCCCCGCCCGAGAAGAAACGGTAAAAAGGCGGGCTTTCCGCAAGCGATGGCCCGAACAATGCGCCCAGTTGCAAGCGCCCTGCAAAGGTTAACGCTTGGTTACTGCGATAGCCGCGTGCATCCAGCGCGATCCGCGTGCCATTGTCGGTGCCCGCCAGCGCCAGAAACGGTGTCGCTTCCAGGTCGATGTAAAACCCTTCCGTCGCATCCAGAGGGTCATCGCGCCGGTCCAGTTCGGCCGCCAGTGGCAAGGTCAGCAGTTGAAAGGTCTCGCGCCCGAAGGAATCGACGGTGTCGGCATAAAGATACCCCAGACCGAACTCGACAGTCAGCGTATCTGTGGCATAGCGCGTAAAGCCCAAAGTGAACTCGGTCGTGTCTGACGTAAACTCGGGCTCGTCCAGCCGTTCCCACAGAAATTCCGCGAACAAATCCACATCGGCGCGCGGCGTTGCGGGCCGTTCATAGCGTGCGCCAAAGCTCAGATCGATGCCGCCGGTTTCGCCACCAATGCCTGCGATGGCCCCATCGACACGAAACCGTTCGGCCCCGCCCAGAAAATTGCGATGCAGCCAAAAGGCCGACAGACGCGCGCCTTCGGTTGTGCTGTATTCCGCGCCAAATCCAAAACGGCGCGGCACGGCCTCGACCACATCGATGGACAGCGGCAGGGTGTTGTCCGGGCCGATGGCATCATTTTCGGTCACAGTGACTGACCTAAAACTGCCCGTCCGGCGCAGACGGCTTGCGACCCGGTCCAGTTCGTCCGGGTCAAATACCTGACCTTCGGGGATGCCGGCAATGGTGCGAATACGCTGCTCACGCACATCTTCGGCGCCAGTGATCCTGACGTCGCCAAAGGTCAGGCGCGGGCCAGGGTCGATCGTGATCCAGGCCGAGATCCGGTCGCGCTGATGGTCCGCCGTGACGCGCTGGTCCCTCACCCGCGCTTTCGCCCGCCCGTCCTGCCGCCAAGCCTCGACCGAGGTCAAAGCCGCCGCACGGATGGTGTCGGTGCCCGCCACAGCGCCTGGTCGAAATCCTTCGGGCAACTCGGTTCCGGGGGGCAGGGGGCTGACGCGGGTGTCGGCAAACCGATAGGTTGGCCCCGACCGGACATCGACCTGAATTTGCCGAATGGCCGAGGGCGCGCGCAATGGCAAAATGGCGGCCGCTTCGCGCCCGTCGATCCGAATTGTGATCACACCGCCAAATCGACCGTTTTCATAAAGAACACCCAACAAGCGCCCATAATCGGCCTGCGCCGCGGCCAAAAGGTCTTGCGGGTTCGCCTCGTCACCTGCTGCAATGAGCAGGGATGACGCACGAAGCGCGTCGCGCAAATCGTCATCGGCGTCCGGTGTCGCAAAGGACAGGCGCGTTTCAGCAAAAGCCGAAACTGCCAACATTCCCCATGTGATAAAAACGAAGAAAACACGAACCATGGGCGAAATTGGCAACTCCTGTTCAGGCGACCCCGCCTTGCACTGCAATATAGAGCGGATCGGCGAGAGAACAGGGACGATTGATCACTTTTCGTGCGCGCTGCCGCCCAGATCGTTCAGGATGGGGCAATCGGGGCGGTCGTCTCCGGCGCACGTGCTGACCAGATGCTCCAGCGTCTGGCGCATCGCATCAAGCGTGGTGATCTTGGTGCGAATGTCGCGCAGATGGCTTTCGGCAATCTTGCGAACCTCACTACTGGCCCGACCTTCATTCTCGTAAAGCGCCAGCAGCGTCCGGCAGTCTTCTATGGAAAAGCCTAAGGCGCGGGCGCGGCCCAGAAATCTTAACTTATGGAGGTCGGATTGGCTGAAGCTGCGATATCCGTTCTGACCGCGTGCTGGGCGGATCAGGCCGATTTCCTCGTAATATCGGATGGTTTTGGCCGGCAAATCGGCGGCGGTTGAGACGTCTCCGATGTTCACAGCTGTGAACTCCTTAACCTTAACGAATTGGTAACAACTGCGACACTTGAGAACGCCATGGCACCCGCGGCAAGCATGGGCGACAAAAGAAGGCCGAAGCTGGGATACAAAAGACCAGCAGCGACGGGGATCAGCAGGATGTTATACCCGAAAGCCCAGCCCAGATTTTGTTTTACATTGCGCATGACAGCGCTGCTGAGCGCAATCGCCGTCGCCGCGCCTTGCGGGTCGCCGGACATCAGGACGACATCGGCGGTTTCCATCGCGACATCGGTTCCGGTGCCAAGAGCAATTCCAACATCCGCCGCGGCCAATGCCGGGGCGTCGTTGATGCCGTCGCCGATGAAGGCGACAGGTCCATTTTTGGACAGCGCACGGATGTGGTCAAGCTTGGTGTCTGGCAAGGCGTCCGCGATGACGTGATCAATGCCAAGCGTGTCGGCGACCGATTGTGCGGTGCGCGTTGCGTCGCCCGAGATCATGGCAGTTTTGAGCCCCATGCTGTGAAGCGTTGCAATTGTTCTGGCGGAGCCCGGTTTGATAGGATCGGCAACCGACAAAAGACCTGCGAGCGTATCGTTAACGGACAGGTAAAACGCAGTCGCGCCGGACGCCATTCTGTCGGTTTGGGTGTCTTCAAGCGGGCTGACGTCAATCCCGGCGTCTTTCATGAACACTGCATTGCCAATGCGGACGGTCTTGTCGCCGACCGTGCCTTCGATGCCTTTGCCGGTGACCGTGTGCACATTGGTTGCGGTAAAAGGAGTTTCCCCGGTTTTTGGGATGGCTGCGGTGATGGCTTTGGCGATCGGGTGCTGGGATTGCGCTTCGACGGCGGCGGCAAGGGCCAGAACCTGATCCCGGTCAAAGCCGCCTGTAACGTCAATATGCGCCAGCGTCGGGCGGCCTTCGGTCAATGTCCCGGTTTTGTCAAAGGCGACCGTTTTGACGTGACGCAGGCGTTCGACCGCTTCGCCTTGCCGAAACAACACGCCAGCCTTTGCCCCCCGCGCCATTCCGACCATGATCGACATTGGCACGGCCAGCCCCATGGCGCAGGGGCAGGCAATGATCAGCACCGACACCGCCGCGACGATGGCAAGTGACGGGTTGGCGACCAGCCAGACCGCAAGCGTCAGAACCGCCACAAGCAATACAGCAGGCACAAACCATGCGGTCACACGGTCGATGATTGCCTCGACCGGCAGTTTGGTTGCCTGGGCGTCGCGGACCATGGCGATGATCCCGGACAGCACCGTGTCGGTGCCGGTACGGGTGACTTTGACCGTCAGGACACCTTCGCCGTTGATGGTGGCCCCGATGACCGAGTGTTCGGGGGATTTGGCGACAGGCAGGGGTTCGCCCGAGATCATGGCTTCGTCTACCAGTGATGTGCCATCGACGACCGTACCATCGGTTGGAATGCGTTCGCCGGGTCGGATGCGGATCAGATCACCCGGTTGCAAGGCCGCGACGGGGCGGTCGATATCCCGCCCGTTTTCAACCACATGGGCAATGTCGGGTTGCAGATCGGACAAGGCGCGGATTGCGGTATTGGCGCGGGATTTGGCACGCGCTTCCAGCATGCGGCCAAACAGAATGAGCACAACGATCACGCCTGCGGCTTCGAAATAAACCTTTTGGGCCGTGGGTGGGAAGATATTCGGGAAAAAGGTCACGGCTGTTGAATAGGCGAAGGCTGCGAATGTGCCGATGGCCACAAGCGCGTTCATTTCCGGCGCGCGCCGCATAAGGGCGGGCAAGCCTTTTGCAAAGAACCTGCGTCCCGGGCCAATCAGCGTGGCGCCAATCAGCAGGAATTGCAGAACCTGACTGGTTTGCAGGCCAATAGCTTGATGCACAAAATGGTGGATGGGCGGATAAAGATGACCGCCCATTTCGACCAGGAAGACGGGCAATACGAGGGCAAAGGCAATGGCCGTGTCCCGGCCCAGCGTGTCGGGTGCGGTCTGCGATGGCTGGGCGGCCTGAGGCGTGACCGGATACCCGGCTTTGGCTGCGGCCTGTTGCACGGCGGTTGTCGTGTCTTCCAGTGACGTAATCGTTGCCGTGTTGTCGGCCAGATTGACCCGCGCCGACAGAACGCCCGGTGCATCAGAAAGCGCGGTTTCCAGCCGGCGGACGCAAGAGGCGCAGCTTAGACCATCGACATCAAAGCGTTGGCTGTGCTGGCGCGCTGGATAGCCCGCTTCTGCCAACCCATTTGCCAGTGCCCCGGGGGTTGCGGGCTGATCGTAGTGAACTTCGACTGAATGGGTGGCAAGGTTGGCGCGCGCGGATGCGACGCCTGCCAGCGATTGCAGCGCGGTTTCGACGCGGCGGACGCAAGAGGCGCAAGACAGCCCATCTATTTCGGCACGAAAGATCATGGGGCAGAGATAGACCTTCCAGTGACTGTAAGGTCAAGACCTTGACATTCTTGCGAATGGTTCTCATTTATAGATTGCAATTGCAAATTAGTCGCAATTAACGGAGTTCATAATGCGCCTCGACAGACGGACGGTTTTGACAGGAATGATCGCGGCGGCTTTGCCGGCGTCGGTCAAGGCTGGTACAGCCGCGCTGACCGTTGTGGCGACGACCGGTATGATTGCCGATACTGCGCGCCAAATCGGAGGCACAGCGGTTGAGGTCAAGGCCTTGATGGGCCCGGGCGTTGACCCCCATGCCTATCGGCAGACACGCACCGATATTGTTGCGATGGCGGGAGCGGATCTGGTGCTTTGGAACGGCTTGTTCCTGGAAGCACAGATGGAAGATGTGCTGGCGAAGATAGCGCAGCGCACGACCGTTCGGGCTGTGGCCGAGGCTGTGTCAGACGACAAGCTGATGGCGCATGACGATTATGCGGATCGGTTTGACCCCCATGTCTGGATGGACCCGTCGCTTTGGTCGGATGTGGCTTTGGCCATTCGTGATGCACTGACCCATGTTGCGCCCGACAAGGCGGATGTGTTCGGCGCCAATGCAGACGCGTTTCTGGGCGAACTGGACCGGTTGCAGGCCTATGCGCAGACAGCCCTGGCGTCGGTGCCCGAACCTGCGCGCGTGTTGCTGACGGCGCATGATGCGTTCAACTATTTCGGCCGTGCATACGGCTTTGACGTCGTGGGCGTGCAAGGCATTTCGACCGAAAGCGAAGCGGGCCTGAACCGGATCACGGCGCTGGTGGATTTGCTGGTGGAGCGCGATATTTCGTCGGCCTTTGTTGAAAGCTCGGTTTCGGATCGGTCGATTCGCGCGTTGATCGAAGGTGCGGCGGCCCGGGGCCATGCCGTGGCTATCGGGGGCGAGTTGTATTCGGATGCGATGGGCAAGCCCGGAACGTATGAGGGCACCTATATCGGTATGATCGATCACAATGTGACAGTGATCGCCAAAGGTTTGGGCGGTGATGCGCCCGAACGTGGGCTGAACGGCCTGTTGAGCGCGGGGAGCTGATGAATGACGGTTGAGCTGGTTTCACACCCTGATCATGTAAGTGCCGATCGCGCAGGCCTGGCGCTGCGCGGCATGACGGTTTTCTACGATCGCAAGCCTGCGATTTTCTCGGTTGATGCCACGTTTGAGGCGGGCGCCATGACGGCGATTATCGGGCCAAACGGGGCTGGTAAGTCGACGCTATTGAAAGGCGCTTTGGGGCTTGTGACGCCGCTGTCCGGGGTTGCGACCGTGTTTGGCGACACTCTGGACGCCGCGCGCGAGCGGGTGGCTTATGTGCCGCAGCGGGCCAGTGTGGACTGGGACTTTCCGGCGCGGGTGCGCGATGTGGTGGCCATGGGGCTTTACGGGTCGCTGGGCTTGCTGGGCCGGTTCCGCGCCGCGCATCGGCGCAAAGTGCTGGATTGTCTGGCACGGGTTGGCATGGAGGATTTTGCCGACCGCCAGATCGGGCAGTTGTCCGGCGGGCAGCAACAGCGGGTCTTTCTGGCGCGCGCTTTGGCGCAGGACGCAGATGTCTATCTGCTGGACGAGCCGTTCGCCGGCGTTGATGCCGCCACCGAGCGGGCGATTATCGACGTGCTGAAAGGGCTGCGCGATGCGGGCAAGACCGTGGTTGCGGTGCACCATGATCTGACGACGGTGCCGGATTATTTTGACCGGGTTTTGATTCTGAATGTGCGCAAGATCAGTGAAGGCACGGTTGCCGAGGCGTTTACGGACACGGCATTGGAAACGGCCTATGGGGGTCGTTTGAAGATGGCCGAGGTTGATCCGGTGTCCGCCGAAGCCTGATGTTTGCCGAGGCGCTGATGTTCCAGCTTGGCTATAATGCCACGCTGGTGACCGTGGGTGCGGTGCTTTTGGGCATTGCCTCGGGCGTAACCGGCACATTCCTTTTCCTTAGAAAACGCGCGCTGGTCAGTGATGCCGTGGCGCATGCGACGTTGCCCGGTGTGGCGTTGGCGTTTATCGCGATGTCGGCGGCTGGTCTGGATGGGCGATGGTTGCCGGGGCTTTTGATAGGCTCGGCGGTTTCGGCCTTTGCCGGACTTTTGGCGTTGCAGTGGCTGGTGCGGCGGACGCGTCTGTCGGAAGACGCGGCTATCGGCGCGGTTCTTTCGGTTTTCTTTGCCTTTGGTGTCGTTCTTTTGACCGTTATCCAGACCATTCCGACCGGCGGACAGGCCGGGTTGGAAAGCTTTCTTTTGGGGTCCACCGCCGGGATGGTTTATGCGGATGCTTTGCTGATTGCGACTGGGGGCGCGGTCGTTGTGGCCCTTAGCCTGCTGTTTCGCCGTCCCATGATGATGCTATCGTTTGACCCTGGGTTTGCATCGGCGCGCGGGCTTTCGGTGGACCGGGTCGATCTGATTATGATGACGCTGGTTCTGGGGGTCACTGTGGTTGGCCTGAAAATCGTCGGGCTGATTATGATCGTGGCCTTGCTGATCATCCCCGCTGTCACGGCGCGGTTCTGGTCGGATCAGGCGGACCGCGTGGTGTTGTACGCCGGGCTTATCGGCGGGTTCGCTGCGTGGATTGGTACGGCGTTCTCGGCGTCGGCCCCGAACCTTCCGACCGGACCTTTGATTGTGCTTGTGGCGTTTGCCATGTTCTTGTTGTCGCTGTTTCTTGCGCCCGCCAAAGGATTGGTGTCGCGCTTTGTACAGCACAGACGGTTTCAGCGCGGTGTCCATATCCGGCAGGGGCTTTTGTCGCTGGCGCAGGGTTTGCCGATATACGAGCCTTTGACTTTGCGTCTTTTGACCCAAGACGGATTGGCGCGCCCCGATGGGGTTGCAACGGACAACGGCAAGGCCCGTGCGGCGCGGGCGCATTGGGATGAGCGGCGCTGGGAAATCGCACGGGCAACGCCCGAATTTCAACTGGCGGCGGCGCGCTATGACGGGCTGACCCGGCTGGAAGAGGTTTTGACGCCTGATCAGATTGCCTTGATTGATGCGCGGATTGATCCCGCAAAGGCGGTGACATGAGCGGCGTTGAATTTGTGCCCTTTACACTGGTGCCGATGGTCATCGGATGTCTTGCGGCGGTGGCTTGTGCGCTGCCGGGGAACTTTTTGATCTTGCGCCAACAGGCCTTGATCGGAGACGCGATCAGCCATGTGGTGTTGCCCGGAATTGTTGTGGCGTTTCTGATCACCGGAACTGTTTCAACCTGGCCGATGTTGGTCGGGGCGGGGGCGGCGGCGTTGCTGGCGGTTGGCATGATCGAGGCAATCCGAAGATATGGCCGGATAGATGCAGGCGCGGCGATGGGCGTTACTTTTACCGCCATGTTCGCCGCCGGTGTTCTGTTGCTGGAACAAAGCGATACGTCGGCGGTGCATCTGGATGTCGAACACGCGCTGTATGGTAATCTGGAAAGTCTGATCTGGCTTGAGGCGACAGGCTGGCAGTCGCTCTTTGAGGGTGACGCCTTGGTGGCCTTGCCGTCCGAGTTTTTCCGAATGGCAGTGGTGACGCTGGTGTTGATTGCCTTGTTGATCGTGCTGTGGCGTCCCCTTGCCATTTCGACGTTTGACGAAGGGTTTGCAGAAACGCTTGGCTTGCCGGTGCGCGCGATTGGTTTGGGATTGGTGATTGCAGCGGCCGTTGCTGCGGTTGCCGCTTTTGACGCGGTCGGGTCGATCATCGTGATCGCGATGTTTCTTTGCCCGCCTGCCGCCGCCCGATTGATGACCAACCATCTTGGGACGCAGGTGATCTGGTCGGTGATGTTCGCGTTGGCAAGTGCCGTTTCCGGGACCATTTTGGCAGGCTATGGCCCGCTTTGGCTGGGGTTTGAAAACGCGGTGTCCGCCGCAGGCATGATTGGCACGATGTCGGGCGTCTTGCTGATGCTTGCCGCCCTGTTCGGCCCGGCGCGGCGTTAAACCGGAAGCGGGGCGTCGCCTTTCAGCTGGTTCATCACGATTTGGCTTTGCACCCGCGCCACCGCCGGATGTGGCAGAAGCTGATCGTGGATCAATGTGTTCAGCGCGCCCAGGCTTTCGCAGTAAACGCGCAGAAGATAGTCAGCTTCGCCCGTCAGGGTCCAGACGCTGACGACATGGCGATCAAGCTTGACGATGCGGGTGAAGGTCGCGACTTTGTCGGGCGCATGGGTGGCCATCTGCACCGAGACGAAGGCTTGCACCGTCAGGCCCAGCTTTTCGGGGTCAAGTCGGGCGCGATAGCCGTGGATATATCCCGCAGCTTCCAGTTTTTGGCGCCGTCGCCCGATCTGGCTGGCGGATAGATTGAGGGTTGTGCCAAGCTGTTCGGCGGTCAGGTCAGAATCGCGCTGGAGCGCGGTGAGCAGCGCGATATCCGTGGGGTCAAGCGTATCCATGCGGCAAAATTGCGTACTAATGGGATAAGTTGCAAGAGAGTTGCGAAAATTGTGACCATTGGTCAATGAATGCGTGATTGATGCGCATCCCGTGCGCTAGGCTTGCATAAACAACAAGGAGCTTCCCATGGGGCCTTTCCCGCATGACGCACCAAAAGCGGTGATTTCCAAGAACAACCCAGCTGGCACGGATGGGTTTGAATTTGTTGAATTCGGCCATCCCGACCCTGATGCGCTGCGCGATCTGTTTCAGAAGATGGGCTATGTTCACACCGCAACGCACAAGACGAAAGCGGTCGAGATTTGGCAGCAGGGTGACATCACCTATGTGATCAATGCTGAGCCGGGAACCCACACCGCGTCTTTCATCGAAGAACACGGGCCTTGCGCGTCTTCTATGGCGTGGCGCGTTGTGGATGCCGAACAGGCCTTGCGCCATGCGGTATCGCTGGGGGCCGAGGAATATACCGGGCCGGGCAAAGTGATGGATGTGCCTGCGATCATCGGGATTGGTGGCAGTCTGATCTATTTCATTGACCAGTATTACGAGACTTCGCCTTACAACGCGGCGTTCGATTGGGTGCGCGACGCGCATCCCGAGGGCATTGGTTTTCACTATCTCGATCACCTGACGCATAATGTGTTCAAGGGGAACATGGACACCTGGTTCCGTTTCTACGGCACGTTGTTCAATTTCAAGGAAATCCGGTTTTTCGATATTGCCGGGAAGTACACCGGCTTGTTCAGCCGGGCTCTGACCAGCCCGTGCGGCAAGATCCGCATTCCGATCAATGAAGACCGGGGCGACACCGGTCAGATCGTCAACTATCTGAAAAAGTATCAGGGCGAAGGCATTCAGCACATCGCCGTGGGGGCCCGCGATATTTACGCCGCGACCGATGCGATTGCGGCCAATGGCATTCAATTCATGCCGGGGCCGCCGGATGCCTATTACACGCTGTCAAAGACCCGGGTTGAGGGGCACAGCGAACCGATTGAGCGGATGAAGACCCATGGTATTTTGATCGACGGTGAAGGCGTTGTGGATGGGGGCGAGACGAAAGTGTTGTTGCAGATCTTCTCGAAAACCGTGATTGGCCCGATCTTTTTCGAGTTTATTCAGCGCAAGGGTGACGATGGGTTCGGCGAGGGCAATTTTAGGGCCCTGTTTGAATCGATCGAAGCCGAAGAGATTGCCAATGGCGATTATGGTGTTGTGGGCGCTGAATAGGCCGGGTGGTCAGCCGCGCGGGATTTGCAGCGACAGGGTGCGGTTTCCCTTTTGGTAGAACAGCTCACTGTCGGTGATCCTTGCCACTGTGCCGCCGTCGACCCGGTCGCCGACTTTCACTTTTAAGTACCGTCCTGATGGAAGCCGGACCAAAGCGCGGCGGTCAGAGGGTGCGCCGTAAACGCCGACCAGGTTCACCCGGTTCAGACGAATAGCGCTTTCGACTGTTGCCTGTCGCGCGACGGATGCATTGCTGGGAATGCTCAGCCTTTGCGGTTGAGCCGCCGCCTGGGAGGCGTCGCCTTGCAATGCGGCCGAGACTGCGCCCGAGGTGTCGGGGGCGTTCACCGATGTTCCGGCGGCCAGACGTTGCGCCTGCTGGCGGGCCTGTGCACTTGCCACAAGGGCGGCAAAGTCGCTGGGACGGCTGCGCGGGTTTCGGGAGGCCGAAACCGCAAGCGCGCTGGCCGGGGCCGACGGAGTGGTTGCTTGTATCGACGTGGGGCGTGCCGGTGGGCGCAAGACGGCCAGTTCGCGTTCTGTGCGGCCGCCAAATTTCTGCCGTTCCAGTTGCAGCGAAAAAGCAGCCGGTCGTTGCGATGGTGGTGTATCGGGAAGGCGCGCGGCCAGGGCGGTTGGGATCAGCCCGGCCGGGCCTGTGAACGCATCTTCCAGCGCCCGTTCAACGGCCGAGGCGACATCGTTATCGGTCGCATCCGGGTTTGCAGCGTCAGGCACAGGCTGGGCGTCTGTTTGTTCTAACGCGGGCGTGTTTGGTGCTGAAGGTGCCGCATCAACCGGGGCGTTTGCCGCGTTTTCCGTTGTGTCCGTTGTGACCGGCGCAACCGGTGTCACGGGCGCTGGAGCAGGCGGCAAAGCGGCCAGTTCAATGCCGCGTGGCGGGGTGAACGCATCGGCCTGAATGCCACGGACCGACGGCAGGGCGATGGCATCTGTCGATATCTGGGGCAGTTCGAATGCGCTGAAATAGATCGCGTCGGTCGTGTCGGTGTCTGCGGGCGGCGTATTCAATGCGGGCGCGCGTTTTAGGATGCCTGCGAAGCTGGCGGGCGTGCTCGGCACGGGCGGTGTTTGAGGCCCAAGACCGGGCGGCACGGGTGCAACGGCTTGTGGCAAGCCCGCTATATTTGGCAGGCGCGTTGCGGGGGCGAGCAATGTCAAAACAGGTCTGTCGCCAATTTCGGGCGATGTTGTTGCCGCGATATCGGTCTGGGGTGGCGTTGCCGGGGCAGCCAGTTCAACCGGCGCGATGACCTCGGGTTCGGGTTCGGGTGCCGGTGTCGGTTCGGCCGGGGTGGGGGTCTCTGGTGTCGGGGGCGGTGTCGGATCAACCGCGGCGGAGGGCGGTGTTGAAGGGGTCAGTTCGGCTGTGTCGGCTTCGAGGACGTCGTCGGTGGCGTCTTCGGTTTCGCCTGTCGCCAGGTTGCTGCCGGTTTCGGTCGGCTGTTCGATGGTCGTTGACGGCCGCATCGGCAGCAAGTTCCAGACCAGAACCGCCGCGCCGATCATCAGAAGAAAGGCCACCGCAAAGACTGCCGCGATGCTGATCGGCGCGCGTTTGTTGCTTGGGATGGCGACGCCGCCCGGGGTCAGGCTGGCTGCGTTTTCGGAAACAGACGCCGCCGCGATATCGGTACGCACCCGCGTCGGCGCATTTGGTGCTGATACCGGCAATCCGGGGTCGAGCGGCACCAAGGGGGCTTTGACCTTGACCACAGGATCGGTGTCTTCCACGTCGACCACCGGCGATTTGTCGGGTGGTGGAGGCGTTGGCTTGGCAGGTTGTACGATATCGGCAGAACCGGCTGTGGGCGTGAACCGCGCGCGGGCGGTTGCCGCCATCGAAGCGGCGGCCACATCGGCGGCAGGTGGTCGGGACGGAACGCGGGCTGTTGAGAATTGCGGCGGTTGTTCGGGTTCGTCCGCTGGTTCGGGTACGACGTCATCGGGGCCAGGTGCCGCAATGTTTGGGCCGTCAAAGCTGGGTGCGCGCGGAAAGTCCCCGCCGTTGGACAGCGTGCTATAGCCTGCAATCGGCAGACCACGCACTTCGGCAAACGCAGCCGCTTCGTCCAGCGTGTCGCGCGCGATGGCCGCAACATGCGCTTTGCCCGCGTCGGACATATCCCAATCAATGGCAAGTTCGCCGACAGCATAGGGCGTGCGCCCTTCCATGGCCGCTTCGATCTGCGTTTGCGGATCGCCAGACCCGTCAAGATCGACGGTTGTAAAAAGGATCTGATCGCGCGGCAGGAAAAGAGCAACCGATGCATCGTCGTCAATCTCGGAAACCATGTCTTTCAGACGGTCTTCGATGTCGGATGTGTCGATCTTTTCGACCCGTTGTGCGACCCATGCGTCACCGTTGCGGCGCATAAGCCGCACGGCGCTCATATCCAGATCTAGTCCCCAGACGGTATTCATACACGAGAGATAGCATGGCGGCTGGCGACCGTCACGGGGAACCATCGCGATAATTGCCCGCTTTCTGACGAATTCGGGTAAACTCTTTCACATGATGTGAAACGGAGGTCGCGCATGCGATATTTCATTCTTCTTGTGGTTGTGTTCTGGCCGCTTTTTGGTCAGGCCGAAGAGGCGCAGCGTCAGATTGTGGTCAACGCGGTTGGCAGTGCCAGCGCCGCGCCCGATATGGCGATGGTCCGGTTGGGTGTGACCCACGAAGCGCGCACAGCAGCCGAAGCGATGCGCGGGGCCAGCGAGGTTACGGCGGTTGTTCTGGCGAATATTGCCGAAGCCGGGATTGAAGACCGCGATGTCCAAACCTCGTCTTTAAATCTGAGCCCGGTTTGGGATCGCGGCAATACGTCGGTGCCGCAGATACGCGGCTATGTTGTTTCAACCCAGCTTGCAGTGCGGGTGCGCGCGCTTGATACGTTGGGGCAATTTCTGGATCTTGTGATCAGTGATGGGGCGAACACGCTGAACGGTCTGAGCTTTGCCATCACCGATCCGGCCCCGTTGGAAGACACCGCGCGCGCAGAGGCGGTGCGGCTTGCCCGCGCGAAGGCCGAAACGCTGGCCACGGCGGCGGGTGTCACACTGGGGCCCGTTCTGTCGATCCGCGAAGGCGGTGGGTCTGCTGGGCCGCAGCCGTTGATGCGCGGCGCGATGATGGATGCCGCAGCGGTGCCAGTGGCGACGGGCGAATTGGACATCCGGGTGGGTGTTACCTTGGTTTTCGCGATTGAGGATTAGGCGTTCGGGGCCGTCTTTGCCGGTGGACGCCTTTGTGTACAGTCCTGTGACATGAGTTCCCGTTTCGCCTGGCTTGTGCAAATTTGCGTGAGACCGGCTGGTCATTCTTGCGGACGCGCTAAATCCGCACGCAGGATGGCAAAGTAGAAATCGGGGATGTGCAGCCATGTCGATCAGTACTTGGGATGAAATCAGAACGGCCTATCACGTTGCGCGCGCCGGCACGGTCAGCGGGGCGGCGGATGCTTTGGGCGTGCACCATGCCACGGTTATTCGTCATATCGATTCCCTGGAAGACCGGCTGGGGGTAAAGCTGTTTCAGCGCCATCCGCGCGGCTATAGCTCGACCGAGGCGGGGAATGACCTGTTGCAGGTGGCGCAGGCCACAGATGATCAGTTTGCCCAACTGGTGAACCGGATCAAAGGGCGCGGTGACGAAGTGTCGGGTGAGTTGGTGGTGACATCCTTGCCCCATGTGTCGCCGCGCATGACGCCAACGCTGGCGCGGTTTCAAGAAAAGTACCCGGATGTCGTTGTGCGCTTTCTGACCGGCGAAGAAGTGCTGCGGCTGGAATATGGCGAGGCGCATATCGCCATTCGGGCTGGCACGAAGCCGGACAATCCCGACAATGTGGTGCAGCCGTTTCTGCCGCTGGAAATGACCTTTTATGCCTCGGAAGATTACATAGCAGCCCATGGCGCGCCAGAGACGACTGAAGACCTGGCGGGCCACAAATTCGTTGGGCTGGATGATTTTGATTCGCGTGCGCCCGTCGCGCGCTGGTTGATCGACCGCGTGGCGCCGAAAGACATTGTCTTCCGGGGATCGGACGACCGGGTGGTGCGCGATGCGATCCTTGAAGGTGTCGGGATCGGCGCGTTGACCCGTTGGGATGCAAGCCGCCATGCCAAGCTGGTGCAGCTGTTTGACCCCAAGCCCGAATGGCAGGCGCCGCTTTGGCTTGTGACCCATGTGGATTTGCACCGCACGACAAAAGTGCAGGCTTTCCTGGCGTTTCTGAAGGAAGAATCGGACGGCTGGTAGCTGGGCCTAGTGGTCGGGTGCGTCAGACAGGTTTTCACCAAGAAACGTCTCGAACGCGTCCAGATCGACGGGTTCGAACTGACCAAAGCCCTGCATCCAGACGCTGGCATCTTTCAGTGCGGCGGGTTCCAGTTTGCACCAGATCACGCGGCCGTTGCGTTCTTGTACAATCAGGCCCGCGCGACTGAGCACGCCAAGATGTTTCGAAATCGCGGCCAGCGACATTTCGAACGGATCAGCCACATCGGTGACCGCCATGTCGTCTTCAAGCAGCATCGTCAGAATCCGACGCCGGGTTGGATCGGCGAGTGCCGCAAAGACTGTATCAAGGGGAATGCGCGCTTTCACGGAGGCTGACCTAGTCGAGCGGTGACGGGTTGGTCAAGCCGGTCTTGATTTTTACGCGTTCGGGCTAAATCCAAGGCTTGGGATGCAAAAACCAAACACGGGAACGGAATACATTGGAAAAAGACCAATCCGTCAATGTATTGGGCGAGCCATTGCAGGCCTGCTCGCTTAGCCCGGTGACTGGGTTTTTCCGGGATGGGGCCTGTAACACCTGTGCCGAGGATGACGGCAATCACACCGTTTGCGCGGTAATGACGGCCGAGTTTCTGGCGCTTTCAAAGTATCTTGGAAACGATCTTTCGACGCCCCGACCGGAATATCTGTTTCAAGGTTTGAAACCCGGAGATTGCTGGTGCCTTTGCGCGGGCCGGTTTTTGCAAGCGGCCGAAGAAGGGGCTGCCCCTAAGATCAAGCTGGCCGCGACGCACAGACGTGCGCTGGATGTGGTGCCGCTGGATATCTTGATGGAACATGCGGTCGAAGACGAACCGAACTGACCCCCAGACAAAAGAAACCCGGCACTGAGGCCGGGTTCCATCAAAGGTCATCTTTGGCAAGGATCAGTGCAGTTTCGCCTGCACCGTCTTGATAGCCTCGTCGATCAGATCGCCCGATTTCGCTGCCGTCATCTTTTTCGAGATCACGTCGCCGGCGGCGGCAATGGCAATGCGGGCCGCTTCGTCGCGAACCTGTTTCACGGCGCTTTGCTCTGCGCTGGTGATCTGGTCGGCTGCGGCCTGAACACGACGCTCGATCGACTTTTCAAGGTCAAGCTTTGCCTGTTCGGCCGCTTCGGCGGCGCTTTCCCTGGCTTGCGCCACGATCCGGTCTGCGTGTTCTTTGACTTCAAGCTGCTTGCGTTCGTAGCTGGCAAGAAGCGATTGGGCTTCTTCGCGAAGCGCGCGCGCTTCGTCCAGCTCGGAGCGGATGCCGTCTGCGCGTTTGTCCAGCAGGCCACCAATCAGCGACGGGACCTTGAAATAGAACAGGACCGCAATGAACAGAATAAAGGCAAGCGCGACGATGAAGTCCGTGTTCGACAACTTGTAAAATTCAGCCGAGAACGGATTTTTTGACGCCGCAACGGCAGGTGTCGCAGCGACAAGGGCAAAGGGAAGTGACAGGTGTTTCATCGCTTTACCCCTTTGTCCGTGCGGTCACGACTGCCTTGATGGCAGCGGCGTCGATGTCAACGCCCATGGCTGAGACGACTTCTTTCGCCGTGTCTTGCGCCACGTCCTTGATCGCGGCGGCAGCGCCAGCGCGAATTTCTGTTATGCGCGCTTCGCTTTCCGCTGTGCGGGCTGCGATTTCGGCATCGGCTTTGGCCATGGCGGCGTCGACTTCGGCCTGAATTTCGGCCTTGGTTTCGCCCGCGATTTTCTGTGCTTCAGCACGCGCGTCGGCCAGCGCTTTGTCATATGCCTGTTCGGCTGCAGCGGCTTTGGCTTTCAGCTCTTCCGCAGCGGCGATGTCATTCGTGATTGTGCCCTGTCGTTCGGCAAGAACCGACGCGATGCGCGGCAAAGCCACTTTCGACAACACCAGATAGATCACAACAAGCGTCACCAGAAGCCAGAAAATCTGGTTCGGGAACGTTGAAAAATCCAGCTGTGGCAAGCCACCGCTTTCAGCGGCTTTTGCTGCGTCTGTTTCTGTCGCCATGGCGACCTCCTTCAAACCTTCGGGTTCAGTCCCGTGCTTACCGGGGCAAGCACGGGATACGTAAGGATCGTAGGAGTGATCAGACGGCGAACATCAGAAGAAGCGCGACGAGGAACGAGAAAATCCCCAGTGCTTCTGCAAATGCGATGCCGATGAAGAGTGTCGCGGTCTGGCCGCCAGCGGCCGACGGGTTGCGCAAGGCACCCGAAAGGAAGTTGCCAACAACATTGCCCACACCGACGGCTGCCCCGCCCATGCCGATGCTTGCAAGACCTGCGCCGATGTAGGCGCCCATTTGTGCGATATCGCCTTCCATTAGAATTCTCCTTACGTTGGAAGTTAGGGTCAGCGCGGTTGCCCGAGCCGATTTCTTAGTGATGCGGGTGAAGCGCGTCTTTCAGGTAGACGCATGTCAAAATGGCGAAAACATAGGCCTGGATGAAGGACACCATAACCTCAAGTGCGTAGATTGCGGTGATCGCCACGATGGACAGGGGTGAAATCGCAGCGATGGCAGCAAAGGCGGCAAAGACCTTGATCACGGCGTGACCGGCCATCATATTGCCTGCCAGTCGGATCGAGTGGCTGACGGGGCGCACGAAGTAGCTGATCGCTTCGATGATCGCCAGGATGGGTCGCAGCGCCAGTGGTGCACTGGAAATCCAGAACAAGCTTAGGAAGCCCGCGCCGTTTTTCACAAAGCCGATGACGGTGACGGCAATAAAGACCGCCATGGCAAGAACCGCAGTCACCGCAATATGGCTGGTTGGCGTAAAGGCCAGCGGCAACAGGCCCAGAAAGTTCGAAAAGACGATGAACATGAACAGGGTCATCACATATGGGAAGTATTTCAGGCCGTCTTTGCCTGCCACGTCTTCGACCATTTTATAGATGAACCCATAGGCCAGTTCGGCCACGGATTGGATGCGGCTGGGCACAAGGGCGCGACCGCGTGTGCCCATGACCAACAAAAGTGCGATGCAGATAACCGCAAGCGCCATCCAGAAGGTGACGTTGGTGATGGTGAACATGCCAACCGGCCCATCGCCCAATAGTGGTTTGACGATAAACTGATCCATTGGATGGAAAACAAGGCCGCCTTCGGCTTTCGCGTCGTCTGCCACGTGTCAGTCCCTTTCTTCCCCGCCAGATGTCTCTGACGCTTGCATTTCTTGTGCGGTGCGCAGCATCGTCTTGATGCCAGCGGCCAGTCCAAAGAGCGTGAACAGGATCATAAAGATCGGCAAAGTGCCAAAGATCGTGTCCAGCCCGTATCCCATCCCAAAGCCGATCCCCAGACCCGCCACCATTTCTATCACCATGCGCCAGCCTTGTTGTGCCTGCGAATGATGCGTGTCCTGGTGACGCGTCTGCTGTGTCGGCGTGCGCTTTTCGGCAAGCTTTGCCTCCAGCGCCTCTAACCGGGCCTTCCGATCCTGGTCGGTATTGGCCATGGCATCCGCTCCGTTGAGAACTTGCGCGTTGTTTAGCAGGGGGGCGGGCGGAGTCAATCGGGCGGACGTGTTGGAAAGTTTATTCATTTCAATAGGTTGATGTGTCGTGGCTGCGCCTTTCGGTCGCGGTCCGGCCCTTTTTGATATTCAACGTTTTGGTTAAGAGTTTTTATTTACCCGGCCCATTCGACCCAGCGGCCGTGAAAATCGGCGCGTCCAAGGGTTTGGTGTTCGCCAGTCGGGTGATGGGTCAGGGTCAGGCTGGCCCCATGGCCGCCGTCGTTTTCCATGCCGAATTGAACGACGGGCGTGGCAGAGGTTTGCATGGCAGATACCGCCCGGGCCTTTGTGTCTTCGGGAAAATACTGCCAGGCGACTGTGTGGAAGACGACGCGCAACCGGTCGTCGGCCGGACGGCTCAATTTGCGTTCAAGCCATGCTGCTGCATCGCCTGTGTCTATTTGTGCCGGAACCGTGCGGGCCATTTGTATGGCGGCTTCGGTGCGCGTGATACGGTCGGATTGGTCGGGCCAAAGATAGGCCAGCAATTTAAGTCGCCCGTCCGGGGTCAGCGGGTCGATGGGGCGCAAGTCAACGCCGCACCTTTGAACGATGGCAGGCAAGGGTTCGGTCGGTGCTGGGCCTTGCCAGTCGGGTCTGATTTGCACCTTTGACCCGGCTGGACCAAGGGTGCGCGCGCCCAATTGCATTGCAAAGTGATCCACACGCAGGTTCAGCCCCGCGCTGCACCCAATTTCCAGCAACTCGACCGGGCGCGCGTATCTTGCCCCGATCAGCGACAGGGCCGCTGCAAGGGGGGCGGCCCGCCTGACTTCGTTGGTTTGCGGCGGGCTGTCCAGCCAGGACAGAATATGCGCGGCGTGCTTTTGCATCGCGGTTTCCAATGCCGACCAAAGCTGATTGTCGCTTGGCGCATGGGGGGGATATACGTCGCCAAGCGCAGCCCCCTGGATTTTGAGCGCATGCAATGCCCCGGCAAGACGCAGCGGCACGCTATCGGCGCTTGGCATCGGATCACCTTGCCAATTCAGAACCCGGTCCGCAACGGCGCCGGTGTCCAGTCGGTCGGCGATCAATGGCATTAAGCGCGCCATGAACGCCGAGCCGAGCGTGTCGCAGGCTTTGCCCTGGCGGCGAAACGCATCGCGCACGGTCATTGAAACTTGTCGATCAGCTTTTGCAGGGGCGATCTTGTGTCATCCGGGGCGGTCTTGGGCGCGTCTTTCGGCGCGGACGTTGCCGGCTTTTCGCGCCCTGTTGAGGGTCTTGGCGGGGTCAGACGCAGGGCGACCGCATTTTGAAAGCGCCCGGTGTCGCCATCTGCCAGAAAAGGCGCGCCGTCCGAAATGCCGTGCAGCATATCGTTCAGCCAGTCCTGATCTGCCTTGGCAAAGTCTTTGAGAACGTAATGCGGGACCGCATCCTTATGACCTGGATGGCCGACACCCATACGCACCCTTTGATAGCCATCGCCAAGGGCAGCATGGATCGAACGCAACCCGTTGTGGCCAGCATGCCCGCCGCCCTGTTTGACGCGCAGTTTTGCCGGAGCCAGGTCGATTTCATCGTGGAAGACAGTGACGTCGCCGGGGGCGGTCTTGAAGAATTTCACAGCCTCACCGACCGAAAGGCCGGATTTGTTCATAAACGTTTCGGGTTTGAGCAGCAAAACCTTTTGTGCGCCAAGCTGGCCTTCGGTCACCGTACCGTGGAATTTTCCCCGCCAGCCCGGAAAGCCGTGATCTTCGGCGATGCGGTCCAGGGCCATAAAGCCGATATTGTGCCGGTTGCCCGCGTATTTTGCGCCCGGATTGCCCAGACCAATGAACAGCTTCATGCGCCCTCCGGCAAACTGTTGGTCAGCGCCCGATGGCGGCGAACCGACGCCGTTGGTCCGGCCCATCGCCCAACCAACCGCGCGTGACCTGTGCGATATGCTCGACGACGCGCACACGCTGGGTCTGACCTTGCACAGCAGCTGTGACGGCGGCCGCGCCGACGTATGCTTCTAGATCCGCCTGAATGCGTTCGGCGGATGACAAAGGCCGGCCGGTCGCGTCATCAAAAATCTGCATTACAAATGCAATGTTATGTACCGCCCCCGGTGCGCGTGCGACAGACGCCGGAGTGACCGCGTGGAACTTTTCAAGTTCGGCGCGCAGATTGACGCTGCGCGGGCCCTGCAGCCCTGTGCCCCCTTGGCTGATCCCTTCGCGCAAGATCGACGCCACTTGTTGGCGACGGCTGGTCGCGTCGGTATCGCCATGCCAGACGATATCGGCATTCGGTGCGAAATTGTTTGCATTGCTGACGGTCAAAGCGCTGGGGATGATGACCTGCACGGCATGGATATGCCAGTTTTTGCTGACCTCGCCGTCGATCCCGTTTTCATAGCCAACGTTCCACCGGTTTGAACACCCTGCCAAAACTGCGCTGGCACCGGCCAAAATAAACGATCTTCGTTCCATCTGTCTTTGCCTCTGGTTCACCGTGGGCTTATCCCTAGGGTGCCCACTCGAATTTTTAGTTAATCTGCCAGATTGGCGCAAATATGGCCAGATTCTTGTCAAAGCTTCTGGCGATGTGACGCCGAAGCTTTGATTTGCGGGACGATTTTCTGGGATCTTTTGGCGACGGGGGTGGAAAAAACAAAGTGTTGGCGCGCCAGATGCTCGCCAAACCGCCTTATCCAGCGCTTTCCAACGCAAAGGTGTCGTGCAGCGCCTGAACCGCAAGTTCGGTGTATTTGCGTTCGATCAGGACCGAGATCTTGATTTCGGACGTTGTGATCACCTTGATATTGATGCCTTCGTCGCGCAGCGCCTTGAACATCTGAGCGGCCACGCCTGCGTGGCTGCGCATTCCGATGCCGACGACTGAAATTTTGGCGACCTCTTCATCTGTCACCAAATCGGTATAGTTTACGTCGCCGCTATTCTTAACCGTTTCCATCGCGGATTTCGCGCGTTCGACCTGATTGGTCGGCAGCGAAAACGTCATGTCGGTTCGCCCGTCTTCCGAAATGTTCTGGACGATCATATCAACATTGATGCCCGCGTCGGACAATGGGCCAAAGATGGCGGCGGCGATGCCCGGGCGATCGGCGACTGACAAGAGCGTCATCTTGGCTTCGTCACGGCTATAGGCCACACCGGCCACGACATTGCTTTCCATGATATCCTCCTCGTCGCAGACAAGCGTGCCGGCGGTTTCACCCTGATCGGCGTTCTCGAAACTGGACAGAACGCGCAATTTTACTTTGTACCGCATGGCCAGTTCGACCGACCGGGTTTGCAGAACTTTCGCACCCAACGAGGCCAGCTCCAGCATTTCTTCAAACGCAATCCGGTCCAGCTTGCGCGCCTTTGATGTGATGCGCGGGTCGGTTGTGTAGACGCCATCGACGTCGGTATAAATGTCGCATCTTTCGGCCCCGAATGCAGCGGCAAACGCGACAGCCGTCGTGTCAGACCCCCCGCGGCCCAGGGTTGTGATGCGGCCTTCCGGGCTGATGCCCTGAAAGCCCGCGACCACGGCGACCTTCATGCCTTCGGCGAATTTGGCATTTATCGCGTCGGTCCCGATATCTTCGATCCGGGCGCTGGCATGGGCGTTGCTTGTTTTAAGCGGTACCTGCCAGCCTTGCCAACTGCGCGCCGGAACATCGCGTTCCTGCAAGGTCAGCGCCATCAGGCCAGCGGTGACCTGTTCGCCTGACGACACCACCGCGTCATATTCGCGAGCGTCATAAAGGTTCGATGTTTCTTCGACCCAACCGACAAGTTCGTTTGTCTTGCCGGCCATGGCCGAGACGATGACGATCACATCATACCCGTTCGCGACCTCACGCTCGACGCGTTCCGCGGCGTTCCGGATGCGCTCTGGCGTGGCAACTGACGTGCCGCCGAATTTCATCACAAGCGTGGGCATGGTCGTCCTGAAAAGGTTCGGCGCTGCATCTATGCGATCCGCCAATACGGGGCAAGGGCTTGGGCGCTTTTTGGACGCGTCAGCCGATTGGGTCGGGCATAACAGGTGTTGTGCACGGGCGTGGGTCACAACAGTCCCAATTTTCGGGTTTTCCCGCCGGGTTCCGCGTGCTCTACTTCTTTCAAGGCGGACGACCGCCGACAAGGAGCGCGCATGGCCGAGCAGACAGAAAGTGAAAGCCGCAAGCTTCTTGGGCGGCTGCGAGACACGCTGGCCGAAGATACGGCGGGTCAGGCGCGTCTGGATCGGATCGTTGAATTGATTTCAAGCTCGATGCGGACCGAGGTGTGTTCGATCTATCTGTTCCGCGATGCCGAAACGCTGGAACTTTGTGCGACCGAAGGTCTGAACCAGGAAGCGGTGCACCAGACGCGGATGAAACTGGGCGAGGGTCTGGTTGGACGCGCCGCCCGCGACGGACAAGTGGTGAACGAAGCCGATGCACCCTCGGCGCGTGGGTTCCGGTATATGCCGGAGACGGGCGAAGAAGTGTTTTCATCTTTTTGCGGCGTGCCGATCAACCGGTTGGGGGACAAGCTGGGTGTGCTTGTCGTGCAATCCCGCGAAGCGCGCGCGTTTTCGGACGACGAAGTGTATGCGCTGGAAGTCGTCGCCATGGTATTGGCCGAAATGACCGAACTTGGCGCGTTCGTCGGCGAAGGCGAGGCCCTGCGCGCGCGCCACACCAACCCGATGCTTTTCCGGGGTGTAGCCGGGCAGGAAGGCGTTGCCGAAGGCAATGTCTGGTTGCACGAACCGCGTGTCGTGGTCACCAATCCGGTTGCCGATGATCCGGAAGCTGAAACCAAGCGTCTGAATGATGCGGTCGGTCAACTGCGGGTGTCGGTTGACGATATGCTGAAATCGGTCAGCAATGATCCGGTTGATAAAGACCAGCGCGATGTGCTTGAGGCGTTTCGCATGTTTGCCAATTCCCGGTCCTGGATGCGGCGGATGGAAGAAGACATCGCGGCGGGGCTGTCGGCGGAAGCCGCGGTTGAAAAAGAGCAATCGATGGCGCGGACCCGGCTGGGCAAAGCGCCCGACCCTTATCTACGCGAACGTTTGCAGGATCTGGACGATCTTTCGAACCGTTTGCTGCGGATCCTGACGGGTCAGGGTTCGGAAACGGGCGCGGATATTCCTGAAAACCCCATCCTGGTGGCGCGCACGATTGGCCCGGCCGAACTTTTGGATTTTGAACGTGGGTCGCTGAAAGGCATCGTGCTGGAACAAGGCTCGGTCGGTTCGCATGCCGCGATTGTAGCGCGTGCCTGGGCTATTCCCCTGATCGTGAACGCGGGCGACCAAATCACGTCCGAGGCCTTGAATGGCGATCATATCATGGTCGACGGCGACCAGGGCATTGCGCATTTGCGTCCCGATGAAACCGTTGTCGGGGCGTTTCGCGACAAAATCGCCATGCAGGCCAAGGCGCAGGAAAGATACGCGGGTCTGATCGAATTGCCCGCCGTCACTCAAGACGGCACGAAGATTGATCTGTTCATGAACGCCGGATTGATTGCGGAGTTGCCAAGCCTGAAAAATTCGGGCGCCGAAGGGGTTGGCCTGTTTCGGACCGAGCTTCAGTTTCTAGCGCGCAACACCGTACCGAAACGGTCTGAACTGGCCGCGATCTATTCACGTGTGTTGGATGCCGCAGACGGTAAGCGCGTGGTGTTTCGGACGCTGGATATCGGGTCAGACAAAGTGCTGCCCTATATGAAACGCGAGGACGAACCGAACCCGGCTTTGGGCTGGCGCGCCATTCGGGTTGGCTTGGACAAGGTCGGTGTGATGCGCATGCAGTTGCAGGCCTTGATCCGGGCGGCGAACGGTCGCGCGCTGACCGTTATGTTTCCATTCGTCGCGCAGTTTGATGAATTTCGCGCAGCGCGACAGCATCTTTTGGATGAAATCGAACGAGAACGGCGGCTGGGGCATACATTACCCGAAAAGGTCGAGATCGGGACGATGCTGGAAACCCCGTCGATTGCGTTTGCGCCGCGCCAGTTCTTTGAGATGGCTGACTTTATCTCGATCGGTGGCAATGACCTGAAACAGTTCTTTTTCGCCGCTGACCGTGAAAACGAACGGGTGCGCCGCCGCTATGATACGCTGAACGTCAGCTATCTGACGTTCATCGAACAAATCGCCAATCGCTGTGCCGAAACGGGAACACCGGTCAGTTTCTGCGGCGAAGATGCGGGGCGTCCTATCGAAGCCATGTGTTTTGCTGCGATGGGGCTTCGGTCGTTTTCGATGCGCCCGGCGTCGGTCGGGCCGGTCAAGCATCTGTTGCGTCGTATTGATCTGGCCGAGGTGCGCGCGGTGATCGACCGCGCCCGCGAAAGCGGTGTGCAATCCGTGCGCGGCGATGTGATGGACTGGATGCGGACCCAATCGTCCTAGAACGCGCGTCGCCAGAACCGCCAAAGCAGGGCCACGCAGGCGCAGGTCAGGCCCACCGTCAGCCCCAGCCAAACGCCGACACCGCCCATGTCCAGCACGAAACCCAGTACATAGCTTGTCGGCAGGCCAATCAGCCAATAGCTGACAATCGCAACAACCATAGGCACCCGCGTGTCCTGAATGCCGCGCAACATGCCAAGGCCCAGAACCTGACCAAAATCCACGATCTGGAACAAGGCTGACACCGCAAGAAGCGATGCGCCTGCGCCAAGAATGACCATCCGCGCCGGGTCATTTGGATCGACGAACAGGCCAATCAAGGTTTCGGGAATAATCAAAAACGAGGCGATGGTCGGGATCAATGCGAACAAGGCCAAGAATAACCCGGCCAAAGCCGCTGCCCGCACCGTTTCCGGGTCGCCCCGCCCCGAGGCCCGCCCGACGCGGACGGTAACCGCCTGCGACAGGCCCAAGGGCACCATGAAGGTCAAACTGGTGATTTGAAGCGCAATGCCATGGGCGGCAAGCGGGATTGTCCCAAGCCATCCCATCATCACACTTGAGGCGGCGAAAAGCGCGGTTTCGGCAAGCAATGTCAGACCGATGGGTACGCCAAGCCGAAAGACGCGGACCAAGGCTTCGCTATCCGGGCGGCGGAAATTCCTGAACAGCGTATGTTCGGGGCGTTTGCGGGTCGCATAAACCGCCAGTGCGATAAGGCTGACAGCATGGCTGAGCAGCGATGCAAACCCGGCGCCGATTATTCCCAGCTCGGGCGCACCGAAATTGCCGAAAATCAAGACGTAGTTGACCAAGGCATTCAGCACCGCGGCACCCAGCACCGCCACAAGGATGGCGCGCGTCAGTTCGATTGCCGAAAGATAGCTTTTCAGCACCTGCACCAACAAAGCCGGGATAATGCCAAGGCCCAGAAACGGCATGTATTGCCCGGCCAGATTCGCCACCTCGGGCGCTTGCCCCATCGCCAGAAACAGCGGTTCGGCGAAGAAAAAGACCGGCAGAACCAAAACGCCAAACCCGATGGACAGCCAAAGCCCCATGCGCGTCACGCGGCGGATCTGGCGTTCGTCTTCCTGGCCAAGTGCGGATGCAACCATGGGTGTCACGGCCCAGGCAAACCCGGACCCCATGATGAAAATAACAAAGAACGTCGGCCCCGAGATCGACAAAGCGGCCAGGCCGGGGATGCTGTACCAGCCCATCATCACGGTATCTGTGACCGAAATAAGCATCTGCGCCACATGGCTGCCGATCAAAGGCAGGCCCATCGCCAGAAGGGCGCGCGCTTCGATGCCGACGCGTTGGCGCGGCGCGGGGGAAACTGCGCCCGTGTGCATACTTTCGCTATAGACCTGTGCCAAGCCGCCGGGCAACGCAATTTGCGCGCAGCATTGCCGCAGACGACATGCTAGGCTTTTGCGCTAATTTCGGATCTCTTCGGGCTTTACGCCCCAAAGGACGGATTTCTGAACCCAGCCGCGTTTGCCGTTGGCCGTCAACCGGCACCAATCCAGATCGCAATTGCCAAGGCGTGCAACAACGCCCGCTTCGGCATAGGCGTTCACCTCGGCGTCGGCGCGGGGTTTGACACGCAGCGGTGTCAGATCGTTTTCGATAATCACATGACGCGCGCCTGACAGCAGCGAATAGTGCACCCAGCCGCCTTGCCCGTCCCGGTCACGCACGCGGCGCCAGTGACCATGTTCGCCGGTGACTTCCAACGGCATATTTCGGTGCATGAAGACCCAGTCGATCCGGTGCGACAGCGAGGGGCCGCGGCGCACATTGCCTTCTTCTGCCTTCATCGACACGTAGCGTGGAATAGGTAAATTCGTGACCTTGCCGCGTTCGGCTGCAATAGCCGCGGGCGCTGTGGCCACCATGGTGCCCATCAACACAATGGCTTGGATCATGCGTTTCATTGCCTGCTCGTCCTCTCAACTGATGCGCCAATCTTATGTAGCGCTTGTGCCAGCCTCGGTTCCTTGCCACTTTGCCATCAACACGGGCCCAAGGGAAGACAGGAGCGCGAAAAGAGCATGCCGGACAAGCGTCTGAAAGTGGTGGTGACCCGCAAGTTGCCCGAAGTGGTCGAGACGCGCCTGTCAGAACTCTTTGACGTTTCCCTATGCCCGGATGATCGCTCGATGACGCGCGATACGCTGGCCGCCGCCATCCAAGACACCGATGTTCTGGTGCCCACGATCACCGATCCGATTGACGCGACGCTTTTGGCGCAGGCAGGCGAGCGGTTGAAGCTGATCGCCAGCTATGGCGCTGGGGTTGATCATATAGATGTGGCGACGGCGCGGCAGCGGGGCATTCATGTGTCGAACACGCCCGGGGTCGTCACGGAAGATACAGCCGATATGACGATCGCGCTGATCCTGTCGATCACCCGCCGCATCCCCGAAGGTCTAAGCGTTATGCAAAAGGGCGAATGGTCCGGCTGGTCGCCAACGGCTTTGTTGGGCGGGCGTCTTGGCGGGCGGCGTTTGGGCATTCTTGGCATGGGGCGAATCGGTCAGGCCGTTGCGCGCCGGGCCGCTGTCTTTGGCTGTCAGGTGCATTACCACAACCGTCGGCGGTTGCGCCCGGAAACCGAAGCCGGGTTGCAGGCCACCTATTGGGAAAGCCTTGACCAGATGGTCAGCCGGGTCGACATTTTGTCAATCAACTGTCCGCATACACCGTCGACCTTTCACTTGATGAACGCGCGCCGGTTGAAGCTGATGAAACCAAGCGCCGTTATCGTGAACACCTCGCGCGGCGAAGTCATCGATGAAAACGCGCTGACCCGAATGCTGCGCGCGGGCGAGATTGCAAGCGCGGGTCTGGACGTGTTTGAACATGGCACCGAGATCAATCCGCGGCTGCGCGAACTGCCGAACGTCGTGTTGTTGCCGCATATGGGCTCGGCCACACTGGAAGGCCGGATCGAACAGGGCGAGCGTGTGATCATCAATATCAAAACCTTCGAAGACGGGCACCGGCCACCGGATCTGGTCGTGCCGTCGATGTTATGATGCGTTTTGTTTTCCTGACCCTTGTGGCGCTGATCGCGCTTGGTGCTTGTTCGCGTCCTTTGACTGAAACCGAAGCAGCATTTGCCAATGATCTTTTTGGCGATGAAATCAAAGTAGACCAGGTGCGGGTCGCACAGGGGCTTGGAATTACCCCGCTGTTTCAGACAATTCCGGGGGATGTCAGATTGGTGGAAGGTACCGATCAGGCGTGCCTCAGGGTTCCTCAACCGCGCGGCGCGCAACCCCCGCAGGCATTTGCCCTTGGCAACCGGATACATTTTGAAACGGGGCTGTATTCCAGCAACATGATGATGCAATGGCCCAATCGGTTGCGCGTGCCGCAAGGGCTGATCTTTGCCCATGAAATGGTCCATGTCTGGCAGTGGCAGAACCGTGAACACACGGGCTATTCGCCGGGTCGGGCTGTCGCCGAAAGCATTGAATTTGCCGACCCCTATTTTTCAGACGGCGCACAGGCATTTTTTAGCTTTGGCTTTGAACAACAGGCAGCCATCGTGGAAGATTACCTGTGTTTCGCCTTTGCCAATCCCAACCATCCCAGACGGCAGGAATTGCGCGACATTCTGGAACCCGTTTTTGATATGGACCGGATCGACACGGCAATTCAGCCATGACGCCGGCTGCGCGCAATGTCGCGCTTTATCCGTGGTTCAAGTTTTTCCAGAACTTGCTGTTTTGGCAGGCGACGTGGTTTCTGTTTTTCCAGGCCGAACTTTCAGCCGCCGAAGCGATCTTGATTTATGTGGTCTTCGACGTCGCCACGACGCTGTTTGAAGTGCCGTCGGGGTATATGTCCGACCGGGTCGGGCGACGGTTTACCTTGATTCTGTCTGTGCTGGCCGGGTGTCTTTCGGCAGTGATGCAGGCTGCCGGGTCTGAATATTGGGTGTTTGCATTGGCACAGGCGTTTCTGGGCCTTCACATGGCGTTCGCCTCTGGCACGGACAGCGCGCTTTTGTATGAATCTTTGGCAGCTGACGGGCGCGAGGATGAGGTCGAAACACATGAGCTTCGGGCCTGGCGTTATACATTCGTGGCCTTTGCCGTGTCAGCGGTCATCGGCGGCGCCTTCGCGCTTTGGAATCTGCGCCTGCCTTTCGTCGCGACCGCTTTGGCGCTGGGGGCCGCGTTCTTTGTTGTTCTGCGGTTCGCCGAACCGCAAAAAACGCAACCGGCACAAAAGGCCATAGCGGCGCTGGCGGATCTGAAAACCGCATTTGCGAACCGGGTTTTGCTATGGCTCTTTGCGCTGTCTGCGCTGATGTACGGCTTTAGCCATTTGCCCTTTGTTTTCGGCCAGCCTTTCATTCTGAATGCGCTTGATGATTTGGGTCTGGCGGTGAATGCGCCACTTGTCAGCGGCGCGGTAACGGCGGCGATGATGTCGGTTTCGGTCTTGACCTCGTGGCTGGCGCCCGGTCTGCGGGAAAGGTTGGGTTTGTCGGGTATTCTGCTTTTGGCCTTTGCGTTGCAGATTGTTTTGGTCGGGGGATTGGCGGTCACTGGCAGCGCCTTGGCCATCGCGCTTTTGTTGATACGGATGGTGCCAGACAGCTTTTCGCGACCATTCATTCTGGCCCGCATCCAGCGCGAATTGCCCGATGACATTCGCGCCACTTACCTGTCGCTGCAAAGTCTGGTGGGGCGACTTTTGTTTGCGGGCAGTCTTTTCCTGGCCTCGGGTTCAGCTTCGGACGTCGGCGCCATGCCGCAGGGTCAGGTGCAGGCCATCCTTGGCGCCTATACCACGATCGGGTGTCTGTGCTTTGTCGGGCTGCTGATCGTTGCGCGGCGGCAGCGCCTGTAAGCCGGGCGCGTCAAAACCACTGTCCTGGTTCCATCAAGCCAAGGTCCAGCAATTGCTGTGACTTCCATTCAAACGGCACCGAATTGTGCCAGCGAAACGTATTGATCTGAAACCGGCTTGCCGCGTTCTGTCGAAGCGCCTTTGCAGTTCGGAATGACACGACCGCCGCCGTCAGATTGTGATGCCACGGGCAGGAATAGGTGTTCAGTTCCGGGTCGGACCAGGTGTGATCTGATCGCAAGACAATGTCGCGCCGCGACCGGACAAGCGAAATACGGTCGATCCGCCGCCTGTCTTCGTCGACATGCTCTTCGAACCGCCAGCGCAGACCGCCGTAAAAATCAAGCTGCCGGTCGCATGGCACGCCATTTTCCTCGCGCGCCAAAGCGTAATAGCCGGATCGGTCAAGATGGGCGTCACCCAAAGATACTGCGCTGTCGTCCTGACCCAGATCACCCGCATAGACGTCGATCACATAGGTCAGCATTGAAAATCGGCGCTCTTCTGTGTGAAAGGCCAGTAATTCACCGACGCTGCGGGTTTCGCCAAAAGGGTAAAACAAGAACTCGGCATTATAGCAGTAGTAAAGCCACGTCTTTTCCGGCAGCGCCTGATTGACCGCGTTGACCACATCCGTCGTCGTGCCCGGATTGCGTGTCGGAAAATCAATGCGCAGCGCGCCTGCGGCATCGGCGGGTGCCAAAACCAGTTCGGGCGGCGCGACCAGAATGACCGTGTGGAAACCTTTATCGACGTGATACCGGATTGTGGCGGCAACTTCGATATCGTCTTCGGCAATGATCACCACGACCGGCCCGTCCGCCTTGCGGAGAGCGTCGCTTTTGGTGGCGGCATCTAGGCTGGCGAATTGCATACCGTTCAAGCGTCTGTTGGCATAGCTGAACCTATCCCACGGCCCCGCCGCCCTTGGCAAGTCCGGCCAGCCCGTGTAGGACCAAAGGCTGCAAATTTGAGGAATGGTCATGTCCCAGCCGAAGAAGCTCTTTATCAAGACCTATGGCTGCCAGATGAACGTGTATGACAGCGAACGCATGGCCGAAGCCATGGGTGGGCAGGGCTATGTTCAGACCGACACGGCCGACGACGCTGACATGATTCTGCTGAACACTTGCCATATCCGCGAAAAGGCGGCGGAAAAGGTATATTCGGAACTCGGGCGGTTCCGTCCGCTGAAAGAAGCCAAACCCGATCTGAAGATTGGTGTCGCGGGCTGCGTGGCACAGGCGGAAGGCGCTGAAATTGTTGCCCGTCAGCCTTTGGTGGATATCGTGGTTGGGCCGCAAAGCTATCATCGCTTGCCTGAACTGGAAGCGAAAGCCGCCAGCGGGGCCAAAGCGCTGGACACTGAATTTCCCGAAGAAGACAAGTTTAACCACCTGGCCCGCCGGCCCAAGGCCGCACGCGGCCCGACCGCGTTTCTGACGGTGCAGGAAGGTTGCGACAAGTTCTGCGCCTTCTGCGTTGTGCCCTATACACGCGGCGCCGAAGTGTCGCGCCCGGCCGATCAGGTGCTGAGAGAGGCGCGCGATCTGGTCGAACGTGGCGTGAAAGAGATCACGCTTTTGGGGCAGAATGTGAATGCCTATCATGGTCATGATGGCGGACTGGCCGGGTTAATCTGGGCGTTGAACGATGTCGACGGGCTGGAACGCATCCGCTTTACGACCAGTCATCCAAACGACATGGATGATGCGTTGATCGACGCGCATGGGACTTGCGAAAAGTTGATGCCCTATCTGCACCTTCCGGTGCAATCCGGGTCAGACAGGATCCTCAAACGGATGAACCGCAAACATTCCGCCGAGAGCTATATCCGCCTGATCGAGCGCATTCGCGCGGCGCGGCCTGATATCCTGATTTCGGGCGATTTCATTGTCGGCTTTCCAGAAGAAACCGATCAGGATTTTGCTGACACGATGGCGCTGATCCGAACCGTGAACTATGGGCAGGCCTTCAGCTTCAAATACTCGACCCGTCCGGGGACACCCGCCGCCGAACGCGTGCAAGTCGACGAAGCCGCCAAGGACGCGCGGTTGCAAGAATTGCAAGCGCTTCTGAAAGACCAGCAACGCACTGTGCAGAACGCAATGGTCGGCAAAACCGTGCATGTTCTGTTTGAAAAGCCGGGGCGGGAAACGGGCCAGATGGTCGGCAAGTCTGAATACCTGCATGCCGTGCATGTCACCGCCAGCGATGTGCTGCCGGGTGATTTGCGCCCGGTCCTGATTGTAGCGTCAAACAGCAATTCTTTGACCGGTGAATTGGTGACCTGACCCAGGCCCGTTTGCCGTTGACCCGCGCAATTTCTCCCTTTCCACCGCAACAGGTGGGTTTAACTTCGATAAACATCGCAAGATGGCCTTGCGCCAAGACAAAAGCCTTGGCAGCATAACTTCGTCAATCGATCAAAATGGAGAAACCATCGTTGTCCACTCGCGCGCTGAGCCCAACAGCCCCGACCGACGAAATGCTTGAGACTCATCTCGAATTTCCGGACAACCGCCTGCTGATCGACCTTTTTGGCGAATTCGACCGCAACCTTGCGCAGGTCGAACAGGCTTTGGCCGTGCAAATCATGCACAATGGAAACAAGGTTTCTATCTATGGCGAAGCGGACGCCATTCAGAAAACCTCGGATGTTTTGCAGGCGCTTTATGTCCGTGCCGAAGCAGGACGCGAGATTGAGCCTGCCGATATCGACACTGAAATTCGCATGGGCGGTGGCGATCCTGGTGAAAAGCCCGTGGATCAGATGGAACTGTTTCAGGGCGGCCGGATCGAAGTTAAGACCCGCAAGAAAACGGTCGAACCCCGAACCGAGGCGCAGAAAGCCTATGTGCGGTCTCTTTTCGAAAATGAACTGGCCTTCGGGATTGGTCCCGCAGGCACCGGCAAGACCTATTTGGCGGTCGCGGCTGGCGTCAATATGTTCATCAATGGCCACGTTGATAAGATCATTCTCAGCCGTCCGGCGGTCGAGGCGGGCGAACGGCTTGGGTTCCTGCCGGGTGACATGAAAGACAAGGTCGACCCTTATATGCAGCCTTTGTACGACGCGCTGGGAGATTTCTTGCCGTCAAAGCAGCTTGGCAAGATGATTGAAGAAAAGCGCATCGAAATCGCGCCTTTGGCCTTTATGCGGGGACGCACGCTGGCGAAAGCCTTTGTTGTGCTGGACGAAGCCCAGAATGCCACGACCATGCAGATGAAGATGTTTCTGACGCGTCTGGGCGAAGGCAGCCGCATGGTGATTACAGGCGACCGCAGTCAGGTGGATTTGCCGCGCGGTGTGACCTCGGGCTTGCGTGACGCGGAACGGCTGCTGACCGGGATCGACAAGATCGCCTTCAATTATTTCACGTCAAAGGACGTCGTGCGGCATCCGTTGGTTGCTGCCATTATCGAAGCTTACGACGCAGACAGCCCCGCAACATAAGGGGCCGGACAAATCAGTTTTGTCCGACCCGGGTTTTGATCCGCGCACCGCGTCCGGGTCACGCCCCCGGCCAAAGTACGGTGTCGGGGTGAAATTGTGACCAGGCAAACCAGAACGCCTGATGGCTGCCGATATCCGCGCCGTCTTGGCCCACCGCCCGGATGCCGCCGGCGTCCAGTTCCAGACGCACATTTTCAAAGGCAATTTCCTGCCCTTGGCTCAAGGCCACCAAAGCGGCACTTCGCTGAAAGGCCACGGCTTTGCCGGTTTCAGTGATCGCGCCGATGATGTCTTCGTGAACCGGCAAGCGCGGGTCCACATCGCCCACGGGGAAGATCGGGCCGTTTGCATCGCGGGTGTTCCGGAAATCAGGATCGCGCCCCAAGGCCAGACGTTCGACCAGAACGGTGGTTTGCGGATGCTCGGTCTTCCATGTTCCCCAATCGGTGGTGATCACGGTCGCCTGTTCCAGCTCAATGCCTTTTTCTGCCAAAGGCCCCGTCAAGGCCGTCCCAAGAAACGTGTCGAACACGGAATAGGTCGTCAGATCGTACATCACCTTGTTCGAACGGCTCAGCAAACCCGACGTCCGCAGGATCGGTCGTTCCACACCGTCGGGCAGATTGTCGGTGAAATAGGCCTGCGCTGCACCGCATAGCGTGCAATAGGGAATGCCCAGATCGCGCCCGCCCAACGTGTCATTCACCATTTCGCGCACTTCCATAATCTGGCGCGGATAGGCACGGTATTCCCCGTTTACCTCAACCCCGAAAACGATGTCATCGTCATCCAGCCAATCGGCCTCGGCGGCTGGCAATACCGGCGGGTTGTCTGCGGCTGGAATGCAATTGCAAGGCTCGTCGGTCGTATCGAATGGACGGTCGTCGATCAGAACACCACCCCAGGACACAAGCCGCCAATCAATATCGCCCTCGACGAAGATATTGTCCCAGCCGGGAATAAGTCCGGTGAAGATGGCGCGCTTATAGCGCAGATAGTCCGGGGGCGCGGGGATATCCCAGGCAATCAGGTGATCCGTTACAACGCCCCAGGCATTCTGCGCGCCCAACTGTTTTCCGAACAGCTCGGACGATGCTGCGGCCATCGCGCCCGCCAAGGCCGGGTCCGGTACGAACCGCAACAGGTCGCTGATGATCCAGCCCAAGCGGGGGTCGCCCGAAGCCGCGATGTCTGCCAGCGCTATATCCTGATCGCGGGACCACTGGCCGTTTTCGACGCTGTCAAGAAAGACCACCTTCATGGCGTTCTCAATCTCTGGCGATAATGGGCCGTCCGGAATTGCGGGCGGTGTGCCGTATTCCTGAACCACATAGTCCGGCAAATCGTCGGCTGCGGCGCAGGCTGCCAGACCAATCAAACAGGCAGATAGGACAGTCATCAATTGAAGCCGAAGGGGCACGAACAGTCGCGTCATGGTCAAGCCTTTCAAGAGAACAATTCCCCCTGCATAGGCAACAACCCTGCTCAACACCCAATCACGTTTGTATCAGCGCAAAGTCCCAAAACGCTGGTGCGCGCGGCAAAGTGAAAGGTGACGTGACCACAGGCTTTCGGCCAGAGTTCTTGAAAAAACTGAACTGGACAGTTTATATCTCGAAAGCGACCATAAATGAGGCACCGTGCATGAACGCGCCGCAGGCAGTCGGAAAACAAGGCCGGAAATGGGATCAGGTGCTGGAAGGGGCCCGCACCGTTTTCATGCGCGACGGTTTCGAAGGGGCCAGCGTAGATGACATTGTGCGTGCGGCGGGCGTGTCGAAAGCGACGCTGTATTCGTACTTTCCAGACAAACGTCTGTTGTTCCTGGAAGTCGCAAAAGTCGAATGTCAGGCGCAATCAGATGCGGCTGTGGCCCAGGTCGAAGGGTCAGACAGCATCCGCGGCGCCCTGACGACCGCAGCCAAACGCATGACGCGGTTTTTCATGTCGGACGTGGGTCTGCAGGTGCACCGCATCATTGTCGGCGAAAGCCAGCGCTTCCCCGAGATTGGGCGCGAGTTCTACGAAAGCGGCCCGGCGCGGGTGCATGAAATATTGCGGATGTTTCTGAAGAAATCGGTCGAAGCCGGTCATCTGGACATCGACGATATTGATCTGGCCGCAGATCAGTTTCCCGAATTGTGCAAAGCAGGGCTGCACCTGAAATTGCTGCTGGGCCTGCGCGAACCCCCGACCGACGAAGAGATCGACCGCGTGATTGATGGCGCGGTTGATCTGTTTCTCTGCAAATACGAACGCCGTCGCTAATCGCCCTTGGGAATGCGCCTGACACGCATCTGGGTGTCGATCTTCTTCAACTCAAACTCGGACAGCGTCGCCAGCAGATCGCTCAGCTTCTTTTTGCCATAGCTGCGCGAATCGAAATCGGGATTGTCTTGCAGAATGTAATGCCCAAGCTCGGACAGTGTGTACCATTCGTCATCGGTGTTGGCCTTTTCCATCGCGCGCGAAATCAATGGAATCGCTTTGGTCGGGTTTTCCTTCTTCGCGCTGTCTTCTTCCTGCGCCTCGGCGCTATTGGCCTGTGCGCCGCTGTCGGGCGATTTGGCGTCGGACGCCTCCAGGTTTTCCAGATAGATAAACCTCTGACAGGCATTGACGAAAGACGACGGTGTCTTCTTTTGCCCCATCCCAATCATCGCCAGCCCGTGCTCGCGGATCCGTGATGCAAGCCGTGTGAAATCGCTGTCAGACGACACAATCACGAACCCGTCCAAGCGACCGCCATGCAGAATATCCATGGCATCAATGACCATGCCGATGTCTGACGCGTTCTTCTGTGTGGTATTGGCCGTTTCCTGATAGGCCACCAGCCCTTGCTCGCTAAGGACCTTTTTCCAACCGTTCAGTTTGCCGCCGCTCCAGTCACCATAGACTTTGCGCAGCGCGGGTTCGGCGAAACTTGTGACTTCTTTCAGAATGGCGTCCGCAAATTTCGCCGGCACATTGTCGGCATCAATCAGAACGGCATATAGGGGCCGTTCGCGCCCGCGCATCAGTCCAGTTCGCTTGCGCTTGAAATCACCTTGCCCAGCAAGCCGTATTTTAGCGCCTCATCCGTGTTCAGCCAGAAGTCGCGTTCTGTGTCTGCGGCAACCTTTTTTTCGGTCTGACCGGTCGCATCGGCGAAGATGCGGTGAAACCGCTGACGCATGATGCTGATCTGTTCGGCCTGAATTTGAATGTCCGACACCGACCCGCCAACACCGCCGCGCGGCTCGTGCAACAAAAACCGCGTGTTTGGCAGACAAAACCGGTTTTCTTTCTTGGCGCCCACAAAGATCAGCGCGCCGGCCGAGGCGACCCACCCAGAACCGATGCAGCGCACCGTTGGGCGGATGAATTTGATCATGTCATGGACCATATCGCCCGATTCTACATGGCCGCCGGGCGACGAGATGAACACATTGATCGGGTCTTCACTGTCTTCGGCCAAAGCGATCAATTGCGTCGTGACGCGATTGGCCAGCTTGTCGTTGATTTCGCCCGTGATCAGCACGTTCCGCGATTTGAAGAACAGCTCACCTGCTTTTGGCCCGCCCGTTTCCTGTTTGTCGTCGTCTTTTTTACTGTCCTCGGCCATGGGCGCGCTCCTCAAATTGGTTAGCCGGAATGTCGGGTCTTACAGGGGGAATGACAAGGGGGGTTTAAGAAACCTTTTCCTCAAAGGAATTTGTGCAGGATCAACGCATCCGTGTAAGCGCCATCGCGCAGTCGAAACGCACGTGGAATGCGCCCGATCTCGGCAAATCCGGCCCTCAGCCAGGTCTCGATGGCGCGCGTATTGGTAGCCAGCACAAGATTGTACTGCATGGCTTCAAATCCCAGCGCTTTGGCTTCCTCTAACGAAAAGGTCAGCATCGCCCGCGCAATGCCCTGACCTTCGCTGCCCCGCCGGGTGATGTAGCCGCAATTGCAGACGTGGTTGCCCCCGCCGTGCTGATTGGGGCGGATGTAGAAAGTACCAACCAAACCCTCTTCGGTCTCGGCCACATAGGAGCGCGCATTGGTCCAATAGGCCAGGGCGGCCTCGCGGCTGATCCCGGGGTCAATCGCATAGGTTTCACTTGCCCGAAACACAGGTTTCAGCATCGCCCAGACAGCTTCGGCGTCTGCCGGTTCAAATGGCCTGATGTGCACGCCTATCCTCCAATGACCCGGAAATACTTCAGGGGGTCTGGGGGACAGCGTCCCCCAGCGGCGCGCTTAGTAAACCACCACGCTTCGGATCGATTTACCCGCATGCATCAGGTCAAAGCCTTCGTTGATGTCGTCCAGCGACAATATGTGCGTGATCATCGGGTCGATCTCGATCTTGCCATCCATATACCAATCGACAATCTTCGGTACATCGGTGCGCCCGCGCGCGCCACCAAAGGCCGTGCCGCGCCAGACCCGGCCCGTGACCAGCTGGAAAGGCCGGGTGGCAATTTCCGCGCCGGCCGGCGCGACGCCGATGATGATGCTTTCGCCCCAGCCTTTGTGGGCTGATTCCAAAGCGGCCCGCATCACCTCGACGTTGCCGGTCGCGTCAAATGTGTAATCAGCGCCGCCTTTCGTCAGATCGACCAGATAGGGCACAAGATCCCCCTCGACCTCTTTCGGGTTGACGAAATCGGTCATGCCAAATTTCTCGGCCATGGCTTTTTTCGACGGGTTCACATCGACGCCCACGATCTGATCGGCACCGGCCAGACGCAGACCCTGGATCACGTTCAACCCAATGCCGCCCAGCCCAAAAACGATGCCGCGGCTGCCTTGTTCAACCTTCGCCGTATAAATCACAGCGCCAATGCCCGTCGTGACACCGCAGCCGATATAGCAAATCTTGTCGAACGGCGCGTCTTCGCGGACCTTGGCCAGACTGATCTCGGGCAAAACCGTGTGGTTCGAAAAGGTCGAGCAGCCCATGTAATGCAGGATCGGCTCACCATCGAGTGTCGAGAACCGGCTGGTGCCATCGGGCATCAATCCCTGGCCCTGGGTTGCGCGCACTTTCTGGCAAAGATTGGTTTTGGGATGCAGGCAGTATTCGCATTCGCGACATTCCGCGGTGTAAAGCGGTATGACATGGTCGCCGGGTTTCAGGCTGGTCACGCCGGGGCCGACCTCCATCACCACGCCTGCGCCTTCGTGACCCAGAATGGCCGGGAAAAGACCTTCGGGGTCTGCGCCAGACAACGTGAATTCATCGGTGTGACAAATCCCCGTCGCCTTGATTTCGACCAGAACCTCACCGGCTTTCGGGCCGTCCAGGTTCACGTCCATAATCTCCAGCGGTTTCCCGGCAGCGGTTGCAACAGCGGCACGCGTACGCATGGAAGTCCTCCCTTTTTCGTTTCTTGCCTTGACCCTGCGCCAAGGCCGGGGCGAAATCAACGGCGCGCAGAATGGAAACCGACATGCGATTCACAGTTTTGACGATCTCACTTGCCCTTTTGACCGCCTGTGCTTCCGAGCCACCGGATGACCGGGCGATCATCCCCGACGCAGAACGCAATCTGCCCGGGCCAAGCGAAAGCGCGGGCGGCGGCAGTCTGGCTGAGATTGAGCTTTGCGACGCCGAAAGCTATCGCTTTTTGGTGGGCACAAGCGTGGACGAGACTGTGTTCCCAACCGGTCCAGGCCTGCGGGTTTTCGGCGTGAATGATATCGTCACGCAGGATTTTGTTCCCGACCGCACGAATGTCGTCTTCGACACGGGCCGCCAGATCATGCGTGTGTATTGCGGCTAAGGCCGGGCGGGCGATGGAAAGGCCCGGACCCAACCGGGGCGTTCAGACCATAAATTTGCAAATCCACAGCGCGGTGGCCTCGACAGGCCGGCCGGGGTGCATTAGAAAGAACATATAGTGAACATTTATGTGCTGCCCGCCCATGCCTCAGCGACGGATACTCTCGCTCTGGTTTCCCCGCCTCGCCGCCGAACGCTGCCTGCGTGACATGCGTGGTCTGCCTGCCGGACCCTTTGCCATTGTGGGGGATCAGGGAAATGCCCAGGTGCTGGTGTCGCTTTCGGCCGAAGCCGAAGCGGCCGGGTTGACCTGTGGCCAGCCACTGCGCGACGCGCATGCCATGTGCCCCGATCTGCAAACCCGGCTGGAAAACCGCGAACTGAACCGGCTTTTCTTGACTGTTTTGCGCCGTTGGGCGGGCAAGTTCAGCCCCTGGGTTGCGGAAGAGGCGCCGGGTGGGCTGGTGATCGACCTGACGGGATGTGCGCATCTCTTTGGGGGCGAGGCTGAATTGATGGGCGTGGTCGAAGCAGATTGCGCCGATCTTGGCCTGACGGTGCGGACGGGGCTTGCCGATACGGTCGGCGCGGCCTGGGCGCTGGCGCGGTTTGCCGGGCGCGGGCAGGGGACGGCGCGGTCGGGCGATGATATCATGCAGGAAGCCCGCGCCACCCGGTCGCGCGCGGCCAAACGGCGGCATTGGGAACGCGGCGGCCCGGCCCCCGGCACGCAAACGCCCGGCAATCACACAGGCCGTATCGCGGTGCCGGGCCAGACCCGAACAGCACTTTCGCCCCTGCCGATTGCCGCGCTTCGGATTGCGCCCGATCTTGTCGCGACGCTCAACCGTCTGGGATTGCGCCAGATCAGCGATCTGGCCGGTCAGCCGCGCGCGGCGCTGGCGCGCCGGTTCGGGCGGGCTTTGGTGCAACGACTGGATCAGGCGCTGGGGGTGGAACCCGAACCGATCACGCCGGTGCGCGCACCCGATCATTTTGCAGTTCGCCTGACGCTGCCTGACCCCATCGGGCTGACCGAAGATATTCTGGCTGCGCTTGACCGCCTGCTCCCGCCCTTGTCGGGCAAGCTTGAAAATGCGGGCCGGGGCGTGCGCGCGATCCGGATGGAATACCACCGAAGCGATCATACGATGGGCAGTGTCGAGGCGCGGCTGGCCCGGCCCTCGGCCAATCCGGATCGTATCCGGCCTTTGCTGGCCATGAAAACAGACGACATCGATCCGGGTTTTGGCATCGATATGATCCGGCTTGAGGCGGTGATCACCGAACCTTTGCACGCGCATCAGCATCGCGGCCATGCTGACGCTGCTTCGGATGGCGCGGCGCGGCTGACGGGCAGCGGTGCGATGGATGATCTGATCGGGCGCGTCGGCGCGCGGATCGGGCTGGATGCGATTACGCGCCCGCATCCCGCAGACAGTCATCTGCCTGAAAAGACGACAAAAATGATGGCGGCTGCCTGGTCAGAACCGGCCAAGCTGTGGCCCAAACCCCTTGGCCCGCGCCCGATCGAGCTTTGGCGACCCGAACTGGTCGCTGCCGAGGAAAGCCAGCATTTGCCTGCACATTTTCGGTGGCGAAACCGGGATTTTGAAACTTACACCGGGTTGGGGCCTGAACGCATTTCGCCCGAATGGTGGCTGGATGATCCGGATTGGCGCACGGGTGTCCGAGATTACTGGCGGGTGACGACGCGCACGGGCGAACGGCTTTGGATCTATTATGCGCATGGCGGGACAATGTCGCCCGGTTGGTTTTGTCACGGCAGTTTTTGCTGACAAACATTCGTCGGTCTGGGCGTGTTGCGGATTGGAGAGGCCTGCGCCCCTCCAACACCTGGGCCCGATTATTCGGGCAGAAGAACTTTGTCGATCACGTGGATCACGCCGTTCGTGGCCATAATATCGGCTGTGGTCACGGTGCTTTTGTTCACCGTCACGCCGTTGCGGCCATCCACATGGACATTCTGGCCTTGTACGGTTGCCACGTTCAGACGCTGGCCTGTCAATTGGTCGGATGTGACGGCGCCCGGAACAACATGATAGGTCAGAATTGCAATCAGCTGATCTTTGTTTTCGGGCATCAACAGGGTTTCGACCGTGCCTGCAGGAAGGGCCGCGAAGGCTGCGTTTGTTGGGGCAAAGACGGTGAATGGACCGTCGCTTTTCAGGGTATCGACCAGATCAGCGGCTGTGACCGCGGCAACCAGTGTCGAGAAATCGTCGTTTGATGCGGCGATATCGACGATGTCGTCGCCATCATCCATCGGTGCGCAGGCGGCCAGTGCAATTGCGGCCATGCCTGCAACCAGTTTCAAAGTTGTTCTGCGTGTTGGAAGCAAATCCCTCACTCCTTCGTTTGTTTTTATTGGGTAAAAAAAGAGAGCGGCCCGAAAAGGACCGCTCTGCTGTGTTCTGCCGGACTTAGCTTTCGGGCAGGATCACTTTATCGATGACATGGATCACGCCATTCGATGTTTCGATGTCGGCGCTGACAACAGTGGCTTCTTCAACCATCACGCCATTGTCGAGATCAATCATCACGTCCGAACCCTGAACAGTGGTGGCGGCCATATCGTCGGACAGATCACCCGACATAACTTTGCCCGGTACAACGTGATAGGTCAGGATTTCGATCAGCTGATCCTTGTTTTCCGGCTTCAGCAAGTCTTCAACGGTGCCTTCGGGCAGGGCGGCAAAGGCTTCGTCCGTTGGGGCGAAGACAGTGAACGGGCCGTCGCCTTTCAGCGTGTCGACAAGATCAGCGGCCTGAACGGCGGCGACCAGTGTTTCGAACGATCCAGCTTCGACGGCTGTATCGACGATGTCTTTTTTCATGCCAGCAAATGCGGGCAGGGCGATCAGGGCAGAAGCGGCGAGTGCAAGTGTGGTACGGTACATCTTCATCTCCAGTTTGTGACAATGCCTCGTGGGCATCGCGACAAATACGGGGGTGAAAATGCTATGGATCATCGGCGATATGCCGCATTATGCATTTGACGACAAAGGGTTTGGCCCTAAGCCAAAGGGCCATCTCACAGCCAGTCACGGTTTCGTGAAGATCCGTGAGAAATTAGGCATAATCCATCTCGTCTTTGCGGGCGAGTTTTTCGATTTCGCCGGTCGCGTCCTGCACTTTTGTGGCCATTGTTTTGATTTCCGAAGCGACCACCGCAAAGCCCTTTCCGGCATCGCCTGCGCGTGCGGCTTCGATTGCGGCGTTGATCGATAGCATTTTGGTCTGCGTCGAAAACCGCCCGATTGAGTTGGCAATTTCGGTGATCCGCGCATTGTTCGCGTCGACCAGTTCTTTGGTGCGCATTGAATTGTTTTGTTCCATTACGGCGAAATAGCAGCTCATCGAGACGCAGCTGTCGCATTGAAGGGCCATGTGGAGCGCTTCGAAATGCAGGTTTTCAACCGCGCCAGCATCGACGCTGTGGCGGGTCAGGCACAGCGCACATTCGCGGTGATAAATCGCATAGCACATCAGATACTGGATGAAATCGACGTTCCTTTCGATCAGCAGTTTCGAGGTTTTCTGTTGTGTTTTCAGATACTCAGGAGAAAATTCACCGCGCAGGATATTTTCAAACTTTACAAAGCCGCGTTCGATTTGTTCGCGTGTCACCTCGTGCCGGTCGATGCCCAGAAGGAACATGTAAACATCCTGCACGATCCGTTCGAGTTCGGGTGAAATAACCTGCAATGCCTGTTGCCCGGCCAGGCGCAAGTCGTCCGTCCAACCCGATGTAAGTCGTTGAGTATCAAGCACTTTGCATTCACTTCCTTGGTGTCGATAGGGATGCGTATCGGGCCGAGCTTAAGTTTTGGTAAGTGGCTTTTGGAAATTGTCGCGAGTTTGATACTGTTTCATCTTTTCCGGTTAGATGAACTTGCTGTGAGTGCAATTGCGATATGCTTCGGTTCCCGGCATTTTGCAGGGGACCATTTTTTGAGGAGTTTCGGATGGCGGGACGTTACAAAAGCAAGCTGACCTGGGATGATGTCACGCCGAAATCCGCGTGGCTGAACCGACGACAGTTGATTGCGGGTGGGGCCGGGGCATTGGCGCTGGGGTCGATCGCGGGGCCTGCTGCGGCCAGCCTTGAGGCGCAAAAAACCGATTATGGTCAAGGCCTTGAGCCCAATACGCTTGAGGAGATCACCAGCTATAACAACTTTTACGAATTTGGGACCGACAAGGCCGATCCGCGGCGCAATGCGCATATGCTGACGACCGATCCCTGGTCGGTGGAAATTGACGGTCTGGTCGATAATCCGGGGTCGTATTCGATGGAGGATATCCTGGACGGGGTCACGCTGGAGGAACGGATTTACCGGTTCCGCTGTGTCGAGCGGTGGTCGATGGTGATCCCCTGGGTTGGCTTTGAACTATCTGATTTACTTAACAAAGTTGGTGTTCAAGCGGGTGCGAACTATGTCGCCTTTGAGACCGCTTTGCGCCCCGATGAAATGCCTGGTGTGAAAAGCCCGGTCATTGACTGGCCTTACCGCGAAGGGTTGCGGCTGGATGAGGCGATGCACCCGCTGACAATCATGGCAACCGGGCTTTATGATGCGCCGATGCCGAACCAGAATGGGGCGCCCATTCGGTTGGTAGTGCCTTGGAAATACGGGTATAAATCCATCAAATCCATTGTGCGGATCACCTTGACCGAACAACAGCCGCCGACGGCGTGGAACCTGTATTCGCCCCAGGAATATGGATTTTTCTCGAATGTGAATCCCGAACGAGATCACCCGCGCTGGAGCCAGCGATTCGAGCGTCGGGTCGGGAGCGGTCTGTTTTCGAAACAGGAACCAACCTTAATGTTCAACGGATATGAGGACGAGGTCGCCAACCTGTATCAGGACATGGACCTGATCGAATTCCACTGAGATGACCCTGATCCAGCGCCTGAACATCGGCCTGCGGCGGATCCCGCCGTGGACGCTATATTTTGTGGGAGTGATCCCGCTGATATGGCTTTTCTGGCTGGCCGCAACCGGCGGGCTGGGCTTTGAGCCGATCAAGGAACTGGAACACCGCCTGGGCGAACTGGCGCTGCAGATGCTGATTGTGGTGCTGGCGATCCGGCCATTATACGACAGAATAGGCGTTAACCTGATGGCGTTCCGACGGGCGCTCGGCCTGGTGACGTTTCTTTATGTCTTTGCCCATATGTTGGTCTGGCTGGTGCTTGATGTTGGTATCCTGTCCGAGATTTGGGCAGATATCCTGAAGCGCCCTTACATAACGGTTGGTATGGCCTCGCTGGTTCTGATGACCCCGCTGGCCATGTCTTCAAACAACCTGTCGCTTCGGAAGATGGGGCCAAAACGGTGGCGTCTGTTGCACAGGCTGACCTATCCGGCCGCGTTTCTTGGGGCGCTGCATTACGTGATGCTGGCCAGAGGATTCCAATGGGAACCTTTGATGTATCTCGGTGTGGTCGTTTTGCTGCTTGGCTTGCGCTTGCGTTTGCCAAGACGATCGGTTGTGGCCTGATTTCGCCCCGTCGCACTTTTCGTGCTGGCGGGTCTTTTGCGTATTTTAGGCAAGATGAAGGTCAATCGCGCAGCGTGCCCCCGGTTTGTGTGGGTGGTTTTGTCCTGGATCTGGAGGTGTGATCTGTCGGTTTGACTGTCTTGGCTACGTGCAGTTGGGGGGGATGCGACACCCGCGCATGTCGGTCGTTCGAGGCGCCGCCGACCCCGTGACAAAATCAAAGTCAGCTTTGCCATGGGTTTTTGTCAGTAAGGACGTTCAGCAGTTTTGGTGACTGGTCAGCTTGTGCCGGATACGACGGCTTTTCGCGCATAGGTTCTGGACAGGCTGTTGCGTCAATTGAAGAGCCGGTAACTTGGCCCGCAAACTTTTTTCAGACTTTTTTCCTGTTGGTGTCGATTGGCACGTTTCTCGGTCGTCGTGTTGGTGAAGAGGCCAAAAAGCCCTTCTTCAGCAAAGACGAGAGGACGGAAAAATGAACTTTAAGAAAATCGCCACCTACACGGCCTGCGGTGTTGCCGCACTGACCGTTGCCAGCTTTGCCCTGCCGCGCCATGTGTCTATCGAACGCAGCGCAGTGGTGGAGGCGGCCCCGGAGGCCGTTATTGAATTGGCCGCGTCCAACCGGGGTTACCAGGCCTTCAACCCTTACAAAGACCTTGATCCCAATCTTCAGGTTCAGATGTTCGGTCCTTCTTCAGGCGTCGGCTCGGGCTTTTCGTTTGAGAGCAAGGACGGCGCGGGACAACAGACCGTAGCGTCGGTTACCGCGGATCAGGTGGTCTTTGATCTTGATCTTGGACCGCTGGGCCAGCCCACGCAGGCGATTACGGCCATTGCTGTTGATGGGGCGACCGAGGTGACCTGGAGCATGGATATGGATTTGGGAATGAACCCTGTCTTTCGCGTCATGGGGCTTTTCATGGACGGCATGATCGGTCCGAACTTTGAGCTTGGCCTTGCCAATATCGCCGATGTCACCGCTTAATCAAATCAACCAACAAAGGAACCAAAACAATGCGTTACACTTTTCTTCTTTATTCCGACCCCGCAATGGCCGCCAACATGACCGAAGAAGATTGGGCCAAGTCCAAGGAAATATACGGCCAGTATATTGGCGCCCTTCAAGAGGCCGGGGTGTTCGTTGATACGGACTGGCTTCACCCCGCTGACACCGCCACGACGGTTTCATTTGCCGGTGGCGCAAAGCAGGTGCAGGATGGCCCCTTTGCGGAAACCAAAGAAACGCTTGGCGGCTTCTTCGCTATTGATGTGGAAAACCTCGATGAGGCGATCAAGTGGGCCGAGAAGTGCCCGCATGTGCACTATGGCAAGGTTGAAATCCGCGCATCTGCCATGGGCAGCGTGTGAGCCGGAGCGACGCACAGGCGCGGGCCGAGTTGGTCGCCCGCGCCGCTTACGGCAAATTGATTGCAATGCTGGCGAGCCGGGTTGGAGACATCATCGCCGCCGAAGACGCGCTTGCCGATGCCTTTGTGGCCGCCCTGAAAACATGGCCCGAGCGCGGTATCCCGGACAAACCCGAGGCCTGGCTTTTGGCCGTGGCCAAAAACAGACGCATCGATCAGGCGCGCCGTGATGCCCGTCTGGTCATCACAGATGAGGCAAATGAAATGGCCGACGCACACGCCATCGACGCAGGAGCAACCGGACCCGAGGACACACTGCTGGACGAGCGACTGAAGCTTATGTTTGTCTGTGCTCACCCCGCGATCGACGAGGCGATCCGCACACCGCTGATGCTGCAGACGGTTCTGGGCCTGGACGCAGATCAGATCGCCAGAGCCTTTTTGATTAATCCCGCCGCGATGGCGCAAAGGCTTGTTCGGGCGAAAAAGAAGATAAAGTCGGCTGGTATTCCTTTCGTTGTGCCTGAGCCGGAGGCTTATCCAGAGCGCATGGGCGCTGTCCTGGAGGCCGTTTATGGCGCTTATTCGGTAGACTGGCTGGAGGGAGATGGCGATCTGAGCCATGAGGCCTTTTTTCTATCGACTATCTTGGCCGAACTGGCCCCTGAAAATCCCGAGACGCTTGGTCTTACGGCTTTGGTCGGGTTCATTGAGGCTCGGCGTGATGCGCGTATCGCTGATGGTGTTCTGGTGCCCGTGCCAGAACAGGATGTCGATCTTTGGGACAGCGATCTTATCGAACGCTCGGTGGCCGAATTGACCCAAGCCTCGCGAAAGCGCGCCGCCCCCGGACGGTTTCAACTGGAGGCCGCCATTCAATCTGTTCATGCCGCGCGATCTGTGACCGGCAAAACCGATTGGCGGGCGCTGTCACAGCTTTATCAAGGCTTGATGCAGGCCTATCCGTCCATCGGCGGCGCGGTCAGCCGCGCAGCCGTTGTTGCAGAGGATGCAGGCCCGTCGGAAGGGCTTAGGATGCTGGGTGTGATCGATTTCGACGGGTTGACCACATACCAGCCGTACCATGCCGTGCGTGCGCATTGTCTGTCAGAACTGGGGCGCACCGCAGAGGCCGCGGAAGCCTATGGTACAGCGCTGGACCTTTGCAGGCATGGGCCGTCTCAAAAGTGGCTGGCGGGAAAAATCGCAGAGTTGCAGAAAAAAATGTCGTGAGATGTCGATTGGGGCGCGCCGTCTTCGTCGTGTGGGCAGAAGGGAAGGAAGACCCTTCACCACCAAGAGACCGAAAGGACCAACCCAATGACCATCATTTACACAGTTCTCGCCATCATCGCCGCAATCGTTTTGATTGCACTGCTCCTTCCCCGCAAAGTGGTGGTGACCCGCCAAGCGGATGTTTCGCTTTGCCCGGAAGACGTCATTGCCCGCGTTGCAAGCACCGAAGGTTTCCAGACATTCAACCCATACTGCACAACGGACCCAAATCTGAAGATCACACCTTTTGGGCCAACGGAAGGCGTCGGTTCGGGATTTCGCTTTGAGGGTAAGGAAGGCAAAGGCACGCAGACCGTGACTGATGTTACGGACGCACGGGTCACACATCTCATCGATCTGGGTGCTATGGGCAAGCCTGTACAAACAATCGAGGCAGAAGCGACAGACACAGGTGCCCGCGTGACTTGGACCGTGACCTCGGACATGGGTTACAACCCGATCTTCCGTATCTTCGGTCTGTTCATGGACCGTATGCTGGGCAAGACCTATGAGCTTGGTCTGAAGAACATCAAGGCGCTGGCCTGAAAATCAGACGCCAAACACAAGGATAGCGGGCCATTGGCCCGCCTTTCTTCTTTGTCATTGGACCTTCAAAGAATCGCTTGCGTTCATCACTTTGCGTCTGGGGAACGCCTATCCCTGGCGCTGACATATACTGTTGTATGAAGTGACTTTCCCACGGTCTGCACATCTGTACTGTCGCGCTTATGGATACATCGGGCACACGGCGCGCGGCGCTGATCATTATGGCGGTCTTCTTTTTGCAACCGCTTGCGTTGGGGGGGTGGTTGGCTTTGATCCCCGAAGTGAAAGCGGCGCTGGCGCTGACGAAAGGGCAGTTGGCGATTGCCCTGATGGGGGTGCCGGTGGCTTTGGTGCCCGGATTGCAGATTGCGGGCCGGGTGATCGCGCGGGTGGGACCGCGGCGGGTGGCGGGCCTGTTCTTTCCATTGCAGGCGCTGGCGTTTCTGTTGCCCTTTGCGGCCTGGAGTGTGGGGTCTTTGTTTGCGGCCTTGTTTGTTGTGGGGCTGATGATGGCGTTCGTCGAGGTTGCGATGAATGTCTATGCGGGCCGGTTGGAAAAACGCGAAGACGTCCTGATCATGAACAGGTGTCACGGGTTCTGGGCGTTTGGGCTGATGGTCGGCTCGGGCACGATTGCGGTGATCAATGCAGGCTTTCCGCCGCAGATCGGGTTGGCCGTTGTGTCAGCCGGGTTTGGGGCCTGGGCTGCGCTGTCCTTGCCGAAGTTGCGGGGTGAGGAAGACGAGACGGCGCCGCCCAAGCGCCGCTTGCGGGACGTGCCTGTGGCTTTGGTGCTGATCGCGGCTTTTATGTTTGTGGTGACGCTGACCGAAGGGGTCATGGCGGATTGGGCGGCAGTCTATATGGCTGAACGATTGGGCAGCCCTGGGGCGCAGGCGGCCTTGGCTGTTACTGTCTTTTCGGCGTTGATGGCGACGGGGCGGTTTCTGGGCGATATCTTCAAGGCGCGGTTTGGCGCGGTCTGGCATGCGCGGATATCGGTCATTTGTGCGGTTGCGGGATTACTGGTGGTGATTGCGCCAATGCCGCCGGCGCTGGCTTATGCCGGGTTTGGTCTGTTGGGTCTGGGCGTGGCGGCGGCCTATCCTTTGGGAGTGTCGGCGATTGCGGCTTTGGACGACCGGTACGAGGCGCCAAATATTGCCTTTGCGGCGACCATGGCGATGGGGGGCTTTTTGATCGGTCCGCCACTGATCGGGTTCCTGTCTGAAGCGTTTTCGCTGACGGTGGCGTTTTCGGCTTTGTTGCCCGGATTGGTGCTGGCGTTCTTTTTGACCCGGTGGTTGCGGCCGGCGTAACGGGTTTTTGGGGCCAGCGAGTCGGGGGCGACTCGTTTTTCAGGGTCTTTGCCGCAGAACCGGGGCAGAGCAGGTGCTGTTCTAGACGCCAAGAGGGCCTGAAACCCCATATTTTGTTGGCGATTAAAAAAATGTCATTTTCGTGGAAAAAAGCACTTGCAGGTTCCGGTCTCTCTCCGTAGATACCCCTTCACCGGCGGCGCAGAGATGCACCAACGGGGCGCCAGACGGGCCAGCGGTTACGACCAAGGCAACGAGACGCAAAAAACTATAGAGATGATTGAGGCGGGGCGCGCCGACTAAGTTAGGGCGCACACTGTCGATTTTGTCTCTGCGCTCTTTGAAATCGCTGGTAACTGAAGAGATATGTGGGCGGTTTGGTCCTTTCGATGGACAAATCCTGCATATCGACTTTCCTAGGCTTCGGCCGATTATGGAAAGGTCAGCTTCACTGTTTGTATGGCTTTCGGTTTCTTATGAAACCAGAAGCACATCAAACAGATGACTTCCGATACGTGTTCTTCCCAGCCGGGTGAACATAGCGGCTTGCCCCCAAAGCAGTCGTGAGTATCGGAGATGTGCAGAGGTTCGAACGTCAAGGATACGTCGTAAGACGTTTCAACTTGAGAGTTTGATCCTGGCTCAGAACGAACGCTGGCGGCACGCCTAACACATGCAAGTCGAGCGCACCTTCGGGTGAGCGGCGGACGGGTTAGTAACGCGTGGGAACATACCCAGTTCTAAGGAATAGCCTCGGGAAACTGAGAGTAATACCTTATACGCCCTTCGGGGGAAAGATTTATCGGAATTGGATTGGCCCGCGTTAGATTAGATAGTTGGTGGGGTAACGGCCTACCAAGTCTACGATCTATAGCTGGTTTGAGAGGATGATCAGCAACACTGGGACTGAGACACGGCCCAGACTCCTACGGGAGGCAGCAGTGGGGAATC
>CALDUK010000029.1 GCA_937924905.1 uncultured Paracoccaceae bacterium | reverse complement strand
ACGGTGTTTTTCACCAATTCCGGCACCGAAGCGTGTGAACTGGCCGTGAAAATGGCGCGCAAGTACTGGTCGGACAAAGGCGAGGACCGGGTTGAGATCATTGCCTTTACCGGCGCTTTTCACGGGCGGTCTTCGGCGGCGATTGCCGCGTCGGGCGCGGAAAAGATGGTGAAAGGCTTTGGGCCGGTGTTGCCCGGGTTCAAACAAGTGGCTTTCGGCGATCACGAGGCCTTGCAAGCCGCGATCACCGACAAAACCTGCGCGGTGATGATCGAACCGGTTCAGGGTGAAGGCGGCATTGTGCCGGTGCCGGATCAATGCCTGAAAGGTCTGCGCGATCTTTGCGATGCGGCCGGGGCTTTGTTGATCTTTGACGAGGTTCAATGTGGCATTGGTCGGACCGGAAAACTGTTTGCCCATGAATGGGCCGGTGTGACGCCGGATATCATGATGGTGGCCAAGGGCATTGGCGGAGGATTTCCGCTGGGCGCTGTTCTGGCCAGTGATGCGGCGGCGTCGGGCATGGGGCTGGGCACGCATGGGTCGACCTATGGGGGCAACCCTTTGGCCTGTGCTGTCGGCAATGCGGTGATGACCACTGTGGCCGATGACGCGTTTCTGGCCGAGGTGAACCGCAAGGCGGGGTTGTTGCGTCAGAAGCTGGAAGGTTTGGTTGCGGCGCATCCGTCGGTGTTCGACGGCGTGCGCGGGGCCGGTCTGATGCTGGGCCTGACGTGCAAGATGGCGCCCGGCGACGTGGTGGCCGCCGGCTTTGACCATGAGGTGATCGTGGTGCCGGCGGCGGATAATGTGGTGCGGCTTTTGCCGCCATTGAACATAAGCGACGACGAGATTGACGAGGCCTATCGGCGGCTGGACCGCATGGCGACGTCTTTGGGTCAGGGGTAAGCGCCATGCATTTTTTGGATATTCACAAAACCGATCCGGCGGAATTGCGCGCCATTCTTGATATGGCCGTGGAGATGAAGACCAGGCGCGCGGGTCAGCCGAAGGGTGTGCGCGATGCGGACCGACCGCTGGACGGGCGGATTGTGGCGCTGATCTTTGAGAAACCATCGACGCGGACGCGGGTGTCTTTCGATGTGGGCGTGCGCCAGATGGGGGGCGACACTTTGGTGTTGACCGGGTCCGAGATGCAGCTGGGCCATGGCGAGACGATTGCGGACACCGCTCGGGTGTTGTCGCGCTATGTCGATCTGGTGATGATCCGCACCTTTGAGGAAGAGAGCTTGCTGGAGCTGGCCGAAAACGCGACCGTCCCGGTGATCAACGGGCTGACGAACCGCAGCCATCCTTGCCAGATCATGGCCGATGTCATGACCTTTGAGGAGCATCGCGGCCCGATTGCGGGCAAGCGTGTGGTCTGGTGCGGGGATGGGAACAATGTGTTTGCCAGCTTTGCGCAGGCGGCGGCTCAATTCGGCTTTGATATGGTGTTTTCGGGCCCCGAAACGCTGGACCCGGAACGCGCGGTTCTGGAGTATGCGGCGTCGCGCGGACGTCCCGTTGAGATTGTGCGCGATCCGAACCTGGCCGTTCAGGGTGCCGATCTGGTGCTGACCGACACCTGGGTTTCGATGCATGACACCCAGACCGCGAAGGAACGCCGCCACAACCAGTTGCGCCCCTATCAGGTGACTGCCGAATTGATGACGCATGCCAACCCGGATGCGTTGTTCATGCATTGCCTGCCCGCCCATCGCGGCGAAGAAGCGACGAATGCGGTTATGGATGGCCCGAACAGTGTGATCTTTGACGAGGCCGAGAACCGGTTGCATGCGCAAAAGGCAATTATGCGGTGGTGTCTGGGGGTTTGAGGCGTTTGTTTCGTGGGGAGCGCTGCTCCCCACACCCCTCGGGATATTTGGGCCAGAAAGAAGGCTGTTTGAGGTTTTGGGGCAGATTTGATAGACTGACCCCATGAAACACGTCTTGATTTTAAGCATGTTCCTGAGCGTATCCCCTGCCCTGGCAGAGGACGACAGCGATCGTGGGCGGGATCTGATGACCGAAGCGTTGCGGTTGTTTATGCAAGGGTTCATGGCCGAGATGGAGCCTGCGATTGACGATTTGCAGGGCTTTGTCGAGGATTTGAACGCCTATCATGCGCCCGAGATTTTGCCGAACGGGGATATTATCATTCGCCGGAAAACGGCTGAGGAGTTGGGCGACCCGGGTGGCGACGTCGAGCTTTAGGGATCAGCGCCCTTTGACCACCACATCGGCCGCGCCCAGAGCGCCTGCCAGCGCGGTCAGCCGGGCTTCGGCGACTTCGCCAAAGAGATCGCGCGTGCCGGGGGCCAGCCGCAATTCCAGGCGCTGTTTCTTGGCGAAACAGCGCAACTCGCCCATCGCCTGATCTTCCGAGGCGGTCAGCATGGCGCCAAAGCGCATGGCTTTGCCTAGAATTTCAGCCCAGCGCAGCGTGTCGTCGTCGATCAATTCAAAGAGCGGCGTGAACCGTGAGCCGTCGCGGGAATTTTTGTAGCGATGCAGCAGGGCCACCCCAAGGAAGATGCGTTCGCGGTGGGTCATGCCGCCCAGATTGGCGCGCGTGACTTCGTCAAAGCAGACCTCGTGCCGGTAGTCGGGATGGGCGCGCCAGCTGACGTCATGCAACAGGCAGGCGGCTTTGATCAGGCGGGCGTCGGGCGCGTTGCGCGCGGTGAACAGCGGGTTGACAAAATCATAGAGCCTGCGGCCAAAGCCCGGGATGCGGGCGTCTTTCTTTTCGGCAAACCGGCAGGCTTCGATCAGCGGATCGCGGTCGCGGATGTTTTGCGGCATGTGCTGGTAAAGCATACCTTCGCGGATGCCATAGCCCGAGATGGCGATATCGCCGGGTTTGAGTTCGCGCAGCAGTTCTTTCAGCACTTGGGCGGCAATCGGCACCAGCGCCATGCGGCTTTCGCCGATGCCGGTGCGGGCGCGCAATTCTTCGATGGGCGTGTCCTGAATATGGTCGATGGTGCGATAGAGCGCCTTACGGCTCATCCGGTATTCATGCAGGACGGTCAGCGGATAGCCGAGACGGTCCATGTCTATGCGAGCGATGGCGCGCCACGATCCGCCCACCAGAAAGAGACGTTTGCAATCGCGGTCCATGGTTTTGACCAGTTCGCGCACACCCGACTGGATGGCGGCCTTGCGGCTTTTCTTGCCGCCCTTCACCGTCATCAGGCGTTGTGGGCCAAGTTTGGTCGAGATGCATTTGCCGACTTTGCCACCGGTCAGCTCGGCCAGTTCCATGGAAGACCCACCAATGTCGCAGACCAGACCTTCGGCGCCCGGCCAGCCCAAAAGCACGCCTTGGGCTGAAAGCCGCGCTTCTTCTTCGCCGTCGATGACCCAAAGGCGCAAACCGGTTTCGCGCAATACGTCTTCGCGAAACTCGGGGCCGTCTTCGGCTTCGCGCACGGCTGCGGTGGCCACGGCGGTCAGCGGGGCGATGCCCATGGTTTCGGCCAGAAGCTGGAACCGTTTGATCGCGGCCAGCGCGCGTTCGCGGCCCTGTTCGTTCAGCCGGCCTGTGTCGGCCATGCCCGCGCCGAGCCCTGCCATGACTTTTTCATTGAAGAAATAGGCCGGGCTGCGGGCTGCGCCGTCGAAGACAACCATGCGGACCGAGTTGGACCCGACGTCCAAAACGCCGACGCGCGCCAGCGCCCGCGACGACGGATCGTCGAACAGCGGCTGACCGAAAGGCCCCCAATCTTCGCTTTCGCCAGAGCTGGCCAAGTCCATGGATGTCCCCAGGTCGTCTTTGTGCAGGTTTGCACAAATTCGTGGTTTTGCGCAACGGGTTGTTCTGCGCGCGCGTCGTCTGGCCGGTCTGGCCTGGCTGGCCGCGACAAGCCCCCCCCTAGTCTGGGCTGTGGGTCAGTTCGGGCACATCTTTGGCGCCTGCGGTGCCGCGCCCGGACAAGGACGGGTTTTCCATGAAGAACCGGTGGCAGTTGAAGGCCATTTCGCCGTCAGGCATGGCCATGCGGTCATAGCTGCCGTCAGGCCGAAGGACCCAGCTTTGCGCCACATCAGCGAGGTTTGCGGCCATGATCTGACTGGTGATCTGAGCCTTCACCGTGGGGTTGTGGCATTCGACCAGTGTTTCGACGCGCCGGTTCAGGTTGCGGCCCATCCAGTCGGCGCTGGAGATATAGACCCGCGCCTTTTTATGCGGCAACCCATGACCAGCCGCGAAACAGACAATGCGGCTGTGTTCCAGAAACCGGCCGACGATGGATTTGACGCGGATATTGTCGGACAGCCCTTTGACCCCGGGGCGCAGACCGCAGATGCCACGGACCACGAGGTCAATCTTGACGCCTGCCTGGCTGGCCAGATAGAGCGCGTCGATCACATCGGGTTCGATAAGCGAGTTCATCTTGGCCCAGATGGCCGCCGGTTTGCCCGCCAGCGCGTTTTCGGCTTCTTCGGCGATACGCGTCAACAGCGTGGTTTTCATCGTCATGGGCGAGATCGACAGGTTTTCCATGTCCTGCGGCTCGGCATAGCCCGAGAGGTAGTTGAACACTTTGGTTGCGTCGCGGCCCAGCGCGGCGTCGCAGGTGAACAAGCTGAGATCGGTATAGAAGCGCGCCGTGATCGGGTGGTAATTGCCGGTGCCGAAATGGGTATAGGTGACCAGCTTGTCGCCTTCGCGGCGGACAACCGTACTGATCTTGGCGTGTGTTTTGTAGTTCAGAAAGCCATAGACCACATGCGCGCCGGCGCGTTCCAGTCTTCGGGATTGGCGGATATTGGCGGCTTCGTCAAAGCGGGCTTTCAATTCGACCAGTGCGGTGACCGATTTGCCGTCTTCGGCGGCTTCGCACAGCGCCGAGACAATCGGGCTGTTGCGGCTGGTGCGGTAGAGCGTTTGCTTGATCGCCAGTACATTCGGGTCGGCGGCCGCTTGGCGCAGGAAGCGGACCACCATGTCGAAGGTTTCATACGGGTGGTGCAGCAGCATGTCCTTTTGCCGGATGGCCGCGAACATATCGCCGTCATGGTCCTGAACCCGTTCGGGGACGCGCTGCTGAAAGGGTGGCCAAAGCAGATCGGGACGATCTTCAAGCACCAGTTCGGACAGGTCGGCCAGCCCGATGACGCCCGCCAGTTCGACGACTTCGGTGTCGTCGATATCGAGCGCTTCCATGATCACATCACGCAGCGCGGTTGGCACGCCGGTGGACATGGTCATGCGGATCACCTCGCCCCGGCGGCGGCGTTTGAGGGCGACTTCAAATTCGCGCACCAGGTCTTCGGCTTCTTCTTCCAGTTCCAGGTCGCTGTCGCGCAGCACGCGGAACGAACAACACCCTGTCATCTTGTAGCCCGGGAACAACCGGTCGAGATGCAAGAGCAGCAGTTCTTCGAGCGGCAGGAAGCGGTGGCCTGAGGTCGCTGGCAGAGGCACAAAGCGGTCAATCTGATGCGGGATCGGCAAGAGCGCCCTAAGCGGGCGTTTGTCGGATATGCGTTTCAGTTCGAGCGCCAGCGAATAGCCTTCGTTGGCGATGAAGGGGAACGGATGCGCGGGGTCGATGGCCAAGGGCGACAGAATGGGGAAGACCTGTGAGAGGAAGACCTCTTCGAGGTAGGCGCGGTCGCTGTCTTGCAGAGTGTCGCGCGCTTCCAGCACAATGCCAGCGGCGGCCAGTTCGTGTTGCAGTTCTGACCAGACTTCTTGCTGGCGTTCGAGCAGTTTACGGGCATCGGCGTTGATGCGGATAAGCTGTTTGGCAGGTGTCAGGCCATCCGCCGCAGGCGTGGTGTTGCCCGCATCCGCCAATTCGCGCAGGCCCGCGACGCGGACGGTGTAAAATTCGTCAAGATTGGTGGCCGAGATCGACAAAAAGCGCAGGCGTTCCAAAAGCGGCACGCCGGGGTTCTGGGCTTCTTCCAGCACGCGCCAGTTGAAGGCAAGCCAGGACAGTTCGCGGTTGATAAACCGGTCGGGGCCGTCGAAATCCTTGTCGTCCAGCCTGAGGGCGGGGACAGGCGCAGCCTTGAGAAAATCGCTCACCACTGTCATTGGGTTCATTTCGCAATCAATTGTGACGTGAGAATGACAGGTATCGCGTGTTTGACGGGTGTTTGTCCAGTTTGCGTTTCGGGCATGCAATGCAGGTATTCACGGACTATTCGCCGTCAAGGGTGGACAGAACTTTTTGTGCCAGCGGGCGGGTGACCGCGCGGCCTTCGGCCAGCGATGTCTTGTCCAGCGCATCGACAAGAGACTGGGCGCTGGCAAACGACCGGTTCATGTTGCGGATCAGCCAGTCGATGACCTGCGGCGCGACGGCAAGCTGACGGTCCGAGAATTGTTTGACCATGACGGCGGCCAAAAGCGCGTCATCGGGCGCATTGACGCGCACGGTGTCGGTTGCCTCCATCCGGCTTTTGAGGTCGGGCAGTCCCAGCGACCATTGCGCGGGCGGGGTTCGCGCGATCAACAAAAGCGGCAACAGACTTGATTGCATGTGGTTGTGGGTGTGAAACAGGGCTTCTTCTTCGCGGGGGTTCATTCTATCGGGAACTTCAAGCGCAATCGGGTGGTCCAGACCGGGGATGTCCGAGGACAAAAGCCCGCCGACCGTGCCCAGCGTAGCGTCGTTTTGTTCAGCCCAGACATGGGCCAGATGGGTTTTGCCCGCGCCTTCGGGACCGACCAGGACAAGCTTGCGGTTGGGCCAGGTTTCAACGGCATCAAGCCGGGCGACGGCAAGCGCGTTGGCGTCGCTGACAAAAAAGTCGCCGCGTTTGCGGCTTTCGCGCACAGGCAGATCGAAGGTCAGTTGGCGGGCCATGGATCAGAGCGCGTCCAAAGCGCGGCGGGCCCAGTGGCTGGCCTGTTCGGGGTCATCCAGAAGCGACTCTGGCAGCGACCAATAGGGCATGGCGGTGACCGTCTGGGCGCCGTCGCGCTGATAGGTCCAGCGTGTCCAGCCTTCGGCGTCAAAGACATCGGCCATGGCCCCTGCGCCTTTCAGCTTGAGCACCCCGTCTGACATCAGGATGGCAAAGATGGTGCCGTTCGCATAAATGCCGAGGCCGCCGAACATCTTGCGCGTCGTCAGCGGCCCGATGTCGTGGAACAGGTCTTCGACCATCGCGATCTGCGCGTCGCTGACCGCCATCAGTCCGGGTCCTGTTCGGCCAGCCCCTTGTACAGACGGCTGGTTTTATACTGGTCGATGGCAAAGCGGACCAGCACGCCAATCATGGCCGCAACCGGCACCGCGACCAACAGGCCGACAAAGCCGAACATTGCGCCAAAGGCCGACAGCGAAAAGATCAGCCACACGGGATGCAGGCCGACAGACGAGCCGACAAGGCGCGGGGTCAGGATGTTGCCTTCCACAAACTGGCCAGATTGGAAAATGGCCCAGACCAGCGCGATCCACAGCCAGTCGCCCCAGAACTGAAAAAGCGCAAGGCCTAGGGCAAGGAGCCCGCCGACCAGCGCGCCGACATAAGGGATGAAGGTAAGCGCGCCTGCGATAAAGCCGATGATCAGGCCAAAGTTCAGCCCGACGGCCATCAGCGCCACGGCATAATAAATGCCAAGGATCAAACAAACCGTACCCTGCCCTCGCACGAAACCTGCCATGGTGCGGTCAATCTGGCTGGCCAGGTCGCGGACCACCGGGGCGTGGTCACGGGGCAAAAGCGCATCAATCCGCGCAATCATGCGATCCCAGTCGTACAGCAGATAAAAGGCGACAACCGGCACGATCACGAACAACACGACCGCATTCACAAGGCCCGAGAAACTGGCCAATGCGGCGTTCAAAAGTTCATCTCCCCGGTCCCGGATCGTGTCGCCCAGCGTCGCAAGCGATCGGCGGATGGTGGAATTGGCGTCACCCAGTTCAGGAAATCTTTCGGTCATGGCGGTTTGCAGATTGCTGGCCACTTCGGGGGCGACTTCGATCAGTCCCGCCGCCTGCCCCAGCAACAAAGGCACGAACAAAAGCGCAGCCAGAACAAACAACAGCATGGCGAAGAACGTGATGATCCCGGTGGCCCAGCCGCGCGAAAATCCGTGGCTTTCCAGCCAATCGGCAATCGGGTCCAGGCAATAGGCCAGGGCCATTCCAAGGACAAACGGCAGAATGACGTCGCCAAGCGCCCACATGACCAGCAAAAACACCGCTGTCGCAATGCCCCAGTATTTGACCTGTGTTTCGACGGGAAGTGCCATTGGCGCTGCCTCTGCATGGAATGGATGGTTTGTATGTCGCGCGCGTCGGCCCGGGTTGCAAGTGGTCTGTGCTGCGCCTAAACCGAAGCGTCTTAAAACGGAGCCACCTGCCCCATGCGCCTGAGCCGCTATTTCCTTCCAGTGTTGAAAGAAACGCCCGCCGAGGCGCAAATTGTCAGCCACCGCTATATGCTGCGTGCCGGTATGATCAAACAGGCCAGCGCGGGCATTTATTCGTGGTTGCCGCTTGGCTATAAGGTTCTGAAAAAGATCGAAAATATCGTGCACGAAGAACAGGTGCGCGCAGGCCATATCCCGATGCTGATGCCAACTTTGCAATCGGCGGATTTGTGGCGCGAAAGCGGGCGGTATGATGATTACGGGCAGGAAATGCTGCGGATCACCGACCGGAATGACCGCGATATGCTGTATGGTCCGACCAATGAAGAGCTGATCACAGATATTTTCCGGTCTTACGTGAAAAGCTATAAGGATCTGCCGCTGACGCTGTATCATATTCAGTGGAAGTTCCGCGACGAGATCCGCCCGCGTTTCGGGGTGATGCGGGGCCGCGAATTTCTGATGAAGGACGGGTATAATTTTGACCTGACCAGGGAAGACGCACTGCATGCCTATAACCGGCATCTGGTCAGTTACCTGCGGTCTTACGAACGAATGGGGCTTCAGGCTATTCCGATGCGGGCCGATGGCGGACCGATTGGCGGCGATTACACCCATGAGTTTCTGGTTCTGGCGGAAACCGGCGAATCCGAAGTGTTCTATGACAGCGCGGTCACCGATCTGAGCTTTGGAGACCGGGACATCAACTATGATGATGTGGCCCAGTGTCAGTCCATTCTGGAAGAGTTTACAACGCGGTATGCACGCACCGACGAAACCCATGACGACGCGGTTTTTAACGAGGTGCCCGAAGCACAACGGCGCGTGGCACGCGGGATTGAAGTGGGGCAGATCTTTTACTTTGGCACCAAATATTCCGACGCCATGGGGGCCAGTGTGCAAGACGGCGACGGCAATCAGGTGCCGGTGCATATGGGGTCGCACGGGATTGGCGTGTCGCGGCTTTTGGGCGCGATCATTGAGGCCAACCATGACGACAAAGGTATTATCTGGCCGGAAGGCGTGACGCCGTTCCATGCGGGCATTGTCAATCTGCGCCAGGGCGACAGTGCTTGCGATGCGGCGTGCCATGGCATTCAGCTTGCGCTTGAAAACAAGGGGCTTGAGCCGCTGTACGACGATCGGGATGAGCGCGCAGGGGCGAAGTTTGCGACGATGGATCTGATCGGCCTGCCCTGGCGGATCACCGTTGGCCCACGCGGGTTGGAAAAGAACGTGGTTGAACTGACCTCGCGCCGAACGGGCGAAAGCGAAGAATTGAGCGCTGAAGCGGCGGTTGACCGCCTGTGCCAGATCTACGGGGTGTGATTTCACAAATTTCTGGGGCGTTTGGGTTTAGTCCCGCGCCCAGCGCGGTATGATCTGACCAAAGGAGAGGTTTTATGGTCAGATTTATTTTCGCTTTTATTGCCGCTTTCGCCCTGCCCCTGTCTGCGGTTGCGCAGGTTCAGCAAGGCGCGCCCAATGCCGGATTTAAACCAGCGTTCAAGAACCAGACGCGCGCGCCGGAAATTCGCGATGGCACGCGGTTGCAGGTGCAACAGATTGCATCCGGTCTGAATCATCCCTGGGGCATCGCGGTTTTGCCGGGCGGCGGGTATCTGGTGACAGAACGGCGCGGTCGCTTGCAGCATGTCAGCGCCAGCGGAAAAGTGACCCGGGTGCGCGGCGCGCCGCGTGTGGCCGCAAAAGGTCAGGGTGGCTTGCTGGATGTGGCTTTGGCCGATGATTTTGCAACCTCGCGGCGGGTCTTTCTGACCTATTCCAAACCCCTGAGCGGGCGCACCCAGGCAACGGCCGCGGGCGTCGCGACGCTGAGCGCGGATGCGTCCCGGCTGTCGAATTTCCGGGATATTTTCGTGCACACGCCGGGGGTGAATGCCGGCATTCATTTCGGATCGCGCATTGTGATCAAGGGCAATGCTGCGTTCATCACGGTGGGCGACCGGAACCAGTTGAAGATGCCTCAGAACCTGGGAACGACTGTCGGCAAGGTGGTGCGCGTGGCGATTGACGGGCGTGTGCCGGGGTCGAACCCGTTCACGCAGCGCGAAGGCGCGCGGCCCGAGATTTGGAGCTATGGCCACAGAAACCCGCAAGGGGCTGCGTTGCACCCGCGCACCGGCGAATTGTGGACGCTGGAGCATGGGCCGAAAGGCGGCGACGAGTTGAACCTGATATCGCCCGGTGTGAATTATGGCTGGCCGGTTGTCAGCTATGGGATTGACTATAACGGATCATCGGTTGGACGCGGTATCAGCCGCAGCGGCGGCATGGCCGAGCCCCGGTATTACTGGGATCCGGTGATCGCGCCCGGGGATATGACCTTTTACAACGGTCGGATGTTTCAGGGCTGGAACGGCGATGTGGTTGCGGCCTCGCTTAATCCGGGTGGCATCGTGCGCCTGAAGCTGCGCGGCGACCGGGTGACCGGCGAGGCACGGTATCTGCGCAAGCTGGGCCGGGTGCGCGATGTGGATGTCGACCGGGACGGTGCGCTTTTGGTGATTACGGATGATCCGAACGGTGGTCTGTTCCGCGTGACGCCAGCGGGCGGATGACGCACCCGGAATGAGCATCGACATCGACTATGCGAACCTTGATTTTATCCCAGAGGGTGCGGCCTATCCCGAGCGTTGGGAAACCGACGCGCGGGCGTATCGCGAACGGGAAGCGGCGATTGGGCGCGCGCGGCTGAATGAAGCCTATGGCGCGGGCGACCGTCAGAAGATGGACTTGTTCTATCCTGCCGGGAAACCCAAAGGTCTGGTCGTGTTTGTTCATGGTGGATACTGGATGCGGTTCGACCGGACGGTGTGGTCGCATTTTGCGACCGGGCTGACAGAGCTGGGCTGGGTCGTGGCGATGCCGTCTTACACACTGGCCCCCGAGGCGCGGCTGGGCGAGATCACCGGTGAGATTGCGCATGCGATCAATCATGCGGCCGCCAAGGTGCAAGGGCCGGTGCGCCTGATCGGGCATTCGGCAGGTGGGCAACTGGTGGCGCGGATGGGCGATGCGTCGGTCGCGCTGACGGATGACGCGCGGTCGCGTTTGGCCCATATTCTGCCCGTGTCGCCCGTCAGCGACCTGCGGCCTTTGATGGACACCGCGATGAACGATACCCTTCGGCTGGACGCGGGCGAAGCCGCCGCCGAAAGCCCGGTGTTGGCCGCGCCGCCCGATGTGCCGGTCACGGTGTGGGTCGGCGCAGAAGAACGCCCGGTGTTTCTGGATCAGGCAATCCGGCTGGCCGAGGCCTGGGACGCGCCCTTGCGCATGGCCCCGGGGCGGCATCACTTTGACATCGTCGACGGGCTTCTGGACGCGAAAAGCCCCATGGTGCGGTCTCTTTTAGAGGTCGGGGGCTGACGCAGCTTGTCGTTGGCTGGCCCCGGCCCCGCATTCCGTTTTGAGTTCAGGTTTTAAGACGCGGCAGTTGCGGCTTGTCGGGCAAGTGCGGGATCGAGGAATGCCTCGACTGCGGCGGTTGCGATGACAGTCACCTCGCCACTGTCGGGGTTGGTGACGTTCAACCCGCCCTCGACGGCTTTGACCCGTACTTTGCCGCGTGGCAGGCCTTTTTTCAGCGCGTCGGTGTCAACCTGGTCGGGGGCCTGAACGCCCACCGTCACTTGCACGTCCATCGCAGCGTGATCGACGCCGAGCGCCGGAAACAGCGGCAGCGACGAATGGCGTATCGCATCTTCAATCGCGCGGGCCGCGGCCTTGGTATAATCCTGCCCATGCAGATCGTTGCCCATACCCATTTCGATAATGAAACGCTGCATCACGCGACCCCGTCCAACGCGACCGAGATCGCCGCGTTTGCGATAACCGTCGGCTTGCCGCCATCGTTGCGTGGCACGTCGAGCCCGCCTTTGACGATGCGGATCGTTGGCTGGCCGTAGGGGAAGACCAATTTAAGCGCATCCTGATCGACCGCATCGGGGTTCTGAACGCCGATTTCGACCGTCAGCAGCATTTGAGGTTTATCGACGCCGAACAACTCGGCCAGATTGATGGAATTGTGCCAAAGCGCATCTTTCAGCGCCCGCACGGCGGCTTCGGTATAATCCTGCCGGCGCAGCGAAGTGCCCATGCCAAATTCGGTCAGAAGTCGTTTTGCCATAACGCCTACATTGGCCCCGAAAACACGGTTGTCGAGGGGGATCGGCAAGTTTTTGTTAACCTTGTCCGGCGACGACGCTTTTTGGGGTGAAAGAACTGTGGGTTTTGAGGTACATCACCGGCCGGACGGCTTGTATCGGCTGTTAGGGTGATTAGAATAGAGCCCCAGTGAAAGGCAGGTAGATTATGTCGTGGACGGACGAGCGCGTCGAAACTCTGAAGAAAATGTGGGGCGAAGGTCAGTCGGCCAGCCAGATCGCCAAAGAGCTTGGCGGCGTGACGCGGAACGCGGTGATCGGCAAAGTGCATCGCCTGGGTCTGTCGAACCGGGCGGGGTCGACCGCACCTGCGCCCGAGAAGAAAGCCGCAAAGCCTGCCAGCAAGAAAGCCGCGACCAAACCTGCTGATAAGGTGGTCGAAGTGACTGTTGCGCCGCGCAAGCCGATTGTGCCCGCCGGTCAGCCTTTGCCGCCGCAACCATCGGCAAACGAGATCAGCCCCGAGACTTTGGCCAGCGTGCGCGAGGTTGAAAAGGGTGCAAAGAAGATCAGCCTGATGGAATTGACCGAACGGACCTGTAAATGGCCGGTCGGTGACCCCGCGACCGAGGATTTCTGGTTCTGTGGTCTGGCGGTGCAGCAGGGAAAACCCTATTGCGAAGCGCATGTCAGCGTGGCGTTCCAGCCCATGTCAAACCGGCGCGACCGGCGACGCTAGGCGGATTGGGGCGCTGCCCCACGCCGCCTTTGGCGGCGTCCCCCGGGATATTTTCACCAAGAAGACGGCAGGGGCTTTCGGCTTTGGGTCAAAGTCGGTATCTGCGGGCCTATGTCTGCAAATCCACCCGACCTTCGCCCTGACCTTGCCAATGCGCGTGTCCCTGATACGCCGCGCGACGGGCAACCGACGATCGGGATGGTGTCATTGGGATGCCCCAAAGCCCTGGTGGACAGCGAACGGATTTTGACGCGCCTGCGCGCCGAGGGATATGCAATCAGCCCCGATTATGCGGGCGCGGATGCGGTTGTCGTCAACACCTGCGGCTTTCTGGACAGCGCCAAGGCCGAAAGTCTGGACGCCATCGGAGAGGCCTTGCGCGAAAACGGGCGGGTGATTGTCACCGGCTGTCTGGGGGCTGAGCCTGCCTATATCGAAGGCGCGCATCCACAGGTTCTGGCGGTGACAGGCCCGCATCAATATGAGCAAGTGCTGGACGCGGTCCACAAGGCGGTGCCGCCTGCGCCGGACCCGTTTGTTGATTTGCTGCCCGCGACCGGTGTAACGCTGACGCCGCGCCATTACAGTTATCTGAAGATTTCCGAAGGCTGCAATCACAGCTGCAAGTTCTGCATTATTCCCGACATGCGCGGCAAACTGGCTTCGCGCCCGATCAAGGCGGTGGTGCGCGAGGCGGAAAAGCTGGTTGAGGCGGGCGTGAACGAGCTGTTGGTGATCAGTCAGGATACCAGCGCTTTTGGCACCGATTGGAAAGACCGCGACGATAAGTTTCCCATTTTGCCTTTGGCGCGCGCGCTTGGCGGGCTGGGGGCCTGGGTGCGATTGCACTATGTCTATCCCTACCCGCATGTGCGCGCGTTGGTGCCCTTGATGGCGGAGGGTTTGATCCTGCCTTATCTGGACGTTCCTTTTCAGCATGCGCATCCCGAGACGCTGAAACGGATGGCGCGGCCTGCGGCGGCGGAAAAGACGCTGAGCGAGATTGCCGCCTGGCGCGCGACCTGCCCCGAGATTGCGCTGCGGTCGACTTTTATTGTGGGCTATCCGGGCGAGACCGAGGATGAGTTCCAGGTGCTTCTGGATTGGCTGGACGAGGCGCAGTTGGACCGGGTAGGCTGTTTTCAATACGAGGATGTCGCGGGCGCGCGTTCGAATGATCTGCCGGGCCATGTCGCCGCCGAGGTGAAAGACGAGCGTTGGCACCGGTTCATGGAGAAAGCGCAGGCGATTTCCGAAGCCAAGCTGGCCGCCAAGGTGGGCACGCGGCTTGAAGTGATTGTTGATGCGATTGATGCCGAGGCGGCGACGTGTCGAACCAAGGCGGACGCGCCCGAGATTGACGGGAACCTATTCATCGATGACGGGTTCGAGGGGTTGGAGCCCGGTCAGATATTGACGGTCGAGGTGGATGAGGCGGGCGAGTACGACCTTTGGGGCAAGATCGCCTGAGGTTGCCACCCTTGCTCTGACCCCGGGCTTGCGGCACAACCGCGGCATGCCATTTGAGAAAATTCAGCCAGAAAAACTATCGCATTCGGTCGTGAAGCAGATTGAATTGCTGATTTTACGGGGCATTTTGCGCCCTGGCGAGCGTCTGCCGTCCGAACGCGAATTGTCCGAACGTTTCGGTGTGTCGCGCCCGTCGCTGCGCGAGGCTGTGGCCGCGTTGCAGAATGCGGGGCTTTTGGTCAGCAAGGCGAATGCCGGGATTTTCGTCGCCGATGTGCTGGGATCGGCATTTTCGCCTGCTTTGGTGCGGCTTTTCAGTGCGCATGATGAGGCGGTGTTCGACTATCTTGATTTTCGCCAAGACATGGAAGGTCTGGCCGCCGAGCGTGCGGCACGGCTGGGGTCAGACACGGATCTGGCGGTGGTGGACGAGGTTTTCACCCGGATGGAGGCCGAACATGGCAAACGCAACCCGACGGATGAGGCGCAGATTGATGCCGATTTCCATCTGGCGATCATAGAGGCCAGCCATAATGTGCTGATGCTGCATATGATGCGTTCCATGTACGAACTTTTGCGCGAAGGCGTGTTTTACAACCGCAAGATCATGTTCCAGCAACGCACGACGCGGACCGTTCTGCTGGAACAGCATCGTCAGATCAACAACGCCTTGCAGGCACGCGAGCCGGGCGCGGCGCGCGCGGCGGTCGAAGCGCATATCGAGTTTGTACGACAGGCGCTGAGCGACAATCTGAAAGCGGCGCGCAACGAGGCGATTGCGCAGAAACGGCTGGAATTCGTCAAGAATCGCTAGAGCAATCCGCTTTGAACCTGCCCCGCTTCCGCGCCGTCTTTCGCCGTCGGCTCAACCGCGACACGCTTTAGGCACGGGCTGTGGATGCAAGCTTGGTCATCAATGCGGTCAGGGTTGCCCTGTATTGGTCATTGTCCAGCCGGCCATCGGCGTCAAATTCGGCGGCAGCGCTGGCGATCATCACTTCGGGGCCTGTAAGAAGCCGGGGTTGAAACGGGTTCAGGGCGAGGCGCAGCGCGTATTGGGCGCGCGCGCCGCCTGCCCGGCCTGCGGCGGCCGACATGATGGCAACCGGTTTGTCTGCCCAAGGGTTGCCATCGACCCGGCTGACCCAATCGAGCGCGTTTTTGAGCCCCCCCGGAATGGACTGGTTGTATTCTGGTGTCGAAATAACGACGGCCCCGGCGGCGGTGATTTGGGACGCCAGCATCTGGGCCTTTTCGGGCACGCCATCGGCCGCTTCATCATCGCCGTTGTAAAGCGGCATGTTGATGTCGGCCAAGTCGGTGTCGCCGTCCCAAAGCCGGCCTGCTTCGCGGACAAGTTTGGTGTTGAGCGAGCCTTGGCGAAGCGCGCCCGAGATCATCAGAAGTTTTTCCACGGCCAGTACCTTTCGTCATTGGGCGTTTTGCCCCGTGCGCCGGGGCGGTTGATTTTAACCTAGCGCTGGATGGCCGAAGGATAAGTGCCCAGAAGGTGAATCTCGGACGTGAAGTAGTCCAATTCTTCCAACGCAAGCTTCACATCGCGGTCGTCGGGGTGACCATCGATATCTGCATAGAACTGCGTGGCCGAAAACGAGCCGTCAACCATATAGCTTTCAAGCTTGGTCATGTTGACGCCGTTTGTCGCAAAACCGCCCATGGCTTTGTAGAGCGCGGCCGGGATGTTGCGGACCCGGAAGACAAATGTGGTCATCATCGCATCACCGCGCCGGGTCATGTCGGGTTTGGGTGACATGATCAGAAAACGCGTGGTGTTGTGGTCTTCGTCTTCGACATGGCGGGCCAGCACGTCGAGGCCATAGACTTCGGCAGCCAGTTCCGAGGCAAGGGCGGCTTCGGACGGGTCACCTTTTTCGGCCACTTCGCGAGCGGCGCGGGCATTGTCGGGGCTGACGCGTCCGGTGATGTTGTGGTCGCGCATGAAAGACGCGCATTGCGGCAGCAAAACAAGGTGGCTGTAGGCGTTTTTCACATCGCCCAGCGCCGCACCCGGCACACCCAAAAGATTGATATGCACGCGCACGAAAGCTTCGTCGATGATGTGAAGCCCGCTCTTGGGCAATAGGCGGTGAATGTCTGCGACGCGCCCGTAGGTCGTGTTTTCCACCGGCAGCATGGCTAGATCGGCCTTGCCGGTGCGCACGGCGTCGATCACGTCTTCGAACGTCCGGCAGGGCAATACCGTCATCGAGGGACGGGTTTCACGGCAGGCCTGATGAGAATAGGCCCCGAGTTCACCTTGAAATGCGATGGTTCCGGTCATGGTCTTTGATCCGCCTGCGGCAATAAGGGCGATTGGTCGCGCCTCTTATCCCTTGATGCACGGCAAGGGAAGCGGATACATAGCGCGAAACTGGGAACTGAGTGGACGAGACATGTTCGACACGATGACTTTCACGAAGCTGCTGGGCGGTTTTTGTGGTGCTTTTTTGATCTTTTTGCTGGGTGGGTTCGCGGCCGAGTTCATCTATCACGAACCAAAGCACAAGGGTGATGATCACCATCAGGCCTATACAATCGACACGGGTTCGGACGAAGAGATGGAAGACGATGTCGTCGAAGTCGCCTTTGCCGATGTTTATGCCAGTGCAGATATCGCAGAAGGGCCGAAGCTTTTCCGCAAATGCTCGGCCTGTCACAAGGTCGAACAAGGTGCGAACGGCGCAGGCCCCTATCTTTACGGTGTTGTGGGGCGCGCTGTCGGGGCCGCTGACGGTTTTGCCGCCTATTCCGGGGCGCTGAGCGAGGTTGCGGATGTCTGGACACCCGAGGAGCTGAACGCGTTTCTTGAGAACCCGAAAGGCTATGCAAGCAACACGACGATGAATTTTGCAGGGTTTGACGATGTCGAAGACCGCGCGAACATCATTGCATGGCTGGATAGCCTGGACGAATAAGTCAATTTGGCAGACAAATTAGAGGGCCCGACGGTGCACGTCGGGCCCTTTTTTGTCACTACACGGCAGATCACCAATTGGTCAGGTGGCTAGACGGTCGACATTTCGAAAAGTAGGAACAAATTTAGCAGACATGGTTTACAGTCTGTTTACAAAGAAGGAGTCCAGAATGAGCTCATCGGTGACCCGTGTGGCTGATCCCCGCGCCAAAGACACCCGCCTCCGCTTGGCCTCGGCTGGATTTCTGGGACTGACGGCGCTTTTGGCGCTGACCGGGATGGTGCGGGCCGAAAGCCACGAAACGATTATTGTGAGCCATGGGTACAACGAATACGACGAATTGAAATATGCGCCCGACGCCCCGCATCTGGACTATGTGAACCCCGACGCCCCCACAGGCGGCGAGCTGAGCCTGGCCGTGGTCGGCACGTTTGACAGCATGAACCCTTATGCGACCGGGATTGGCACGCCGGGCGCGCTGTCGTCGGCCATTTACGAAGACATGATGATCCAGACGGTGGATGAGGTCGGGTCGTATTACTGTCTGCTGTGCACCACGCTGGAATATCCTGAAAGCCAGGATTGGGTCATTTTCAACCTGCGTGATGACGTCACCTTTTCAGACGGGGCGCCGATGACGGGGGCCGATATCCTGTTTGCGTTCAATCTTTTGCGCGAACAAGGCACACCGTCCTATGCGCAATTTGTGAATGCGAATATCGCAAGTGCAGAATTGCTGGACCCTTACAAGATCAAGTTCACTTTTTTCGAAGGTGTGCCGCGCCGTAGCCTGATCGCAGTGGTCGGCGGCCTGCCCGCCTGGCCCAAGCATTGGTACGACGAAACCGGCGCGCGGCTGGATGAAAGCCGGTTGGAAACCGGGCCTGGGACGGCTGAATATATGATCGACGCGGTCGATGTCGGGCGCAGTTTGACGTTGAAGCGGAACCCCGACTATTGGGGCCAGAACCATTTTCTGAAGGTTGGTCATGGCAATTACGATGCTATGCGTATCGAGTACTTCGGTGATACTGTTGCCGCATTTGAAGGTTTCAAAGCGGGCGAAGTGACATTCCGGCAGGAAAACAGTTCGCTCAACTGGGCGACGGCTTATGACTTTCCGGCTTTGACGGACGGCAGGGTCGTGAAGGACGTTTTGCAGACCGGCAATCTGCCTTCGGCGCGCGGCTTTATCTTCAATATGAAAAACGACAAGATGGCGGACCGGAATTTGCGCCTGGCGATTGGACGCATGTTCAATTTCACCTGGACCAACACCAATCTGCAATACGGGCTGTTCCAGCAACGCGAAGCTTTTTGGGAGAACGACCGGTTGAAGGCTGTCGGCTTGCCCGAGGGGCGCGAGTTGGAGCTTTTGGAGCCGTTCCGCGCGGACTTGCCCAGTGCGATTTTTGAAGAACCTGCATTTTTGCCCCATGAAAGTGGCGAGCGGCCGCTGGACCGGCGCAACTTGCGGGCCGCGATCGGGTTGATGGCTGAAGCGGGCTTTACGCTGGGTTCAGACGGTATGTTGCGCGACGGCGATGGCAACACGTTGGACATTGAGTTCATCGAGGATTCGCAGTCGATGGACCGCATTCTTTTGCCTTATGTCGAAAACCTGAAAGCGTTGGGCGTGAATATCACGTACAATCGGATTGATCCTGCCCAGTACCAAAACCGCACCCAGAACAAAGATTTCGACATGCGCGACGCGGCCTATACGGTTGGGCTGGTCGAAAGTTCGGGCCTGTCGCAGCGGTTCGGCTGCGAAGACCGCGACGATGTGTTCAACGACGCTGGTTATTGTAACCCGGTTGTAGATGCCTTGGCCGAAAGTCTTTTGGATGTCGAAACCTATGACGAGATGGCCGCGCATATCCGCGCGATCGACCGGATCATGCGCTATGACTACTTTGTCATCCCGGTCTGGACGCTGACCGATGCCTGGGTGGCTTACTATGACATGTACGAACGCCCCGAAGACTTGCCTCCATTTTCGACAGGGTTTCTGGATTTCTGGTGGATCAATCCTGACAAGGAAGCGGCTTTGAAGGCGGCGGGAGCGCTCAAGTAGATGGGCGCCTATATTTTCAGACGGCTGTTGCTGATCATTCCGACGCTTTTCGGGATTATGCTGATCAATTTTGTTCTGATCCAGTTTGTCCCCGGCGGTCCGATCGAGCAGTTGCTGGCCCGTCTGGATGGGGGCGGCGATGTTTTTGAAACTGTCGCGGGTGGCGGCGGCGATGTGGAAACCCAAGATCTGGATGGGGGCGACAGCGGGTATGTGGGCGCGCGCGGCTTGCCCAAGGAATTCATCGAGGATCTGGAACGGCAGTTCGGCTTCGACAAACCCGCGTGGCAACGCTTTGTCGAGATGATGTGGAACTATATCCGTTTTGATTTCGGCGAGAGTTATTTCCGCTCGATCAGTGTTGTTGATCTGGTGCTGGAAAAGATGCCTGTGTCGATTTCGCTTGGGCTTTGGTCAACCTTACTGGCCTATCTGATTTCGATACCTTTGGGCATTCGCAAAGCTGTGCGTGACGGGTCAACCTTTGACACCTGGACCTCGGGTGTTTTGATTGCCGCTTATGCGATCCCCGGGTTTTTGTTCGCCATCATGCTGTTGGTGCTGTTTGCCGGTGGTTCATACTATCAGATCTTCCCTTTGCGCGGCCTGACGTCGGACAATTGGGAAGACCTGTCTTTGATCGGCAAAGTGTTGGATTATTTCTGGCATCTGGCGCTGCCGCTGGCCGCGTCGATGATTTCGGCTTTTACCTTTTCGACGCTTTTGACAAAGAACAGTTTTCTGGACGAGATCAAAAAGCAATATGTGGTCACCGCCAAGGCGAAGGGCTTGTCGGAAAGCCGCGTGCTGTATGCCCATGTGTTCCGAAATGCGATGCTGATTGTTATTGCGGGCTTTCCCGCCGCGTTCATCGGGATTTTTTTTGGTGGGTCGCTGATCATTGAGACGATCTTTTCGCTGGATGGCTTGGGGCGGCTTGGCTTTGAGGCAGTTGTGGCACGCGACTATCCGGTGGTGTTTGGCACGCTTTTCGCCTTTAGCCTGATCGGGCTTTTGATCGGTATCATTTCCGATCTGATGTATGTGATCGTCGATCCGCGCATCGATTTCGAAAAACGGGAGGTCTGAGCCATGGCCTTGCGAGAAGATATCGCCGACGTGCCACTTGGCAATCGCCCTATCCCGGTCGTGGTCCCGGAAAAGGAACGGACCTGGCTGTCGCCCCTGAACCAGCGCCGGTGGCGGAATTTCAGAAAAAACCGGCGGGCGTTCTGGTCGTTGATTATCTTTGCGGTTCTCTTCGGGCTAAGCCTGCTTGCCGAGTTCATCGCCAATGACAAACCGATTTTGGTGAAGCACAACGGCGCGTATTACATGCCGATCTTCAAATTCTATCCCGAGACAACCTTTGGGGGTGATCTGCCGATTGAGGCGCAATATCAGTATGACGATATTCAGTGCCTGATCGTCACAGGCGGCGTCATTGATTGTTATGACGATCCGGAAGGATTGCTGGCGGAAGTCGAGGAAACGGGCACCGCCTTGGGCGAACCTGTCGAGGCGGGCTGGGTGATCTGGCCGCTGATCCCGTATAAATTCGACACGATTGTCGACATACAGGGGGCCGCGCCGTCTGCACCTGATCAAAACAACTGGCTGGGCACGGACGATACCAAGCGTGATGTGCTGGCACGCGTGATCTATGGGTTCCGTTTGTCAATCCTGTTCACGCTGATTGTCACCGGGGCGGCCGCTGTCATCGGGATTATCGCGGGCGCGGTGCAGGGTTATTTTGGCGGGTGGCTGGATCTAATTTTTCAGAGGGTTCTGGAAATCTGGGGGTCCACCCCATCGCTTTACGTGATCATCATCATGTTTGCAGTGTTCGGGCGAAGTTTCTGGCTGCTGGTCTTTCTGTCGATCCTGTTTGGCTGGCCTGCCCTTGTGGGCGTTGTCCGGGCCGAATTTCTACGGGCGCGGAACTTTGAATATGTGCGGGCAGCGCGGGCTTTGGGCGTGTCGAACTGGACGATCATGTTCCGGCACATGCTTCCCAATGCAATGGTGGCCACGCTGACGCTTTTGCCGTTTATCATCACCGGCACCATTGGCGCGCTCGCCTCGCTGGATTTTCTGGGCTACGGCCTGCCGTCTTCGGCCCCGTCGCTGGGGGAATTGACGTTGCAGGCCAAGCAAAACCTGCAAGCGCCCTGGCTGGCGTTTACCGCGTTTTTTACCTTTGCGATCATGCTGTCTTTGCTGGTCTTCATATTCGAAGGCGTTCGTGACGCGTTTGACCCAAGAAAGACTTTCGCATGAGCCCCCTTCTTCAGGTACGCGATTTGCACGTGCAGTTTCGCCAGGATGGGGCGGTGACCCATGCGGTGAAAGGTGTGTCCTTCGATTTGAACAAGGGCGAGACGGTTGCTTTGGTGGGCGAAAGCGGGTCGGGCAAATCGGTGACGGCTTTGTCCACTGTGTCGCTTTTGCCCGACAGTGCAGAGATCAGCGGGTCGGTCACCTATGACGGGGCCGAAATGGTTGGGGCGTCCGAAAAAGAACTGCGCCGGGTGCGGGGCAATGACATCAGCTTTATTTTTCAGGAGCCGATGACATCGCTGAACCCGTTGCATTCGATTGAAAAGCAATTGGCCGAGTCTCTGTTGATCCACCAGGGGATGACCGGCCAAGACGCGCGGGCCCGGATACTGGAGCTGCTGCATGAGGTTGGCATTGTCGAGCCAGAGCGCCGGCTGGCCAGTTATCCGCATCAACTGTCAGGCGGTCAGCGCCAGCGGGTGATGATTGCGATGGCACTGGCAAACAACCCCGAATTGCTGATTGCGGATGAACCGACGACCGCTTTGGATGTGACCATTCAGGCGCAAATCCTGGACCTGCTGGAACGCATCCAGCGCGAACGCGGCATGTCGATGTTGTTCATCACCCATGACCTTGGGATCGTGCGTAAATTTGCCGACCGGGTGAATGTGATGAAGTCGGGCGAGATTGTCGAACATGGCAACACGGCCGAGATTTTTGACAATCCGCAGCATCCTTACACACAGACGCTGCTGAGCGCGGAATCGACCGGCGTGCCCGACCCGGTGGACCCCGACGCGCCGACGATTGCGGAAACCGACGCGTTGCGCATCTGGTTTCCCATTCAGCGTGGCCTTTTGAAACGTACTGTCGGTCACATCAAGGCGGTGAACGCGGCAACGATTTCGGTGCGGGCCGGCGAAACGATTGGGATTGTTGGCGAAAGCGGGTCAGGCAAAACCACGCTTGCACTGGCGATCATGCGGTTGATTTCGTCGGAAGGGCCAGTGGTATTTCAGGGCCAGAACATTCAGGGCCTGAAGTCAAAGCAATTGCGCCCCCTGCGGTCTGAAATGCAGATTGTGTTTCAGGACCCTTATGGTTCGCTCAGCCCGCGAATGACGATTGAGGAAATTATTTCCGAAGGTCTGACGATTCACCAGGTGGACCCAAACCGGGACACCCGTGAAATGGTGGCCGAAATCATGGCCGAGGTCGGCTTGGACCCGGCGACCATGCATCGCTATCCACATGAGTTTTCGGGCGGTCAGCGCCAACGCGTGGCGATTGCCCGGGCGATGATCTTGCGACCAAAACTGGTGGTTTTGGATGAACCGACCAGCGCGTTGGATATGACGGTGCAGGTTCAGATCGTCGAGCTTTTGCGGAACCTTCAGAAGAAATACGGGCTGGCCTATCTGTTTATCAGCCATGATCTGAAAGTGGTGCGCGCGCTGAGCCACAAGGTGATCGTGATGAAGCGTGGTGATGTTGTGGAACAGGGCGATGCGGCTCAGATTTTTGACGATCCGCAGACGGAATACACCCGCGAATTGATGGCCGCCGCCTTCGAACTGGGCGAGACCGGCTAGGCAAGATGCTTGAAACTTGCCTGGGTTGCCGCTCTAGTGAACGAACGTTCAGCTAAGGAGGCCCCATGGATTTTGCATTGAGCGAAGAGCAGGCTGCAATCTTTGAAACGGCAGTGCAGTTTGGTGCCGATGCAGTTGCCCCCAACGCGCGGGCCTGGGAGGCTGAGGGGACCATTCCGAAAGAACTTTGGCGCGAGATGGCTGCGCTTGGGTTTGGCGGATTGAATGTGGACGAAGACCAGGGCGGTTCGGGACTGTCGCGGCTGGACGCGACATTGGTGTTCGAAGGCTTGTCGCAAGCCTGCGCATCGGTTGCGGCGTTTCTGTCGATTCACAATATGTGCGCGCGAATGATTGCCCAGCATGGAAGTGCGGCGTTGAAAGCGCGGTTGCTGGCCCCTTCACTGCGTATGGAAACCATTTTGTCCTATTGCCTGACTGAACCCGGTTCTGGTTCGGATGCGGCAGCGTTGAAAACCAAAGCCCAGCGCACGAATGCGGGCTGGCAACTGACCGGCACCAAGGCGTTTATTTCCGGTGGCGGATATTCGGACGCCTATATCGTTATGGCGCGCACGGGCGATGACAGCCCGGCGGGCATTTCGGCGCTGTTGATCGAAGACGGGGCGAAAGGTCTGTCGTTTGGCGGGCTGGAAGACAAGATGGGATGGCGCAGCCAGCCGACCCGTCAGGTACAACTGGATGAATGCACCGTCCCGGCCGACAACCTTTTGGGGGTCGAAGGCGACGGTTTCAAATATGCGATGGCGGGTCTGGATGGCGGGCGTTTGAACATTGCTGCCTGTTCACTTGGAGCCGCGCAATCGGCTTTGGACAAGGCATTGGTCTATGTGAAGGAGCGCAAGGCTTTCGGGCGCAGTTTGGACCAATTTCAGGCGCTTCAGTTCCAACTGGCCAATTGCGAGATTGAATTGCAGGCCGCGCGCGTGTTTTTGCGCCAGGCGGCTTGGGCAAACGATACAAATCAGCCAGACGCCACCAAACAAAGCGCTATGGCCAAGGCGTTTGTCACCGAAGCGGCGTCGCGCGTGGCGGATGCCTGTCTGCAATTGCACGGCGGGTACGGGTACCTGGCCGATTACGGGATTGAGAAAATCGTCCGCGATTTACGGGTACATCGCATTTTGGAAGGCACGAATGAGATCATGCGGCTTATCGTGGCGCGGAGCCTTCTGGCATGAGCGATATCCATATCCGCAAGACGGGCCATGCGGGGCGGATCACGCTTGACCGTCCGCATGCCCTGAACGCCGTGACCCATGCACAGGTGAACGCGATTGCCGCCATCCTGCCGGAATGGGCCGCCGATGATGACGTTCGGATGCTGGTCTTTGATGCCACGGGTGACCGGGCGTTTTCGGCGGGTGGCGATTTGATAGGCATCTATCAGTCCATGTGTGCGGGTGACTTTGGTTTGGCGCGGCAATTCTGGCGGGATGAATACCGGCTGAACGCAGCGCTTTTCCATTTCCCCAAGCCCGTGGCGACGTTCCTGCACGGGTTCACCATGGGCGGCGGCGTTGGCGTTGGTTGCCATGGCTCGCACCGGGTGGTGTGTGAAAGCAGCCAGATTTCCATGCCGGAATGCGGGATTGGATTGACCCCGGATGTGGGGGGGACGTTGATACTGGCACGCGCGCCCGGGCGTTTGGGCGAATATCTGGGCACCACCGCGCACAGGATGGGACCGGGCGACGCGATTTACGCAGGCTTTGCGGATTATTATGTGCCCAAAGCCGCGTGGCCGGATCTGATCGCGGGGCTGGAAGAAACAGGCGATTGGACGCGAATTGACGCCGCCACCGAAGACGCGCCGGGGTCGTCTTTGTCACAGGCACAATCACAGATCGACGCAGCTTTCGGCGGCGAGACACTTCGGGATATTGTGAATGCGCTTCGCGCCGATGGATCGGATTGGGCGAAAGCGACGTTGGACGCGTTCGGGCGAAACGCCCCGCTGGCCATGGCGGCGGCGGTCGAACTGATACACCGGGCGCGCGCTCGCGATCAGATAGAAGAAGCCTTGCGGAACGAATACCGGTTCAGTCACCGGGTTGCGGAACAGGGCGACTTTCAGGAAGGCATTCGCGCGCTGATCGTCGACAAGGACAAATCACCCGCCTGGGCACATCCGACCGTCGATGGCGCGACGCAGCCCGAGGTCGCCGTGATGTTGATGCCGTTGGGGGCAGAGGAATGGACGTTGGAGGACAGGCCATGAAAATCGGGTTTATTGGGCTTGGGAATATGGGCGCGCCGATGGCCCGGAACCTGGCCGAGGCCAAGCACGAGGTGACAGGCTTTGATGTCGTCACCGCCGCGCCGTCTGGTGTTGCCTTCGCAGACAGTGCGGCAGAGGCGGTGGATGGGGCCGATGTTGTGATTACCATGTTGCCGGATGGCGCGATTTTGCGTCAGGTCGCCGATCAGATCATCCCTGTGATGGACGCAGGCGCGGTGCTGCTGGATTGTTCGACCGTTGATGTCGAAAGCGCGCGGGCCGTGGCCGGTCAGGCCGAAGCGGCCGGTTTGCGCGCGCTGGACGCGCCGGTTTCGGGTGGGATTGGCGGGGCGGATGCGGGAACGCTGACCTTTATGGTCGGCGGTGCCGCAGACGCTTACCGCGACGCTTTGCCGTTGTTCGACATCATGGGCCAAAAGGCCGTGCATTGCGGCGCGTCTGGCAATGGGCAGGCGGCGAAAATCTGCAACAACATGATCCTGGGCGTGACGATGATCGGGACATGTGAGGCCTTTGCTCTGGCCGACAAGCTGGGTCTTGACCGGCAAGCGATGTTCGATGTGGTTTCAACGTCGTCCGGGTACAGCTGGACGATGAACGCGTATTGCCCGGCCCCGGGGGTTGGACCGGTTTCGCCGGCGGACAACGGCTATCAGCCCGGTTTTGCCGCCGAACTGATGTTGAAAGACCTGCGCTTGTCGCAACAAGCCGCCAAAGTGGCCGATGCCGACACGCCCATGGGGGCCAAAGCCTCTGAGCTGTATGCCCGGTTTGTGGAAGACGAAGACGGCCATGGCCGCGACTTTTCGGCCATGTTGCCAAGGTTCGAAGGGCGCGGACGGTCGTAACCCCAGCGGTCTTAGTGGGCCATCGCCTTCTTTTCAGGGAAAAAGACCGAGAACACTGGCACGATCACGCGATTGACAATCGGCATAAGGGCCAACCCAAGGATGATGCCCAGCACGCCATCAAGCGCGGCCGTGACCGCCCATTTTACAAAGCCGTTTTCGCCACCAACGGATTTGGCGATGTTTTTGATCGGCTCGTATGGCCAATCGATCCCAAGGTTATGCAGCCCATGGACGATGATGTTTCCGCCCACCCAAAGCATGGCGGCGGTGCCGATGAAAGAAATGATCATCATCAAGGTCGGCATGAACTTTACCAGACCACGCCCGAAATTCCTGACAAGGTCGGAAGGTCCTATTTGCGCCAACCGCAGCCCGGCGTCATCCATTTTCACCAAAAGGGCGACGGCACCATAAACAAGGGCTGTGATGCCTATGGCAACCACCGCCAGGACGAGCCCTTGCGACAGGCGGCTGTCGGTTTCGATGGCGGCAAGCGAGATGGTCATAATTTCGGCGGACAGGATAAAGTCGGTTTTTATCGCCCCTTTCACGCGCATTTCTTCAAGATGCGCGGCATCCAGCACTTCGGCCTCCTGCGCGTGGCTTTCGGGATGGGGATGCAGCCAGTTCCAGACTTTCTCGGCCCCTTCAAAGCAGAGATAACAGCCCCCCAACATAAGAAGCGGCGTCACCAGCCAAGGCAGAAAGATATCCAGCAATAGGGCAGCAGGCAGCAAAATGACCAGCTTGTTGAAAAACGAGGCGCGGGCGATTTTCCAGATAATGGGCAATTCGCGCTTGGCGGGCAGTCCGGTGACGTATTTTGGTGTGACGGCGGCGTCGTCAATGACGACACCTGCGGCCTTGGCCCCGGCTTTTGCAGCGTCATCCAGTACGGTGGCAGACACTTTGGCGCCCACCTTGGCGGCCTGACTGGCAAAGTCATCGACCTGCGTTGCCGTCAATTTAACAATAGCTGCAACATCGTCCAAAAGGGCCAGTAAGCCGCTCATGATTTTACCTTCCGCATGGTCCCTGCTCGTCCGGCGGCACTTTGCTATAGAGTGCCCGTGGTCTCAAGCCCGGGAATGGGGGGAAAAATTCAGCCTGGGATAAAAATTGCGACTGTGCCGGTTTCTGACCTGTCCAAAAGGTCTGGTTGTTTGATCGATATATTTTGGGCTTCATTCAAAAAATGAGCCAGCTTGCATCCTATATCCCGACGATTCAGCAAGACCCGTCGGCACCTGAGTTTGTCGCAAACCCTTACCCGTTCTATGCAAAATTGCGGTCGCTTGGGAACTTTGTGTTCTGGAAAGACTACAACATGATCATGGCCACAACCCATTCCGTTGTGGATCAGGTTATGAAGCACAGGTCACTGGGCCGCGCTGTGCCAGACGTTCTGCAAACACCGGTCGGTGCGCATCTGGACGCATTTGCCGAGATTGAGGCCCATTCGCTTTTGGAACTGGAACCACCGACCCATTCGCGTTTGCGCCGCGAGACGCTGAAAGGCTTTGAAGGCACGCGGATTGCCATGATTGCGCCCACGGTCAGCCAACTTGCGGATCGGTTGATTGATGATTTTCCCGAAGGTGAGTTTGATCTGATCGAGGCCTATGCCAAACCGCTTGCCGTGCTGACCATCGGCGAGTTTCTTGGGATTGCGCCTGAGGATGCCATGCAGGTGCAGACCTTGTCCGGCCGCATCGTTGCTATGTATCAGGCCCGCCGCGACGCCGAGATTGAAGCAGACGCGAATGACGCCGCAAAAGAGATCATGCATTTCATGCGTCGTGAATTGGACAAACGGCGCACGCGCAAAACAGATGATTTTCTGTCACAGCTATTGGAACTGCATGAATCCGGCGGACTGTCCGAGCCGGAACTTTTGTCGCTGGCCATCCTGTTGATCAATGCCGGCCATGAAGCCACTGCGCATGCACTGGGCAATGCTATTTCCTTACTGGCAGACCACCCCGGGCGCATCGAGGCCATCGCGCCCGAGTTCATTGCCGGAACGGTGGAAGAAAGTCTGCGCTATCGCCCACCGCTGCATATGTTCACGCGCTACGTTTATGAAAATTGCGAGATCGAAGGCACAGCTTTCAAGAAGAACGGTCAGATCGGGTGTTTGCTGGCCTCGGCCAATCGCGACGATGCAGTCTGGCCGGATGGCGAGATCTTCGATCCGTTCCGTCCGCGAAGACGCCATGTCAGCTTTGGGGCGGGCATTCATTCATGTGCGGGCGCCGCACTGGCCCGACTGGAGCTTCAGATCGCTATTCCGGTTCTGTTTGCGCGCTGCCCCGACCTGACGATCACGGAACCACCCAATGTGGCGGATCTTTACCATTTCCACGGGTTTGATCGGATCAACGTGGCGGTCAAATAGGCAAGGCAATCGTGGATTTGATCTGTTCCATCGAAAGCAAGGCGGTGACGTTATAAATGTTCACTTCGGAAATGAGCGCTTGGTAGAATTCGTCATACGCCCGCGCATTTCGAACCCGCACTTTCAGAATATAATCGATATCGCCTGCCAGCCTGTGGGCTTCCAGAACCTCGGGCCGGGCGCGCAGGGCGGCCAGGAAACGGGCCTGCCAATCGGCCTCGTGTTCCGAGGTGCGGATCAGAACGAAAAAGCAGGCTTCAAAACCAAGAAGTTCCGCATTTAAAACAACGGTTTGCTGCCCGATCACCCCGTTTTCGCGCATCTTGCGGATACGATTCCAAACCGGCGTCTTCGACGACCCCACCGACTTGGCGATATCGTCCAGGGATTGACCCGCATCGCGCTGTAGTTCGCGCAGTATTTTCCTGTCTAGATCATCTATACGCACCGACATTCCTAACCTTTAGCATTTTGTGGAATTTTCTTCTTATCCCGCATCCAGATAGAACATTTGTTCTTATCCGCAAGCCTGTACTGCACATTTTGGGAATTTTGTTCTATATGTTTACCCAAGAAAAGAGGCTTAGCATGCAACACTTCCCGATCTTCCTGGCCGTCAGCGGCAGACGCGTTGTTCTTTCCGGCGGCGGCGAGGCGGCTGTGGCCAAGTTGCGGCTCCTTTTGAAGACAGAAGCGCGGATCACGGTTGTGGCTGATCAGTTTGAAGATCAGATCGAAACCTGGGCCGAAAACGGTTGTTTGACACTGATCCGCCGGGCGCAGGAGCCGGGCGATGCTTTTTGTGCAGCGCTTTTTTATGCCGCGAATGACGATGCGGCCGAAGATTTGCGGGTCACGCGTCTGGCGCAGGCGGACGGGGCTTTGACCAATTGGGTCGATAATCTGGAACAGTCTCAGTTTATTACACCCGCGATTGTAGACCGGGACCCGGTGACAATTGCGATCGGAACAGAAGGGGCCGCGCCGGTGCTGGCGCGTTCGATCAAGGCAGACCTTGAAAGCCGCCTGCCTCGCAGCCTTGGTGTCTTGGCGCGTGTTGGCAAGACATTCCGTAAAGCTGTCGATGTCTTGCCCTTCGGTGCGCCGCGCCGGGCGTTTTGGTCGGATTACTATTTCAACGCCGGGCCGAAGTCGTTTGACGAGACTGGTGAAGACGGGTTGCAGGACACGCTAAACGGTCTGTTGTCGGCGCATGTGTCGAAAGAGGCCGAAGCGGGGCGCGTGACTTTTGTTGGCGCGGGGCCAGGCGACCCGGAATTGCTGACGTTGAAAGCGCGGCGCGTGTTGCACGAGGCCGATGTCGTCATCCATGACCGGCTGGTGACGCCCGAAATCCTGGAACTTGCGCGCCGCGAGGCCACAGTGATCGACGTCGGCAAAGAAGGGTTTGGGCCGTCTACTCCACAGGATCATATCGACCGGATCATCGTAGAGCATGCGCTGAACGGCGCGCATGTGGTGCGGTTAAAGTCCGGAGATGCAACCGTGTTCGGGCGGCTGGATGAAGAAATTGATGCCTGCCTTGCCAGCGATGTGGCTTATACGATTGTGCCCGGCATCACCTCGGCCAGTGCGGCGGTTGCGAGCATTGGGCAAAGCCTGACACGTCGCGGTCGGAATTCGTCGGTGCGGTTGATCACCGGCCACGATGTGGCGGGCTATGCCGATCAGGATTGGCGCGCTTTGGCCAAACCGGGTGAGGTCGCCGCGATTTACATGGGCAAAAAGGCTGCGCGGTTTTTGCAGGGCCGGCTGATGATGCATGAAGCGTCCCCCGACACGCCCGTAACGGCGGTTGCCAATGCATCGCGCGCCAACCAGCAAGTGGTCGAGACGCGCTTGGGCGATCTGGTCAATGATCTGGAACAGGCGGATTTGGATGGGCCAGTCCTGATGCTATTCGGTTTGGCCCCGCGCCACGCTTTGGAACAGATTGAACCGCTGAGTGAGGAGGTCGCGCTATGAGCCGCCGTCCGTTTACACCGAAAGTTGTGGCCGCCAATGATCTTTTCGATGGCGAGGCCGTTTGGCTGTCCGCCGATGACAGCTGGACCCGGCAGATTTCGGAAGCCGAGTTGATCGAAGATGAGGCGATTGCCGAAGACCGACTGCTGCACGCTGTCGGTCAGCCGCATATCATTGTCGGACCCTATCTGGCGGATGCCAAATCCACCCCGGAAGGCCCTGCCCCGGTGCATTTTCGGGAAGCGTTCCGGACCCGTGGTCCGTCCAACTATGCGCATGGCAAGCAAGAAGCTTCGCCAGCCACCAAACCCAGCCAGCTTTAAGCGAGCAGACCCATGTACCAATACAATGACTTCGACGAAGCTTTTGTCCGCGAACGCGTTGCACAATTCCGTGGGCAGGTCGCGCGGCGGATTGATGGCAGCCTGACCGAAGACGAATTCAAACCGCTTCGTTTGATGAACGGGCTCTATCTGCAATTGCATGCCTATATGCTGCGCGTAGCCATCCCCTATGGCACGCTGAACAGCGGTCAGATGCGGCAATTGGCGATGATCGCAGACCGTTGGGACAAGGGCTATGGCCATTTCACCACGCGGCAGAACATTCAGTTCAACTGGCCCAAGTTGCAGGATGTGCCAGACATTCTGGAAGCTTTGGCAGATGTTGAAATGCATGCGTTGCAAACCAGTGGGAACACCATTCGGAATGTGACATCTGATCATTTCGCTGGCGCAGCGGCAGATGAAATCGCGGACCCTCGCCCAGTGGCTGAATTGATCCGGCAATGGTCGACGGATCACCCCGAGTTTCAGTTCTTGCCGCGCAAATTCAAGATTGCTGTCACCGGCGCGCCCAATGACCGGGCTGTGACCAAGGCCCATGACATTGGCTTGCGTATGGTGCGGAACGATGCGGGCGAGCCCGGCTTTGAGGTGATCGTCGGTGGCGGTCTGGGCCGGACACCTATGATCGGGAAAGTGTTGCGGGACTGGCTGCCACAGGCAGATTTGTTGCCCTATCTGGAAGCCATCGTCAGCGTTTATAACGTGCTGGGTCGGCGGGATAAC